>JAILRO010000029.1 GCA_024698145.1 Lachnospiraceae bacterium
TGAAATATCCTGTGACATCTGAAAGGTACTTAGAGGTTGTTGGTATGCCGTGGGTACCTAAGCGAATGCCTGACACGGATGTCAGGCAAGGCATGTTGAGACAGGATGTCGAATCCATAGCCGGTCGCGTATTATAAGAAAGTGTAGTCGGCATACCTACAACCTCTTAGTGCGTTTCACCTGGAAACAGGATATTCATACATCTGATAATCTATACGCGTTTGTTAGGAATGAAAGTGTATTAAACAGCAATTTTACGAGTTGAGGTTCGCCAGGTCTTCATAGAAGGACGGATACGAAATATTCACGCATTCGGCACCGAGTATGTTCGTTTCGCCGTCGGCAAGACCGCCTGCAATAGCAAAACTCATTGCAATTCTATGATCTAATTTTGAATCTACGGTGGCACCGTGAAGCGGTTTGCCACCTTTTATTATCATACCGTCATCGGTAGGTTCAACATCAACACCCATAGCTGAAAGATTGGTTGACATAACGTCAATGCGGTTTGATTCTTTTACTTTTAATTCCTGGGCATCCTTGATTGTTGTTGTTCCCTCGGCAAATGCTGCCATAACAGCGATAATCGGGATTTCATCTATGAGTTTCGGTATAATGTCGCCTTCGATTAAGCAACCGTGAAGCGCCGTTGTCTTGACGGTTATATCCGCTACAGGTTCCCCTATGTCATCTTTTACATTAGAAAGCGCTATATCTGCGCCCATCATCTTACATACAGTGAGAATACCGTCTCTTGTGGGGTTAATTCCTACATTCTTGATTGTAATTTCAGAGTTTGGCGTGATAAGTCCGGCTGCTATGAAATATGCAGCGGAAGATATATCGCCCGGAACATGTATATGTTGTGCACGCAGATTAGATGCAGGAGTTACAGTTGTCGTTTTTCCAATGTTGGAAATTTTGATATCTACACCAAATTGTTCAAACATAAGCTCTGTATGATTTCTTGAAAGTGCCGGTTCTGTTACGGTTGTTGGTCCTTCTGCATACAATCCTGCAAGGAGAATTGCTGATTTAACCTGTGCAGATGCAACAGGTGACATATATTCTATACCATGCAGCTTTTGGCCATGTATTATGAATGGCGCACATTTGTCAGTTGCGAGGGACTCGAAATTGGCACCCATTTGAGACAATGGTGTCATTATTCTTCCCATAGGACGCTTTCTTATTGAAGCGTCACCGTCAACCTTTGAAGAAAAAGGCTGTGCTGCCAAAATACCTGACATAAGTCTGGTGGTGGTACCGCTGTTACCTACGTCGAGAATGTCGGTAGGTGCAGTGAGTCCATGTAATCCCCTTCCGTGAATCTTGACTGTGTTAGTAGCGGTGTTGTTCTCAATCTCTATTCCCATCTTCTCAAAACAAGCTATTGAAGATAAGCAATCTGCTCCCTGTAAGAAGCCTGTAACTTCGGTAGTGCCTTCGGCCAAAGAGCCAAGCATGACACTTCTGTGTGATATAGACTTGTCACCGGGAACGGTCAATTCACCTTTTAGATTCGATAAATGTGATATATTCATAGTATAAACCTCTGTTGAAAATGTGATGTGAGTTGCTTGGTAGTAATATTTTGTAATGTTGCTATTCGGACAATATGGCCAGTAAATATAACAAAACAACGGTAAAATCTATATTCTCGCCATAGCTAAAATGTGATTTTGCAAAATGAAAAATGTGATGTGATAATATTATCTCTCATATACTTGATAATTAAGTTTCCTGAGTAATTCTGCTGCAGATACTGCACTTTCGTTATCATAGAAGGATAGTCTTAAGACGCCTTCGTCGTCCTCACGGTTGTGAGTGATACCGATATTTTTAAGATTAATTCCTTCTTTGCCTATATGTCCAACTGCAGTTGCAAGAGCGTTTGGTTCATCCGGAATATCAAGATACACGTCATAGTTCATCCTTATAACACCGGTTGCGTGTTCCGGAATTGAATTACGGTAATCCTTTGCATGATCAAAGAAATCGTATATTCCGCGTGCGTTATCGTTCTCTATGCAGGCAATCATTTCATCCAGATTCTTTGAAAATTCCTTAAGTCCGGTAATAACATTGTCCGGATTACTAAGAAGAATGTGTTCCCAGACAACCGGGCTTGATGAAGCAATACGTGTTATGTCCTTAAATCCACCGGCGGCAAGCTGTTTTAACATGCCACTCTCGTCCTCTTTGTCGGCTACAAGCTTAACGAGTGATGAGGCAATCACATGAGGTACGTGGCTGATATATGCCGTTATCTCATCGTGTTTTTCAGGACTGTATATAATAGGAATGGCTCCCAAATCCTCCAAAAATGTGCGAAAAGCCTCGATGCTGTCTGCATCAACGGTTTCTGAAGGTGTTACAAAGTAGTAAGCATTCTCTATTAGTCTGTCGTTTGAAGCTTCATATCCACTACGTTCCGAACCAACCATCGGATGCCCGCCTATAAAGTGGTCGGAAAGACCATTATCGTGAATTGCCTTGTAAATGTCGCTCTTAACGCTACCTACATCAGTGAGAATGCAGTCGTCTTTGATGCTTCTCTTTAATATAGGAAGATAAGCGATGTTGTAATGGACCGGTGCACATAGGAAAATGTAGTCGCAATCCTCCATTTCCTCAATAGAAGTCACGGTTTTGGAGATTGTTCCTTCGGAAAGTGCAAGTGACAAAGCACTTTGGTCCACGTCAAATCCAAGTATTTCTGTGTCGGGAAAGACTCGGCGTATAGACTTTGCAACCGAGCCGCCAATAAGTCCCAATCCAATAAATCCAATGCATAAACTGGAAGATTTGCTCATTATTAATGCCTCCGATATATTGAAATGTCTTTGTTGATATTTTGAAATCATCTGCTTGTACATTACATATGATGTGTAACTATTCAAGCATGGGTACATTGTAATATGCGGCACTATGTCATGTCAACACTTTAAATCGATAAAGTATGAGATGACAATTAATATCTAGTCGTATATGAAATGTACATATATGGAATATCAGTCTTTTTTTATGTAAGACTCTAACAACTTAAGTTCATTGACAGTAAGCTTTCGGGATTTGCTGATAGGTAAGTCTTCCGGGAGTGTAAGCGGGCCGAATGATATTCGTTTAAGATATAATACCTCTTTGCCTATAGCGTGAAACATACGTTTGACCTGATGGAACTTTCCTTCCGTAATTGTTACTGTGATATATGAAACGTTTTTATCTTTTTCTGAATCAACCCCATTATAATAGGAAGAAAGTGGTTCATTAAGTATAGTTAACTTTGCGGGAAGGGCGACATTTAAGTCTTCATCGCCTATATTGACACCTTGGGCAAAGACGGTCACATCATCATCGGTAACAATGCCGTCGATAACAGCATAGTAAGTCTTTTCTACGTGCTTCTTTGGGGAGAGCATGTTGTGGGCGAGAGCACCGTCATTAGTAATAAGAAGAAGTCCTTCTGTGTCCTTATCAAGACGACCGACAGGAAATAAGTCTTTTCTTGTGCTGTCAATAAGTGAAACAACATCACTATGGATGTTATCTTTTGTGGCACTGACATAACCTGCAGGCTTGTTTAGGATAAAGTATTCCGCCAATGAAGTATTGATAGGCTCTCCGTTTATACATATCGTGTCTTTGTCCGGATCTACCTTGAGTTCGGGCTTTGATGCGGGGGTGCCATTTACCGTGACGAGCCCTTTCTTTATATGATATTTTACCTGTGTTCTGCTTCCAACACCGGCATTTGCCAGCATTTTGTCAAGTCTTATCAGGGACATAGCTTCCTCCATGAGAGATTGTATTTTTTTGAATACAAAAAAATGATTGCCAATAATTGTGGTACAACTTATGTATACCTATATATATTGTATGTTGCACAAATTTGTAATGATATCTTAACACAATGATGCAAAAAATGGTAGAGGACGGCGAAAAAATTACGTAAAAACAAGGAATTATGTAAATCAAACGTCGAAAATGGAGGACTTGACAAGTATTTTGTTAAGTGATATATTACGTCATGTAACAAGTTTGTAACAATTAACCCAAACCGTTGTGTTATATGGAGGAAATGAGTTATGCGCCATAATAGGAAAGCAGTAATGGCAGAACAATACAAACTTTATATGAAGAAGAACATTTTTAATGGAAGATATTTCGTACGTAACATGCAGATTGGAGCATGTGTTTTGCTTACAATACTTGTTGTTGCGGTAACGGTGGTGTTGCTCAATACCAAAGATGACGTTAAGAAGACTGCATCTAAGACATCAGAGATAGATGCAAAGGATGCATTGTTTGGTAATGATGCTGATGCCAATGCAGGATATGCAATGATTACAGATGCTGTTGATGATGTTATTGTTACAGAAGATGTGACGGAACCTGATACGGTTGAAGATACAGAGGCACCTACAGAGGCTGCTACGGATTCTTATGTAGGCACTGCAACAGAGAGTGTTACAGAGGGAATTGTTGAAGCTGCCAAGGAAGTTGAGGTTCCTGTTGAAGAGGAGGAAGAGCAGGGCGAGTTTGCTAATCGTTGTATCGCTAATGTTGAAGAGACTCTTAATATCCGTAAGGATCCAAGCAGAGATGCAGAGTTCGTTGGATCAATGCAGCAGGGTTCAATTGCCATGGTTGAAGGCGCTGAGGGTGAATGGACAAAGATTAAGTCCGGAGACGTTGAAGGATATGTACTTACAGAGTATGTATTAACCGGTGAGCAGGCAGAAGAGTTTGCCAAGGATTATGTAACAATCCAGGGCGTTGCAAAGGAAGATGCAGTTAACATCCGTGAGGATCGTTCAACTGATGCCAATATACTTAAGGTGCTTAATAAGGACGATACAGTATCAGTTCTTGAGGTTCCTGAAGAAGATGCAGAAACAACAGAAGATTCAGAAACAGTTCAGACAGAGAGCGTTCAGACTACAGAGGCTGCTACAACAGAGACTGCTACAGTTGGTGTTCCTGCAGAGGCTAAGACAGAAGTTACAACAGAAGCAGGTGCTGATGATAAGACAGAAGATAAGTCAGATGAGATTGAATGGCTTACGGTTATGTTAGAGGATGGCCAGATTGGTTATGTATCGGCGGAATTTATAGAAGTTAACAGATTATATACTCTTGCTGTATCAGCAGAGGAGTTACAGAGACGTGATGCTGCGAAGGCAGCAGCAGCAGCTGCAGCAGCACAGGCAGCACTTGATGCGGCAAGACAGACAGCTAATGCAGCACCGGCAAGTACTTCAACTTACCAGGGCGCAACAACAACTCCTGTTAAGGCTGCTGAGTCGGGTGAGTGTATAGGCACATTTACAATTACAGCATATTGCGGATGTAGTAAGTGTAGCGGAGGTCATTCAAAGACTGCATCAGGAACTACACCTACAGAGAACAGAACAATAGCTGCAGATACAAGCGTGCTTCCTTATGGAACACAGGTTGTTATCGGTGGCGTTGTATATACCGTTGAGGATTGCGGAAGCGGTGTTTGCGGTAACCACATAGACATCTTCTTCTCGACACATGAGAAGGCAGTTAATTTTGGAACAAAAACAATGAAGGTATATAAGTACTAATTAGGAATCGATTACTTGGGCATTACAGATGACTGTAGTGCCTTTTTTTAATACTTATCAGCTTGCATTATTTGGTAGAAAATAATACGAAAAATGCATGTTTTTATGGTAATCTCGATACTTGTTAAATGTAGGAGATTATGCTACAATAAGTCGGATATTGATTTGGAGGTATATTTTACCATGAAACGTTTTTGGGACGATATGAAGAAGTATTATAATTATGAGGTTAGGGCAGCAAAGTCAGAGCTTAAGACAGAAGTTGCCAACTCATATCTTAACTGGATATGGTGGGTGCTGGATCCGTTATTTTCCATGATGATATATTATTTGATATTTGGTGTTGTGTTCAAAGCAAAGGAAGAATATTTTACTACATTCCTTTTCATTGGACAGACTATGTGGGCATTCTTTAACAAGAATGTTGTTCAGAGCGTTAAGATGATTAAGCGTAACAAGAGTATTGTTGCCAGAGTGTACATTCCTAAGTTTGTATTACTCGTTTCTAACATGATGATTAACGGCTTTAAGATGCTTATATCATGGATAATTGTCATTATTATGATGGTTGCATCGGGCGTTCCGGTAACATTTAAGATTTTGTACGCTTTTCCAATTGTAATAATAATGTGCATGGTAACATTTGCAATTTCAATTAACCTTATGCACTTCGGAGTATTTGTAGAGGATCTTGGTAATGTTGTTAATATCGCCATGAAGTTGTTCTTCTATATGACAGGTATCTTCTTCAGTATCGAGAAGCGTCTTGGCCCGGATCATCCGCTTATTGCGAAAATACTTGTGCATGCCAATCCGATGGCACTTCTTATTACAGATATGAGAAATGTTGTGCTGTATAACAAGGGACCGCATCTTAAATGGATGCTTATATGGGCACTTATAGCATTGTTGTTCTCGATTATCGGAATCAACACGATATACAAGAATGAGAATAGTTACGTAAAGGTTATATAATTATAATCTGTGAATAATACACAGGTTCAACGCAGACACGCTCTCGCTCGATTATTCACGCAGCGGTACTAAGTTCGCACTAAATGCTCACTAAGTACCGGTGGTCATAAACGGTCTGCTTTTGAAACCTGTATATTATTCGCAGAGGAAGTGTAATAGATAATAACGAAGGGAATTATATATTATGGATAATAATGAGAATCAGGATATTGCAATAGAGGTTACTGACCTTTGGATTGGATACAAGAATATACAGGCATATTCGATTAAGAAGAGTCTTTTAAGACTTAAGAAGGCGCATGTTGAGGAGTTTCAGGCTGTACGTGGTGTGTCATATACGGTTAAACGTGGTGAGATTCTTGGAATTATCGGCAAGAACGGAAGCGGTAAGTCGACAATGCTTAAAGCTCTTGCAGGAATATTCTGTGCAGATAAGGGAACAATTGATTTAAAAGGTCATTCGGTATCGTTGCTTTCTATAGGTGTTGGTTTCCAGAAGGAGATAACAGGTCGTGAGAATATCCTTCTTTCGGGAATGCTTCTTGGTTTCTCTGAGGAAGAAATTAGAGCTAAAATGGACGAAATCATTGAGTTTGCTGAGCTTGGTAAGTTCATTGATATGCCTGTTAAGACATATTCAAGCGGAATGCACTCAAAGCTTGCATTCTCTATTACTGCAGTTCTTCAGACAGAGATTATGCTTATTGATGAGGTTCTTTCTGTTGGTGACGCTAAGTTTAAGAAGAAGAGTTATAAGAAGATGAAAGAACTTATATCAAGCCGTGACAGAACAGTAGTTATTGTTTCACACAACGAGCAGACGTTGCTTGAACTCTGTGATAGAGTTATGTGGATGCATGACGGTGAGATTAAGAAAATCGGTGACCCGAAGGAAGTACTTGATGAGTACGGCGAGTTTATGAAGTGAGAAAGCTATAGGGGCAAGGATGCAATCCTAAGGAGAAATGGGCATGAATATAAAAAGTCTTGCAAAGAAGCTTCCGGGCTATAATACGTTGTATGATGCGAAGCTTCATGCTAATTATAAAAAAATAGAAAAAGAAAAAAATGATAACTATTATAATAGTTGCTATAAACAAGGAGAAGCTGCGTCTTCTCCTCTTGTATCTATAATAATTCTTAACCGCAATGGCCTTGATAAACTGCGTGTTCTTATAGATTCATTTAAGCGTTGCCGATTCTATGACAATTATGAGCTGATTGTAGTTGATAATGCTTCTGATGATGGTTCTGTGGAATATCTTGAGGGCATAGATTTTGATATCAACATTATAAAGAATGCAAATAATGAAACGTTTTCATTTGCAAATAATCAGGCTGCAAAGGTAGCCAAAGGCGATTATTTGTTGTTTTTGAATAATGATACGGAAGTTACAACCGGGTGGCTTGATGAACTTATCAAAGTTGCAGTTTCTAATGACAAAGCCGGTGCAGTGGGTGCTAAGTTAGTGTACCCCAAAGAGCCTAACAAAGGTAGCAAAGCAGGTAAGTCGTGGAGAATACAGCATGCCGGAATTGGATTTGTTGATAACAGGCGTGAGAAAATGTATTTTACAAAGCCATATAATCTTGGGAACGGCAATGTTAACTTCGGAATTGACAAAGGATATAAGAAACAGGCATGTGTTGCCGCTGCAGTACTTCTTGTTTCAAGGAAAGCCTTTGATGAGGTCGGTGGCTTTGATGAGAAGTATATATACGGATATGAGGACGTTGATTTGTGTTTGAAATTGCTTCATGCTGGTTACGATAATTATTATTGTAGTGACAGTCTGGTATATCATTATGAGTTTGGTACACAGGAAGTGGATGATTCGGAAGAGGTTAAGACTAGACGCCTTCATAATATGGAAGTGTTCAAAGGTAAATGGCAGCGGATGCTTTACAAGGAAATGCTTAGAGAGAAGCTTGATGTCAATATGAAGGACAGAGAGTTTACCGATTCTAAGCTTACATTTACTTTCGTGTTGCCAAAGGGACGTGCCGAAGATTTTGCCGACATGGACAAGGTTGTCGAGCTTAAGAAAAGTATTATAGAAAAAGGCTATAAGGCAAAGATTCACAACCGTGACAATGAAGACAAGGAATATACCATTGGCGTTGGAACGGACGTACTTGTTTCATTTGATGCGGATTACGATATTACCGCCGTTAAGAATGTGAAAAATGACCTGTTCTCATATACCTATGAGGAAGTGGCAGAAGGCGGTATTGATAAGATTCTATCAGATATCAGAGAAAAGCTTGCAGCGCCTGTAAATGACAAGGAAATTGATATATGTGGTGCAATGCCTGATAATGCCAATACTAAGTTCTGGGGAGATTATCACTATGCGCTTGCGCTCAAGAAGGAGTTTGAGAAACGCGGATACAAGTCCAATATTCTTTCTAAGGAGAATTGGTTTAATGTAAGTACCGCTAAGTATACTATAGTACTTCGCGGAGTTAAGGCTTATTATCCTGAGGTTTCTGAAGATAAGAAGTTTATCATGTGGAACATTTCGCATCCTGCAGATGTGCAAAACTGCGAGTATGGCTTGTATGACTTTGTATTCTTTGCATCTAAGCTTATGCAGGACAAAATGAAGGATGTTGTGCCGGTTGATACGGGTGTGCTTCCACAATGTACGGATCCGCTTGTTATGACAAGTACAGACGGCGAGAAGAAGTACGAGCTTTTGTTTGTTGGAAACAGCAGACGTGTTTACAGACAGATACTTAAGGATGTAATTCCGCCCAAGTACAAGCTTACTGTGTATGGAAGACATTGGGAGGAGTTCCCTGTTAAAGATTACGTTGTTGCTGACTACATTGATAACAACGAGGTTGGACAGGCATATCATGATGCAAAGATACTCTTAAATGATCACTGGGAGGACATGAAGGAGTATGGCATCGTATCTAACAGAATCTTTGATGCATTGTCGGCAGGTGCGTTTGTAATAAGTGATGATGTTGTCGGAATGGATGAGATGCTTGAGGGTAATGTTGTGACTTACAAAACACCTGAGGATCTTAACGAAAAGATAGATTATTACATGCAGCATGAAGAAGAGAGAAATGCCAAGGCTAAGGCCGGCATGGAGATAGTACGTGCAAAGCATACATTTGCCAATAGAGCAGATGAATTAATTAAGGTAATGGAGCAATTACGGAGATAGTTTGATGGCAGATAAGAAAAACAATCCATTGAAGAATATAGTGTCCATAATGATTGTGCTTCTACTTACGGTAGGGGTTTGTTTTCTTGTGTATAAGTCGCAGGTAGAGTACGGCAAAGACGCAAGACTTAAATACACACTTATGTCTACGCACAAAGATAACGGTGAAGTAATTCTTTCAAAGGAAAGTCCTGAGCTTATTGAGGATTTTGTGTGTAATGTGCATGATTTGAAGAAAATCCAGGTGCAAGGAGTAGCAAGTAGCAATGCAGCAGATGCAAGACTGCATGTTGAGATAACCGCACTTGATACGGGAACGACCTACTACGACAGAGAAGATAAGCTCAATGCTTTCTATAACACAAAGGCGAAAAAGAAAGTATTTAAGCTTAAGAAATTGCCAAAAGAAACAGAAGGAATGTTGGTTCGTCTTAGAATGACACTTGACTGTGCGGATGAGACTACACTTACTCTTACAGCTAATAGCAAGCCCGGAACGGTGACGGCATTTAACGGCATGCCGGGTAACTATACGAATGTAATATACAGAATGCGTTATGGGAGAGTATCAGAGCTTAAAAATCTGTATATCTTCTTATGCGCGTGGGTTATCCTAACAATTATTGTGTTATATTACATGATAATTATAAAGAAAATGAATGTAACAGCATGGTTTCTGCCTGCAGCTTTGATGCTTGGAATGTTTGTGCAGTGGGTTATTCCGGTGTACGGAGTTCCGGATGAACCATGGCATATGGATACGGCGTACCAGTTATCCAACAAGCTTATGCGAGTTGATAAGGAGCCACAGGAAGGCACCGTACTCAAAAGAATGTGTGACATTGTGGAGGCGGATTTGCTTGCTAATGATGTTGAATCAAACTCTTATTATCAAATGTGGGTTAAAACCTTCCAAAAACCGGACTCGACGACGCTTGTAAGAGTTTCATATGTTGATTCGGGAATACAGGTTCCGGATATATTCTATCTGCCGGCTGCAATTGGTATAACGATAGGACGACTTCTTAATGTGTCAGGTATGATGACGTACCAGCTTGCAAGACTTATGTCACTGTTGATTTATGTAATTATGATGTGGTTTGCGGTGAAAATTATACCGTTTTGCAACACACTTCTTGCGATGCTCTCCGTATCGATGATTGCACTTCAACAGGCTGCATCTGCATCGTATGATGCAGTGATTAACGGGGTAATCTTTTTGTTTATTTCGGTATGCCTAAGACTTGCGTATGGCAATGACAAAAAGAAAAGATATACTGTAGCTTTAATAGTTTTGGCTATGTTAATAGCTATGGTTAAGGGCGGAGTATATATTCCGATTCTTTTCCTTGCGCTCCTGATATTCAAAAAGCAATCGGGAAAGAGATTAAATTATAAGAAGATAGCGTTAATAGGTTTGGGTGTGGTAGCATTGCTCGGACTTATGGTATGGAAGTTCTACCCAATCCTTAACAATATCTTAAAGGACGGATATAACAACGGTGAATGTTATGCACCGGCTTATATTATTAAGCATCCGCTTAATGTTGTGTATGTCTATTGGCGTACAATAATCGGAAGTGGTGAAAAGCTTCTTAGAGGTGTCTTTGGCGGTGTGCTTGGCTGGCACAATATAGTTGTATCATGGATATTTATGTTGCCGATAATAGTTTGTCTTTTGTTGTTAATTCATGTGGAAAATGAAAGACCGCCGGTAGACAGGAAATACAAAGCTATATCAATTGCTATATCATTTGTTATATTTGCTCTTGTCTTGTGCAGTATGTTGCTTACGATGACAAAGAGCGGAAGTTCAAAAATATATGGAATTCAGGGAAGGTATTTTATGCCGATTCTTATTCCGGTATTGACTTTGTTATCAACGAAAATGGTAACGATAAGCAGAGAAAAAGCTAATAAGATTGTTATGGCATATGTATTTTTTGAATTGGTAGCCCTTGTGGAAGTGCTGGTAATATATTTATAAGAGGACAAAGTTATGGCAAATCACACATTTGTTATATGCGCATATAAGGAAAGCCCGTATTTGGAGGCTTGTATTAAATCGCTTAAAGCCCAAAAGAGCGTAAGCACGATTAAAATGGCTACGTCTACGCCAAGTCAGTATTTGGAAAGGCTGTGTAAGCAATACAATATAGATTATTGTGTACGAGATGGGAAATCTAATATTGCAGATGACTGGAACTATGCACTTTCAATTGCTGATACGGATTATGTTACGATTGCTCATCAGGATGACGTGTATTATAAGGAATATGGTAGAAAAATCGTTGAAAGAATGGAAAATGACAGCGATATTCCGTGTCTTATTGCTTTTTCCGATTATTCAGAACTTAGAGGCGACAAAGAGAGTAAGGGTGGGCTTAATTTGTATATTAAGCGATTCCTTCTTGTGCCGATAAGAAATAGCAGTAAAAATGATAAGAGCTGGAGGAAACGTTTCGTTTTGCGCTTTGGCAATGCTATATCATGTCCGTCTGTGACCTATAACAAGAAAGAGATAGATAAGCTCCTTGCCTCGTGCGGTAGAACAGAGCTGTTCCGTAAGCATTTTAGAAGCAATCTGGATTGGGAAGCTTGGGAATGGTTAAGTAAGAATGAAGGAAGGTTTGTATTTGTTCCGTCAATACTTATGTCGCACAGGATTCATGAAGAAAGCGAAACCTCTGCGACAATAAGAGATAACGAACGTGGCAGTGAGGACTATGAGATGTTTTGCAAGTTCTGGCCGAAGTGGATTTCAAGGCTTATTACAAGGGCTTACAGTACAAGCGAGAATTCGAACGAAGTCGAAGCGTAATTGGTTGTATAATTTTGTGAAATGTGGTACAATGCAATATGTATGTTCAGAGGTAAGGAGTATTGTGTATGCGCCTGTTGATGATAATACCGGCTTATAACGAAGAAGACAATATAATCAATGTTGTTAACAATATCAAAATGAAATATCCTGAGTATGATTATGTTGTTATTAATGACGGTTCAACTGATCATACATCAAGAAGATGTCACAGAGAAGGCTTTGAGATAATAGATTTGCCGACCAATATTGGTCTTGCGGGAGCTTTCCAGACAGGACTTAAGTATGCATATTCAAGGGACTATGACTGTGCTTTGCAGTTTGACGCTGATGGACAGCACAGACCTGAATATATTGAAAGCATGCTTGAGAAATTGTCAGAAGGATATGATATTGTTATAGGCTCTCGATTTGTCAAAAGAAAAAAAGACAAGACTTTTCGTATGCTTGGAGCTAGAATTCTTACTGTCGCTATCAAGTTAACAACGGGTAAGAGAATATCGGATCCAACGTCAGGAATGAGAATGTTTAATCGTAGTATGATTAAGGAGTTTGCGGTTAATGTTAATTACGGACCGGAACCTGATACAATTTCGTATCTATTAAAAAATGGTGCTTCAATTGCAGAAGTTCAGGTAGAGATGGACGAGCGTATAAGCGGTGCCAGTTATCTTAACTGGAGTCAGTCCGCAATGTATATGTTTCGTATGCTTGCGTCAATTCTGTTTATACAGAACTTTAGAAAACGTGACTCAAGGCATGTAGTCATGAAGAGAAATGCCGACAATCACTAAATGTGGAGAAAGTAAATGTCAATAACACTTAGAATAGTTTTAATTGCATTATCAGTACTTAGTCTTGGATATGTCATTCATAAGATAAGATTTTCCAAGATGCAGATTGAGTACGCTCTTTTTTGGATAGTATTATCAATATTATTCATTATTCTTGCTGTATTTCCATCAATTGCTTATGTTGCAACAAGGCTTCTGGGGGTGATGTCTACAGCAAACCTTATATTCCTTGTTATAATCGGAATACTCCTTCTTAAGGTGTTTATGATGACGATAGAGTTATCTGTACTTGAGAATAAGGTGCGTGACCTTGTGCAGCAACTGGGAATTGATGAGAAGAACCATAGAGATGATTACAAAATGATTAGTAAGAAATCAGAAGAATCAGAAAAAATGAAAGCGGATAATCAAGCATAGTTATCTGTGTGAGAGGATAGAATACAATGACATTAAAACTTATAGGAGACGGACTCCGATGCTTAAAGCGCGAGGGGATCCGTTCATTTATGTTCAAACTACATGTGTATTTGAACAGAACTAATCAATATGATATGTGGATGCAGGAGAATGAAAAGAATCTGTCGGAGGTTACTAAGCTTTCATATAATCCTCTTATATCTGTTGTTGTTCCTGTGTATAATGTTCAGAGTAACATGCTTAGAGAATGTATTGAATCTGTTGTGAATCAGACATACAGTAACTGGGAGCTTATACTTGTGGATGATTTCTCAACACAACCGCAAGTAAGGGAAACTCTCAAGGATTATGAGAATACAGATAGAATACATGTTATATACAGAACAGAGAATGGCCATATATCGAAGGCTACTAATACGGGAATAGAAGCAGCAACCGGTGAATATATCGGCCTTATGGACTGCGATGATGTATTAGCGGTTAATGCCTTGTATGAGATGGCAAAGAAGCTCAACGAAAATAAGGAATATGACTTTATATACAGTGATGAGGATAAACTATCGGAGGATGGTAAGAAGCGCAAGGACCCGTTCTTTAAGCCCGATTGGTCCCCGGATACATTTATGTCGCTAATGTACACTTGTCATTTTTCAATATTTAGAAAAACACTATTGGATGAGCTTGGCGGCTTAAGAGTTGGATTTGAAGGTTCCCAGGACTATGACCTTGTCTTAAGGCTTATGGAAAAGACCGATAAGATAGGTCATGTAGCCAAGATACTTTATCATTGGCGTGAACGCAAGGAATCAACAGCAAGCTCTATGACAGCTAAGCCTTATATTGTGGAATCAACTAAGAAAGCCAAAGAAGATGCGCTAGAGCGCAGAGGCCTTAAAGGTCATCTGGAGTGGATTGATGAGGTTGCACAGTTTAGAGTTGTATACGAACCAATGGATAATCCTAAGGTTAGTATTATAATTCCTTCAAAGGATAATTATGATGTGCTTAAGCAGTGTTTTGTCTCTATGAAGGAGAATACTGCTTATGAAAATTATGAGATAATACTTGTTGATAATGGCAGTGATGAAGAGAATAAGAAGTTGTATGAAGAGCTTTGCAAGGAATATAACGCAAGGTATGAATACAGACCTATGGATTTTAACTTCTCTGCTATGTGTAATATTGGAGCAGAACTTGCAACTGGTGAATATTTCCTGTTCTTAAATGATGATATAGAGATAAGAGGTAGCGAGTGGCTTACAAGATTACTTGGACAGGCACAGGTACCGCATACAGGAGCTGTAGGTGCAAGATTGTTGTATCCAAAGGACAATCTCATACAGCATTGCGGGGTGTTAAATCTTCCTATTGGACCCGGACATGCGTTTCATCAGATAGATGATAGCATTAATCTATATTGGGGAAGAAATATAGTAGATTATAACTTTTTGGTTGTTACTGGTGCTTGTTTGATGGTTTCAAAGCAAAAGTACGACGAGATTGGTGGTTTTGAGGAAAATCTTCCGGTAGCCTATAATGATGTCGAGTTATGCTTTAAACTTGCCGAAAAAGGATATTTCAATGTTATCCGTAATGATGTCGTGATGATACATCATGAGTCTGTAAGCCGTGGATATGATGAGCAGTCAGAAGAAAAACGTGCGCGTCAGATGAGAGAAATGGCAAAACTTTATGAGATGCATCCAAAGTTTAAGAACGGCTATGATCCTTGCTATAATCCTAATCTTGTTAAGGACAGGGGAGATTTCTCACTGGATTTGAGTAAGAAAGGGAATGTGCAGGAACCAAAACTGCTCGAATCCCCTATAGATGTGGAAGGGCTACCTAAAGTGCGTAGTGCTGAGGATTACAATGGTATTCTATATGGCATTGATGCAATCAATTATGGAGATTCTATAAATATAGATGGCTGGGTGCTTGAAGATACTGAGAATACAGATGTAAAGCTGCTTTTGTTAGGCGAGGATAATAGTCAATATGTTTTTGAGACTGATAGATATGAGAGAATTGATATAAAATATTTGTATCCTACCAAAAGAACTAAAAAAGCGGGGATTAGTGTCAACATGAAGCAAAGTAATTTGGTGGGTACATATCATATATATATTCTTGTGGGTGAAGGAATTATAAATACTATATATGATATTGTGTTGCGATAAATCTATGATGGAGATTGTAAAATGAACAAGAAGACATTATTAATAATAGTTACTTTTGTCATTGCATGCATTATTTCGTGCGGAGTTTTTTTGTATGTAAAACCTATTAAAAATGGTAAGGTTGATGTTGCAATTAATGTGGAAACAGATAGCGATCAACCACAAAACTATCAGTTGTTTTTTTCGCTGGACAGCAATTTAGAGCAAGTTAAATACACGGAAAATCAAAAGATTGATTTTGTTGTTGATGATGGTAAAGAGAAATCTTTATCAACAGAATTACCAAGCAATCTTAGCGCGTTAAGATTTGATTTTGACTCTAAGGCTAATGTTGCCAAGATAAATGGCATAACTATAAGTTATTCGGGTAAAGTTATTCCGATAAATGATAATTGTAAGAAGAAGTATGATTGTATCAATGATGTTGTTATAGATGAAGATTCAAATGATAATACGTATGAACTAACAGGAGAAGATCCTTTTGTTTCTTGGAATGTCTCTGATTGGGGAATACGAGAATATGTGCAATTGCGTGTGAACAAGATTAATATATTCATAAAAATAGTAATTTTGACACTGTTATGGTTGATGTTTATTATTTTTGTTATTCATTTTGATGCGTTGATGCAGTTCCCGATTGAAATAGTAGGTAACCGCACTCTGATTTTTAGACTTTCTCTTAATGATTTTAAAACACGCTTTGCGGGTTCTTATCTAGGAATTGTATGGGCATTTGTGCAGCCAGTGGTAACAATATTATTATATTGGTTTGTCTTTGAAATGGCCTTTCATGCAACAGGTGTTGGTAATGTTCCTTTTGCGTTGTGGCTTACGTGTGGACTTGTTCCGTGGTTCTTTTTCTCGGAAGCACTTATGGGCGGAACGTCATCGCTTATTGAATATCAGTATCTTGTTAAAAAGGTAGTTTTTCAAATTGACATATTGCCTGTTGTAAAAATCGTCTCATCATTGTACGTACATGTGTTTTTCGTGTTGTTGACGATAGCACTTTTCTTAGTATCAGGGATGGGTATTTCATTATACTGGCTACAAACAATATATTATAGTTTTTGTGCGGTAGTAATCACATTAGGGCTTGCATATATAACATCATCAGTGACTGCTTTTTTTAGGGACTTGACTCAGATTATTAACGTATTGCTGACTGTTGGTACATGGTTAACACCAATTATGTGGAATTTTGACACGGCTAATCTACCGGGAGTTGTCAGTATTGTATTGACAGCAAACCCGATGTTTTATATTGTACAGGGATATCGTGACTCACTGGTTAATCATATATGGTTTTGGCAAAGACCGGCATTAACGTTATACTTTTGGATGACTGCCGTTATTGTGTTCTGTCTTGGTACGGTAATATATAGAAGGTTAAAGGTTCATTTTGCAGATGTGTTGTAGATATTGATTGAATGATGTAACAAGGAAAGGGATAATAATGTCAGATATAGCAATAAAGGTGGAACATATATCAAAGGTATATAAACTATATAATAACCCAATGGATCGCCTGAAAGAATCTCTTGGATTGACAAAAAAGAAAAAATATACAGAATATTATGCTCTTAATGATGTCAATATAGAGGTTAAGCGAGGAGAGACTGTTGGAATAATTGGAACTAATGGTGCCGGCAAGTCCACTATTCTTAAGATTATTACAGGGGTTTTAAATCCTTCATCAGGTAATGTTGAGATAAACGGACGTATTTCCGCACTTCTAGAGTTAGGCGCTGGTTTTAATATGGAATATACCGGTCTCGAGAATGTATACCTTAATGGAACTATGATTGGATTTACAAGAGAAGAAATAGACGCGAAACTTGATGACATATTGGAATTTGCTGACATTGGAGATTTTATCAATCAGCCGGTCAAGACTTATTCGAGTGGTATGTTTGTGCGTTTGGCGTTTGCAGTTGCTATAAATATTGACCCCGAGATATTAATAGTTGATGAAGCATTATCTGTTGGTGATGTTTTCTTTCAAGCAAAATGCTACCATAAATTTGAAGAATTTAAAAAAATGGGAAAAACTATTTTATTTGTTAGTCATGATCTTGGAAGTATTAGTAAATACTGCGATAGGGCAATCCTGCTTAATCAGGGCGAAAAGGTTGAAGAAGGCTCACCTAAAGACATAATTGATGTTTATAAAAAGATTTTGACTAATCAATATAATAAAAATGATGATGGACAGAATACTGATGGAGAAGAATTCGATGATACTTCATCAGCTCGGATGAAGGAATTATTAGTACTTAACCCAAATGTTAATGAGTATGGTTCTATGGATGCGGAGATAAAAGACTTTGGAATTATTGACAATAATGGGATTATTACAAATGCTGTTGAAAAGGGAGCTGAGTATTCGATTGTAATGAAAGTATGCTTTAATGCTGACGTCACGGATCCTATATTTGCGGTTGCAATAAAAGATTTACGTGGAGTAACTATAACCGGCACAAATACCATGTACGAGCGTATAAATACTGGATTGGTAAAAAAAGGAGAGGAGAGGCGCATTACTTTTAAACAGGTAATGAGTCTACAAGGGGGAGAGTATCTTCTTTCCCTAGGATGTACGGGATATGAGATGGGTGAGTTAGTAGTTCATCATAGATTGTATGATGTATGCAACATCACGGTTATCTCAGATAAAAATACAGATGGTATGTATGATATGTATGCAAAGGTAACGATTAAACAAGGGGAATGATATGGCTAAGTTGGATTTGAGGTTTTACAATAATATAGATGAATATAGTGATGGAGATATAGAAAATGATATACTGGATATTGTAAAATCCGGTGAAGATGTATTTGATAGTGAGCAAGAATTGCCATATCCTATAATTTATCATTTATCTCATTTGCGTGAAAACATTCTTAATTGGTATCCATTTAAAAAAAATGCAAGTGTTTTAGAAATAGGTTCGGGATGCGGAGCTATTACAGGTGCTCTATGCAAAAAATGCACCAGCGTGGTTTCAGTAGAACTGTCAAAGAGACGTGCAACGATTAATTATGAGAGACATAAGAATTATGATAATCTTCAGATTATGGTTGGTAACCTGAACGACATGAGATTTGATAAAAAATTTGATTATATTATATTGAATGGTGTGTTAGAGTATGCCTGCAGTTTTACTGAAGGGGATACTCCTTTTGTTACGTTTTTAAATAATATTTCTACTCACCTAAAAAAAGATGGCATTTTACTGATATCGATTGAAAATAGACTTGGACTAAAGTATTTTTCGGGTGCAGTTGAGGATCATACCAATCTTTTGTTCCTTGGGTTAAACGATTATAGCGGAGTAGATAGTGTGCGTACGTTTAGCAAAACAGAAATTATTGATGTTTTGAATAATGCTGGATTCTCTAATACAGAGTTTTACTATCCATATCCGGATTATAAGTTCCCTAATGAAATATATACAGAGGCATCAATTAATGAAATGGGATACGGAAGACCCTATCATTTCTTTGATAATAATAGAGTGGAATTCTTTAATAACGAAAAGTTATATAATACATTAAGACAGGAAAAGATAGCGGACAAGTTCGCAAACTCGTTTTTGATTGAAGCTTCGTTTGTACAAAATGAAAGTGGGAAAAAGCTTTACTATGTAAAATCCAGCAATGATAGACATCCGGAATATCGAATTAATACTATCATATATTCTGATGATAAAGGTGAGAAGTATGTTAGTAAAATTGCAGATTCGGATTTGTCTTACCGTCATATCCAGACAATTAAACGTAATGAGACTGTATGCTCAGAAGGATATCAAAATTGTCGAATAGTCAATGAGGATAAAGATTACGTTGAGTTTAATTTTATTAATGGACGCAATTTAGATGAATTTTTATGCGAATATGCCAGAAAGCATGAGATAGATAAAGTATGGAAAATATTTGAAAAATATAATACCACATTCTTATCAGATGCTAATTCTGTTTCTATAGATGGCGAAGATTTTGTAAGTGTGTTTGGAAAAGAAGGGACAGATAAAGAGTATCAATGTATTTCTCCTGCGAATATAGATCTTTTACTAGACAATGTGTTTGTTGTTGGTGATGAGTTGACTGTTATTGACTATGAGTGGGTGTTTGATTTTCCGATCCCTGTCAAGTTTATTGCATGGCGAATGATTAATGAATTATACAATAAACACACATTTCTTGATGAAGTTTTAGATAGAAAAAAGGTTTTTGAATTTTTTTCAATAGAAAACAGTGATATTGATTTATTTTTGAATTGGACATTACATTTTATATATGAATATGTTGGTGGCGAACAGTTGCGTGCATCATACGGAGCTAAATCAAATATTTCTATTCAAGATATAGTAGATAAAGATAATAAGAAAAACAGTATTCGCTCGCAACTCTATCTTAATAAAGGAACCGGCTATTCTGAGGAGGAATCAATAAGAAAAGAACTTAGCTTGGCAAATGATGGGAAATTTGAAGTGAGGTATAATGTAAATTCATTTGTTGAATCATTAAGATGGGATCCGACAGATTTGCCGTGTCAATGTGTTGATGTCAGGATAATAGTAGATGACAACGTAGTGAAATATATTGACAATTCGCTACTTGAAGGCTCTAAGTTTTTGAACAATGATCCATGGTATGAGGTGCAAGGTATTGATACTTATGTTGGAAAAGTTAAGATAACCGGAACTATAGAGTATATTTCTGAGGAGAAGTCCATAGAGTTTTTAAACAAAAGAATAATTATGGATAATGATGAAGTTAAGTCGTTGTTAAGTAAATATAATGAATCTCAAATAGCCTTAAAAAACATAACAATGGAAAATAATAATCTTGTTGTAGCTGGCAATGAAATGCAACGTGAATTGCAAGCACTTCATGAATATCAGGGATTTGTTGAACAATCCACAGTATGGAGATGTACAAAGTGGCACAGGGCTGATAATTGGGATAAGTTTATACAAAAGTATAAAGTGCAATACAACATTGATTTATTTGAATATTCAAATAATCAGTTAATAGTAAAAGGCTGGGTGTTATTGCCGCATGAAAACTATGAAATTGTATACAGAACGGGGAATTATGAAAGGGCGTTACATGTTGTGCGTGGTATAAAAAGATCAGATGTTTCTAATGCGTTTGGTTTTGAAACACCATATCTAGGCTTTTGGAGTGAATGGGCTGTCGCAAATCTAAAAGAAGGAGATATTGTGCTACGATATCGTAATTCAGGCATTGAAATCGAGGAAAAGATTGGCAGCTGTGGAGAGTCTTTTAAGGATGAGATAAAAACATATATAGAAGATGCCGGGGAATCGGGAATAAGAAAATATATTCCTTCGTTGCGCCCTTCAAAGGTTATTGATAACTTACAGAAAATCAGAGCCGCTCAAGATGTAGCACCTTCTTTTTGGGGGTCTAAAATTCCGGATATAAGATCGGTACATAGCCGATATGACAAGAAGGCAGATTTGCGTCTTCCTGACGAGTTGGTAGTTGATATTATTGTTCCGGTATATAATGGTTATATCTTTATTAAGAAGTTGTTTGCGTCAATATTTAACACGTCTGTTAGAATGCGTTTGATTATTATTAACGATTGTAGTACGGATCCTAATGTTGTTGAGTTTTTGGAAAGTTTGAGCAATGAACATGAAAATGTCGTTTTAATTAATAATGATGTTAATATGGGATTTGTTAAATCTGTTAACAGAGGTTTAAAGGAAAGTACTAACCATGTTGTTCTGGTCAACACGGATGTTGAATTGCCATCGAACTGGCTTGAGCGTCTTATAGCACCAATTATTAATGATGATACAGTTGCGTCAACGACGCCATTCACAAATAGCGGAACGATATGTAGTTTCCCTAATTTCTGTAAGGACAACAAGCTGTTTGCAGGAGCAAGTGTTGACTTGATAGATGATGTTTTTTGTCAATTAGACTCTATAACATACGATGTTCCTACAGGTGTCGGTTTCTGTATGGGTATGAATAAAAAAGCAATAAAACAAGTCGGTTTGTTGGATGAAGACAACTTTGGAAAAGGTTATGGCGAGGAAAATGACTGGTGTCAAAGAGCTATAGATGCAGGATATAGAAATGTTCATGTGTGTAATTTGTTTGTATTTCACAATCATGGAGGCAGTTTTGCGAGTGAGGAGAAACTTCGTTTGATAAGTGATCATGCTAAGGTAATGCTGGATAAGCATCCTAATTATAATGCTGATGTTGCTGCTTATGTTGGCCGTGACCCAGCTGGAGAAATAAGAGCTTATGCGTTGTTTGAATTGATGATGAAAATTAATTCAAAAAAGGTAATGTATATAAATCATTGTCTTGGCGGTGGCGCAAATGATTATCTCATTAACAAGCGTAATCAGCGATTGGCCAATAATGAATTGGTGGCGACATTGTTCTATGAACATACGATTGGTGTTTATAGAATACAAGTTAATTATCAAGAATACGAGTTGTCTTTTTTCTATGTAAATGATTCAGTATTAAAAAGTGAATTGCTTAAGTATCGATTTGACGAGGTTATCATTAATGAATTAGTGAGTTATCCTGATTTGTTTGAAATAATGAACTGGATTGTAGATTATTGTAATACAAAAAAGTCAAAACTGATTATGCTCATGCATGATTACTATTCTGTATGTCCGGGAATTAACTTGTTAGATGATAGTGGAGCCTACTGTGATGTGTCCCACTGTCAAGATTGTGTAGTTATGCAAGAATTTCTGAATCCGATTAACAAAACCGGCAGAGATTGGGAAAACAATTGGAAATCTTTTTTGAATGAATGTGATGAGGTGACTGTATTTTCACATGATACTGAACGCATATTGGAAAAAAGATATGGCGTATTAAATAATATTAATTATGTTCCTCATGTAGTTGATTATATGCCTGTATTAGATAAAAAAACAAAGATGACAGATACTATTAATATTGGCATATTAGGAGCTATGTCCAAACATAAGGGATATGATATTGTTAATGCTCTAGTTAAATTGTTTGATAAAGATGATATTCAGGTAAAAATAATACATTTTGGCAATTCGGATGAAGGGTGTCAGATTAATTCAAAAAAATATGTGGAATATGGAAGGTATAGAGTTGGTCAATTGCCTAATTTGGTGTTCAAATATGATATAGATGTGTTCTTTATTCCAAGTATCTGGCCTGAAACATTTTCATATACGACTCAGGAAATCATAAAAATGAATATGCCGGTTGCAGTTTTACCTATTGGTGCACCCGCTGAACGAGTGAAAGATTATGAAAGAGGATTAGTATTATCGTCGTGGGATGTTGAAACTATATCAAAAGAAATACTGATATTTGCTAATAATTATAAGAGTAATAAGATTACAAATAAAAAAGTCTTATTTATAAGAGAATACCAATCTTTTTCATCGCGATATAGGGTTGAACACCTTGCAGAACAAATGCTTTTTGCAGGAATAGATTATGATTATTATGATATATCTGAGGTTGATATAGATAATATTTCTCAGTATGATGCATTGATTGTATATCGATGCAGAATGTCATCTGAATTAAAATCATTAGTGGATAAATTTAAAAATGCCGGTAAAAAAACATTTTATGATACGGATGATTTTATTTTTAATTATGATGCAATCAAAAATCAGGACTTTTTAAAGTTGGAGGAATATGCTGATTTTGATGTCTATTCAGGAAATATGAATAAAGGCATGTCTTTATTTAACAACTTTATTACATCTACAGAACATTTGAAAAATGAAATAATTAATTCTTTTCCAGACTCAAATGTCATTGTAAATCGTAATATTGCAAGTTGTGAAATGCTTATAGAATCGTTAAAAGCGTGTGAAATATCAAAACACAAAGATAAGCTAATTCTGGGGTACTTTAGTGGTTCGAGGACTCATGATAATGATTTTTTGTTAATAGAGGATGTAATTATTGATGTTTTAAGGAAGTATGATAATGTTTATCTTATGATTGTGGGGTGTCTACAATTGGGCGATAAATTCTCCTTGTTATCAGAAAGAATTATATATCATGATTTTGTCGAATGGCAAAAATTACCAATGTTGATACGTTCAGTTGATATAAATCTTATGCCACTAGTTAATGACAGGTTTACTATATGTAAATCGGAGAATAAATGGATGGAAGCGGCACTCGTTAAAGTACCTACAATTGCTAGTTACAATGATGAATTATCTGCGTGTATTAAGGACGGTGTTGACGGTTTATTATGCAAAAACAATCAAGAATGGTTTGATAGATTGTGTAAGTTAATCGAAGACGATATTTTTAGAAGTGGTATGGGTGATAATGCATATGAAAAATGTATTGAAGAAAAAACAACAATCAATTTACCGCTATCATTAATATAATACTAATACGAGGTTAGAATAATGGATATACGGAAGAAAAATGTAGATATAATTAGAGCGATGGCGCTTTTGCTTGTTGTTGTTTATCATGCTTGGGTATTGAGTGGTTCGCATGAGATTCCTTTCTTTCCACTGAAACTTTTGGTTTCGCTTGGCGGGGAAATAGGAGTGACAATTTTTTTTCTGATAAGTGGCTTTGGCTTATTCTACTCTTTAGATAGAAAAGAACAAAATTACTTTTGTTTTATGAAAAGAAGATTTGTAAGGATTGCACCAGAATACTATGTATTTTTAATGTTTCTTCTGTTTTTTACTCCGTCAGTAGGGTATATATCTTTTGCAGGTATGAAAGATGTATTATTGCATCTATTATTTCTTCATAATATCACGCCTCAAACGTCGGGGACGATAAATGGCGTTTTGTGGACAATGGCAGTTACAGTTCAATTTTATTTAATTGCAAAGCCTATGTATAAGTGCATAAGAAAATTTCCGGTAGTTACATTGTTAGTTGGTGTATTATTTACAGTTTCTTTTAAGTATGTGTGTTTTCATTATTTGATGAACCATTTTTATGTTGATCAGCCGTTTTGGTATAGTAGAAATATTTTTTTT
>JAILRO010000005.1 GCA_024698145.1 Lachnospiraceae bacterium
CAATGGAACATGCCGAACATCCATGTTCGGCAGCCGCTGTCTACTCATCGATATACCAAGAAACTCTAATATCCTCCTGAATGTCACCCAGAATGTAATACACAACAATTCTTTATGCTGCCGTTCGTTTAGTAATGTATATAACAATCTTTGCGACACAGGATATTTCATACACAGATAATCTCACGCTGTTCTTTCATGTAGGAAAGTGCATCAAAGCAGCTGATGCGAGCTGTAGGCGAGTCACGTGCCGCACTCTATGTTGTACATGCGAAACTTGGAAAAGTATATCTTGCGTCTCGTGTGATTGCAGCTTCCATAAGCAGGTGCTCATAAAACGCCGGCACTTAGCGAGTACGTAGTACGAGCTTAGTACCGTTGCGTTCTTATACGCAGCGAAAGCGGCCTGCGTTGGAACTGCAATCATAAGAGACGCCTTAAAACAATTAGAAGTTTCGCTCGTAAAACTTAACTAAACAGCAATATTCATAATTTCAAATTATAGCGAAATCACCCATGAAAGTAAATAGTACGCACGCAAATACTAGACATTTTCCCTCGAAAAATGTATAATATATTCATTCATGAAATGCTACGGAAACGCATAATATGCATGAACAATAACATTGTAAAGGAGAATACTATGGGATTAATTAAAGCAATCGGCGGTGCCATCAACGGCGTTATGGCAGACCAGTGGAAAGAGTATTTCTACTGCGATTCATTAGACACCAATGTATTGGTTCAAAAAGGCCAGCACAGATCCGGTGGAAAGTTCGGAACTTCCAACAAAGGTAATGACAATATCATTTCCAACGGTTCGGTAATCGCGGTTAACGAAGGTCAGTGTATGATCATTGTTGATCAGGGTAAAGTTGCAGAGTTTTGTGCAGAGGCAGGTGAGTTCCTGTATGACACATCATCAGAACCAAGCTTACTCTACGGTAACCTCGGAGAGAATATTAAGAATACATTCGCACAGATAGGAAGACGTTTCACTTTCGGTGGAGATGTCGGAAAAGACCAGCGTGTGTACTTCTTCAACACAAAAGAGATTATGGGCAACAAGTACGGAACAGCTCAGCCTATACCTTTCAGAGTTGTTGACCAGAATATCGGATTAGACGTAGATATCGCAATCCGTTGTAACGGTGAGTATTCATACGAGATATTCGATCCAATTCTTTTCTACACAAACGTATGTGGCAATGTAACCGATACATATACAAGAGACAAGATTGACAGTCAGTTAAAGACTGAGCTTCTTACTGCACTTCAGCCTGCATTTGCAGAGATTTCAGCTATGGGAATCCGTTACAGTGCAGTTCCGGCTCACACAGCAGAGCTTGCTGACGCACTCAACAAACAGCTTTCAGAAAAATGGAGTAATCTCCGTGGTATCCGCGTGGTATCATTTGGTATCAACAGTCTCAAGGCTTCCGAAGAAGATGAGCAGATGATCAAAGATCTTCAGAAGGCTGCAGTACTTCGCGATCCTAACATGGCTGCCGCAACTCTTACAGGTGCACAGGCAGAAGCTATGAAGGCTGCCGCTGCCAACACATCTGCAGGACCTATGATGGCATTTGCAGGAATGAACATGGCTAACATGGCAGGCGGAATGAACACAGGTAACTTGTTTGCAATGGGTCAGCAACAGCAGCAACAACAGGCAGCAGCTCAGGCTCAGGCTGTAGCAGCTGCACCGGCAGGTGATTCATGGAAATGTGAATGCGGAGCTACAAACACTGCTAAGTTCTGTTCAGAATGTGGTAAGCCAAAGCCGGAGGCACAGCAGGGTTGGACCTGTTCTTGCGGTAAGGTTAACCTTGGTAAGTTCTGCCAGGAGTGTGGCAAACCAAAGCCGGCAGGAGCTCCATTATATCGCTGTGATAAATGCGGTTGGACACCTGCAGATCCACACAATCCACCTAAATTCTGTCCTGAGTGCGGAGATGTATTTGATGAAAATGATATTCAGTAATTTTCACATGTATAACGCATAATTACAATGCCGATGATTTCAGTTATGCAATCATCGGCATTCTTTTACAACAAATTAAATAAAACATGGAGGAAATATATGATATTAATATTATTTTTTATAATATTTCTCTTGGTTCTGATAATTGCCGCTTTTGTTTTTGTGATGAGTTTGCAACAAAAAGCCAAGAACTTCTCCAGAGAGGTATTCGGCACGGACGACTTGAAACGAGTTGCTAATGATATGCAGGAAGCATATTCATCAACACCAAAATCCGTATCTGCAATGACAAGCCTTCTTCTACCAAAGATAACCGCAGATTTCCCGGATTTCAATTACAACGAAATGAAAGACCGTACCAACAATCTGCTCACAAGTTATTTAAATGCAATAACACAGGGAAGTGAAGGTGTGTTAAATGACGGTAACGCGGAACTCAAACAGAAGTTATCAGATTATATTGCCGGCAAGAGTTTAAGCGGACTCCGAGAACATTTTGAGTCCATTCACATTCATCGAACCGAAATATGTCAATATCGCAAATCAGAAGGACATTGTATAATCACATTTCAAACATCCCTTGAATGTTATCACTATACAACAAACTTAGCTGATAATTCAATAAAAGACGGTTCAAAAGAATTCAAATACCAAACCAGATTCAACACAGATCTTATATACGTCCAAGACGTAAGCAAATCAGATAATGAATATGACCAGGCATTAGGACTTAATTGTCCCAACTGTGGTGCACCACTTACATCTCTAGGTGCAAAACACTGTGAATATTGTGGAACTCCAATTATCGAATATAACATTAAAGCATGGACCTTCAGCAATATTGATGAAATAAACTAATAACCAAACAAAAAAGCGATTGCAACTTTCATTGCAATCGCTCTTTTTTTAGGTGTATAGCGAAAGATCAGTCTATAATCTTCTGCTCTGTCTCTTTATCAAAGATATGAATCTTAGAAAGGTCAAATGCCAACTGTACATTGTCACCAGGTCTTGCAGTTGTACGAGCATTAACTCTAGCTGTAATATCGAACTGGTCAATTGTGAAGTAAAGGTAAACTTCTGCACCTAACATCTCATAGATTGTGATTCTTGCATCAATGATACTTTCAGGAGAAGACTCAAGGAACAACTGCTCATCATGAATATCCTCCGGACGAACTCCGAGAACAACCTCTCTGTCAATGTAGTTCTGCTCAATAAGTACCTGAGCCTTAGAATCAGGAATCTTGATTGAGTGAGAACCGAACATAAGAAGTACGTCAGCTCCTGACCTAACAACCTTACACTCGATGAAGTTCATAGGAGGCATTCCCATGAATCCAGCAACGAATAAGTTGGTTGGCTTGTCATATAAGTTCTGAGGTGTATCTACCTGCTGAATAATACCATCCTTCATAACTACGATTCTTGTACCAAGAGTCATAGCCTCTGTCTGGTCATGTGTTACGTAAATGATTGTTGTCTGTAATCTCTGATGTAACTTAGAAATCTCAACACGCATCTGTACTCTGAGCTTAGCATCCAAGTTTGACAAAGGCTCGTCCATAAGGAATACCTTAGGCTCACGTACAATCGCACGTCCCATAGCTACACGCTGTCTCTGACCACCTGATAAAGCCTTAGGCTTACGATCAAGCAAGTGCTCGATATCAAGAATCTTAGCAGCCTCATGTACCTGCTTATCGATCTTCTCCTTAGGAACCTTTCTTAACTTAAGACCGAATGCCATGTTCTCATATACTGACATATGAGGGTACAAAGCGTAGTTCTGGAATACCATTGCGATATCTCTATCTTTTGGCTCAACGTCGTTAACTAACTTGTCTCCTATCCATAATTCTCCTGAGCTGATGTCCTCAAGACCTGCAATCATACGAAGTGTAGTAGACTTACCACATCCAGAAGGTCCTACGAAGATAACAAACTCCTTGTCCTCTACTTCAAGATTGAAATCCTTAACTGCGTTAAATCCATTAGGATAAATCTTGTAGATGTTTTTGAGTGATAAACTAGCCATTTTAAAATTCCTCCTTGGGTTGTTAATATTTTCTGCTGACTAAAACATAGTGATATAATACATCATTTGCTTTTTTATTGAAATATTATTATTCAACAAATAAAATTAATTTTCTTTGTCTATTCTGTCAAATAAATGTTGAATACCATTAAAATGCACATTTTTTACTTCAAAATATTATCTAAAATACCTATAGTATTGTTTTTTGTAATATTTTTGAAACATTTTCTTGACATTTATCTTCAGTATGCGCAAAACCGCCAAATTGTTTTGTAATTATTGCCGAAGGCATTTGTGCAATTATACCAATTATTGGCATCATTTATGTGCTTTTTAATCCTGTTTTTCGCGCTTCAAACGGAATTTCAGCTTAATATTGTTAAATAAACTCTTGCCGCTCTTGTCTTTCATAAACCACTTGTAGAGGTTCTGAATACGTAGTTTTTCTATTGAATCCGGCACCTTTGCATCCTGCACTGCCTTATTATATAGAATATTTCCTGTAAAAAGCATCAAATCCGCGTTCATTTGGCTTCTAAAGTCCTTAAGAAGACTTATCTGCTTCTTTTCGTCCAATGCAAGTATAAGCAATTCCGGAGCAACCGAATTAATCTCATTAACAATATGTTCGTTTGAATAGTCCTTTTCAGTCAAGAATGCCCCTGATAACGTCAAATACGGCCATTTTTCATGTATATTCTTCTGAACTGACGTAAATCTCGATTCATCATCAGCAACTACCAAAACTTCACAGCCATTCTCTACAACATAATCAAAGACCATGTCAAAATAACTCTCCAAAAAGAACGGGTCACGCTTATGCCCTAATGCCGCATCAACATTAGCACTCACACTGACTGTTCCCGGAAGAATCATATCGCAGGTCTCCAATAGTTCTTCTTTTTCGTTATCATTTTGTAATAACAGCAACGTCTCGCTGTTGACAAAATACAGGACCTTACTGCATTCTTCCTGTATATACCGTATGGATGCGTCTGCTGCATCTTTTGTGGACGCGGTATCAACCGCGACCCCTAGTAAACGTATCCTATCTTCCATAAAAATCAAGCCCTCAATTACTGCACATTTGCGTCATTTGATCCTATAATAATAAATATCTGCACACCGCTTGTCGATACATCAATACCTGAACTTACTGTACCAACCTCTATTACGGCGTCATTGAAATAAGGAAGGAGATCCTTGCCCATTCCCTCTTCAGCAACAACAATCTTAGTCTGTGTCTCTGATGATGCTGTGTAATTACCTTTGTTAACATTAGAAAATCCCGCACTGGAAAGCTTATTCATCCATTTGAGTGCCAAACCATTTGTCTTAGTGCTGTTAAGAACGAGAATGCTCTTATCTGTAGAAGGAATATTAAGCTCCTCTGTGGTTGCTTCAGTTGTAACTTCCTCAGTAGTCACTTCTTCAGTGGTTTCTTCTTCTGTATCCTCTGATGTCTCCTCTTCGAGCATAGCCTGTATGTCTTCATCACTTAATGTGCTTTCTTCCGTTGTATTTTTAGCAAGTTCTGCCGCCTGCTTCTTATCACTACGAACCTTAAGAATAAAGAACGCACCAAATCCCACTATCATTACTCCCATTAAAATGATCATAGATCTTACAAATGCCTCTCCAAATACCTTAAGTATGGTTTTCTTATCCATTGTAATGCCTCCTAATATTTACTCATAACTTTGAACATTATATCATTGTTATCTTTTCTTTTCAACCTTTTCGTATTATACTATATATTACGGTAAAAAAAGCCGCAATATTACTACGAACGGAGTTTACGCATATGGCAAAAACAGCAATTGTAACCGGTGCTTCACGCGGCATTGGAAAAATGTGTGCGTTAGAGCTTGCCAAACATTTTGATTGCGTCGTGATTAATTCACTACAAAACAAGGAGATGCTCGACACGGTCAAGCAGGAGATTATCAATATCGGTGCTTCATGTCATGCTTTTCTCGGCGATGTTAGTGACTACAACTATGTTAAGAGCATGATAGACACTTGTGTAAATGAAACCGGCAGCATTGATCTTCTCGTCAACAATGCCGGCATTTCATATGTAGGTTTGCTTACAGATATGTCGCCTTCTGATTGGAACAATATCGTCAACACCAATCTAACATCTGTATTTAACTATTGTAATACTGTCGTCCCATACATGGTAAGGCAAAAATCAGGTCATATAATAAACATTTCTTCTATGTGGGGAATTGACGGTGCATCTTGCGAAGTCGCCTACAGCGCGACAAAGGGTGGAATTAATGCCTTTACAAAAGCACTCGCAAAAGAGCTTGCCCCCAGTAACATACGAGTCAACGCTATAGCACCCGGAGCTGTAGATACCGATATGAACAATAACTTAAGTGACGAAGAAAAACGTGAGTTTGAATCAACAATTCCGATAGGACGTATGGCAAACCCTACCGAGATTGCACAAATGGTTTACTCACTATACGAATCGCCTGCGTACCTTACAGGTGAAGTAATAAAAATAGACGGTGGCTATTTATAAACCACCGTCTATCTTTTATTTTAATTGTATTATCATTCTTATTTCTGTGGTGCTGCATATCTTGTAACACTATCATCTGTCGCAGGTGTCTCTTCTTCAGGGAAAGTCTCTTCCTCAAGAACTCTACCAACTCCACAATACTTTCTGTACTTGTAATCAGATATCACAATTCCTGTCTGTGGTGTAGATGCATGAACAACCTTACCATTACCTATGTATAATGCAACATGTGAACAGCTGCTCTTGCTGTAGCCGTAGAAAATAAGATCTCCCGGCTTGATGTTCTTCATTGATACCTTCTTGGTATCTTTCATCTGACGATATGCGTTATGATAAAGATCATAACCAAACTTCTTATATACAGAATGTGTAAATCCTGAACAATCAGTTCCCTTTGTAAGACTTATACCACCATATCTGTAAGGATTACCAACATACTTAAGTGCATAACTGATAACCTCTTTCTGCTCATTAGACATTCCTGTATAATCTATAACAGTAACCTTACATGTATATTTCTTCTTATTATACTTAGCAGTAATAACTGTTGAACCTACAGACTCCGGTATAATTGTTCCGTCATCTTCTACAGTAGCAACCTTCTTATTAGAAGATTTCCAATCAATATCAAACTCTGTATCGTCTTCAGCCATATTGAGAAGCTCAAGCTTCAACTCCTGATCCAACTCAACGATTGTCTTGGTATAATTAAGTTTTATCTTAGCTGCCTTGGCATTCACGCTAAATGATGCCACGAAGCAAATCATCATCATTAAAGTTACTATTGTAATTTTTTTATAATTCATATCAAAAATATACCCTTCTTTTTTTCTCACAAGATATATAATAACATATTTTCGCAAGATTGCAACCTTTTTTTAATATTTTGTAACACTTTTGTAACAAATAGTCACTATTTGAAGTTGATATTAGTTATAATCAGTGTTTCAATCAGGGTATGAAAGCCTTGAAGCATCAATGTTTTCAAGGACTTCCTCATAATATCTTTTTGCAACATATTTTGCCATCGGAAGATTCATATCCAAATAATTTCCGCAATCTCTGGCACATGCGCCTGGTACTTCGCCCTCAAAATCCTTCATAAATGCAAACATTTCTTTGACAAGATCAACAACATCCTCTGATGAATAATCTCCGGCAAGCACCATATAAAATCCCGTACGACAACCCATTGGTCCAAAGTATATTGTCTTTTCTTTATACTCCGGGTGATTTCTTAAAAAGGTGGCACCAAGATGCTCAAGTGTGTGAATCTCTGCTGTATTTATTACAGGCTCATAGTTAGGTCTTGTCATTCTAAGGTCAAATGTAGTAATTACCTCTGCACCAACCTTATCCTTTCTTGAAACATAGATTCCCGGTAACAAAGTCAAATGATTTACTGTAAAACTCGCTATCTTTTCCATAATAATTATCCTTTCCAAATACTAATATTAAAGTCTGTCACACAAACCGAGCATAAGATTAACTGAATGCTCTATCGCTTTAGCCTCAAAAGCAGGATAGTCCATCGTTGCCGAATCGTCTGCCTTGTCGGATATAGCTCTTATAATAAGAAACGGTATTCCGTTTAAGTATGCAGCATGTCCTATAGCAGCGCCTTCCATTTCCGTGCATCTTCCTGCAAATGTCGAAACAAGCCACTCTTTCTTTTGCTTATCGGAAATAAACTGGTCACCGCTTACTACTCTTCCCTCAAAAACTTTAATATCAGGATTAACTTCCTCACAAACTTTTCTGGCAAGTTCTCTTAATTTATCATCTGCCTGAAATGATAAGCACTCCATTCTTGGCACCTGACCTACAGGATAGCCGAATGCTACCGCATCCATATCGTGCTCCAACGTATCTGTAGATAATACGATATCTCCAATATCAATATCAACATCCAACGATCCTGCTATTCCCGTATTGATTATTGCATCAACCTTGTATTTTACTGCCAAAGTCTGTGCACACATTGCTGCATTTACCTTACCGACTCCGGAACGAACAACTACAACAGGATGTCCGTTAAGCTGTCCGCAAAAGAAATCCATAGATGCAACCGTGTCCACCGTAACCTCCGTCATTTTTTCCTTAAGTTTTGCCACTTCTTCGTCCATGGCTCCGATTATTCCTAACATAAAATCCTCCCTATTGATTACTCATTGGTATTGTTATCTTTACATCAAAGTTTCCGTTTTCCTCTTTGTACAAGAACTCTCCACCATGCAGTTTCATTATCCTCTCACAGGTGATAAGTCCTATCTTTGTGCTTTCATGTGGTTCTCTACTCCTACTTATCCTGTTAACGACATTGATACATAGCATATCTTCAATCTTTGCAGAAACGGTGATGGGATATTCTTTGTCGGCATATTTTTCAAGATTAGACAAAATATTATTAAGAACACGCTTCATATACTGAGGATTCACAAGGCAATCGCCGGCATCCGGTTCCAAACCGTTATCAGCCTGTATAACATATCCTTCTTCCTCAAGGCACAAAAACTGGTTCTCTATAAGATCAGACACAAGTTCGTGTACCGGTACCTTTGAAACATCTATCTTCCTCTGTTCCTCACCATACACAAGGAAATATTCAAACAACTCATCGGAAAGTTCTTTGATTTCTCTTGTTTTATCAAGAGAAAGTTCCAGATAATGTTTAAACTTGTCCTCTTCTATATCTTCTTCCATATTAAGAAGCTCAAGATAACCCGTAAGCGTGGTAAGTGGCGTACGAAGATCATGTGACATTGCTGTAACAAGATTCTTGTTCGCCTGAAGTGCCTTCTGCTCCTTTAAGTTATTCTCCATAACCGCAAGGCGCATCTGATCTATACCTCTTGCAAGTCCACCAAGTTCGTCTCTTCCTTTGACGGAAATCGGATACTCAAGGTCACCCGCTTCCAATATTCGAAGCTCATTTTCAAGTTGGTGAATGTAAGTAACCTTTCTTCCTATAAACCTTGTGATTATAATCAGGAATATCACAATTCCGACTGAAACGGATATTCCCAACACATAATTGCTGTAACCGTAATAGTCATAGCAAAACATATCTACACTCGTAATCGTACCGTCATACAATTCCAGTTCATAAAAATAATCCGAATTAATTAATTCTGCATTATCAGAAATTTCATCACCCTCAACATAAACGTCATCCGTATATGCATAATCGGAATTGTATATAACTTTATTGTTAAAATATACAGAAAAATATACATAACTGTTTTCCGAAGACCAGTCATCGAGCACTGAAATATTGGAAACATTTATTTTTTCGTGTTTGACAAACTCCTGAAGATTGTTCATATATTTCTGCTGAAAAGATTTGTTAAACTCCTGATTATCAAACGTCTTTTCAACATAATAATTACCCAGTCTGTATATTCCATATCCGCAACCTATAGCAACAACTAAAGCTATAAATATCCAAAGAAGTAGTTCCCACAAAAGTTTGATTTCTACACCATCATCACTTTTAGACAATTCTATAACCCCTTCCCCAACTGTTATGCAGATATTTCGGCGTAGGCCCTGTATCTCCCAATTTCTTTCTGATGTTTCTTATATGAACCATAACTGTATTGGTAGAATTAGGCAAAAACTCCTCCTGCCATACATACTCATAAATCTCTTTTGCTGTAAAATTATGATTCCTATTGGTAGCCAGCATATGGATTATTCGATACTCAATCTCCGTAAGAGGTATCTCTACGCCATCACGAAAGATTTGTTTTAAATCTGTATCCATAACCAAATCCTGAATTATAATCTTTGTATCTTCCTGCTCCTTTACATTCCCTATATGCGGTCTTTTGAGCAGGGCCTTAATTCGAACCAAAAGTTCTGTAGATGAAAATGGTTTTGTAAGGTAGTCATCTCCACCCGCTTCAAAACCTTCTACGAGATCGGACTCCGTAGATTTGGCAGTAAGAAATAAAATAGGTACATCTGCCTTTTCTCTAATCTTCGCACATGCATCTATTCCATTGCATTTCGGCATCATCACATCAAGAACAACAAGCGATACGCTATCATCAAACTTATCTATGGCATCCCGACCATCTACTGCCGTCACAACTTCATATCCACTTTTTTCAAGCATTAGTTTGACTATATCTCGAATGTCCTTCTCATCGTCCGCAACCAATATTCTACTGACCGCATCTATTCTATCCATTACATTCCCTTTCTACTGTCGTTAGGATTCTTAACCATATCCAGCATAACCGAGAGTTCTTCCTTTGACATCTTTGTATATTCCGCCAATTCTTCAACCGTAGGTGTTGCGCCATTCTCCATCTCCAAAAGTTTTGCCGCCTCACTTATAAGACTTAATTTGCCAACCAACGCAGACTCCTGCTCTTTGGCGCCATTCCACTCCGTTATATAATCAGCAATACCACTTTCAACCGCTTTACTAAGATCCTCTTCTATTTCCGAAAAGCTTCGATGCACATCCGAGCAATCCGGTGTTCCGCACAACTGATTAAGTCTCATCAGAAGTGCAATATTACCCTCCTGTATAAGATCCTCAAGTTTCGCATGCAAATCCACATAATTCTTCGCAATCTCAAGTACCTTCTTAAGCCAAACCGTTGAGAGAGTTTCTATAACTTCAGACTCTCCTGAAAACAGTCTGCCGTAAAGTGCCATCACTTCATCTTCATTATACGTTTCCAGCAACGACAAATCTTCCATATACGCCGCGAGGACCTTAGAGTCCTCCGAAGCATCATCATTTCCGGTCTCTCCATCTGTACCCTCCGCATTTTCTGTATCGTCCGTATTACTCGAAGAAATATTCTCCGGATTAGCAAGATATTCCAATATCAATTTCTTTTGCTGATCGTCAAGCTCCATGTCCTTGAAATAAGCAAGTATCTCTTCCTCAGACATTGTACCTTCCGAAGTCCTCATAATATCGGCAACATCCCTGATTAATTCCATAAATGCATTCTGATCAGTCATGGTGTATCCTTCCTATTCTTTCCTTAATATATCCAACGTATGAGCCCCCGCACCAACAAGTTCAGGTCTTTCGCATATTGACAAATTGTAATTAATGTATTGCTTAAATGTTTCCTCGTCCATGGCATTGATAACCGGCCGCATATAATCGGTCGGTCCGTCCGGCGATATGATTTTTACTCTGTTAAGTCCCGTTTCTCGATTCAACCTGTCGATATCCTCAAGTCTAACATAATCATACAAATCCTTTTCCTCTGAAACTGAATGAAAATCATCTGTCAACCTGCCCTCATCAAGACACTCTTTCAAATGTCCCTCCTTAAAGGCATACATAAGCACACAATACTCATTCATACAATACGCAACAAGTATTGTTCCTCCACTAGCCGTAACACGTTTTGCCTCCTGCAATGCACGAAGTTTGTCTTCATGAGAGAATAAATGATACATAGGGCCAAAAAGTAACGTAACCTCAAAACTTTCATCCTCAAAGCGCTTCAAATTAAGAGCATTACCCTGGTAAGCCTTGACATTACTTCCTTTCTTCTTGAGGATTCCCAGATTATATTTTACCAATTCAACAGCTGTCACGTCATAGCCTTCCTCGGAAAGAGCAACCGAATACCTTCCCGTTCCGGCACCGATATCCAAAATCCTCGGATTCTCATACTCCTTAAGACACTCATGGATATACTTCATAGAAGTTATATATTCCACCTGACCATGTCTTGAAAGAAGGCGTTTATCCTCATTAAACTTATTATAGTATTGTTCTATAAGCGACATTTCTTTTGCCATATATTCTCTCTCTTAACATTACTTAATCAGAAGCTGTGGCCTCCACCACCACCGGAGCTGTGACCACCGCCACCGCCTCCACCGCCGCCGGAGCGTCCGCCACCGGAACTGCTGGATTCTACAGGATCGTATCTCTTTGTTTCACTTGTAAATACTGCGTTAGGATTAATTATCTTCTTATCAACGAATATTCCCTCAAGCAATTCTTTTCTGCTTGGTGTCTTTGAACTTGCATAAAGTCTTACAATAGTATAGTTAAGCAATAATGCAATAACTATAGCAAGCAAGACATTGCTTATGTACTTCATCGGTTGAGCAATCTTTCTTCCTTCCAAAAGTTCAAACTCCTGCTCAAATACCTTAGATGCACATCCATAATAATCCTGATTGGTAGCGTACGTGTACACATTATCTGTAATAATGTTGGCATAAGCCTTCGTAACCGTCTTGTATATATCACCATCGCTAAATATAAACACCTTACGGTTATCCATATCAATAAGGAAAAGCGTACCACTTTCCGCATTGAACTTATTATGATAATAACCTTCCGCATACGATTCTGCTGTTGAATTATTGGCATTTATTGTTACAAATGCCACATGACCGTAAGCAGTAATCTTCTCCATGTCATAAAAGAGATTGTTCATCTCGTCATCATTTAACAGACCTGCCTGATCATCTATAATCACCGTATATCCGGTGGTTTCATTAACATATTTGTATGCATTTGAATAACTGTCTGATGACTCCTCTGCATATACTTTAACCGGTAGCATTGCAAACAACATACATATCATCAAAACAAAGATAGCCTTGTATTGTCTCTTGCACATAATATTACGCATTGTCATCACCTCCCTGATAGTCAAATTGAGGTATTTTTCTTGTTGCAAGAAGATTATAGCTGCTTATTATATCAATAAGAACAACTCCTATTGTTACAAGCATAAGTATAGCCACGCCATAATAATATACGTCTTTGACAAGATCAAAAAGACTTACAAAGCAAGCAATTATCTCTGCAATAATAACCCACAGAGTAGTTGGCAATCCTTTCTTTGCATCTATCTTCTTAAATGCACTCGCACCTACAAAATGAGCAATCACGACTACAATTAAAGAAACACCACACACGGCAGCATTACCAAACGCAAGCGCTGAAATATATACTGCTCCCAAAACCGGAACGGACAAACACAATATAATAATAAACATAAGAAATGCCGGCATCTTAAAGCTCTTACCTGTTTTCGCTTCAACATTATTAGGCATTTTCGACTTTTTCTTCTTCTGTGCAGGCTCTTCTATTCCCGCTGCACGCGCAGCCTCACGCTCTTTTTCTTCTTTTCTCTTCTCGGCTAATCGTTTTGCTTCCTGCTTACCTTTGTCATCTTCATCCAATTCCCGGCTTGCAATCTTGCTAAGCTCACACGCATAAACTATTCCGACAACCGCCGCAATAAAAGCAACCAACACTACAAGTGAAGTGGGGATAATCGTCAAAAATGCATTTAACAGGAAAAAGATTGGAACGGACATTATCAAAGCACCCAACAAATATTTGGAAATTGACACCGGAAGGTCGGCAAATATCTTACCGGTCTGTCCGTTAATTGTCGCATATGCAACACGGTCACCGTTCTTATATGACATGAACCATACCGGGAACATTGCAAGGTCCGCAGACTCTTCTTTTGTATTGAAAGCACCGCTTAAATCCTTTGGTTGAGAAACCCCGTGCTTGGAAAACTCCTTTTCACTTTTAACGAGCTTCCATGTTTCGTCATTAGCTAATTTTTTCGCATCATAACTGTACAAATCCTTACCCAAATCATTGGTGTCCGCATAGAAGCCACTCAAAATCGAAGGTGTAAACTCCTTCATATGCTTAACATCATAAGGCGCGATACTCTCACTTATAGCATCGGAAAATGATGACGAACCATCAAAGTTAATTCCCTTGTAATAAGCATTAAGTTCACCATTAAGATTATAATGCTTTGTATATACGTAATCTCCTTTTCTCGTGCTCGTTGAGCCCTTGAGTTTGAGATTGGTTCTCTGTGAAAAATAATATACCCAGTACGGCATATATATTCCTCTGAATCCGTTAATACGATCCGGATCCTTTATAGCATTCGGAGCATAAATGAACCTTCGCATGAGTTTCTGATACTCTCGCTTACAATCATCTTTTGTCTTCTGAAACGGAATAATAAAATTAGGTTTCTTCTCTCTGGATACGCGGCTTGTCAGAATAGTCGACGCACCACAAAAACTACAAAAACCTGCAGCTGTTGTATCGGTACTCATAATCTCACCACCACACTGCGGACAGGTGAAAATCGTGGCCTCAAAATCCTTCTGTTCTTCTCCGTCTTTGTCTTTTGTAATTTGATATGGGTCGTAATCATTGTTACAATACGAACACAAAAGTCTTTGTGTTGGAATGTCAAACTTCAGATTACCACCGCATCCCGGGCAATCATACATATTAAGGTCCTCCGTTCTCGTTAAAAATCTTTTTCATTGTAACACAATTATAATTAAACCGCTACATGTTCAAACTGTGAATTATACAACTTTTCATAAAATCCCTTCTTGGCAAGAAGCGTTTCATGATTACCCTGCTCTATTATCTTTCCGTCTTTCATTACAAGTATCACATCGGCATTACGGATAGTTGATAAACGATGTGCAACTATGAAACTTGTCCTTCCCTCCATCATCTTGTCAAACGCTTCAGATATCTTAACCTCGGTTCTTGTGTCTATGCTCGAGGTCGCCTCATCAAGTATAAGCATCGGCGGAAGCAACAACATTACTCTTGTTATACAAAGCAACTGCTTCTGTCCCTGTGAAAGACTGTTTTCATTAATCACAGTATCAAGTTTTTTCGGCATACGTCTGATAAAGCCCCAACTGTGCGCTTCTTTTGCCGCCTTGATTATCTCTTCATCGGTTGCATCCGGCTTTCCAAAAGCAATATTCTCTCTGATGGTAGCATTTTTAATCCATGTCTCCTGCAATACCATGCCGTAGTTTCTACGAAGAGAATGACGTGCCACATCTGTTATTGTCCAGTCATCAACTTTGATCGCGCCCGCGTCCACATCATAAAATCTCATAAGCAGGTTAATAAATGTTGTCTTGCCGCAACCTGTCGGTCCTACAATAGCAACTCTTGTGCCCGGCTTAACATCAAGTGAGAAATGTTCTATAAGCTTCTTTTCTTTGTTATATGAAAATGATACATCATCAATTGTAACATTGCCCTTTGCCATATCCATAACTTGCGGCGAATCCTTGCGTTCAGGTTTGGTCTCTATCAATTCGAAAATTCTGCCGGCGCAGGCAAGTGCATTCTGCAACTCTGTTATAACACTGCTTATATCATTAAAAGGCTTCATGTACTGATTGGCATAAGCAAGCAACACAGACAAACCACCAACAGTTAGTCCTCCTGCCATAATTCTATTGGCACCGACAAGTGCAACCAACGCATAGATGACATTATTAACAGCTCTTGTACACGGATTGGTAAGTGAGCTGTAGAAAAGCGCTTTTCTGGAATACTCTTTTAATTCTTTGTTAAGTACATCAAAACGTGCCTCTGCTTTTTCCTCGTAACCAAAGGCCTTAACAACCTTCTGATTTCCAACCATTTCTTCCACAAGGGCTGTCTGAAGACCTCTTGTATAAGTCTGCTTTTGGAACATGGCATACGTATGAGTTGCTATAAATCTTGCCACAAGAAAACTAATTGGCGTAAGCGCAATTACCATAACCGATATAACAACATTTTTTGAAAACATGAAAAATATCGTAACAAGTATTGTCACTATACCCGAAAACAGTTGTGTGAAACCAAGCAGCAATCCATCCGATAACTGATCCGTATCAGCAATTACCCGACCAACGATATCTCCTGTACCATGCGAATCCAAAAATGATAACGGAAGTCTTTCTATCTGTCTGATTGCCTTAGCTCTTATATCTCTTACCACATGATAAGCGAGTCGGTTGTTAATAGCATTCATTACCCATGTTGCAATCGATGCTATTGCAATCAAAATAAGTGTCTTAAAAAGATATGTTTCTATGCTTCCAAAATCAACTTTTCCTTCAGCAATGATTCCATCAATAGCATATCCGAAAAGAATAGGAATGTAGAGTTGAAGCACAACAGTAAGTGTAGCCAGTACAATACTTAAAGCCAGCAACAATTTGTATCTTCCGATAATCTTAAGCACTTTCTTCAAAGTCTGAAGGCTACCGTTTTTTTTATCATTCTTACTCATACCGTAACCTCCTTTCCATTGACACGTTTGTTATTAAGAGCATCGGTGTCCTTTTTCATTTCATCCGGAAATTGAGAATAGTAAATCTCTTTATATACATCACACGACTCCATAAGCTTATCGTGTGTACCGTTACCGACAATACAACCATCATCCAAAACCAATATATTATCAGCATGACGTATGCTAGATGTTCTTTGAGAAACAATAAACACCGTCATGTTTTTATCAAGTCCTGCTATAGCACTTCTTAACTTGGCATCCGTTGCAAAATCAAGCGCACTTGAACTGTCATCAAGAATAAGTATCTCAGGCTGTCTCACAAGTGCTCGCGCAATAGTCAAACGTTGCTTCTGTCCGCCGGATAAATTACGTCCGTTTTGCTCTACGTGATAATCAAGCCCCTCTGCCTTACCCTTGACTACGTCTGTAGCCTGCGCAAGCTCAATGGCTTTCCACAATTGTTTGTCATCAGCCTTGTCATTACCCCATTTTAAATTATCTCTGATGCTACCCTCAAAGAGCACGGCTTTCTGTGGCACAATACCAAACTTTGAAAGCAACTCCTCTTTGCCGTATTCTCTTACATCTTTTCCGTCAACAATAACGCTTCCGGCTGTCGCATCATAGAATCTTGGAATAAGATTAACCAGAGTGGACTTGCCACTTCCGGTCGCTCCGATAATTCCTATAGTCTGACCTTTCTTTGCCGTAAAGTTGATATCCGTTACTGCTTCCTCTCCGGAAGTGTCGTACGCAAAGGATACCTTTTCAAACTTAACCGCGGTCAAATTGTCTTTTTTGTCCTTTTTATTGTTTTTCTTTTTATTCTTCTTATTCTCCGAAGTAGGATACTCCATACCCTGCTCTATATCCAAAACATCTGCAACACGATTAGCTCCTGCAAGTCCTTTCGTTATAGTAACCACCAATGCAGCAAACTTAATCAGCTCTACAATCATTTGAGCCATGTAATTATACATTGCAACAACATCACCTTGTTTAAGCACACCGATACTTACCTGTATTGCTCCCTGTTTGATAAGGAATATCGTTGCAACATTGACCATCAGGAAAGTTAGCGGATTCATGAGTGCGGATATCCTTCCGACAAACTCATTAAGTCTCATAAGCTCGTTGTTCTTCTCATCAAAGTCAGCAATCTCATCGTCTTCCTTGCAAAACGCACGAATAACACGAACACCGGTAAGGTTCTCTCTTGTTATTCCAAGCACTCTGTCAAGTGCTCCTTGAGCTTTTTTAAAAAGCGGAATTGTAACAAACATAATTGCCGCCACAACAAGGGAAAGCAACGGAATAGCAACCGCAAAAACAAGAGCGCATTTGACATCGATGGTAAACGACATAATCATTGCACCCACAACAATAAAAGGACTTCGAAGCAGAAGTCGAAGTGCCATATTCACACCATTTTGAACTAAAGTTACATCACTGGTAATTCTTGTTATAAGGGTATCAGTACCCACCTTATCAAGTGATGAAAAAGAAAATCCCTGAATATGCCCAAAAAGATCTTTTCTAAGTGCCGTAGCAAAACCGACACTGGCATTAGCCGCAAACCATTGGGCGGTTATAGAAAATGCAAGCCCTAAAGCCGCAAGTAGAATCAAAAACAGAAAATATTTCCAAACATATGCACTGTTACCGTTTGCAATTCCGTTATCAATAATACGTGCAATCACAATCGGCACAAGCAAATCCATAAGTGCCTCAAACAACTTAAACAAAGGCGCTAATATACTTTGAACCTCATAGCCTTTGATATACTTCATTAACCTAATCACAACATTACCTCTATCATTCCATAATAATTATCTCCCCCATAATATATCATTTTATGTATTTATTCAATGTCCCAACCAATTCTTCTGTATTAAACGGTTTTGAAATGTGGGTATCCATACCACATTCAACACTCATTTTCATATCCTCTCCTCTGGCGTTCGCCGACAAAGCAATTATCGGTATCTTCTTTACATCTTTTCGTTTTAACTTTCTGATACGCTTTGTAGCTTCATAACCATTCATAACCGGCATCTGGATATCCATAAGTATTGCATCATAATATCCTTCCGGATTACTGTTAATCTTTTCAATCGAATCGCTACCGTCAGCAACAGACTCTACCAAAAAGCCTGACTCTATCAATATCTGTTCCGCAAGCAGTCTGTTAATCTCGATATCCTCAACCAAAAGCACCCTATGCTCTCCTTTTGATTTAGGATTTTCTTTTTCGGGTTTCTTTCTAACGGACGTTTTGGCTTGTCCTGTAGCAATCTTAAATGGTATTTCTACCGTAAATGTTGCCCCTTCACCCTTCTTACTCTCTGCCGAAATAACACCACCCATTGCACCAAGCATTTTCTTTGATATGGTAAGGCCCAAACCCGGACCTATATATCCTGTCACTGTCGATGTCGCTTCTCTTTCAAATGCGTCATACATCCTATCCATGAAATCTTTTGATATTCCAACGCCTGTGTCCTTAACAGAGAACGAGTATTTTACATATCCGGATTCCGACTTTTTCTCCCTTTTGGCAGATATAGTAATCGTACCTTTGGCACGCGTAAACTTAACAGCATTATCAACAATGTTGCCAAGCCCTCTTCTAAAAAGCGCCGCATCCATATAAACCTTATCATCATTTAATTCATCATTTATGATGATTTTGATTTTCTTATCATCTGCCATCACTCTAAACATATCAATTACAATACCAAGCTGTTCACTGATATTGTAAACATCATTTTTCAAAGCGATTTCATTGTTCTGTATCACGTTCATTTCCAACAAATCATCAATGAGTGACAGCAGATGATTACTTGACTGCGACACGTGTTCAAGGTATTCTTCCAAACCCTTGCCGTCTTTTAAGTGCTTCTTTGCAAGGTCTGTATATCCTACAATCGCATTCATGGGTGTTCTTATATCATGGGAAAGATTGAAAAGAAATGTAGTCTTAACTCCATTAAGACGTTTCTCCTTCTCTAACTCGCGCTTAAGCTCCTTTTCGAGTTCAACCTCCATCTTTTTTCTTGTCGCAAGTTGTTCACACAAATTATGTTGCTCTGTTACGTCTTTGATAAAAACATAATAAACATCGCCATAATCTTCTGTAGACACAAGTCTGCTGCAATCTTCAACCCATACTATCTCACCGTCTCTGCGTTTGATTCTGTATTCAACTTGACTTGAGTTCTTTTTCGAGCCGTGGATTTGTTCTCTGATAGATTGTTTTGCATTCTCATAATCTTCAGGTAAAACCATGCCTTTGAAGGAATAATCGGTAAGGTCAACAAATTGCTTTTGCGTAGTACATGCAAAAATCTTAAGCAAGGCATCATTAACAAACAGGATATCCTCCTGTTTGTCAGCCTTGATTATTAGAAATCCGCCGGGCATATTCTTTGCGAATTCCCTGATATCTTTCATGTTGACATTAGCCATATCTTTCCCCTCTTATATCTATTCAGATACCTCTCTGCTTTCCCGTTCTCTAATCTCTTTCTGCGCAACATCTTCCGGTGCGTGCTCATATCTTGCAAACTCATAAGAGAACACACCGCTTCCGCTTGTCATCGAATTAAGTCTTGCATCATACTCATACAGTTCCAAATACGGAATGTCTGCAAGTATCTCCTGGTATCCGTTATCAACCGGATTCATACCCATAACTCTTGCACGTCGTTTGTTAAGGTCGCCCATAACATCTCCGGTATAATTGTCCGGCACAACTACTTTAAGTGCAGCTATTGGTTCAAGAAGAACCGGTGCCGCATCCATAAATCCTTTCTTAAATGCCTGTGTAGCCGCTACCTTAAATGCAAGCTCCGACGAATCAACACTGTGATAACTTCCATCATAAAGCACTGCTTTAACTCCCACAACCGGATATGCTGCAAGTGGTCCGCATTTTACAGCTTCGGCAATTCCTTTTTCAACTGCCGGGAAGTAATTCTTCGGAACGGCACCACCAACAACTGTCTGTTCAAATATATACGGTGTTTCCAAATCTCCAGATGGCTCAAATGTCATCTTGACATGACCATATTGTCCGTGACCTCCGGACTGTTTCTTGTATTTGTACTCTGTATCGGCTTTCTTCTTAAGCGTCTCCTTAAATGCTATTCTTGGCCTCATAAGTTCTATTTCAACTTTGTATTTTTCAAGAAGTATACTTGTGACAATCTCAAGATGCTGTCCGCTTATACCGTACAAGAGCGTCTGTCCGTTCTCACTGTCATTGACATGACGAAGTGTAAGGTCCTCGGCCAACATTTTGGCAAGAGCCTGAGAAATCTTATCCTCATCGCCTTTCTTTTTGGCTTTGTATCTCATATAAACATACGGTTTGGAAATAGAAGCACGAATATATGTAACCGGTGTTTTTCTTGTAGATAAAGAATCCGTTGTCTGACTGTTAGAGAGCTTTGCAAGTGCTCCGATATCTCCTGCATGAAGTTCCTTAACTTCCTCTGCTTTGTTACCACAAAGAACATACAGCTTACCAATCTTTTCATCACAATCTCGATGATAATTAAACAAAACATCATCAGGCTTTATAACTCCGGAATTAACCTTGATAAGAGAATACTTGCCTATATACGGATCAACAATTGTCTTGAAAATATATGCAGACTTTGCTTTGGCAAAATCATAATCTGCTTCAAATACTTCATTGGTAACTGTATTGATTCCTGCACATTTACATCTGTCAGGACTTGGGAAATACTTAACGATATCCGCCATAAGAGTGTACATACCTCTGGCAAGAGTGTTAGAACCCATAAGAACAGGGACAATAGAACCATCAAACACACTGACACGAAGAGCAGAACGAATCTCATCTTCAGAAAACTCATCGCCATCAAAATATCTTTCCATAAACTCTTCACTTGTTTCCGCAACGGCTTCAAGCAAAGCATCGCGACATATAGAGAGATTATCCTGAGAATAATCCGGAACATCAAACTTATCTACGGTGCCTTTGTCGTTCCAACGTTTGGCTTTCTGCTGTATTACATTAACGTAACCGACAAACTCACCATTCTCTCGTATAGGAAGGTGGAACGGAGCAATCTTTTTGCCGTACATTGCCTGAAGGTCCTGTACAACCTGGCGGTAACTTGCGTTATCCACATCCATATCGGTGACAAAAAGCATTCTCGGAAGTTTCATTTTCTCACAAAGCTCCCATGCGCGCTTGGTGCCGGTCTCAATACCTGCCTTGCCGGATATAACAATAATTGCCGCATCCGCAACTGAAAGAGCCTCCTCTGTTTCCCCTATAAAATCAAAATAACCCGGCGTATCAAGAAGGTTAACCTTATAACCCTCCCATTCGACAGGTATCAATGACGTCTTAATAGAGAATTGTCTTTTTGCTTCTTCTTTGTCAAAATCACTTATGGTGTTACCAGCTTCAATCGTGCCCATACGACTCTTCATACCGGCAAGATAAGAAATCGCCTCAACAAGCGAAGTCTTACCGCTTCCTCCATGACCCAACAAAGCAACATTACGAATCTTGTCCGTTGTAAATACGTTCATGTAACCACCTCCATAAAATTAATAATGCATTAACTTAAATGTACCCATAGAAACTGTAAAACCCACTTATAATTATATAAAAATTCAGGTAAAAATTCAATTAAAAACGCAAAAAAGGACCTGCCAATTTGACAGGTCCAAAATGCTTATTTCGTCATTTAAAATACACCTACTGAGAAGAGGAAAAGTATAACAAGAAGAACAGGTGCAATGAACTTAATCATTAACACAAACAAACCTTTTCTTCCAAACTTTTCGCCGTTCTTGGTTGCCTCATCAATAACCATAGAAGGCTTGAGAATCCAGCCAACAAGGATACATGTTGCAATAGCAACGATAGGCATCAATACGTAGTTACTTATGTAGTCAAGAATATCAAGTACCTGAGCCACACTACCGTTAGGAAGTTTGAACTCGAAGTAAAGAATATTGTATCCAAAGCATACAAGAAGACCTATAAGCAAAGCACAAATTGTTTCGATAACTGTAGCTCTTCTTCTTGACATTTCAAACTTATCTATAAGACTTGATACAACAGCTTCAAGTACGGACATACCACTTGTTACCGCTGCAAAAAGTACCATTGCAAAGAAAAGTGTTCCAATAACATCACCAATCTTGCCCATTTCCGCAAAAATCTTAGGCAAAGATACAAACATAAGTGAAGGTCCGGCTGACATTCCTTCTGTACCGTTAAATACATATACAGCAGGAACAATCATTACACCTGCAAGAAATGCAACAGCTGTATCAAAAATCTCGATCTGGTTAATAGACTTAACAAGGTTTGCATCATCAGGTACGTATGAACCGTATGCAACCATGATACCCATAGCGATTGAAAGTGAGAAGAATAACTGTCCAAGTGCATCAACGACTACCATACAGAACTTCTTAAAAGTAATACCCTTAAGGCTTGGCACAACATAAACCTTCATACCCTGAAGACCTGTAACAACTTTGCCCGCATCATTGGTGTGCTTAATCGTAAGTGAGAATACAGCAATACCGATAACAAGCACAAGAAGAATTGGCATAAGGATTCTTGATGACTTCTCAATTCCGCCGCTGACACCCATGTAAATGATAATCGCACATGCTGCTAAGAAAACAACCATCATTATAACAGGCTCTGTCTGATGTGTAATAAACGCTCCGAAATACCCGTCCTCTGCGGCCTCTTTACCATGACCTGTAAGGAATGCTATAAAATACTTAACAACCCAGCCACCGATAACACTGTAATAAGGCATTATCATAAATGGTACAAGACACGCAAGGAAACCGATAAAACCGCTTTTCTTGTTAAGCTTCTTATAAGCAGTAAGCGGACTCTGCTTCGTGTTACGTCCAATCGAAACCTCGGCTGTAAGTAATGTAAAACCAAATGTTACCGCAAGCACAAGATAAACAATTAAGAATAATCCACCGCCATCACGTGCTGCAAGATATGGGAATCTCCAAATGTTACCTAATCCGACTGCACTTCCCGCTGCAGCCAAAACGAATCCAATCGATCCACCAAAGGATCCTCTAGACTTTTCTTCCATAATCTTTTATCTCCCCTTTGTAATAAAGAATATCTGTGATTTTCTCAAAAATCACCTGACATAGTGTAGCATACGAAAAGCCCATTGTCATTAGTTTTTTGAAATTGGATAAATATACATATTTCCAAAATTTTATGCATGTTTTATGCATTATTTTTGAATCATTTTCACTCTGTTTTTCAAGCTTGATTTCTTTTTGATATTCTTTTTTATAACGTGCATAAGTTGACTTATCCTGTTAAACGTCTCCTCATCCGACATATCATCATGAAAGCTCATTCTTTCGATAAGTTCTGTTACCTCATCAATATCCATATCCACGTCATATGTTTCTTTCATAAAGGTAAGTTGGTCTCTGTGACTTCTGTACTTATCAAAATCGTCGTTACATACGCGAAGCAAATCACACACATACGAGTATCTTGCAATAAGTGCGTCACGTTTGTTAGTCTGATGCATCAACATATATCTTCTGATTTTCCTTATTATAATTCTTACGATATATATAAGCACCACTAATAGTATTAAACCTATAATAACAAACACTATGCCCGAAAGACTCGAGAGGCTCAAATTCAAACCGTTCATATTAAAGCCACCGTCATCATCAGCTCCACCTTGCATAAACGCACCAAACGCCGACCAGAAATCATCTTCTTCCGTCTCTTCATTACTACCCGGTGTCATCTCGACAGTCTTCCAGCCGAATCCGTCAACGTATATTTCCACCCACGCATGAGCATTGGCGTCCGATACTTCTACGTTCATAACTGGTGCATCACCGAGTGCAGAATAACCCGAATAATAATCGGAAGCCTCAAGACCTTCTGCCTCATCAGATGTAAACACTTCCTCCATCGAGAACGCATATCCTTCAACATACCTTGCAGGTATTCCCATCTCTCTAAATATCAGTACCGATGACGATGCAAAATGAGCACAGTACCCCTTCTTATTCTTCGTCAGGAAATAATTAACAAAGTCGGAACCTTCCGGTGTAACTCCCGGTTTTAATGTATAAGGATAATTCTCCGCAAAGAACGTGCGCACCTTATCGACTATTTCATACTCCGTCATAGAAGCATCAAGACCAATCTTTTTGCACATTTCGTCAATAACTTCTTTATTCTTATCGGGAACTTCAAGATATACACCCGAAACGTTACTCTTATCAATCTTATCAGGGGTTAATGCGCCAAGTTCTTCTTCCCATACAACTTTGGGATAATATTCGTACTTCTTTGTTGAACCGTTCCGAAATAACGTTTCCTCTTCCCCTTCAATGTTCTTTTTTGTTTCTGCATCAAACTCGGTATAATACGGATAATACAAATACTCCGTAGCTGCACCGACATTCCTGATTTCCATATATGCCTTGGCATGATATTTGCCGTTATCATTTTTTAATAAATCCTTCTCCTGTCCAAGAGAATACTTATTAAACTCGCTTTCAAAATCAGGCTCATTCTCATAACCGAACGCATCTGTCCACTCATTATCACCGTACTCTCCGCCAACGAAACCTCGAAGATAAATAGCATCATTGCCATATGGTACAAATACAACATTCAAATCCGTCAAATAATCAGGTCGAACATTAGATACTCCACCGAGCTTACCTCCACTCATTCCGGCTGTATTGGGATATTTATCAAAAAAGCTGGAAAATCCAAGCAAAAGAAAATTACCGATTGTGTCAGATGTTTTACTTCTTAGTCTGTCTGACTTGAATCTTCTTTCAAACTCAGTAGGAATCACAACTGCACTTGTCACGAATACGGTAACAAGGAACAACGCAGAAAGAGAAAGTATAAGTTGCCAGAAAACCCCGGCATCCTGTGTATAAGTCACGCGCTTCTTTCTGATTCCCTTAACCTTAAACTTTGAATCCCACGCAAACAACACGTAATGCCCGTTTGCTCTAAATACGAACACGCAGAAATAACCGATTGTCAAAAACACCATATATATCGGGTCCGGCGACATTTTCATATAAAGAGGAATAAACATCACAGGAAATGTGAAAAGAAGTGTCCAAAAAACACTCATTATAGAATACATCCATATATTGAGCACGATAATCATTACCATTCCGATAAAGCATGCCGCAATGGATACCGTAAGAACATTATTACCTATCTGAACTTCATATTCACGAACTCCCGGAAGATCAAAGAATGTCTTTGCCCTATCAAGCACTTTGTTAACAACATAGTAAAAACCTGAGTTCGCATATATTCGAAAGACAAATATCATAACTATGAACAAACCAAAAAACAGTATGTAGCCCAAATCTCTGTATATGAATCTTGTTGTAGCATAAAGGAACGAGAAGTACATCGACAGGATCAGAAAAACACTAATCACAATCAAGTAATTACAAGGTATGTCAAATGCCGAAAGGAACCCTCCGATAGTTCCAAGCACAAGGAAAAACACTATTAATGCGCGCAGAAAACAATTAAGAACAATATGACCGTTCTTAATATCAGCTTTTCCAAGATACATTCCGGAAGCCATCATGAAATCATCTTTATGAACATCTTCTTTTTTCTTTCTGCGAAAAAGTCCCATATCCGTTCTCCTTGTTACGCGTGACCACTATGTTTCAAAACAGCGACCGTATTCCTCGTCCCCACAATTGAATTACCATCATCCGCACTACCATCATTTTGCCCTATGTATAGATAGCTTCCCAGTCCCTGATGTTTGGCAATGAACATGTCCTCAACATCAATTGACTCATCATGACAGACATCATATAACAGCATTTCAATCAGTTGTCTTCTCTCAATGTCATTAATAACATGCTCACCTACAAGTTCACCACGATTAACGCTGTAATAATATACTGTAAAAGGCATATTCTGCTTGACAAAAGCCTTCATAATTCCATCTGCAAGTTCAAGCACACCTTCTACACACATATCCTCGTTGTTAGCAAGAGAAATAAGTACATTAAGCTGCATTGCCGATACATTAACACGCTCCTTTACCATCAAATCGTCGCCTTTTGCCGACAACTTCCAATGGATATTCTGAAGTTTATCACCGGGAATGTACTCTCTTATTCCGCTTATGTCAGAATAATCAAATCCCTTGTCCTTGCTCTCAACAGCCTCTGATACGCCTTTAAAATAAATCTGTCCGGCCTCGGCATTCATTTCATCACTGGTTGGTATAACCAGACATTGCGTACATGCATCAACCTTTTTCTCAAGTTCAATTATGCCAAGAATATCAACAAAAGATAAAGTCTTTACCTCACAATAAAACCTACCGCAATTATCCATTGTAATCGGATATGCTACTTTCGTTTTATGTTTTGCCCTAAAGGGAATATTTAAAACATGCTCACCTGTAAATCGGTAAAAACTATTGGAAACATTGAGATTAACATTAACATTAACAAGCGGAAAGAAACTATCATTAAGAACATGTATGTTAACAAGAAACTCCTCGCCTCGTACCATCGGCTCTAAAGGCGCACTAATAGAAATACCGGCATGTGCCCTTGCCTGATACACGCCGATAATACTATACAAAGGAAACAGCAGTAGCCCCACAAGCAGAATGAAGTTCAAATAGCTGTGAAACACTACCATCATAAAAATATCAAGAATAATTACAATAATATATCTTATAAGGTTCCTAATCTTCTTCATACGAACTCCCCATACCTAATCAAGCGAAGTTCTCGGTACCTTAACACTTACAAACAGCTCATCAAGAGCTGTAGTAATATTCTTACCCTCCGCACGAGCTTTTGTGCTTAACTTAACTCTGTGTCCCAATACATCTCCAAAAACATTATGAATGTCCTCAGGCGTTACATAATCACGGTCATCAAGAACCGCCATTGCCTTCGCCATTCTAAGTAACGCAATACTTCCTCTCGGACTTGCACCCATAGAAAACAATGGATTACTTCTCGTCTCTTCTACCAAGGTTACAATATACTCATACATAGAGTCATGTACAAACATATCATTGGTTTTCTTTCGGAGTTCCATAAAACGTTCTACAGACATAACGCTTTCTATAAGAGTAAGCGGTTTATTAGCATTCTCCTTAAGAATCTCCATCGCAGCTTCGTGGTTAGGATATCCGAGAGATAAACGAACCATAAAACGATCAAGCTGCGATTCAGGAAGCATCTGTGTTCCTGAAGAACCAAGAGGATTCTCTGTCGCTATTACAGTAAAAGGAACAGGAAGCGCTCGAGTTACACCATCAACGGTAACATTACCTTCCTCCATAACCTCCAGCAACGCAGACTGAGTCTTAGGGGAAGTTCTGTTTATCTCATCCGCAAGGAACAGATTACAAAAAACCGCTCCCTCCTGGTACTCGAACTTTCCTGTTCCTTTGTTATACATAGAAAATCCAACCAGATCACTTGGAAGAACATCAGGGGTAAACTGTACTCTCTTATAACTTAACGACATAGACTTGGCTATTGCCATAGCAAGAGTTGTTTTACCCACACCGGGAATATCCTCTAACAATATGTGTCCTCCGGCAAGCATTGTAGCAAGAACCTTGTCTATGACATTATCCTTACCTTTTACCGCCTTCTTTATCTCCGGTTTTACCTTCTGCATACGTTACCCCTTTCAATACCTCTTCTTCCAAACTAATCTTAAAGTTTCTCTATATAAGCATCTACAAAATTGATAATTGTCTCTAATGTCTTATCAATACCTACAGTAGAACTGTTGATACACAAATCGTAGCTTCTTGAATCTCCCCATTTACCGTCAGCATAGAAGTTGTGATAAGTCTTTCTTACCTTATCCTCTTTCTTCATACGATTAAGTGCAGCCTTCTCCTCAAGATCAAACTTCTCCATTACTCGTGCCTTCTTCGACTCTATATCACCGAGAATGAAAACGCTGACCATATTCGGATTATCTCTAAGAATATACTCCGCACATCTTCCAACAATAACGAAGCTTTCCTTGTCACGCTCACCTTTCTGACGAATAAAATCAAAAATGTGATTAGCAACCGTCTGCTCTAATGGAAGATAACTTCCGTCCATTGATACAGGGTAGAATATTGGATTAAGCGGCTTCTCATCATAGAACTTTGCCACTTCCGGATTAATATCACCCTTCTTAGCCACATGTTCAAAAATCTCCTTATCATAAAGGGGAATGTTGTAATACTTTGCAAGTTTTTCTGCGATCTCATGTCCGCCACTTCCAAACTCACGTCCCACTGAAATAATAATTTGTTTTGACATATAAAGCCCACCCTTCTGTTAATATTTCATTTATATAATGCTTTTACATTCCATGTAATATCGTTTCTCATAGGCCTCACCCATAGAGAATGTTTTTCTCGGAAGTACGCCATCCTTGATAACTCCAATAAACAAATCCTCTTTCTTAACTTCCGGAAGAATCAAACCTATATTGCCCGGTTTGGCGCTTAAGTTCTCAACCACGTCAGTCCCGTGAATGTAGTCAATCTTGCTATCCTTGTGATTCTTCAAAAACTCGTCAAGAAAGCTCTGTATTGTGGCAACCGGGATTCCCCACACGGAATCTTTGACTGTCATATAGCACTTCTTACCTTCAGACAATAACACAAAACCGTGTACATCCTGTGAACCATTCTCAAGAGAATCCTCACTTATCTCACACTTACAGCCTTTGGATTCATAATACTTAACAGCCTCATCGATAAATGATTCCCTGTCCGCACCAAACAAAGCCCTGTGAATTGGTTCGATTTCAAGACTCTTATCATGGATATTGACTATCTCACAAAGACAATATCTTGCAGGGTGTGTCTCTTTCTCCGCATCGGTAAGTTCCTTCTTAATCTCTTCCCAGGCAGCTTTTGCTGTTGCCATAGAATGATTACCGTCACCAACCGCCATATTAAGAAGCGGATAATCTTTATCAAGTTTGTATCTTTCCTTAAATACAGAAGGATTGGCAAGTGCCTCTATCTTTGCCATGATATCATCTGTTTCCTTACCTTCCGGAATATGCCAGCCCGCAATGTGACCTCCGTTTTTCATAAGGTCGGTATCATATACTTTCTTAAACTCATCCTTCCTTGCTATTAACGGCTCTATAATGCTGCAATCAGGATCATCAACAATAAGCATTATATGAGGAAGTTCAATTGTTGCCGTCTGTCTGACTTTAAGTCGCGGCGGTATTCTTTCCTCAACCGTCATTTCAGTAGGACGAATAAGACTTGCTTCGCCCTTCTTATACTCGTATGTTTCAAGATCAACAGCTACAACTATACCGTTTCTCTTATAATCTCTTCCTGTATCTCTTTGTACAAGGATAAATCCTTTATCAAGTTCTTTCAAAAGACCTTCATTAACATAGGTCTTCATATTGCTATGTATTGCATCAACCCTTGCCTGCTCATCTTCTTTGCCAAGATATACTTCCGGCAATGTAAGCTTAAGTGTAGAAGGCTCGTCACCGACTATCTCTTCAACATCCTTCCAATATTCAGGTTCTGATGTGTACTGGTCACATGCAACCACAGACCACTTCTTCAAGTCTGTTCCTTCTTTGGGCATAAGTATCTGTGGAACTTTAATACAATTCATATGTCTGACTCCTTCTGCAAATCAAGGTACAATAACCTCTTTTATTCCTGTATAACTTCCGTATAACTTCTTCTTACCGGACTTTCTAAACGCTCTCATCCTAATGTAATATACTCCGGAAGGAAGTGCTTTCGAGCAAGAAGTCTTTGATTGTTTTTTAATTGTTCCAAACTTCTTGAATTTCCCATCCGGTGTGTAGCCGTAGTATACTTCATATCCGGCAGCAGTTGAACATTTCTTCCAACTTACTTTAACCTTCTTGCCTACACTCACTTTGAAGCCTTTGATTTTGGCAGGTCCAACTGTAAGCTTACACTTGATTGTCTTCTTCTTATCACCGGCAACAAACGTTCCCGTAACAACTGTCGAACCGTAGGCTCTACCCTTAACTTCGCCCTTGGCGTTAATCGTTGCAATCTTTTTGTTCTTTGACTTCCACGTTACTTTTCTATGAACATACGGTGCTGCGATTAATGAAAGCTTCGACTTTGCACCCTTCGATACTGATAAGTTGTTTGTGCTTAAATGAAATGCTGACTTAAAATCTGTAACATTTGTGTATGCCTTGATTCTCGCATTAGCTTTAAGCCTTGGATGTGTTCCCATATCATACCACTTGCCACCAACCTTTATAAAGGTCTGATTCTTGGCAGTTGAAGATATATATCCAACTGTTCCCTTTGACACAGAACTGCTAGTACCCGGTGCCTGTACGTATGTTGCATCAACACCCATATAAGCATAACCGCCTGTTGGGTTAGTCAGTTTGACAAGCACTGAGAAGTTCTCGCCTGCAGTAAGTGAAACCGGTTCAGGGAACTCAACAATATGGAATCCCGCATCTCCAAAGTTACCCTTAATGGTTGTAGCAAAAGCTTTGGTTCCCGATGTCGGCTTACCCGCACTCGTAAGACCTGTATATACCTGTACCTCATAATTAGCATTTACACTGGTTGTAAATACACCAAACGCCCTAAGTTCCTCATTAAACTCACCGGCACCTTTGGCTTTAAATACGTTAGCATACCATTCTGCCGAATTGTAAGCATAACCTGTGTTACCTGTTCCATCATGCTGATAGTAATTGTTATACATAGCAGCCTTGGTTGTCATCTCAAGTGCAACAAACTCTGCAAGTGATTTATCAGCATACGAAACGTAAATATATCCTTTGTCTCCAACTGATGTACCGTAACTGTTCTTAACGATCCACGCACCATTTCTTCCCGGGTTCTTAAGGAAGTTGCTGCTTGAATAATTGTCATCCCAACCTACGATAGTAACAGCGTGGTTAGCAGCTTTTACAGGTACGTAATAAGCTCCGTTCTTTTTATTCAAATAGGTGTTTGAAAATGCCATTCCGCATGCAACTGCACCATGATCAGTAATAGCCTGCTTAATCTTAGCAACAGATGTATCCAACTGATCCACGCTATAGTCATACATATACACGTCTTTTACAACGTAGTCTCCGGCATAGCACAAATCCGGTGTAGGTGTTGACACATACGGTGACTGAGCCTCCGTAAGCACACCCATGCCGGTAGTAAGCTCTATACATGTCCCCTGCAAAGTACCGGCAGCATCAAGATAATCACAACCTGTTATTGTGTTGTAATCTCCCGCTGTATATCCTAATTTATCAACCTGACGATTATAGAAAAAGTAAGCAACACCATTCTCAGAAAGGTCGATGGCAGAAGTTGCAAGTCCGTTCTTAATAAGGTTTGTCTCCATAATAGACACTAACGAAAATGCCCAACATGTAGCGTGATTGCCCTGATTCTTAACCGATGTAACCATTCCCGACTTTCTTCCATCATACACCGGGTCTGTTGCTGCACCATAAGTTGTGATAAGCGGCTGATTCTCCTGCTCATGTATAGCCGCAGGTTTAATCCAATAGTCCGATGTTGTAATTCCATTCTCCGTCTTGGCATATGCGGATAATTTCGTACTATCCGGCGCTACACTTGCCGTAAGAACAAGTGCCATTGTAATGAGCCATTTAACCCATGTGTACTTTGCTTTCTTCATAAATGTTGTCTCTCCTATTCTCTTATAGTCTCTTTTCAATTTCCTTGATAATAGTCTTAAGAGCTTTTATTCTGGCATATTTCTTGTCATTTGATTCAAGAACATACCACGGTGCGTAAGTCGTATTGGTCTTTTGAAGCATCTCATTAATAGCATCTTCATAAAGATCCCATTTCTCACGATTACGCCAGTCTTCGTCTGTAATCTTCCATTGTTTTTCCGGAGTGTTCTGACGAAGTGTAAATCTCTCAAGCTGTGTGTCTTTATCTATCTGTACCCAGAACTTTATAACTATTGCTCCCCAATCGGCGAGTTCTTTTTCAAACTCATTGATTTCATAATAGGCTCTTTGCCAATCATTCTCAGAACAAAAATCTTCAAGACGTTCTACCATAACACGTCCATACCATGTACGGTCAAATATTGCTATATGACCATCCTTTGGAAGTCTGTTCCAAAATCTCCATAAATAATGTCTTGCCTTCTCGTGCGGCTCCGGACTTGCGATAGGGAAAACTTCATATCCTCTCGGATCAAGCGCCGAAGCAATTCTCTTAATATTGCCTCCCTTACCGGCAGCGTCCCAACCTTCATAAGCTATAATAACAGGAATCTTCTTCCTGTACAACTTATTATGCAATTCGCGCAACTTCTTTTGGCAAAGTTTTAATTCAACGCGATATTGATCATCTGAAATCGTCTTATCTTCAAGAGAAATGTCGCAAAGCTTAGGAATCGGAACAACCGGAAATGTATTCTGTAACACAGGAACCGCCTTGGAATGATTCATAAGCGCAGTATCTATTCCGGATATAAGAAGTTCTGTTATCTGAAGTTCAGCCCATTTCTTGTCGTCTGAAGAAATGAGATACCACGGTGCATTCGGCTGATTGGTTTTATCAAGATAATCATCGAATACTTTCTTGCATTTATCGTAATCCTCATTCTGCTTGATATCTTTCTTAGAAACACGCCACTTGGTATTCTTGTCGGAAAGTAACGCATCCATTCTCTTCTTCTGTTCCTTCTTGCCTATGGCGAAGAAGAACTTCATAACTAGATATCCGTTATCGGTAAGTTGTCTTTCAAAACCCTTGATGCTGTTGATTCTATCCTTGTATTGCGACTTGGTAAGTTTGCCGGAAAGAAAATCTCCGGTGACCTCATCCATCCATCCGCCCTCAAAGAACACAAACTGTCCTGCAGGCGGAATCTTTACAAAATGTCTGTACAAAAATGGCTTTCTCTTCTCTTCTGCAGTAGCCTCTTCCATAACTGCAACTTTGAAAAACCTCGGGTCCAAATTCCTTATAATCTTGCCGAGAACACTTCCTTTGCCGGCAGCACCAAACCCCTCAAGCACTACAAGCACCGGCAGTTTCTTTTCTTTAATCTCAATCTGTTTCGTTGCAAGAGTAAGTCTTGCCTCATCCAAACGTTTTTCAAGTTCCTCAGCTTCGGGCTTGTCCCCCTTGTTCCATTCCTTCAACATATGAACCCTCTCCTTTCGTATCACAACTGCTATTTCTTCTTGCGCAAACTATGATATATGCTTCCCTTCTTAAGGTTATATCCCCTATACTCTGCAAGCTCTGATACCGTAACTAGCTGATACCCCTGTTTCTTAAGTGCCGGTATAAGATAAAGCGCTGCTCTTTTGGTTGGCTCGTGAATGTCATGCATCAATACAATATCACCATCTTTCACATTGTCCATAACCGATGAAATTGTCTTTTGTGTATTTCTGTGTTTCCAATCCAATGTGTCAATCGACCAAAGTATTATAGGTTTGCCGACAGCCCCCTGAACAGTCTTGTTAACCCCACCGCCGGGACACCTCATTGTTACAGCATTAGAACCTGTTATCTTCTTAATCTTAGCATCCGTATTCTTCATCTGTCTCTTAACTTCATCAGAAGAAACCGTGCTTAATATCTTATGATCGTATGAATGGTTACCTATCTCGCAGCCAATCTTATCTGCATTCTTAAGCGCCTTTTTGTAACCGTCAATATTGCATCCCAATACATAGAACGTCGCTCTCGCATCATTTTCTTTCAAACAATCGACGATTTCCTGCGTATATCTGCCCGGTCCGTCATCAAATGTAAGTGCAACCATTTTCTTCTTTGGGTCTATAAGATTAGTATAAACACTACATGCCTTGCTCTTCTTCTCAATAGTCTTGCCGTTTGCAAGATTAATCTTATACCCAACCTTATACTTGTAGTATTCGCCCCTCTTAACATACGAATCCTTGTAGCTGTTCTTCTTCGTGTTGCCTACTTCTATGTATTCGCCCGAAGAGAACTGCTTATACACAACATACTCATCAGCAGCCGGAACGACCTCCCATGACAACTTAATCTTCTTTTTCTTTGTATAAGTACCTGTTATTGTCGGCTTATCCGGCGCTACAAACTTATATACTTCCGCAGAAACAGAAGATTCCCCGCCTACGCCAACCGCCTTGACAGCATAATAGTAAATGTGCCCCTTCTCGACCTTCTTATCCTTAATGGTCGGCTTATTAACTGTCATGTACTCCGCAGCAAGTTCTTCATGATCCACTCTTCTGTATATTACGTACTTATCTGCCGTATCCACCTTGCTCCAACTAACCTGTATAAAACCTTTGTCATCCAGTTCTATCTTAACCTCTGTCGGTGTCGTAACACTCTGTAAGACCTCCGTTGTTGTCTCGGTCTGTGTCTGCGTGTTAGTAGAGTCTGTCATTTCAGTGGCACGTGCGCTGTTTCCAATGCTTGCTATCCCCATCATGACAACAAACGCAAACGTCAAAAATCTTCTATTCATTATAAGTCACTCTCCGTCTTAAAATATTCTCTTTTCCCCATATCTATTGCGTATAAATACGCTTTAATTATAGCACGAAACGGTGCCAAATACCACACAAAATCCGCTAAAGATTTCTTACAATTTCTTCATCATTTTTGGATTTTCCTCTTGTATCTTTGTCGCTTGGTTGTTATACTATATAATGTTTTTTCAAAAGAAACATTTATAAATGATTAACTAACGAATAAGGAGATTATCATGGGTGGATTTTTTGGAGTAGTTGCAAAGGAAGATTGTATTTTTGATTTGTTCTTCGGAACTGACTATCATTCACATCTCGGAACACGCAGAGGTGGTATGGCTGTATTTGGCAAGAAGGGATTTAATCGTGCTATTCACAATATAGAGAACTCCCCTTTCCGTACAAAGTTCGACAAAGATATTCGCGAAATGGAAGGCTATATGGGAATAGGTTGTATTTCAGATTATGAACCACAGCCGCTTATTGTACGTTCTCATCACGGTACTTATGCAATTACAACTGTCAGCAAGATTAACAACTCCGAAGAGATTGTTGAAAAACTCTTTGAATCCGGCAATTCTCATTTCCTTGAAATGAGCGGTGGAGATATCAATCCAACAGAGCTTGTCGCTGCAATTATCAACCAGAAAGAGAACTTAATCGACGGTATCAAATACGCACTTGATATAGTTGACGGTTCCCTTACATTTATGGTACTTACTCCAAAAGGAATATACGGTGCGCGTGATAAAATGGGTAGAACACCGATGGCTATCGGAAAGAAGGAAGATGCTTACTGTCTTACCTTTGAAGATTTTGCCTACAGAAACTTAGGCTACGAAGACTACAAGGAATTAGGTCCCGGTGAGGTCGTTGTCGTTGACAGAACCGGCGTCAAAACACTGGTTACACCGGGCAAGGATATGAAAATCTGCACTTTCCTTTGGGTATATTACGGATATCCTTCAAGCTCATACGAAGGAATCAGCGTTGAGAAAATGCGTTACAACTGTGGCGCATGCCTTGCAAAGCGTGATAACGTCAAACCTGACATTGTTGCAGGTGTTCCGGATTCAGGAACGGCACACGCTGTCGGTTACTCTAACGAATCAGGCATACCGTTCTCAAGACCGTTTATCAAATATACTCCTACATGGCCGAGATCATTTATGCCTACAATACAAAGCAAGCGTGATCTTATTGCAAAAATGAAACTTTTGCCGGTTCACGATTTGATTAAAGACAAGAGCTTATTGTTGATAGACGATTCCATCGTTCGTGGAACTCAGCTTAGAGAAACTACCGAGTTCTTGTACCAGAGCGGCGCAAAGGAAGTTCACATTCGTCCGGCATGTCCGCCGTTGTTATACGGATGCAAATACTTAAACTTCTCACGTTCAACTTCAGAGATGGATTTGATTACAAGGCGAGTTATTGCCAGACTTGAAGGAACAGAAGATGTCAGTGAAGAAACTCTTCAGGAATATGCTAATCCGGAATCAGAAAAGTACGAACAGATGCTTGAAGAAATCAGAAAAGAATTGAACTTCACATCACTTCGTTACAACAGATTAGATGATCTTCTTTCTTCTGTCGGAATACCTAAAGATAAGCTTTGTACTTACTGCTGGGACGGAAAAGAATAACAAAAACAAAGGATGGAACAAAGCGTTCCATCCTTTTCTTATATCTTTATATTGTCTTCCTACTGTAAGGCACGCTGTGCAGCTTCTATCTCTTTGAGACGTTCTCTTACATTCTCCTTAAGGTCATATGCCTTATCTTTGATTCTTGCATTAACCGAAGGTCCCATAAGTCTTGAAAGCATCGATATAGCATCTTTGTATTTGCCAAGCCTACTTGCAAGTGCAGCACAAAGATATGTTAAAGTATGCTCATCCATACCACTTAACGGGAACTTTTCCTCCGAGAAAGCCTTCATATAACCTTCAAGCGCCTTATCAAGACAACCTCTCTCCTCCTGGCGAAGATCTCTTATCTCATCTTCCGAAAGAAAATCACTCTCGGTTTCAAGCTTACCGCGAACAACCCAGCCACGCTTCAAATATGTATATGCCTTACGGCTCTCTTTAAATGCTGCCATGTGATCACTTTGAATTGCAATGTCGTATTGTTTTAAAGCTTCGCTGTATGTAAGGTGATTACCACCGATATATGCTCTATCCTTGGCAAACGAAGGAAGTCCCTGTTGCAACTGTTTTCTCCATGTAGGAATCATTTCATCAAAGTATCTTGCCATTGCTCCGTATCCGCAGACCGGACACACTACAACTTCATACTTCAACGGGTCAACCCATTTGAAATGAGGTCTCAAATCCTCATCTGTACCTTGAGCAATCATTTTGGCTTTTCTGACAGCAAGTGACTTAAAATCCTCGTCACATACAGGACATTTGTACGACTTAGGAAACAGACACGCTTCCTCTTGTTTGACCATTTCATTGTACTTCTCAACATCCAATTCCATACCGTTACACTCCCACTGCAATTAATTATTGTTTGCTATAAATCTGCCTAAGAACTGCTTAGTACGCTCTTCCTTAGGATTATTAAACACTTCATCCGGTGTACCATGTTCAAGTACATATCCGTCATCCATAAATATAACCTTGTCAGACACATCTCTTGCAAACGCCATCTCATGGGTAACAATTATCATCGTCATTTTGGTTTCTGCAAGTTCTTTGATTACTCGAAGCACCTCGCCCGTAAGCTCCGGGTCAAGTGCCGAAGTCGGCTCATCAAAACACAATATATCAGGCTTTAAAGCCAACGCTCTTGCAATAGCAACACGCTGACACTGTCCTCCCGACAACTGGTGAGGATAGTTGTCCATACGCTCTGAAAGACCCATCTGATAAAGAAGCATTTTCGCTTCATCTTCAATCTCCTGAAGTATCTCTTTTTTCTTTTCCTTGTATTCAGGCAACTTCTTGGCTTGCAACTGTTTGGCAAGCATTACATTCTGCAAAGCAGTGTACTGCGGAAACAGATTAAACGACTGGAATACCATTCCAAAATGAAGTCTGTTCTTTCTTACCACGGACTCTTTAAGATACTCCTTATCCGATGCATCAAATACAACCTTCCCGCCAACCTTAATCACGCCACTATCAGCATGCTCCAGGAAATTGAGACATCTAAGAAGAGTAGTCTTACCGCTTCCCGAAGAACCTATGATAGAAAGCACCTGACTTTTTTCAAGTGTGAAGCATATATCTTTAAGAACCTCTGTATGATCGAAGGATTTGCCGATATGCTCTACCTCTAATATACTCATATCTTCCTCCAATCCTATCTGAAATATTCAAGTTTCTTTTCAAGGCCACCAAGCAAAAGTGTAAGCAATCCGTTACATACAAGATAATATATAGCCGTAAAGAACAATGGCCATATAGCACCTGATATTCCCTGCGAACCCTTCATAAACGCCTGTCCTGCCCAGATAATCTCCTGCAAGGCTATAATTCTTGCAAGCGAAGTATCTTTGACAAGTGTAAGTATCTCATTTGATATTGGAGGAAGAATCCTCTTAATCATCTGTAATAACTTAACCTTAAAAAATATCTGTGATCTAGTCATTCCCAAAACCTTACCGGCCTCATCCTGACCGACAGGAATACTTATAATACCGCCACGGAAAATCTCCGAGAAGTAGCATGCATAATTGATTATAAATGCTACCGAAGAAGCAAAGAATCTTCCTCCTTCTCCGCCGCCCCAGACAGGATTCTTAAGCACTAATCCAGGGAAATAATATATTATAAGTAGCTGAATCATCAGAGGCGTTCCTCTAATGATCCATATAAATAACTTAAGTACCACTCTGATTGGTGCAATCTTAGACTTTGAACCAAAGCAGATCAAAAGACCAAGTGGCAACGCACCAAGCAACGTCACAAAAAACAGCTTCATTGTCTGAAGAAATCCTATATTGAGTGAATGCACTACAACAGGTAGCTGTTCCATAAATGTATCCATTATAATTCCTCTTGTTTCATTAATTAACTACTGTGCAATAAGTGCTGCCTGCACGCCATATGTCTCAGCTGTTTTCTGCATTGAGCCGTCATCATAACTTGTCTTGAAGAACTCATTTAACTTAGCTACGAGATCTGATCCCTTGCGGAAACCAACACCATATTCTTCGCTGTTAAGACCAACAGTATATGTAAGGTCTGCATAACTTGTTCCCTCACCTACCATTGCTGCGGCCATAAGTGAATCTATGATAGCTGCATCTGATGTTCCGGCTGCAACTTCCATAAGGGCATTAGCCTGATTTGAAACTGATGTATAATTAAATCCATTTGCCTCTGCTTCAGCCTCTCCGGCACTTCCTACCTCAACTGCAAAATTGAGATCCTTAACTGCATCTACAGTATTACAATCAGCAGCCTTGTCTGCAGGAACGATAACAACCTGTGCATTATTACAATATGGTTTAGAACAATCCATTGCGTTGAGTACCTCGTCTGTAAGTGTCATTCCATTCCATACACAATCTATACTTCCTGATTCCAACTCGAGCGCCTTGTTATCCCAGTCTATCTCAACAAACTGCACATCAACACCAAGGCTCTTTGCAAATTCTTTTGCCATATCTGCATCAAAACCTATCCACTCGCCATTCTCATCCTTGTAATCCATAGGCTCAAAATCTGTTATTCCTACAACAATAACACCTTTATCCTGAATTGCCTTCAAATCACTTGCATCAGATGTTAATCCTTCCTCACTTGATGAAGCTTTGTCTGGTTCTGCTACACCAACCTTCTCTGAACCGCAAGCTGCGAGAGAGAAACACATTGTAAGTGCCATTGCCATTGCTAAAATCTTCTTGAACATTTTACTTCCTCCTAAATGTTGCATAAAATAATCATATAATAAAGCTATCAGACTCTGATAGACTTCATTTCTTTCTTTCGGGCATACATTGCCTTATCTGCTCGTTTGAATACGTCCTCAACATTAAGGTCATGATTCACATCATAAATCGCATATCCGATTGCCGCAGATACTCTTTCCCATGGATTGATTGACATATCCATGCTTACTTCGTCAATAGTTGTATTAAATGTTGTAACAAGACTTCTAACCTTGTCATAATCCGTGTTTTTCAAAATAACTACAAACTCATCTCCACCGACTCTAAATACAGGAGAATGCTGGAATATCGCACATATTATATTACAAAGCTTGATAATTGCGATGTTGCCATTCTCATGACCGTAGGAATCATTAATTCTCTTAAGGTAATTAAGATCTATCATCACTATACCAAACTTGGTATGACCATCGGCAAGTTCATTTTTCAAGCGCATAATTTCTATGTCATACGAAGTCTTATTACGTACTCCTGTAAGTGCGTCCTTATACGCAAGTTCATTCATTCGCTGAGCTCTTTCCTTAGTATCAGTAAGCTCCTTACTTGCTTCCAACAGATTTGCTATATTATCATTGATATCTCGTTCCATCTGTTTCATTGATTCGGAAAGTGCTTCAATCTCATCGCCGGTATGAATATCTATAGCCGCAAACCCAAGTCTTGCTCCTGTTTTCTCTCCTTTACAGTACTTAACAGCTGCTTCAGACAAAATATTAATTGGCTTAACGATAGTTCTGTTAACAAGAAGTATTGATATTGCACACAAAATCAGTGAAATCGAAACAAGCAGAATAACCAATGCTGCAACATATCTTATCTGACTACCTCTTACTTCATCCATTGATATATCCACACCTATATAACACGGAACATTACCGTCCTTATCAATAACAGGCGCCATACAGGATACAAGCCAGCCGTACGATTCTGTATTGGTAACATACGGATCACATTCCGCAGCCGGATCATCAAAAATAGCATCATTATTGTCAACAATAGTATCAATACATCCTATCGGGCAAGGTTCCTCCGGGTCTGCGTCAAGCATATATACACCAACCCTCTCATCATGAATAACTGTATAAACATACACACAATCAACATCATTAACATCCTGTATTGCCCTGACCTGCTCATACAATTCCTTATAACAGTCTAATTCCTTAATATCCGTATATAACCCTACATACTGATAAAACTCCCTTGAACCCCACTCATCGCTGGTTACTTTCTTCTCAGCAGAATTGTATATTTCCAAAACAGCATTTGACAGTTCTGTAGCCTTATCTACATCCAAACTCTTAGAAACCGTATATGCCAATTCCTTAGCATCCGCACTATAATGCGTTTCCAGAATACTTCCAATTCTTCGACTGCCCACCAAAATAGTTGTCCCGCTTAGCACAACCATTATCGCTATAAGTAATAATACTGTTTTTGTCTTCAACGAAAGCTTCATATAACTTCCTCCGGCATTTTATTACAATCGTGCCTATTATTGTAACATAAGCCTTATGTTTACGCAATCCTATAACTTAAAGCCCGTGCCTACAAACTGAGCCACCATTCTTTCCTCATTATCAACCACATGAACGTTGATAACCGCAGAACTTCTACCGTTTTTTACTATATGTGCGGAAGCAACGAGCTTGTCCCCTTTTGGTGCATTTAAGTAGTTGATACTTACCTGTTGTGCAACAGCGGGCATATGAACCTGATTAATAAGTGCTGCAAATGCAAGGTCGGCTAACGTGAAAATTACTCCTCCCATTATTCCGCCATTAGCATTTTTGTGCTTGTCTGTCAATTCAACACTGCACACACTGTACTCATCTGTAAGTTCATCAAGATGCATACCATTGTCTGTAGCAAATCTGTCCTTTTTAAAATACTCTCTTGCTTCTTCCATGTTTTTAAATGTTCCCATTGTTTTTTCTCTCTTTCTATAATAAATCCATTTCTTTTGATTGTATTAAATACAAACGTCTATATCTTTTTGAATAAGTCTCACACATCGGCAAATACGACTTTTTATAATTGCTATCATCTAACATCACATCAACTTCTGCGTAATTATAGTATATTGCTCTCCATTTATCCAAATTGCTAAAATATCGATATATACTCCTTGAGTCTTCATGCTCAACCCCAATAGGATCTGTATATGTATAGTGAACCGTTATAAGTGCAGGATCACGCGGATAAAAAGGTTTATAGATTAATTCACCACACACCCTACCCTTTACAATTATTTGATTTTCTAAAGTTTTATTATATTTTTTTGCACTACTGTTATAAAAAAAATACAACACCAGAAACATTGGGATAAACAGTATTATAATTATGTATTCCGCTTCTCCTTGAAGATATTTGACAATCGTCCACAACACCAATGCTAAACCAAAAATCAAAAAAACATAAATGAACTCCATGATTGAAAATACATTTATTTTTTTATAATATTCAGTTGCTCTTTTCCCGCCGACATAATGTTTTGTAACGGCATCATTCATATTCTTCCAACGTCTAACGTTCTTTTTATGTTTTACCAACATTATAATTAATGGAGCCGAACAAATACTTGTAGCCACAAAAACATATATCAGATATCCCACAGACCATATTTCAAATATAATATTCTTATGATTGCTTGTTCCAGAATCATTTATATCCATTATAGGCGTCTCAGTACTTTCAGGCGCTATGTCATCCTTAATAGGATACGAGGTTTCACAAACCTGTTTTGCAATTTCTTTGTATTCACTATCCGGAACATGATGAGGAAAATCATTACTTCCTTTCAAAAAGTACTGATAATTAATTCCATTTTCGCCTGCATCATCCCATGTAACATCTAAGTTATACCATTTTCCATCCACATTAACGATATTCCACGCATGTTCTCCGACATCTCCATCATTTCCAACACTTTTCCCGCTTATAATTCGAACCGGAATTCCCATGTTAGTTAACAAATTAAATGTTGCCATGGCATATCCTTGACATACCATCACGCCGTCTTTAATTCCACTAAGATCATCATAATTCTTATATTCTTTATCGTAATCAATATTATCGATAAGGTAGTCGTGTACTGTCTTGATACTCTCATAATCGTTATCACACTTTAACTTTGAGGCCAGTTCTGACATATTCTTAATATGTTCATCAAACTCCTCTTTGGTGTACTTATACTTTAACTTAACGATTATTCTGTATTTTGTTTCAGTTCTGTCAATTTTTTCAAAGGGTGAATAAGTTATTCCATCAAGCAAATATTCTTTCATGTAAATTCCGCTTACAAGCGGGTCATCTTTACAATAATACAGCCAAAAATGGTCTATAGCACCCTTCAACTGATGATAAAGCTCTATGTTATCAGTATCATAATACATTTCCTCTTTGTAATCCTTAATCTGATAACACATCGCTTCAAACAGTTCATTCTCATTTCTGACGACCTGAATGAATTTACCTTCTTCATCCTTTTTCTCAAGTTGAAGCATTTCTTCATAGTACTGTTGCTGAGCCAATGCATTTTCCTGTGCAATCTCTTCTTTTGTTTTACCATATATGAATCTATATACCTCGTCTTCGTCAATATAGGTTGTCGCTTTACAGGGCATGCAAAAAATAAGCGAGACCACAAGTATTAAGTTCATAAATAAAAATTTTCTTTTTTTGTTCATTTATTCTCTTTCCCTTTTTACTGTCAATTTGTGTTAAAAGGCTCTCCTTTGATTTATACCACTATAACGGAATAACATCAATAATAACGGAATAATATTTAACAAAATAGCGGAACAATACAAAACTATTTTATTCTAAAAAGCCTATGAAGCATCATAACATCTGAAACTTCATAGGCTGATTCTACACAAAGCGCAATGCATTTAATATACAATACTGCTCACTGAAAAATTAAATATTTACAAAAGCTCCTTAAGTATCTGGTTAACCATGCCAGGATTAGCTTTGCCTTTCATGGCCTTCATAGTCTGACCAACAAGGAATCCGATGGCTTTCTCCTTACCGTTTCTGTAGTCTTCAACAGACTGTGGATTATCGGCAATAACCTGCTCGATTGTTGTGCGAAGTGCACCCTCGTCATTAACTGTCTTAAGACCTTTCTCCTCAACGTACTTGTCGGGATCGATATCCTCATCAAATATCTTCTCAAATACTTCCTTAGCAACAGTTGAGTTGATTGCCTGTGAATCTGTAAGCTTAATAAGCTTTGCAAGATTTGTAGCAGAGAATGTTATATCGTCTGCATCCATTTCCTTCTCTTTGACAATACGCATTGTCTCAACCATAAGCCAGTTAGAAACCTTCTTAGGATTAGCATCAAGGGCTATAGTCTCCTCAAAGATATCTGCAAGCTTCTTAGTTCCTGTAAGAATATCCGCATCATACTCAGGAAGTCCATACTCCTCCTGATATCTTGCTTTCTTCTCATCTCTAAACTCCGGCTGTTTGGCTCTTATATCCTCAAGCCACTCATCGGAAATGATGATAGGAACAAGGTCAGGATCCGGGAAGTAACGATAATCCTGTGCATCCTCTTTTGAACGCATAGCATAAGAATATTCCTTATTATCGTCCCAACGTCTGGTCTCCTGAACAACCTTCTCTCCAGCCTCAAGTATATCTATCTGACGTTCGCGCTCATTTTCAATGGCTCTTGCAATAGCCTTAAATGAGTTAAGATTCTTCATCTCTGTTCTTGTACCGAACTCCTCTGCACCAACCTCGCGGATTGACAAGTTAACATCGGCACGCATTGAGCCTTCATTTAACTTACAATCTGATGCCCCAAGATACTGAATTGTCATACGGAGCTTATCAAGGTATGCTATAACCTCCTCTGCACTTCTCATATCCGGCTCAGAAACAATCTCAATAAGAGGCACGCCCGAACGGTTAAAGTCAACCAGCGAGCTATCTGTATATGGATCATGGATAAGCTTTCCGGCATCCTCTTCCATATGAATCTCATGAATACCAATCCATTTTTTCTTACCATCAACCTCTATCTCAACCTTACCGTTACGACATATAGGATAGTAAAGCTGTGATATCTGGTAGTTCTGCGGATTGTCTGGATAGAAATAATTCTTTCTGTCAAACTTACAATTCTGTGTGATTGTACAATTAGTCGCAAGTCCAACAGCAATAGCCTTATTAACTACCTCTTTGTTAAGTACCGGAAGTGATCCCGGCATACCTGTACAAACAGGACATGTATGTGTGTTAGGTGCTCCACCGAATTCAGTTGAGCAACCACAGAAAATCTTTGTCTTTGTGGCAAGCTCCACATGGACCTCAAGACCTATAACTGTTTCATATGCTTTTTCCATGCTCACTCACCCCTTTCTGTAACGTATGCAGGAGTCTTTACCTGCATTGTCTGTTCAAATGCGTATGCTGCACGTATAATGCTCTTCTCGTCAAAATGCTTACCAAGAAGCTGCAATCCTATTGGAAGTCCGTTCTTGTCATATCCACAAGGAAGCGATATTCCCGGAAGACCTGCAAGATTAACCGATACAGTGTAGATATCCCCAAGATACATCTTAATCGGATCTGACAACGACTCGCCAAGTTTTAAAGCTGTTGTCGGTGCAACCGGACCAAGTATTACATCATACTTCTCGAACGCTTTATCAAATGCCTGTTTGATAAGTGCCTTTGTTCTTAATGCTTTCATATAGTATGCATCAAAATATCCTGATGAAAGAACGAATGAACCAAGCATTATTCTTCTCTTAACCTCAGCGCCAAAGCCTTCAGACCTTGTCTTCTTATACATGTTGTGAAGATCAGAAAACTCTTCTGTTCTGTAGCCGTACTTAACTCCGTCAAATCTTTCAAGATTTGAACTTGCCTCAGCAGAAGCGATTATATAGTAAGCAGGAATTGCATACTCAACAAGTGAAAGGTCAAACTCCTCTACAATCGCACCCTTTGCCTCAAGTGCTTTTGCAGCTGCAAGAACACTCTCTTTAACCTCAGGGTCTAAGCCCTCACCAAGATAGTCTTTTGGAATACCTATTTTCATTCCCTTAACATCATCAGCAAGTGCTGATGTAAAATCATCACCATCTTCCTTAACCGATGTCGAATCTCTATCATCTTTTCCGCATATTGCCTCAAGAATAGTTGCACAGTCAGTTACGTCCTTTGCAAGGGGGCCTATCTGATCAAGTGATGAACCGTAAGCAATAAGTCCATAACGTGACACTCTTCCGTAAGTCGGTTTGATTCCAACAACTCCACAAAAGCCCGCAGGCTGTCTTATACTTCCACCGGTATCCGAACCCAATGCGTAAGGAACTTCGCATGCAGCAACCGAAGCTGCCGAACCACCTGATGAGCCACCCGGAACTCTCGAAAGATCCCAAGGATTCTTTGTCTCACCATAGTATGAAGTCTCTGTTGTTGAACCCATCGCAAACTCATCCATGTTGGCCTTTCCAACGATAACCGCCCCTTCATCTATTAACTTCTGAACAGCTGTTGCTGTAAATGTAGGTACAAAGTTAGAAAGTATCTTTGATGAACATGTTGTAAGCATTCCTGCAACACACATATTATCCTTAATAGCTACAGGAACACCTGCAAGCGGTCCTGTATATTTGCCTTCATCAATACCCTTCTGAACTTCCTCGGCACGCTTAAGTGCGCCTTCTCTATCTATTGTAACAAATGCATTGATATCCTTTTCTCTTTCTTCCATCGCATCAAGGTATGCAGTGGTTGCTTCCACAACGGATATCTCTTTATTCTTTATCTTCTTGCCAAGTTCTACGGCAGTCATGTTAAGATCCATCATTTTCTCCTTTCACACCTTAATCAAATGTTCTCGGAACCTTATAAGCTCCGTCTTTCTTCTCAGGTGCATTGGCAAGCATGTTCTCCCTGTCATCACCGTTTACCACTACGTCCTCACGGAATACATTGTGTACTGAAAATGTATGGCTCATTGGCTCAACACCATCAGTATCAAGCTCATTTAACTTACCAACATAATCAAGCATGTTTGTCATATCTTTCTTTGCCTGCTCTTTCTCTTCGTCAGAAAGTTCAAGCTTAGCAAGAATACCAACATAATCAATTATTTCATCAGTAATCTGCATTGTCATGTCCTCCTATTCTCTATATCTATCATATCAGACCGTAATGCACGAAAGCATTATACAGTCCTTCATCATTCACATCAGTTGTTATATAATCTGCAATCTTCTTGAGGTTATCTGTCGCGTTACCCATAGCGATTCCGACATTACAGAACTTAAGCATCTCCGTATCATTCTCGCCATCGCCGACACCAATTGTATCATCAATCTTTGCATCATAATAATCAAGAAGAAACTCGATTCCTTTTCCCTTATTCATGCCCGGTTCAGAAAGTTCACCGCTATGACCCGGAAGTCTGATACCACTGTCCACTACTGTAAACTCTGCAGACATATCCGCTTTTACCTGTTCTAGCGTGTAGTCCTCTGTCACGAACAAAAGCTTTTTTATTCCAAGCTGTTCGGGATGTTCAATTCCAGAATATGACTTAAGCAGTGAAAACAACTCCTTGTCATAAGGCACATCATTCTCCTTACACCAGTCGATATACTTGCCAACATAATCAAGTCCTATATCATTTATATACAATTCATCATCAGTCTCTAAGAATATCGACATCTTCTTCGGTTCAAAATAATCAAGAAGTTTCCTGTTCATCTCGGGCGTCATTGAACGATTAAAAACCACCTTGCCGTCAAGCTCGACATAGGCTCCCGCAGAGCCTATGATTCCATCAAGCTTAACTCTCATGATATTCTCATGCATCTCACATCTGGAACGACCTGAACATATGAATATCTTATGCCCGTTACTTCTTGCCAAATCTATTGCTTTCTCGGCACTTTCCGGTATTATACCGTTGCCGTCCACCAAAGTTCCGTCTATATCAAGAAAAACGTATTTTGTGTTCATTATTACCTCATTGTAACTTTAACTCTTGGATTACCGTTCTCGTCTGCTTCTATCATTTCAACCTTGTCCATTACAACAGGCTCTGTAGGTGCGGAAACTGCGCCGTCACCACCATATGTACGAGGTACCTCAAGGAATCCGTCAACTACTTCCATACCCTCTGTAACTTCACCAAATGCTGCATAGTCTCCATCTAAGAAAGTACAATCTGCATAACAGATAAAGAACTGGCTTGATGCACTGTCAGGATTCTGGCTTCTTGCCATAGAGATAACACCCTTCTGATGAGAGATTTTGTTATCAACTCCGTTTGAAGCGAACTCACCCTTAATAGTCTCGTCACTTCCGCCCATGCCGTTACCGTCCGGGTCACCACCCTGTGCCATGAAGTTCTCAACTATTCTGTGGAAAGTCAATCCATCATAGAATCCGTTCTCAACCAACTTTTGGAAATTAGCACATGTAATAGGTGCAATATCAGGATAAAGTGTTATTACAAAGCTCTTACCGTTAAATGAATAACCACCGTCAGCATTTCCAGCGTCCTTATTATCTGCCTCTGTTGTATTCACGGTATTCTCTGCTCCGCATCCAGTAAATGCAAGTAATGAAACAGCACCCATAAGTGCTATCATTTTTTTGATATTCTTCTTAGACATAATTAAACACCTCTTATTTATATTATTATAACATTCCAAGTTTAATTGATTATTGGGAAACTGTCAACAAATTCATATATTCTTGACAGCACAACCAAGTACCTATAAAATAACCGTGACATTTACGAAAGGTACGTAACTTAAATGAATAACAACGGCAAAACATCAAAGACACAGGCAAAAGGCGTATTCTTCCTGCTGATAACCGCATTTATATGGGGAACTTCCTTTGTTGCGCAAAGCATCGGCATGGAGAAAATAGAAGCCTTCACATTCAATGGAATAAGAACCGTCATGGGCGGACTATTTCTTTTACCGGTAATCTTTATACGTGAACTTCAGAAAAGAAAGGAAGCCGGCGAAAAGGATAAAAAAGTCAAAAACATTTTTACAAAAAAGGCATTGAAATACGGAATAATATTGGGACTTATATTCTTCACTGCAAGTAACTTCCAGCAGTTTGCCTTCTATTATTCAACCGCAGGTAAAATTGCATTTATAACTGCTCTTTACATGATCTTTGTTCCTATAATAGGATTGTTTATCGGCAAGAATGTTCCAATACTCACATGGATATGTGTTGTATTCGGATTTATCGGAACTTACTTCCTATGTATCAAGCCGGGACAATCATTTAATGTTAATAAAGGCGACCTGCTTGCGCTTGTATGTGCGTTTGTTTATGCAATACATATCTTAAGCGTTGAGAAGTTCTCGAAAGAGGTTGATGGCGTGTTACTGTCATGTCTTCAGTTTTTTGTTGGCGGCGGGCTTTCTCTTATAATGATGTTTATATTTGAAACACCGGTTATTGCCAATATCCTTGTGGCAGCCAAACCGCTTCTTTACTCCGGAATTATGAGTTGCGGCATTGCTTACACATTACAGATTGTCGGACAAAAATATACAGAAGCAACCATCGCTTCACTGCTCATGTGTATGGAATCAGTGTTTGCGGTTATAACCTCCGCAATAGTCTTACACGAGTTCTTAACAGGTAGAGAGATAACTGGGTGCATTATAATGTTTGCAGCTATCGTCATATCACAGATTCCCACAAAGACAAACAATTAAAATCCAACAAAAAAAGAAACTCCGAAGAGTTTCTTTTTTTCTTTTATTAATCTTCCACTTTCGAAGGGGTTCTCGTATATTTGATACAAAGAAGTACAAGCACTGTAAGTATCACTCCAATAACAAGAGAAACCCATGCATTCCTAATAAATCCCGCTGCAATATAAGTAAGTGCCGATACAGCCGCTACAGTAAGTGCATACGGAAGCTGTGTTGATACATGATTGATATGCTCACACTCTGCACCTGCCGAAGACATTATCGTCGTATCTGATATCGGTGAACAGTGGTCACCACAAACAGCTCCTGCCATACAAGCAGAGATTGAAATTATCATAAGATTGTAATCTGTATTCTGGAAACAGTTAACAACTATAGGTATTAATATACCAAATGTTCCCCATGATGTTCCTGTTGCAAATGAAAGACCGATTGCAATAAGGAATATGATACATGGAAGGAATGCCTGCAAACCTGCTGCCGAACCCTCAACTATACCGGCAACATAAGGTGCTGCGCCAAGATTATCTGTCATAGCTTTGAGTGACCATGCAAAGGTAAGAATAAGTATTGCCGGTACCATTTGCTTGAATCCTTCCGGAAGACAATCCATAGCGTCATCAAATGATATAACTCCACGAAGCAAATAGAAAATAATTGTTATAATAAGTGCACATGCAGAACCGAGAACAAGTCCTACAGAAGCATCACTATTAGCAAACGCATCGATGAAAGTCTCTCCCTTGAAGAAACCACCTGTATATATCATACCTACGGTACAAAGTGCAATAAGAAGAATAATCGGAACGATCATATCAATGACTCTTCCGTTGTGATTAACCTTAAGTGATGTATCCTCTGCTCCAACATAATTCTTATTAGCCCAATACTCATCAGTTAATGCATCATTTTCATACTTCTTCATAGGGCCAAAAGAAATCTTCATTGTTACGATAAGTACCATAGTAAGTATTGTAAGCAATGCATAGAAGTTATATGGAATTGCCTTTAAGAAAAGACTCATACCGTTCTCGCCCTGAACAAATCCTGCAACCGCAGCTGCCCATGAAGAAATCGGTGCAATAATACAAACCGGTGCCGCAGTCGCATCTATAAGGTAAGAAAGCTTCTCACGGCTTATCTTCTGCTTGTCTGTAACCGGACGCATTACCGAACCAACCGTCAAACAGTTAAAATAATCATCTATGAATATTAAAACTCCAAGAAGAATTGTTGCTAACTGCGCGCCTACTCTTCCTTTGATATGTGTTGTTGCCCAACGACCAAATGCAAGCGAGCCACCGGTTCTGTTCATCAGCTGAACCATCATTCCAAGTATTACGAGAAATACAAGAATGCCGACATTCCATGAATCCGAAACCACATGTACTATTCCGTCCTGAAACACATGGTTAAGTACCGCTACCGGATGGAACTTGCCCCAAAACAAAGCACCTGTAAGTATACCAATAAAGAGTGAGCTGTACACCTCTTTGGTAATCAAAGCAAGCACAATCGCTATAAGCGAAGGAAGAAGTGCCCAAAAAGTCTCCGTCACCTCAACATTTTTCACTTCGATGCAGTACCATGCTATTACATAAAATACCAAAAGCACGATACCCGAAATCAATATCTTCTTGTTGTTTTTCATTGTTTCTTTTCTCCTTATCCCGTGTATAAAAATTAAGTAATTACACATTGAATTATTTTATCAGTTTTTATATTTTTTTCAATCTTTTTTTAAGGTTTCGATTTTATACTTGCCTCATAACATAAATTGTCCATTAGGTAGGGCTTACCATTGGGCACAATCAGGTAAAGGAGGACGTTATATGACACACGCAAAGAAACTGTTGGCAAAACTTATGGTGTTTGCCTTAATAATGGCATACATTCCCACACCCGCCACAACCTCATCTGCAGCAAGCAGTAAGGTGAGCACAAAAGCTTACACCATATCAAAAAAAGCAGGAACATACTCATCAGCTTTGTCGTTGAAAATCACAGCAAAAAAAGGTTACAAGGTGTATTACACTACAGGCTCCAATCTGACAACCTCTAAGGTTATTAAGAGCGGCAAATCAAAGACAATCAAGATTTCCAAAACGACAACTCTTAAAATATATGCCGTCAAAAAATCAACTAAAATCACAAAGAAGAAACTAAAATCAAGTTCTGTTAAAAAGAAAACAAAATCATACAAGTACACAATCAAGGCCGATGATAGTTCTACAGATAGTTCAAGCGAAAGTACAACTACACAGGCAACTACTACTCAGACAACTACACAAAGTACAACAGAAAAAACAACTGAGACACAAACCAATCCGGGCGGAACTCAACCCACACCTCCAAGCACACAAAGCGGCTCGACTTCAAGTGAAATCAAAACCGAAGAAGCTGCTCAAAGCGAATTAGAAACAGCAGCATCGACAGCCGCAAGTTCGACTTCAGCAAAAGAAGCAGTAAAAGGAACGGAAGCACCGGACGGCGAAACAACAGAGATTAATCTTTCTTCTCTTACCACTTCAACCGAAGTAAGTGTCACCGAAGAAAGCGGAACAACAACCGTAACAATTAATGAAGGTGGAAATTATACATTAACGGGTAACACAACAAATACGGTAATAGAAATACCTAAAAGCGTATCTGATACTGTTGGAATAACACTAAACAATGCAACTATTGATAATTCTGCGCTTACAAGCGATACCCCAATTATATCTTCTACCAAAGCCCCTTTGGTACTTACATTAGAAGGAACTTCAACTATTACAGGTTCAGCAAACTATACCGAAGAACCTGCAAACGGAATTATTTACAGCAAAAAAGCAATAACCATTACCGGCACAGGAACACTCAACATTGTCGACTCATGTCAGACTACTGATTTTGGAAACAATGACCCATCCGACGGAATTGCTTCAAAAGAATCACTTGTCATTGAAAGCGGTGTAATAAATGTCACCTCTAACGGTGACTGTCTCAAAGGAACAGACACCGGTATTGCAATAAACAATGGAACTCTTACTCTTGTTTCCAATCTCGGAAAGGGTATAACTTCCAAGAACGGACTTGTTACGATAGCTGGCGGAACTACAACAATCAACTGTGCTGATGACGGCATAAGTGCAAAGAACGGCACAGCACAGATCACAGGCGGAACAGTGAAAATCGGCACAACAGCATGCGGTGGCGACGGTATCAAAGCAGGTCAAACAGCAATTATATCCGGCGGTTCTGTAACGATAGACAACTGCTATGGAGACGGAATACAGGCAGAAGACGTTGTTATAGCAGACGGAACGCTTAATATAAAGACATATTACGAATATGCCAACACTAACTTCTACAAGTCAAACAGCGTAAGTGGCAGCAGTTACAATTCAGAAACAGAAAATGAAAGCACAGGATTAAAAACAGAAACAATTAATTACGACACCGGAAGTCATAAAGCAATCAAGGCAGGTACCAAAGCAAAGACTTACAGTTATACTTCTGTAGCAGCTGATAGTGAACTTACCACAGGAACAACATATACTCAAGAAGCTTCAGGCGGACTCACAATTACAGGCGGAACAATCACACTTGATACAACCGCTACAGGAATCAAATATAACGGTGGAAGCACAAGCAATATGGGAGGTGGCGACAGCAAGACAATAATCGGTTCGCCGGATGATGCAATCCACAGCAACAATGATGCTACGATAAGTGGTGGTACAATTACAATCAAATCTTCCGATGACGGTTTATCGGTTGTAAACAATCTTTACATTCTTAACAGTGCATCTGTTGATGTGCAGACTGCATATGAAGGAATAGAGGCAAGCAACATTGTAATTGGTACAACAAATACTGCGGAACCTTCCGTAACCATTTATTCAAATGACGATGGAATAAATGCAGCCAAGAAAGACAAGGTTACATATGTATATGCAGACGAAAGCGAAGAAACCTATACAAAGACATCTTATAAGACAGACGACAACTCTCTTACAGTAAACGCTGGAACACTCAAAGTAGAAATTGCTGATGATGCGCAGCATAGTGTTACTTTAAATAACAAGGGCGAATCAGGTACAACATATTCATTTAAAGCTAACGGAGACGGCATCGATTGTAACGGTTCGTTCTATGCATACGGCGGCAATATAACAGTAATCGGCGGAACGTCCGGTGGTAACGGGGCAATCGATAGAGATGATAACTTTGTATTAGGAAGTGGCGTAACATTATTTGCCATAGGAAGTAACGGAATGGTTGAGGGTGTAACCCAGGCAGATCAGGCTTACATTCAGACAACGTCTACTTCAATATCAAAAGGAAGCAGTGTTAAGATATCTGATGCAAACGGCAATGAACTTTACTCAACAACAGCCAAAAAGTCAGCCGGATTTATAATGTATTCATCACCATCAGTAACATCCGGTAGCAGCTATACATTAAATGTTGGTTCATCTTCAACAACACTCACCGCAACTACGGAAGCATCAACAGGAGGAATGGGTGGTCCCGGTGGAAACACCCCACCAAGCAGACCTTAAGCATACATAATCTAATTAGGCAGGTGGTTTATATAATTTAATTACAAGTTTTTCATTTTCATACTTTCTCATATCCCCCTCAAAAAAGAAACGTACATAGATTTTCCTATGTACGTTTCTTTATATTATGTAGTTGAAATCTCCTTAGCTGCTTTGAGCGTTATTTTAGTAATCAGCGGGCCTAGGAGTTCGTATATAACGATTCCACAAAGTACTACGGTCTGGATTGTGTTACCGTATTGTGGTAGTGCACCCTTGGCAACGGTAACAAGTCCGATTGCAACTCCTTCCTGCGGAATAAGTGTTAGACCAAGATATTTCTTAACTACCGGCGGAGCTTTGGAAATAGCTGCGCCCACATACGCACCAAGCATCTTACCGAGCACACGAACAATTACATATACTGCACCGACAAGTCCGATTTTCGGAATAATTGTTATATCCAAAGATGCCCCCGAAAGTATAAAGAACATCATGTAAAAAGGCGGTGTCATACGATCAAGCGGTTCGAATATCTTATCTGTATATCTTGATGTGTTGGCAAATACAGCACTCATCATCATACAAGCAAGAAGTGATGACATGCCGGTCATATTGCAAACGCCTATGCATAAAAATGTCATCCCCACCGTAATTGCAAGTCTATTACCACGTCCGGTATACAATTTTACAAGCTGCGTCATAATGATACCAAGTATCGCTCCAAAGATAAGCGCACCGAAGATTTCAACAAGCGGCATAAGCATTGCCTTTGCAGAAAATGACCCCGAACTTATAACCTTGATAACTGCCATCGATATACCAAAGCTCATAAGGGCAACCGCATCATCCATGGCAACTACAGGAAGAAGTGTGTTAGTAACCGGACCCTTTGCCTTGTACTGCTTAACTATCATAAGCGTAGATGCAGCCGCCGTTGCAGACGCAATTGCACCCAGTGCAAGTGAAAGCGATGCGTCATAACCCAACAACAATAATGTAATATCTACCAGTAGCGTTGCCGAACAACCTTCAAGTATCGCGATTACTACCGGAGATTTTCCTACCTTCTTCAAATACTTGATGGAAAACTCAGCACCAATTGAAAACGCAATAAAGCCAAGCGCCATATCAGACACAATCGAAAAATGTCCGATAACATCTTCATTTATAATATTGAGCGCATGCGGACCTACAAGTATTCCCATGACAAGATATCCCGTCACATTGGGAAGGTGCATTTGCTTAACAATCTTTCCCGCAATCAGTGCTCCCGCTAAGAATATTGCGATGTATATAAGATCATTTAAATGCATCACTGCCACCGATCCCTTCTGCTGAATCTATCGGAAGTGTGAACATGATTCCGGTATTAGGCGAATTAAAATCGCCGAGAATGTTATGTATTGTTCGTTTTGTCTTGCTTATCTCGTCGTCCTTAAGAACAAATAACAACATCTTGTTTTCTTCCTTGTCCTCTTCCTCCATAATATGACGAAACATACCAAACATAGGAAGATCTTCATAATTTTCAATGATACTTTTCATTCCTGTGGTGTTAACAATAGTACAACCGGATACTCCCTGTTCCGCAAGTTCACGAAGCAGTTCATTTATCCCGTTACCATGTGTTAAAATGAGTACGAGTAAATGCATTTTTATGCTCCCTTCTATAGATCTTGTTCACATGGCATTAAGCAACCCTGAAAGACCCTCTTTGTCATATATATCTTTATAATATTTAACCTCATCACGGATTATCTCATCAATAACCTGCATACCGAGCAATTCCACCGGTGCCTTGTCATCGGTCATAAGATAATCACCTTTTTCATATTTTGTCAGATTAGATGAAACTCTTTGCATCATTTCCGATAATCTGTCATTGTTTTCGGTCAGAATATTATCATTCATTTCATCTATCAAATACGGATTATTCGAAGCAAACAATTCTCTGTTTGTGCTTCCTGCCACATCCACAGTATATACCTCATGAAAAACATTTGCAATTGTATCCGACAGATACTCATTTATATTACCCTGCTTTTGCCCTCTCATATTCATATTGACAACCATGACTCCATTTTTGTTCAAATGATTTTTAACCAGAGTAAAAAACTCAACGGAGGACATTTGAAAAGGAATCGTTATATCCTGATATGCATCCACCATGATAACGTCGTACTTTTTATCAATAGTATTAAGATATGCCCGGCCATCATAAGTTGTCACCGGAACGTAATCCGGCATTTCGAAATACTTATGCGCAAGATCGGTAATCTTTCCGTCAATCTCTACACCCTCTACCGACAGATTGTCAAAATATCTGTCACATTGCGTTGCGTATGTGCCTGTACCCATTCCAAGGATCAGCACTTTTAGGTCATCCTTTTTTCTTACACCCGCCATGTATGGCGCCGCCATTGCATAATCGTAATACATTCCCGTCAGTCCACCATTTTTTTTAAGTATTGACTGAACTCCAAAAAGGACGTTTGTTGAAAGAACTACATTCGCATCGTCCTCCTTAACCTGAAGATAATTATATACAGACTCTCCTTCATATGTCAGATCATGTTCCCAGAATGCAAAACTTCCGTTATGTCCCAAAATACAACATAGCACAAACAGCATCATGCTTATCGCGGATTTCTTTGCGCCTGTTTTGGCATTGATAAAATAAATGATGGCAAGCACGACAAGTATTCCAGCAAAAATCAAAAAAGTTATTGCCGTACCAACTGCCGGTATAGTAACAAATGTGGGCACAAAGGTTCCTATAATACTTCCGATTGTATTAAAAGCTCCAAGATTACCTACAGTTTTACCGTTATCATCAAGACTGTCCACCGTATATTTGACAAGAGAAGGAGTGACTGTTCCAAGAAGAAACAACGGGAAAACAAAAACAACCATACATGCCGCAAAGGCAGCAATTACAAGAAAGTTGTTATTGACGGCAAAAATCAATGCCCCTGCAATGCCAAGTATCACATATTTCCCAAGCACAGGAATCGCCGCAATCCATATGGCAGCGACAAGGATTCTTCCATACAAAACATCAGGACTTGGATTCTTATCCGCCGACCTTCCTCCGTAAATATTACCAAGAGCCATTGCAATCATGATCGTTCCTATTATGATAGTCCACACAATCTGCGAAGAGCTGAAATAAGGAGCAAGCAATCTGCTCGCCCCAAGTTCTACTGCCATTACCGACATCCCGGCAAAGAATTCCGTGACATACAGGTAAAGTTTGTTTTTGAGTATTGATGCTTTTTCTATGTTCATATCTGTTCCATCCATTTATTATTGTATTATATTCTCACGAAATGATCATCGCTCTCAAAATACCGGCACTTCCATAATCACGCTTACCTGCGCCAAGGCCTGTTTTTTTGACAGTGAATGATTTGTGTAATTCATGAGATGTGGCAACTGCTGCCACAAAAGCTGCTCCCGTAGGTGTTACCAGCTCTCCCTGTATATCTGTTATCTCAACAGGAATATGATTATCTGCCACAATATTAAGAACAGCAGGTACAGGAACCGGCAGTATTCCATGCTGACATCTGACGGTTCCTGTACCTTCCGTGAGATGGGTCACTATACATTCTTTGATATTAAGATTGTCAAGACATACTGCCGCCGATACGATATCTACTATCGAATCAACAGCTCCTACCTCATGAAAATGAACCTCATTGACAGGTACGTTGTGTGCCTTTGATTCCGCTTTCGCCAAAATCTCAAAAATGCGAAGTGCCAGAGTTCTTGCTCCGTCTGTCATTTTTCCTTTGTTGATTATTTCCGTTATCTCCTTCATACCACGATGCTCATGGTGATGTCCATGATGATGGTGCTCATGATCGTGGCTATGCTCGTGTTCGTGATCGTGGCCGTGTTCGTGTTCGTGATCGTGGCCGTGTTCGTGTTCATGGCTGTGTTCGTGTTCATGGCTGTGGTTATATCCATGTTCGTTATGCAAATGTCCATACAAGTATTCCATATCATGATCGTGATTATCCTGATTCTCCAACACCACATTAAAATCACATGCATCAATACCTGACTTAAGAACTCTGCTTATTTCAACATGATATCCGTCAAGCGGAAGACTTTTAAGCACGTCTCTTAAAACCTGCTCATCCGCCCCCAAATCCAAAAGCGCTGCCACTGTCATATCACCGCTTATTCCCGAGTAACATTCCAAATATAATGTATTATCCATATTTCACCTTCCTTTTATTTGATTCCCAATGCTAATCTGTTCATCTGGGTAGCCATATACCCTGCGCCATATCCGTTATCAATATTAACTACCGCAATTCCGTTTGCACATGAATTAATCATGGTAAGCAATGCGGACAACCCCTCAAAGTTTGCACCATATCCCACTGACGTCGGCACGGCAATAACAGGATTTCTCACCAGGCCACCAATAACACTTGGTAGGGCTCCTTCCATTCCTGCCACAGCAATCACGCAGTTTGCCAATTGTAATTCATCGGTCTTTGACAAAAGTCTATGTATCCCGGAAACACCAACATCATATATACGATTAACCTTTGTTCCGAAAAACTCTGCCGTCTGCGCCGCCTCCTCCACAACAGGTATGTCCGCAGTTCCGGCAGTACACACAACGACATTTCCCAGTAACTCTTTGTCTTTCTTTTCGATTTTGAGTATCCGTGATAATTCATCATAGCATATGTCAGGAAAAGCAATCTTTAATGTCTCATATTGTTCTTTGGTAGCTCTTGTTCCAAGCACTTCACCTTCCGCATCATATATACGTTTGTATATAGCCTCCAACTGCTCACAAGTCTTACCATTGCAAAACACCACTTCTGCAAAACCCGTTCTTTGTTTTCTGTCCGTATCAAGTCTGGCATAACCCATATCGGTATAACCGACATTCTCTGTACCTTGTTCCAACACATTTGCCGCTTCACTAATTGTCATTTCTTCATTTTTAACCGCAGTCAAAATCTGTTCTATAGTCATATAACCTCACATTTATCATTCCATATCATGTACAAAAACTGCCATGACAACTCATGACAGTTCTTATAATCTACTTACTCAAGTTTTGTTTGAGTTTTCCCTCAGGATCTTTAACCATAAGTCTTACAAGCCATATTATAAGGCCAAGCGCAATAACAGAAAATCCCAAAAAGATATCATTTATCATATCATCTACCGCAGGGGTAAAAAACGCTGCACCCAATTCCTTATATTCAAATATTGCATCACACAACCACATAAGTGATGCACCCCAATACATAAGTGCCAAAAAACCGGTTCCCATTCGATCATCCGGTGCCACTTTATACCATACTATCGTAGCAACACAAGCTGCAAATACTGTTATTAATAATGTCATAGCTACTCTCCTTTATTGTTTGATCTTTTTAAACGATTCACCCTTCATAATTATATCCGAAGCCAGTGCCATAATACCCCATACTACTGTAACAAGCACAGCCATCGATACTCCCACCGTAGACATCTCATGCAACATAGCTGTTGCTTCATTCGGGTCTTCCATAGCCGTAAGGAACGGAAACCATGGTACAACCTCTCCATGCCATACATGCTCAAACGCAAGGAGTGCTGAGCCACCCCAAAGCATGTTGTTAAGCCATGTGAGTTTCTTTGAAAATGGAATCTTTGAAGATACCTTTTCACTGATTTCTTCATTGCTTGGTTCAATCTCTGCCTTCTCTTTTGCTTTGAAGGCTTTTGTCAAAACTGTTGTTACAATTGCTTCACCTGTCGGTACCAAAAAACATGCCATATAGATACCCTCCTATCTTGTACTCGTTCAACTTATTTCAGCTAGGTTTCATTTTATCATTATTTTAGTAAACCTACAACCTAAAATTAAGCACTTACCCCTTCAAAAACTCGACGATAAAATCATACACTCTCTTTGTGGAAGATATAGATAATCGCTCATTATAGGTGTGTATATCATTCATATCCGGACCAATGGATATACAATCTAGATTCTTAATCTTAGCTGCTAACAATCCACATTCCAGGCCTGCGTGAATTCCTTCAACCACAGGTTCTTTGCCATACATCTGCTTCCAAAGTAAAACTGCCCTGTCACGCACCTTTGAGTCCTCTCGATATTCCCACGCAGGATAATCACCCTTGCATTCAACCTTGCCACCAAGTGCGATTGCTAGTGATTGAAGCTGTTTGACAACATATTCCTTCCTCGTACTCACACTACTTCTCACCGAATGCTGCGCAAATAAATGATTCTCTTTTGTTTCAAGTATTCCAAGGTTAAGTGAAGTTTCAACAAGTCCGGGAACCGACATACTCATATTCTGTATTCCGTTTGGCACACACATTAGATACGTTATGATTTTGTCTCTTGAAGATTCGGTAAATGCTTTACTCATAGCATCACTCTTAATATTAGCAATTCTTTTTGAAAACAATGTGATATTTTCATCTACCTTAAGGTATTCCTTTTTCAGTTCCTGGTTGAGTTTTTCAAGAATATCTTCTAGCGTATTAATAGCGTTGTCATCCGACAATCCTATAATTGCATTCGCCTGTATAGGAATCGCATTATCCTTCTTTCCACCCCAAAGTCCTACTATACAAAAATCAACCTTCTCAGACAGTTCATACAACGCCCTGCCAAGTATCTTATTAGCATTTGCTCTGCCTTTATCAATCTCGCAACCCGAATGCCCACCAACAAGGTCCGACACTGATAACTCAACCAAGCTCACATCATCAGATAAATCCTCTCTATCCAGCGGAATCGTAACATGCACAGAAACGCCACCGGCACAACTTGTTGTGAACACTCCCTCGTCTTCAGAGTCAACATTTAACATCGCATGCCCTTTTAACATTGATAAGTCTATCCCATTTGCACCTTCCATGCCGACTTCTTCCGATACGGTTATGATATACTCAAGCGGCGGGTGTGATATGCTCGTATCATCTGCAATCGCAAGCATGTAAGCAACCGCTATTCCATCATCACCGCCAAGAGTAGTGTCTTTTGCATAGACATAGTCTCCCTCTACCATAAGATCAAGACTTTCTTTTTCCATATCTTTGGAAACTCCAGGGCGCACTTCGCAAACCATATCCATATGTCCCTGCATAATTACCGGTTCTTCACCTTCTCTTCCATCACTTGCAGGCACCATCATCACCACGTTATAAAGTTCATCCTGATAATAGGTAAATCCTTTATCCTTGGCGAACTTGACAAGATAGTCACTTATTGCCTTCTCGTGGTATGAACCTCTCGGTATATTGCTTATTTCCTCAAAATAATAAAAAACCTTTTCAGGCTGTAATCCTTCTAATGCTCTCATTTGCTTACCCCTCTCATTTTATAAGATATTGCAGATACATGTTATATCATTATTTGTCATTTTTCAAGGGATTTCACTTTGTACTTGAACAATTACAAACCGTTATCTATAATAACTCACATAAAGATAATAAGTTTATATCCGGGAGAAAGACATGAGATTCTACCTTGCCCCCATGGAGGGAATAACTACATATATATACAGAAATGCATATCATAAATATTACGGAAATATTGACACTTACTATACACCTTTTGTTGCCAACAGAAAGTTAAAAAGTCGCGAACTTGCTGACGTTTTGCCTGATAACAACAAGGCTACTCCACTTGTTCCGCAGATTCTCACCAACAAGGCAGATGTGTTTCTAGAGATTACTTCACAGCTACAAGACATGGGTTATGGGGAAGTCAATCTTAATCTTGGTTGTCCATCAGGCACTGTTGTTGCCAAGCGTCGTGGCGCCGGCTTCCTAGAGGATCCTGTAGAATTAGAAAAGTTTCTGGATATTATATATGAAAAAAGCCATATTTCGATTTCTATCAAAACAAGGCTTGGAATAGACGCCCTATATGAATGGGAAGATTTGCTTAATATATACAAACGTTTTCCAATCAAAGAAATGATAATTCACGCAAGAACTTTAAGTCAGGGTTATAGCGGAACTCCAAGTCTTGAAGCATTCAAAATGGCGCAGGATACTCTAACATGTCCTCTATGCTATAACGGCGACATTACAGATATTGCATCCTACAAAAAACTTATCGCTACTTGTCCGGATACGACAGCAGTAATGTTAGGACGTGGTGTTATTGCAAATCCATCATTACCCCAAATATTAACTGCAGATAATATTACAGCAGAAGAATCTCAAGACTCCTTCCGTTCTTTTCATGACGAACTTCTTGAAGGCTATCGAGACTATATGTCAGGTGATCAGCCTGTACTTTTCAAAATGAAAGAGCTTTGGACATTCCGTAGCCAATATGTCGACATAGACAAAAAGACTCTTAAAAAGATACGCAAGGCTCAAAGCATCAGTGCCTACCAAAGTGCAGTAGAAGAAGTCCTTACTAGCTAACTACATTCTCTTTCCGTCCATCAAGATATGCCTTGAAATTACCTGCAACCACATCTACAAGGCGTTTTCTTGCATCAACACTTGCCCATGCCATATGCGGTGTAATAGTTATGTTAGGTGCTTTCAGTAACGGGTTATCAGGAAGCATCGGTTCAACAGAAACAACATCAACTCCCGCTGCGGCAACCTTGCCGTTTGCAAGTGCGTCTGCAAGGTCCCTCTCATTCACAAGACCACCACGGCTAACATTTATTATTATAACCCCATCCTTCATCTTCGCAATGTTTCCCTTATTGATAAGCCCCTCCGTTTCATTAGTCAATGGACAATGAAGCGACACGATATCCGACTTTGCAAACAATGTATCAAGGTCAACGAACTCTATATCAGCTGTGCTAAATGATTCATTAGCAGAAGCATTTTGGTCATTAACTGAAGTTGTATATTTCTCCGGATGTGCCGTATGCACAAGTACCTTCATTCCGAATGCCTTTGCCACATCACACACTCTTCTTCCGATGTTTCCATATCCGACAACACCAATAGTCTTGCCACAAAGTTCAGTGACAGGAGCAAGCCAATAGCAGAATATCTCTGACTTTACCCAATCTCCTTTGTGAACACTCTCATTATGCATGCTTATGTGGCATACCGACTCAAGAATAAGTCCCCATGTAAGCTGTGCAACCGACTCTGTGCTGTATGCAGGAACATTTGTAACCGTAACCCCATGCCTTCTTGCCGCATCTAAATCAATTACATTGTAGCCCGTTGCACACACTCCAATATATTTTAGATTAGGGCATTTTTCAAACTCTTCCTCGCCCATTTTAATCTTGTTAAGGAACACAACCTCGGCATCGCCGATATGCTCATACTTGTCCTCCTCAGTTGTGTTAGAAAAAATCTCTGTTTCTATTACATCTGTAAGCGGTTCCCACGACAAATCGTTATGATTGACCGCATCCGCCTCAAGCAAAACTGCTTTCATATGCATAAACCTCACATTCTTAAAAATAATAGAGTATTAACCTCAACGTTTTTTTCACTAAACGCTTCCCCACTTCATCTAAATCGTTAAGTGTTCATATTATACCACCCGTCAAAAACAGGCACAAGCCAAAGTATTTGTTAACTTTGCGTTGTCATACGCGCATATTCATTTGAGTATTATTTATATTACATATAAGTGCTACCGTACATCTCTAAAGAGCACTAAAATAATTATAAATGAGCATGTTGTTTGGAGGAAAATGTCATGGATGTAATTCAAAGAATAGACGAATTAATGAAAGAGCATAATTGGTCTTCATATAAGCTTTCAGCCAAGTCCGGCTTGTCAACATCCACACTGGCAAACATTCATACACGAAATACAATTCCCTCCATCCCGACACTCGAAGCAATCTGCAAAGCGTTCGGAATCACGTTATCACAGTTTTTCCAAGACGAAACATCTACCGTTCAGTTAAATGATGAACAAATGGAATTCTTCAATAAATGGATGTCTCTTACAAAAGAACAGAAGAAAATACTCAATGATATAATTAAAGAATTCAAATAAGCGGACCATACGGTCCGCTTATTTTATATACACACAACACGATTATTCAAAAAACATACATTATTCTCATAAAACGAATTATTCGAAAGGAACAACTGCCCCATCATAAGTGCTTGTAATAAAGTTCTTAATCTCATCAGACTTAAGTACTTCTACCAATGCCTTGATGCCCTCATTGTTCTCATTGCCTTCCTTAACAGCAATAACATTAACATATGTCTTTGCAGCTTCTGAATCATTCTTCTCATATGCAAGTGCATCCTTACCAACAGAGAAACCTGCCTCTAATGCATAGTTACCGTTTAATACTACGAATGCATTCTCAGATACAACACGTGCTACCTGTGCAGCCTCAAGCTCAACGATTTCGATGTTATGAGGATTCTCCTCGATATCTGTTACAGTTGCTGTAAGACCTGCACCATCCTTTAACTTGATGATTCCGTTGTCCTGAAGTAAGAGAAGTGCTCTTGCCTCGTTAGTTGTATCATTAGGAACTGCAATTGAATCACCATCTGCAATATCGTCAAGAGAAGTCTTTGTTCCCGGATAAATACCGAATGGCTCATAGTGGATTCCACCTGCATTTACAAGGTGAGTTCCCTTTTCCTCATTGAAACTGTCAAGGTATGGAATATGCTGGAAGTAGTTAGCATCATACTCGCCTGCCTCAACAACCTCATTAGGCTGTACATAATCTTCAAACTCTGTGATCTCCAAATCATAACCCTTGTCTGCAAGAAGCTTTTTAGCCTCGTTCAAAATCTCTGCATGTGGTGTAGGTGAAGCTGCAATCTTGATAACTTCATTCTCTGTTTTGGCATCCTCTACAACATCTCCAACTGCCTTTGCATCCTGTTCTGCTTCTGTTGCAGCCTCTGTTGCTGCTTCCTCTTTTGCTCCGCAGCCTGTAAGCACCGCTGCTGTTAAAACACCTGCTGTTAATAACGATAATAATCTCTTTTTCATAATTTCTTCCTCACTTTCACTTTTTTCATTTTCTTTTATCCAGTCTCGATGCAAAATACATTCCGACTGTTTGGAATACCTGTACCAGCAATACGAGCAACACTACAGTTACAATCATAATATCTGACTGGTATCTGTAATAACCGTAACGAATTGCGATATCTCCCAAACCGCCTCCGCCGACAGTTCCTGCCATTGCCGAGTAACCAAGTATAGTTCCCGTAGCTATTGTGACTCCTGTAATCAGCGACGTTCTCGCCTCAACAAGCATCACTTTGGTTATTATTCTGAAGTTGCCTGCTCCCATTGAACGTGCAGCTTCAATCACTCCGTAATCCACTTCCTTAAGCGATGATTCAACCATTCGTGCGATAAATGGTACCGCAGCCGCTACAAGCGGTACTATCGTTGCTGTTGAGCCGGTACTCTTACCGACAAGCAATCGCGTAAGTGGAATTATAAGTATTAACAAAATCAAAAACGGAATACTTCGCACTATGTTTGCTATAAAATCAAATATCTTATATATAACTGCATTAGGTGATAATCCATCCTTATCTGTAACAGCTAATAACACTCCCATAGGAAGACCGAACAGATAACCCAATGCTGTTGATAACAAAGTCATGTAGAGGGTTTCTCCCACTCCTTTGATAATCATTTGTGTTATTTCAGGTGTCCACATACTAGATCACCTCCTTAACATTTTCTTCTATCTCTATGTCATGTTCTAAGAGATATTTCTTCATAGCCTCACTGTTCTTGCTGTCCTTTGCGAACTCCAAAATCATATCTCCCTTTGCAACACCACCAACATTCTTTGTTGAGGCTCTCAAGATATTAACGGGTTCTTTGAAGGTTAACACAAGGTTTGCTATAACCGGCTCAAAGGCCGAGTTCTCCGAAAATGTTATTCTTATAATCTCACCATTTTTTATCTGCTCTCTTGCAAGCGTTTCCTCGTCGGTTTCGTTGTCAACGTCCTGTCTTATAAGACGCTTTGCCACATCAGTTTTGGGATGTGAAAATACTTCGCTGACAGCTCCTGTCTCTGCAAGGTTACCATTTTCCATAATGGCTACACGGTTACAAATCTTTCTTACCACCGACATCTGGTGAGTTATTATTACGATTGTAATTCCAAACTTCTTATTAATATCCTCTAAAAGTTCCAAAATTGATAATGTGGTCTGAGGGTCCAGTGCACTTGTTGCCTCATCACACAAAAGTATTTTGGGATCAGACGCGAGCGCTCTTGCAATAGCAACTCTTTGTTTCTGTCCTCCTGAAAGCTGTGCGGGATATGCTTTTTTCTTGTCGCTAAGTCCCACAAGTTCAAGCAGTTCTTCGGCTTTTGCTCTCGCCTGTTTCTTTCCTACCTTCTGTATGTAAAGCGGAAAACAGACATTTTCCAAAACCGTCTTCTGCATTAGCAGGTTGAAATGCTGGAATATCATTCCAATGCTTTCTCTCTGCTTTTGAAGTTCCTTTTTCGAAAAATCATCAAGCGACTTTCCTTCAATAAGGACTTTTCCTTCATCGGGCTTTTCCAAAAAGTTAATACATCGCACTAATGTACTCTTACCTGCTCCCGACATACCGATTACTCCGTATATCTCTCCCTTTTCAATTTGTAAGCTTACATTTTTGAGCGCATCTACCTGTCCGTCTTTGGAAGTAAATGATTTTGAAATATTATCAAGTACTATCTCTGACATGTTTCTCCCCTTCCTCTTTTTTATAGGTACGCTTTCTTGCCTTAGCAGGTTTTATAATAGCACCTGATTCTAGTTTTGTGAAATACCATAAAGGTATGACTGGCGATAACCTTTACCTATAGCAAGAAAACAAAAAAACACCCGTCGGCATATTTAATACCAACGGGTGCATTGCATTTTTATTTGTGGAACAACTTGTTCGTCTGATATACAGGCGAGCATGTGAGATTAACTCCCAATTTCTTAAATGTGCTTTCATCAACGTTAGAAAGAATAACTGACGAATGTACCTCACAACCTTTTAACTTATCAAGCTGGTCAAGAGCAAGTCTGGTATTCTCATCTGTTCTTGCACATATTGTAAGAGCTATAAGAATCTCATCAATATGAAGTCTTGGATTGTTACCTCCAAGGTTTTCTGTCTTTAACTGCATAATGGGTTCGATAATCTCAGGTGTAATTAGCTTCACACTATCATCAAGACCTGCAAGTATTTTAAGTGAATTAAGAAGCATTGCAGATGATGCACCAAGAAGCTCTGATGTCTTACCTGTAACAATTGTTCCATCCGGAAGCTCTATTGCTGCTGCAGGTTCTCCTGTAAGCTCTGCCTTAGTATTAGCGGCACCTACAACCTTTCTATCCTGAATACCGATTCCGCTCTTTTCCATAAGAAGCTTAATCTTGTCTATCTCTTCCTGCTTGCCGTTACCTTTTCTAAGTTCGCACTGTGCAGTAAAGTATCTTCTTATTATCTCCTGATTAGATGCAGCTCTTACCGCATCATCATCTACTATACAACAGCCTGCCATATTAACACCCATGTCTGTAGGTGACTTATAAGGCGACTCTCCGTATATCTTTGTAAACATTCCATTAAGTACAGGGAATACCTCAACATCTCTATTGTAGTTAACGGTTGTCTCACCGTATGCTTCAAGATGGAATGGGTCAATCATGTTAACATCGTTAAGGTCTGCTGTTGCTGCCTCATACGCAAGGTTAACAGGATGATTAAGCGGTATATTCCAGATAGGAAATGTCTCAAACTTAGCATATCCCGCATCAACTCCGCGCTTATGCTCGTTGTATAACTGCGAAAGACAAACTGCCATTTTACCACTTCCCGGTCCCGGTGCGGTTACGACAACAAGCGAATGACTTGTCTCTATATATTCATTCTTACCATATCCCTCATCACTTAATATAAGAGGAACATTACTTGGATATCCCGGAATTGAATAGTGTCTGTACACCTTAATTCCAAGTGCCTCTAATCTCTTCTGATAATTAACTGCACTCTCCTGTCCGGCAAATCTTGTAAGAACAACGCTTCCTATAAAAAGACCGTATCCTCTGAAAGCATCAATCAAACGAAGCACGTCCATATCGTAAGTAATTCCAAGGTCACCACGAACCTTATTCTTTTCGATATCGCCTGCATTTATAACAATAACAACCTCAACATCCTCTTTGATTTTCGCGAGCATGTTAATCTTACTGTCTGCAGCAAATCCCGGCAAAACTCTCATCGCATGGTAATCATCAAACAACTTACCACCAAACTCAAGATACAGCTTACCGCCGAACTTACCGATTCTCTCCTTAATGTGCTCTGATTGCATTTTCAAATACTTGTCATTATCAAATCCTATCTTCATCCCATTCTCCTGTACAACAAAAATATCCTTTATTTTACCACGCATACCCTTTAATATGCAACAGGAAAATTAGTTAGCAAACGGATTTTCAGAAGGGTACAAAGTTCCCTTTGGCTGGTTGTAATCTATCTCGTCAAGTTCAACACCGATGAACTTAAATACCTCATAAAGAAGTCTTCCGTTGTGGTGGAATGTAATAGCAGCATGGTGAGGATAATTCTTCTCAATCAACACATGTCTGTAGAAACGACCCATTTCAGGAATTGCAAAGATTCCGATTGAACCAAATGATCTCGTTCTTACAGGAAGAATCTCGCCCTCTGCAACGTAAGCACGAAGCTTGGTGTCGGCTGTACTCTGCAATCTGTATACGGTTGCATGACCCGGAATAAGGTCACCCTCAAGTGTTCCGTTTGTAACTTCCTTAGGAAGTGTTCTTGCCATAATCTTCTGGTACTTCATCTCATGGAATGCAAGCTTTGTTGTACATGTATTTCCACAATGGAAGCCCATAAATGTGTCCTTAATTGTGTAAGGATAATCGAACTTGCCCTTGATTTCACTCTCATACATATCGCGAGGTACTGAATTGTTGATATCAAGAAGTGTTACTGCGTCATCACTTACAAGCTGTCCGATATACTCACTTAAGGCACCGTAAATGTCAACCTCACACGAAACAGGAATACCGCGTGATGCCAAACGGCTGTTAACGTAGCAAGGAACGAAACCAAACTGTGTCTGGAATGCAGGCCAGCATTTACCGGCAATAACAACATGACTTCTGCTACCCTTATGAGCGTCAATCCAATCAAGAAGTGTAAGCTCGTACTGTGCAAGTTTCTCAAGAACCTCAGGTTTCTTGTTGCCCGCACCAAGTTCTTTTGCCATATCAGCAACAACATCAGCGATACGTGCATCGCCCTCATGCTTGTTAAATGCTTCAAACAAATCAAGCTCTGAGTTCTCTTCTATTTCAATTCCAAGATTGTAAAGTGGCTTAACAGGAGCATTACATGCAAGGAAGTCCTGTGGTCTTGGTCCAAAACCGATAATCTTAAGATCAGAAAGTGCAATCTTTACTTTTGCAATTGTACTAAAGTCGCTAATCATCTCAGCAACCTCATCAGCAGTTCCAACCGGATATTCAGGTATGTATGCCTTCAAATTACGAAGCTTTAAGTTGTAGCTTGCATTTAACATACCGCAGTATGCGTCTCCTCTGTCATCAAGAAGTCTGTCGCCTGCCTCTTCTGCTGCAGCAACTACCATAGAAGGTCCTGCAAACTCCTTAACAAGTAATGTCTCACATGACTCAGGTCCGAAGTTTCCAAGATATACAACAAGTGCATTAACTCCTGCTGCATTTACTTCAGAAAGAGCCTTTCTCATATCAACCTCATTCTCAACTACAGTCTCACACTCAAAAATCTCTCCGTATGTTTTCTTGTAAGCTGCAACAACCTCTTTCTTTCTGCTCTCCGATAAACTCATTGGGAAACAATCTCTGCTCACTGCAATAATTCCCAATTTTACCTCAGGTACATTCTGCATAATAAAATCCTCCTTAATATGTTAATTACTCTCCAAATACTGCCTTATAATCTTTTTGGAATTTCTCAATTCCCTGATCTGTAAGTGGATGATTAATCATCTGCATAATTACTTTATATGGAACTGTTGCGATATCCGCACCCGCAAGTGCACAGTCCAAAACGTGCATTGTATTTCTGACACTCGCTGCAATTATCTCTGTCTCTATTCCGTAGTTTTCAAAAATCTGAACGATGTCCTCGATAAGGTTGATACCCGGTTGGTTAATATCATCAAGTCTTCCAAGGAAAGGTGATACATAAGTTGCACCTGCTCTTGCTGCAAGAAGTGCCTGATTAGCTGAGAATATAAGAGTTACATTTGTCTTAATTCCCTCTGCCGAAAGTGTCTTAACCGCTTTAAGTCCCTCTGCTGTCATAGGAATCTTAACAACCATGTTAGGATGAATCTTTGCAATCTCACGACCCTCATTAATCATGCCCTCTGCGTCAACTGTGGTGGCCTTAACTTCTCCACTTATAGGACCGTCAACAATGGATGTAATTTCCTTAATCACTTCGTTGAAATCTCTTCCCTCTTTTGCAATAAGCGAAGGGTTGGTTGTTACTCCGCAAATAACACCCATGTCGTTGGCTTTTCTGATATCGTCTACGTTTGCTGTGTCAATAAAAAATTTCATAGTCTTTGTCTCCTTTTTATAAGTTTTTCATCCAATTGCGAAACTACCTTTTCTTGTTTTTGTGTGTATTATACAGCTCCAACACAGACACGCTTTCGCTCGGTTGTTCACGCAGCGGTACTAAGTTCGTACTTTGTACTCACTAAGTACCGGCGGTCACAAACGGTCTGTTTTTGGATTCTGTATAATACACACAACTCTATGTAAAGTTTTTGTAATTTCGCAATTGTATTAAAAGTTTTCTTTCATAATCTCGCAGACAAGACATTGCTTGCCTGTGAGGGTGGTGCTTCGTGAGTCGGGTTGGGTACCTCCGACATAGAAGGTATATGTTCCCTTAAGTGTTACTCTTTGTCCATCTTCCAATACGGTTTCATAAGCCTCGTCCGGAACAGGTATGTTGACGGTCACCTCCTTACCTGCACCCACCGATACTCTTTCAAATCCGCAAAGAGAAAAATATGGTTGATTATCCGGAATCAATAGCTTGTTAAGGTCTGCAATATTGTTGTTTCCGTTATCAAGCTTCTCCGCAGGCTGTTTGTCGACGTATAGTTCCACGACTTCGTCCGCATCGAATTGTCCCGTATTTTTTACATTTATTGTTATGCTATGACCATCTTCGCTGATACATAGCTTTGAATATTCAAAATCTGTATATGATAATCCGTAGCCGAAAGGATACAGAGGCTCGCCCTTAATATATCTGTAGGTTCTTCCCTTCATGCTGTAGTCCTCCATCGGTGGCTGCGTATCATCGTAGTATAATGTTACCGGAAGTTTGCCAGAAGGACACACATCACCAAAAAGTATATCCGCCACAGCTTTGCCGCCATGCTGTCCACTGTACCAACACTGAAGTATCGCGTTAAAATGTTCCTCTTCAAACGAGAAATCTATCGCGCTACCCGTGTTGCAAACTACAACAACAGGTTTGCCACATTTTGCGACTACTCTTACTAATTTCTGCTGTGACTCCGGCAGGAAAAGTGACGTCTTATCGCCCGCAGCAAATGCATTACCGGTATCACCTTCTTCACCTTCTATCGAAGTGTCAAGTCCCACGCAAAGTATGACAACATCGCTCGCCTGCGCAACCGCTTCAGCCTCGCTTAATCTGTCATCCGGAAGTGCCAACGGCTGAACTCTGTCTTCAAATAAATGCGCCCCTTCCGAATACAATACTCTTATGTCATTGCCGGCTGCTTGTCTTATACCGTCAAGGTTTGTTATGTATCTTGATGACAATCCGTTGTAGTTGCCTTCAAGAACTTTAACGGAAGTTGCAGTAGGCCCAATCACTCCGATTGTCTTCACTTTGCTTCTGTCAAGCGGAAGCACTCCGTCATTCTTAAGCATTACAACCGATTTGGTACTTGCTTCATACGAAAGTTTCGCTGACTCATCGGTATCAATATCAAGAACTCCCAGACTGTCATACTCTGTTGATTCTTCAAACATTCCAAGTGCCGCTCGAACCTTGTATGCGTTCTTGGCAGCATTTCTTATTTCTTCCTCTGTAATAAGTCCTTTTTCATAAGCATTCATCACACTTCTGTATGCATATCCGGCATTGACATCGCAACCGGCTTTGAGTGCCATTGCGACTGTCTCTTCAACATTGTTTGTTACCTTATGTGCCTCATGAAAATCCATAAGTGCAATGAAATCAGAAACAAAGTATCCGTCAAAATGCCATTTATTCTTAAGCATATCCATCAGGAAACTGCTTGCACATGTCGGTTCGCCGTTAAGTCTGTTGTAAGCACCCATAACTCCGCACACATCAGCTTCCGTCACCGCCGCCTTAAATGCCGGTATGTAGGTTTCCTCTATATCCTTCTTAGATGCTACAGCATTGAACCCGTGCCTTGTTGCCTCCGGCCCCGAATGGGCCGCAAAATGTTTGGCGCACGCTGCTGTCTTAATATAATGCCCTTCACCTTGAAGTCCCTTGATAAATGCGACTCCAAGTCTGGCTGTAAGGTACGGGTCCTCGCCATAAGTCTCCTGCCCTCGTCCCCAGCGTGCATCTCGGAAGATGTTAATGTTAGGCGACCACATTGTTATATTCTTATATAAATCTCTGTCTTCGCGCTTTCTTGACTCATTGTATTTGGCCCTTGCCTCTGTGGAAATGACTTCACCAATTTTGTGAAGTGTATCCGTATCAAACATTGCCGCTAAACCAATCGACTGCGGAAACACCGTTGATGTTCCGGCTCTTGCCAGACCATGCAGACCCTCGCCCCACCAGTTGTAAGATGGAATATTGAGTCTTTCAATTGCAGGACTGTCATATCTTATCTGCCCCGCTGCTTCCTCCAGTGTCATTTTATCCACCAGTTCATTTGCAATATCCTTAAACTCTTTGTTCATTATATCTATCTCCCTAACCTCAAAACGCCTAAATATAAACGTAAAACGTCAGTGATTTTAATCATTGTTAATATAGTGCTCTGCACTTGTAACTGCACACGCACCGTCAGCAACTGCTGTTACCACCTGTCTAAGTGATTTTGTTCTCACGTCACCTGCTGCATAAAAACCTGCCTCAGAAGTTACGCAAGTTTCATCTGCCTTAATGTATCCCGCCTCATCAAGTTCCACAACACCGTCAACAATTTTGGTAAGCGGAATCATTCCAACTGCAATAAATACACCGTCAACTTCCAAGGTTCTTCCGTCTGCTAAGGTAAGTCCCGTAACGGAATCCTCACCACAAACTTTCGAAGGAACAGCGCTAAGCACCAATTCAACATTCTCAGCAGCCTTCAACTTCTCAACCGTTGACTTGCTTCCTCTAAACTCATCACGTCTGTGAACCACATACACTTTTGCAGCCAACTTAGAAAGATAAAGCGCATCATCAAGTGCAGTGTCACCACCGCCTACAACCGCTACCGTGCGTCCCCTAAAAAATGATCCGTCACATGTAGCACAATAAGATACTCCCTTTGCAGAGAGATCGTTTTCTCCCGGTATTCCAAGGTGACGATGAACAGCACCCGCCGCATATATTACGGTCTTTGTTTCAAGCGTACTCTCATCTTTTAATTTAACAATCCAAGTATTGTCCTTTTTTTCAAAGCCTACTGCTTCACCTGTAATAAACTCTGTTCCGAAGTTTTCTGCATGACTTCTAAACTTCTCTCCAAGGTCAAAACCATTTGTTTCAGGGAGACCCAAATAATTGTCCACCTGACTGCTCTCTGCAACCTGTCCGGTTCCGTAGAAAGTCTTCTCAACAATCACAACCGAAAGTCCCGCACGTTTCGCATACACTGCAGCAGAAAGTCCTGCCGGTCCGCTACCAATAATTACAATATCATACATAAAAATACGCCTCCTTACATGTTATTTCAGTCTCCACCATATCATACATAATTGTAAGAATAGTGAAATACTAACACGTAAGAAGACGTGAAACAAGGGAATAATCCTTTCAAAAAGTATTAATTTTTACGATTATTTTGTATTACTAAGTAATTAAAATGCATTTACCGTGTAATTAAGTAGGTAATCTTCTCCTTTATCAAAAATACTCTCAATAACATTTTCATCAAAAGGGATTTTCTCATCAAAAGGCGTCCTTCCAACATGATCTGTATAGGTATCGATAGCAATTTCACCATTTGGAAGAAGATTTGGAACCGCCGAAAATGAAATCTCTCCTTCATTAAGCGCCAAAACCTTAACCGCCTGGCATGAACTGTTACTGCTTGTAAGTCCGATGACCTTAACATTAGGGAAATCACCCATCATATAAGTCATATCATCCCCCGCACTTACCGTCTTGGCATTTACAAGCAAAATGATATTGCCATCATGCCACAAGTCCTCGCCCACATACGAGGAAGGCGTTCCCATTATATACTTTCCGTCCTCTCCTCGCTCAAAGGTTGCCGTATCCTCATTAATAACCGCACTGTAATATGTAAGGTGTTCACCCTTTGGTGCAAAAAGACATGCAATTCCCTCTACAAAGTATGGGCTTCCTCCTCCGTTTGAGCGAAGGTCAAATACTATATTCTTAACACCTTCTTTCTTAAGCGCTTCCACCTCTCCTCTTAATTTATCAGTCATTTCGGTGAAATCTGTTCCACTATATGTTTCCTGATCATAAGCCATCTCGCTTATACGGATAATATATGTGTCATCATTAATCTTTTGCCACTTAAGATTGGTAATATTAACTCCGTCATCGAGTTTTTTATTAGTATCATACATTCTCATCATGTATGAACCAAGGCATGGTGCTGTTATTGTTTTTTCTTCTCCGGATTCATCTATAAATGTTATATCAGCCACCGGCGCATCCGTCATTTCTTTTCCTTCGACATTTTCATATGTTTCACCGGGCACATAAGTTACTCCGTAATCCATATCACGACCAATACCTGCAACATACATCGGAAGATAAAACTCTTCATTTTCCCTTACCGGATACTGCTCCATATAATATTTAATCTCGTCATAGTATTCATCTATCGGCTTGCCGTTCCATTTTGTAATTATTGTTCCGTTTTTAATTCCTGCATTTTTAAGAGTAAGTTTATCCGCATCCTTACAATCAAAGACCTTCTTCACCATGTAAAAACCAACATCATCTTTGTCTTTATTGTCAACAGAATATGAGTTGTCATACCCTTCAACATTTATTGCCACAAACTCCCCGGTTGAAAGTCTTGCAAGAGAAAGTCCGTAATCATTGCCATACGACTTGCAAAATGCATAGCGAAAAAGGCCATCACTGCTCATCCGGTATCCTACGTGTCCATCATAAAACTCTCCGCAAAACTGTTGCCATACCTGATAGTTTTTAACAAAATCCTGCGACTTATCCACCTCTTTAAAGAGCGGTTTATACTTGGCATACAGTTCGTCCCAATCAATACCCTTTTCCTTATCAATCACATAATGCTCCTTCATAGTATTAAATGTTTTTTCAAAATCCGCATAGTACGCTTCTCTGTGGTAGTTTGACGAGAGCGTGATAAGCGCAAAGCTTACCGCAATCAAGGCTACCGAACACACGGCCAATATCCGTTTTGTTCTTACTTTCTCTGCAAAAAGAGCACAAATCTGCACAAAGGCAGCAACATATATTCCTGTATGATGCACGTCAAAGCCGATAAACAGTACCATTATTACCGCTATAAATGCTGGTGCGACGTAAAGAAGTCGCCACATATTATTAGGCTTCTTTTCGGACTGCTGCGCTACTACAAAAAGAAGTGCCATCATGATTAATTCTATTATAGTGAATGAAATATCCATAATTATTCCTTTCTTTTACTTTATTCAGGTTTGTGTGTGCTATGTAGTTCCAACACAGACACGCTCTCGCTCGGTTATTCACGTAGCGGTACTAAGTTCGCATTTCATGCTCACTAAGTACCGACGTTCATAAACGGTCTGTTTATGGAAACTACATAGCATTCACAAACCAGTTACAAATTCAATAAAATCAGACATTCTTTGTATCAATTCAACTCATCTCTACGGAACAATGCATACCCCATGAACAGATAGAATATAATCATGATTATAGAGGCGAACACAGTGCCGAGGACGAGAGATGAGGTGACGGTGCTGTTGTAGGCGTAATATTCGACGACGCCTTTTACCGGGTCGAGATTATAAGTGTTCCAGCCTTCATAACTACATAAATATTTCATGTTGTATATACTGATGAAGCAATTATTTCCGCCACCAACCATATCGCCCAATATGCTTCCTCCTAGCATAATTACAAAGCCTGACGCCATAATTGCATATGGATTTTTAACAATAAATGTTACATCCACAAGAAATGCTGCCAATCGTGCAAACGGGAAAATCAAAAGTAGGTTTCTTATTATTATATCTGACAAAACCAGTTTATCTCCCCAACCAAATATTACACTTCCGACAATTATCGGAACAAAGCATAACACTGTCACAAGAACTGATGAGATACATACTGACATCAATGCTCTTGCAAAGAATATACTTTTCCTTGAGTGACCGGATAATACTTCATAATTTGCCACCTTATCATTAAAATCGCTTCCACATATGACACCCACAATAATTGCAGCCATAAGCATTGGAAACTCATATGTATCATTACCCGCAAGCATTGCGCTTACTCCGGAACTGTCTGTATTAAGCACAGTAACCAATGCCATAAGTGCTATAAAATATATATATAATCTGACAAGCATTTTGCTATGCATCACTTCATAGCCTATTGATTTCATTATATTTTTCATAAACAATCCTCATTTCTTAATGCGGTATCCACATTACCATATCCAACTACTGATGTAATATAAGAAAAAGCCCTAATTAATCTCTGTCTTTCTTCTTGAAGTTAAAGTATGTGATTATCATATAACCCACGGTAAACAGAAGCGATACCGCAATCGTCTTAACTGCCATATCAGGTGTCACCGAAGTATCAAAGATTGTAACGGTCTTGCCGTCTAACACAACATTTCTTGAGTTTTCCGATATGAGCAGATAACATGCATTTGTAAATGCTGTCGGATAAACAACTACTATATCCAACATTTCTTCAAGAATCGACTGTCCCACGGCAATAACCATAAGCGTTGCATAGCCGAGTGCTATTCCCTTGCCTGCACTTCTTGTTATTGTTGCAAGCATCATACTATATGCACAAAATCTTACAATTGCAAAAAACACAAGTCCACAGCGAATAAGCACCTCTGTTTTATTTGTTTCCGGACCCCAACCGTAAAGCAATTCAAACACAACAACCGGAACCATCATTAATATAAAGATAAGAACTGCTCCCCAAAGAAATCCTGCTACCATTCTTCCTGCAAATATGCTTACTCTGCTATGTCCTGCCAAAAACTCATAATTAATCGTCTTATCCGATGCATCACCCGCGCAAAGCTTACAGGCAAGAATCATTATTCCAAAACACGTAAACACAAAAACCGTACCCATAGTCTGTCCGCCAAAATATGCCGACGGTGTCATTTTTTGCATCGAGTCACCATTAAGCATTCCACTAAGATACGCAACAAATGCAGGAAGACCTAACATTGAGATTATTGTTATTATAATGGTCGTATCACGGCGGGCACTGTAGTTTAAAGATTTAACAATGTTATACATATCTACTCCCCCTGTACCATTTTCATGTAGTAATCCTCAAGATTAACTTCATTCTTCGAAAGCTCTGTCGGAATGATTCCATTCTCATATAATGTCTTTGAAATGTTCCTTATATCCTCAAGTCCGTCATATATTCTAAGACTTCCATCTTCTAGTGCCTCCACTTTTTCAATTCCACATTTATTGATAAGTATTGCACTTGCTTTTTCGTTATTGTCCGTGTCGATATGATAGTACTCGCTGCAAGCTGCCTTAAGCTCATCAGCAGTAAACACTCCCTTAATTTGACCATGGTTAATAAATATGTAATCCGTACAAAGAAGAGATAACTCACTTAATATATGTGAGGAAATGACAAGCGTAATATCCTCTTCCTTATTAAGCTTTCTAAACAATTCTCTTATCTCGACGATACCCTCAGGATCAAGACCGTTAATCGGTTCATCAAGTACCATGAACTCAGGCTTTCCCATAAGTGCATTGGCAAGTCCCAGTCGTTGCCTCATACCAAGTGAGAAGTTCTTAACAAGCTTCTTGCCGGTATCTGAAAGATTAACTATGTCTAACACCTCATCTATTCTTTTCTTATCGGGAATACCTTTTTGAAGTCTCTGCTTTTCAAGGTTTTCTCGTGCCGTCATTTTATCCTTTTCATAAGGCGTCTCTATCATGAAGCTCATTCTTGTTCTTGCATGATTAAGTCCTTTCTCATCACTTGCCCCATACATAGAAAGCTCTCCGCCTGTCTGAAACGCAAGGCCACCCATTATCTTCATTATGGTAGTCTTACCTGCACCGTTAGGACCGATAAGACCAACGATACTTCCTTTCTTAATCTGAAACGAAACGTTATCAAGTGCAAGCTGCGTTCCATACTGTTTTGTAAGATTTTTCACATCTACTATTACTTCTGACATAATTGCCTCCTTGTAAAAACTTTCTTCTCATAGTTTCTTAACTTAACTACAGTATAAAATTAAAATTTAAAGAAATTCTTAAATAATAAAAAAATCAGTCCATCCTAGTACTTTAGCCAGGTACGGATGGACTGATTTTTCAGTTATTACTATTTAATTTTACAAGAGGTTTTGCACGAACGACCTGTACAGAGCGTAAACGGCAAATAAAAGACAGGTGATATGAACCAATTTACTTGTCACACAAAATGTAAGTACTACCATCCACCTCGGATATTAGCTTATCATTCGTATATTTCAACCCAATACCTTCTGAAAACCCATTTCCGTTCAAACCATAGCCATAATAAACATAATCACCATCGTCTTTGGATAATGTTTTGTAATACCATTTATTACCATTTTCAGCCGAAAATTCAATTTGATTATCATATACTACATAGTATTGTTTTGAATTAGCATCACCATTTAAATAGTATGTACCTGATGTGAGTTTCGCTCCCGACATATATTTGCCCTGCTCAAGAAAATTGTGCTGTTCTATATAACTAATCATCTTAGAATCAGGCGACTTCAACGAACTGTTTTTTTCAATCTCTTTATCAGTATCTATCCTGACCTTTATTGATAATGTATGAACAACTTTCGCTTCCTCAAAAACATCTTTTTCATCTTTATTGTACAACTTACATCCGGTAAAATGTAATGTATCATCAGAAGTTTTAGTACCCTCATATGAATATACATACTCGCTGTTCATAATTGTTACCGGAATTCTGATTGTCACATTTTTGTCATCATCAACAACATCCAATTTATCATAATGAAACTGCATTTTGTAAATGGATTGTAAAGCTTCATAGATATCTTCTGCTGATGCTTGTTTATAGTAATAGTCTGTCTGCTCAGCATTCATGTAATTAAAATAATAATCCGCATAATTATTAAACAATCCCCATTCTAAATCATTTTGCACATTAGCATATATCTCATCACTCGTAAAAACGATTTTCGTTTTTTCATCACCTGCGTTTTCTTTATATGCAATTAGCTCTTCACCATCAGCCTTATTTTCAGATTTTGTGTTTTCATCAAAATGATTCTTTACATTTATTTCTCCACACCCCGCAAGTAGCATGCAGACACATATACCTATAACTACAAACAATTCTTTTACCAACATATAGGCACCTCCTGACTTCTTACCATTTTAATAAGATATATTTGCATTTACTCCCTGTGTGTTGTCATAAATATCCTTTACACTTGAATCAAATTTTGAAAGCTGGTATGCAGTTATCTTACTTAAATCCAAAAGCTTATCTTCCATCGTCTCTCCCCTTACTTGAACTAATATTATCATTCATTTACTTTTTTACAAGAGGTTTTGCACGAACGACCTGTACAGAGCGTAAACGACAAATAAAAGACAGGTGATAAGAAAAAAGGGTAGCAGATTGTTAAATACCTGTCACCCTATTAAAAAATTTTTGTTTTATTGTTTCTAATAATCTAAATGAATAGTTATACTTAACATATATTTCTTTTGGTTCTTTTGTGCATGCATATAATTCATACGTATTTTTACTAATTATCAATCTCGATCAATATGTCTCCGTCATCATTAGCATATGATATATTTATTTCTTTCTCACCATTATATGTATCGACAGAAATATTCATATCCTTCTGTTGCTCATCTGGTATATCATCAACAAAAGTCATCTTCTTTTTCAGCAAAGCCTGTTTTTCTTTGACTGGCAAATCGCTTTCATAGTTTATAATAGTTTTCACAGCTATATCCACATATTTTTTATTTTCAAAAGGCTTGTCTAAATCTATCACACTATTTAATCCACTCATCAAACTATATTCACCACTAGAAGTTTCATTACTCAAATATAGAATATAAGTTTTACCTTTTTCAAGAGGTGTATACTCTTCGTCGTGAAAAAATTGTTTCCCAACAATCGCAGCCCCTTCTATTATTTCCATAGTTGACTGTTCTTTACCACTATCATTTTTGTAATACTCCAATATACGTATTTTTCTTTTGGACATTGCATTAATAAGATAAGTGTCACCTTCAACGTTCATATAATCAGTCAAACTGTTATTTGCCGTCAAATCATCAATAACCTCTACTTTAGCAATAATCGAAGCATCTCTTTCCAAATCACTATACTTAAAATATACAAAGTCCGATTCAATTGACACATCCTCCAACTGACTAATATCTATTTGATTATCTTTCTCTACATCTTCCCGATTGCACGCACATAGCAATAGTACAAGAAGACTCAACGTAAATAATATGTATGGTTTATTCATACTCAATTCCCCCATTTATATTTTAGTTTTTTCTTATCATATCCAGTCGGAGTATATTTAGTTTTTACTCCTTGGTGCATTATGTGCGGATCTTTGTGTAACGCTTCTGCCGTACAATGTGCAAGTGAAAGTGCATGGCCTATTTCGTGTACAGTCGTTGCATAGTGCGCTCTATAATCATAATTATTATTATATCTAACACAAATTGCTTTATCCCAAACTTTATCATTGTTAACATTTTTCTTGTTTAAATAATACGAAGTAAGCCCCAACTGTCCGCTTTTAGGCGAGTCCACTTTACCTATACTTAATAAAATATTTGCATTTGGGACTTTTTTACTTTTTGTAATTTTCACTTTACTAGATACACCATTCCACTGCGCTATTGATTCTATAGCCTCATAATTGTACTCTCCATCAACGGTATTCCATGTTAAGCTTTTACAGCTTGCAAACCCTCCCGAAAAAACATCATATGTTTCACTGGCTTTAACTTCTAATCCATATTTTAAAATAAATATAGCCGCTATAATTATAATTACTTTTTTCATAGTCTTAATCTCATCTCCTTTTCAATAGAACCTTTTTATTTATAATGTAATATCACGCATTAAGTCTTTTAAACACCATTTTATACCTTTAGTTTTGGTATAATGTCGGGAATATCCCATACTGTAATCTTGAATAATTAACACATCTCCTTTCAGTAAAAAATGATTGCAACCACATTGTCACTATAGCACATCTTTCTAACTTAAAACGCAATCCGAGGACAAGAGGTCAAAAATAGGGGATGACAGGTATCTAATGACCTGTTACCCCCTATTTTTGACCTCTTACCCCAACACTTCGTTTAATCACTGTTTTTTATTCTATAATAACCCACACAACATAACAAATAAAAAGGATTGAAATAACTATGGTTATATCATATTATGTAAGTAAGAAATTAACCGACACTCTTTTTGAACTAAACATCATAGAAAAAAACAGCATCGACTCGTATCAATTCTGCTTTGAATACACTTTAGATATTATTTTATTCAATACAAGTCTTATTTTATTTGGAGCTTTATTACACGATATTATCGGGGCATCACTATACATGATAATAATGTTTATATTAAAGACCACAGCCGGTGGGGCCCACGCAAATTCTCGTTTTGCCTGTAGCTTTTTTTCTTACGGGATATTCTTCTTAATACTGCCTTTGTCTCATCACATGCATTTTATAAACACAATATCCCCAAGTGGAAAAATCCGTTTTTTATATGTATCATTGTTTTAGCAATAAATATAGTATTATTTGCCCCAATTGATCATCCTAATAAACGTTTTGATAAAAATAGAAAGAAAAAACTTAAACTATATTGTTTTTTATGTTTGATAATTATTATGTGTCTCCTTCTGATTTTTTACCATTACCAGTTGGAGAATTTATGTAGCTTAATAACCTTATGCCTGTCAGTTATATTCATTAACCAACTTATAGGCACTATCAATAACAGGAGAACACAAAATGTATCTTAATATTGCCTTTTGCGATGATGATTCCAATTTTTTATCAGGAATTGATGCCATATTAAATCCATATATTTTTAACAGTGTGCATGAGATTTCATATGATAAATACTCAGACAGCACATCTCTTTTAAACGCTATTGCAAACAACAAAAAATACAATATCTTTATACTTGATATGGAAATAGCAGAAAGTAACGGTATTGATGTAGCAAAACAAATCACTTCACAATGTGAAACTGAGCCATACATTATTTTTATCAGTAATTATCCGGAATATATGCAAGACAGTTTTTCTGTTCACCCGTTTCAGTACTTAAAGAAACCAGTTACAGCTGAGAAGATATATTGTATTCTTGATGAGATAATCGAAAAGGAAAAAAGACATCACGTTTCATACATCATGCTTGACACCAAAGAATCAGAAAAAACTGTCAATGTCCATGATATTTTTTTTATTGAAAGTTCCGGCAAAAAAAGTTCAACAATAATCTTTCATTTAGCAAAAGAACAGATTGCCACTAAAGGAACACTTTCCCATTGGGAAGATAAACTATTATCATTTGCTTTCTGCCGATGTTTCAAAGGCATTTTGGTTAATATCGAACACATACACTACATATCCGATATGAAAATAATCATGAGCAATGGTGAAGAAGTACCTATCAGCAGGAAATATTTTAAAAATATTAAGCACGAAATGATTAATAACGTAACTACTTTTTTACACTAATACGGAGAACAACTATATGGAAACACTATTATTAATATTTAGTTCAATTTTAGATATTTTTATTCTCAAAACATTTCTTACTCATGCGTTATGTAAACCCAAAACCGCACTGGCATCACATCTATTCCACATTTCAATTGTTCTTGTTGAAGTTATACTCATAGTAAATATGCAATTATTAAGTCAGCTGACATCAGAGTCTTATATTTTAGGTATTATCAATTCGTCAATAAGTATTATAACAACAATATTTCTCTGTTGTTTCATGACTAAAAAAATAACTAAAATTATATCATTATCCGTTATCTTTCAAATAATGGTATTACTTTCAGAGAGGTTTTGTCTTATTATATCGTACTTCATGTATTCAAACGAAATAACAGATGAATACAGTTATATGATAACAATGAATTTAATGTCCAAACTCTTCCTGCTTTTATTTGTATTATTCTACAATATAATAACAAAAAAAACCTATCGAGATTACCCTACAGTATATAATCTCCTCCTTTTAATTGCACCTGTTCTGTCTCTTTTAATGCTTATAATCATGCCGCTTAGCAAAGATTATATATATACAAATCTCTCATTTTTTGTTGCTGTATGGATTTTTATGACACTTTTGAACATTATCTATCTTACACTTACCGAAAAACTTGCAGAAAGCTACAATAGTAAAATATTATCCGAAGAACTCCAAAGACAACTTAATTACCAGAAAGAAAAATACATACAGCTTGGTGAATCTTACAAAACATGCAGAAGATTAATACACGACATAAAGCACCATAATGAAATGTTAAGAAAATATATTGAAGATGAAAAATATGACTACCTATATAATTATTTATCAGATTTCACAACTGACTTGGAAAAAACATATGCAAGATTTAACACAGGTAACCTTGTAATTGATGCCTTATTTTCAAATTACAACGATTTACTTAAAACTGAAGGCGTTGATTTTATAACCAATCTGGTAATAGATATCACAAGAATCCCTGTCTCCGATTATGATCTTTCAATATTGATTGGAAATCTTCTTGATAATAGTTACAAAGCCACAAAAGAATGCGTAGAAAGCAAGAAATTTGTTTCTGTTACAATGAGCACAAGCAGAAAAAATCAATTCACCATCATAATTGAGAACACCTATAACACTGAAACAAATACTCTTCCCCAAAAAGAAGATTTACAACACGGATATGGTATCAACAATGTAAAGGGTGTTGTAGAACAATATCATGGTATTATTGAGATCAACACAAGTAACACTTACAAAACTACAATAATTATTCCAATCATCGAAATAGAAAAAAGAACCACCCCCCACTTCCGGAATAACTATTAATTAGCATTTTTTAAATTTGTAAATTATTTATTTAACCTAGCGTTTTTCTGGAAATTATATCTGTCACCATGAACACAATAATAAATAATCCCGCCAATCACTTTTATTGTGATGACGGGATTAATATAATACTATTTTAATGCCTGATACATAAAAATACAATTCTCATCGTATCCGGCTTTTAATGAGAAATAGCCGACAAGTTCTAAAGAACGATTATCTCTTACAATATATGTTCTCATGTTTCCAACACTTAATACATTTACTGTAATAGTAAAAATACGGCATGGAAAAATAATTGCCCAACTATGGAATTTTAAATGCCGTCAGCTATGGAATATATTATACCGTTTACATCAGAAAGAGCTGGACAACGGTAATCTTACCGCCATACAGCTCGTTAATTATCTTAGGATATCTTATTTACAGAAAAACTATCACACACTTGTTTTTCATAACATACTATGTTCTGAAAAACATTCTCTTTATCATCTACCTATTCTTTATGATAACATAGCCTTGATAAACATCAACATATGAATAGTCTTTTTATACAAGCATGCCGTCCTCTATTTGTAGTATTCTATCAGCATATTCTGCTATCTCCATATCATGTGTAACAATCAAAATAGTCTTTCCTCGCTTCTTTAAATCTTCAAATATTTCCATAATCTGTTTTGCATTTTTAGAATCAAGGGCTCCCGTTGGTTCATCGGCAATAATCAAATTCGGATTATTTACTATAGCTCTTGCTATAGCAACTCTTTGTTTTTGTCCGCCTGATAACTGATTACATTTATTGTTTGCAAAAGTGTCCATATCAACCAATTTTAATGAATTTAACGCTAATTCAGCTTTTCTTTTCCGCGTTCTTTTTTCCTTGATATCAAAATCTAATGGCAATAATACATTTTCCAACGCCGTGAAGTCATCTACCAATGCATAATCCTGCATAACAAGACCAATCTTTTTGTTACGCAACAGAGAACGTTTTTTCTCATTTAAGCCGTTCATTATTTTCCCATCAAATTCATATATGCCTTCATCATAATCATCAATAAATGCAAGTATATGTAATAATGTTGATTTACCCGCACCAGATGTTCCAACAACTGCAACCATTTCATTATCTTTTATTTCCATAGATATTCCGTGTAGTGCTTCAAAAGCATTCGACTTACCAATATTATATATCTTTTTTATTCCTTCTAATTTAATCATCCATATAGTCTCCTTATATCCGGTTATTAATTAATATCTTTTTAGCAGAGTTGCCGTGCACCAATCTCATAGGTACAATCCAGGAACATATAACATATAGAAAATACATAACAATACAAGATATTAATTGAATCCACCCCATATGAATAGCTGAGTGTTTCATCATTCCGACAGCACGAAGAACTTTTATAGAAAGTATAACCATCACTAGTGAAATTCCGGCAGTCATAATCGACACCATCAAACTTATCCGTGCACAATCGTTCCAATTAAGTCCACAAATATAATATATCGCATAATTTTTCATTTGCTTTTTTACCATTATTGCATTTGCACTTATCGCTGCTATCATTACAAAAACAGTCACACATATAAACATTGGTAGATAATTATGTAATTCCTCAAATATATAATCCCAACTGTTCTTGTTCATATCAGATAAGAGATATATCTTATTAATAAATGAATTCTCCTTAAGTTTGCTAATCTCTTTATTAATAATATCATTCGATATATTATCATCATATATAACCAAAGTTGCACCGGTCATTTGTTTTTGAAACCCCTTATTGGGATTAAGCCTGAAATTCAAATATTCAAATTGATTTTTATCTTGTCCCCTTAATATCTGTTCATCAGACAACATAAGATATATCATTCCCTTTTCTGCCTCAAAATTGAATGGATAATAACAATCCCTGTAATCACCATATGGGCTTCTATATAGGCTAGAGTTGAAAATGTTTTGATTATTTTCAGTAACTCCCACAATTTCAACCTGATACTTCAAATCATCCGTATTCGATTTCATAGTAACAATATCTCCGGCATGAATATGTCCGTTATTATAAGTTACAACTCCCTTTAAAATATCACTATCATAATCATCTTTTTCAAACCATCTGCCCTCAAGCATATCAATATTTAATCGATCTGTTATATCTTTACTATATCCCCATGCCGTAATCTGATTGGTTATTCCTTCTATTGATACATCCCAGATTTTCTCCATGCTGATAATATTTTCGACACTAGGTAGATAATCTAACATTTCTTTATTATCACGAATTAGGGTTCCGCCATCTCCTTCGCTCTTTTGAATCATTTCGGATTGAATAAATATTCCATTTTTCTTCATATATGGTTCCAATACCATATACTCTTTCATTTTAACCTCTATTGCTGAGGTCACCGCAACAATTGACAAATATATTATAGATAACATGATTACTACAAGCATACTCATGCCAATGATACGTTCTAAATCCTTTTTTGCTAATCTGGTAATCATGCTTATACACCTCCAAGTCCTATAACAATATTATCATGTATATATCGTCGTACAGTATATATTAATACAATTGATGAAGTAACAATATATATCAGTCCCAGTGAT
>JAILRO010000010.1 GCA_024698145.1 Lachnospiraceae bacterium
AAGTACATTACCGTTAGCATCATAATCATATTCGATTTTGCCGACACTATCCTTTACCTCTCTAATGCGGTTAAGAGAGTCATACTCATATTCTGTATCTTCATTCGCACTGTCTGTTATCTTTGAAAGAAGCATGTCTGCATTGTACTCATATGTTGTCACGTTACCTAACGAATTGACTTCCTGCTCTAACAACCCTTTCTCATTATACTCATATGTATATGTGTTGCCGTTATTAACACTCCATGCTTTTTCTTCTTTATCCGCCGCATTCTGATTAGGATCTTTGAGCGACACTATACGACCAAGACTGTCAAATACAACGGATGATACTCCTTCTTTTGCATCTGTTACCTTGTTCATTCGTCCAAGACTGTCATACTCATAAGTTTCAGAGCGCACTTCGCCAATAATACTGTATGTTCCGTTCGCTTTCTTGGTTCCTTTTGCACCACGATTGACCTTTTCAATCTGTCCAAGTGAGTTATATACATTCTCACTTACCATACCCTTGGCATCTACGCTCTGTAAGATACGATTCTCGGTATCATAGACAGTTTCTGATAACAATACTCCGTCACCATTAACAGTCTTATATTCACGGCCTGCCGTGTCATAGTAAGATGTAATACTACCACCATTGACTACATCAGTTGTAGTAACTGTATGAGCCGTTATGTTATATGATGTTCTTGCAAGAACAATATCATCATTACTATTAGGCTTTCTTATTCCTTTCTCAACAATACGATTTAATGAATCATACTTACTGTATGCCACACGTCCGGTTGCATCCTCTGTCTCTGTAAGATTTCCGTTAGCATCATAACGGTACTGAGTTGAATTATTCATCGCATCAGTAGCCTTTGTCACATGACCATAGATATCATACTCATAAGATGTCGATATTGCTTCACTCTTATTGAATATGTTGCCATTATTGTTTCCTGTTATCTCTTTGGTTACTCTTCCGGCAGGATCATATTTATAAGTGAGTGTAGGCTCGGTCGTGCTCTCTATAGTCTGTGTTCGCCAACTCTTATCATAACTGTACGTAGTCTCCGCACCTGTATAGTCAATAACCTTGCTTAATCTGCTGTTAGGATAATATATATACTTAGTTGTATATCTTCCTGTCTCGTTTCCGTCATTGTTTATACATACAACAGTTTCTGATGTCTTGTTGCCAAGCTCGTCATAAGTATATTCTTTCTCCGAAAGTTTCTTGTCACCGTTCTTTTCTGTTTCCTTAATCTTATTGCCAACCTTGTCATAGCTGTTGGTAATAACCGAATTGCTCTTTGCATCAGTTACGGTCTTTAACAAACCTTCCTTCGTGTAGGTATAACATGTAACACTGTCAGGATTATCCGATGTTTCATTAGGATATACTTCTTCCTTAATCAGCTGATTATTGCCGTCATACACATATTTTGTTCTTGAACCTGATGGCTCAATCTTTTCCGTTATATTTCCGTTACAATCATACTCATAGAAAGTTGTTCCACCCTCGGTATCAAGAACTGAACTTACTCTGTTCAATTCATCATAGAAAGATACCGTTGTATATTCCTGACCCAACACCTTATCCTTAACAATAGTCTTTTCAACAAATCCTTCAGCGTTGTATTTGTATTCTGTTACATTACCGTTCCTATCAGTTACGGATACAAGATCACCTTTATCATAGTTATATACTATGCTCTTATTATTACCGTCAGTCTCTGATAGTATCTGTCCCTGATTGTTGTATTCATAGCTCTTAACATTGCCGTTCTGATCTTTTACCGTATGAATCTGCCCGTTATCAAAGTAAGTACATTCCATGCTTTCACCATTACGGTTCTTCATGGTAAGCATATTTCCGTCATCATCATAGGTCATAACGACTTCGTCCTCACCTTTTTCAAGCATACTGTTAGACATTGATGTCATGTTGCCATCACTATCATACTTATAAGCTATCGAATATGAGGTTTCTTTACCGTCAATTGTAGTCATGTCCGGCTGATTAACGTACGTTTCGTTACCATTATCATCATATGTTGTTGTTAATGTGTTGCCTGCTTCATTAGTCTGACTAACAACATTGCCATAAGGATCGGTAACGGTCTTTTTCGTAGAGCCGTTTCTCGTTGTAACCGTTGTGATCAGATTACCGTTTTGCTCGTCTTCTTTATATTCGAACTTTGTAACATTCCCATTTGCATCCTGCTGAGATTTAACACGTCCAACTTTAACTCCGGACGGACTTGTCGTACCTTCTGATAATACATATTCATTAGTAACATAAGTTATATTATCATCATTGGTAACTGTTGTTATTCTATGCTTCTTGTCATATGTGTAATAAGTACTCTCACCTGCTGCATTGACGAACTGCTTAAGACATTTATTCTCATCATAATAGAAAAAAGCTTCGCGTTTTCCATCCGTCACTGATGTAACAAGTTTGGTATCAGGGTCAAGACTATATGTAAGATGTCTTTCAGTACCCATGTCTATAACAGTAAACGAGTCATCCTGACGCAATACGGATATCTTCTTTCCCTCACTGTTCTCAATTGATACAAGATTTCCCTTCTTATCAAAGCATGTTATATTTCCGGACTTGTCTTTAAGAGTATATGCACCTTTCTTATCACGTTCCAACTTGTATTCTGCTTTGTTTTCGTTAAGACACTTGAAAGTCTCCTCTGTGGGAAGCTTCGACATATCAAGCTTATAATAACCACCTTCGCCTATAACATATGCCTTTTCCGAATCAAAGTGAGATGCAAGGAACGTATAATATCCTGTAGGCGACACATAATATCTTACCGTACCATCCTGCATATCAACTAATCTTGATTCGTAGTTATGCGTCCAACCGTAACCAAACTCTCCCAAAGCAGCTACAGCGTTAGAATCATATGAAAGGTCAGCCGATACAGGATTAACGCCTTGTACTGACATCGCAGATATACTGTCAGTATAAGCCCCCGTACTAACGTTAACAGGATCAGCTTCCGAATTTTCCTGCGTAGGTATTTGATACACAAGAGAAGGAACAGCCACGTGTGAAGCTATTGGAGAAATGCATACTTCAACACCGAGATTATTCCCTGAAAGAACCTCATACTCATATTCAGTAAGGCGCTTATAGTTATACCATTTTTCCCCGTCAATCGGTATGGAAGTTCTGTATACTCCCGATATCTTTTCACCCGGTTTCAAGCACTCAATCATAACCACATCTTCGTCGGATATTACAGGAAGAGAATTCTGACCATTTGCACCTGTTATAAATCTTCGACTATTAGCGTGCTGATCACCAAATGTGGCTTTTATATTATAGAACTCCTTACTTCCTTCATTGGAAAGAGTGAAATATACATAATATGGTTCGCCTTTTTCAGCACGATCTTCCGGTTTAACCGCGAGAACAAGACCATCTCCTGCTGTCACATCAAATTCATTAGACGTAAAAGTATATTCAAAATTCGAATCAAACGGCTGTAAAGTTCCATTTAACCTTGCATTTAAGCTGTATGTTCCGGCAACATCGCCTCTTATATACCATGTTGCACTACCTGTCTCTCCTCCTCTGATATCAGGTATCTTAATATCTTCCTTCTGTCCGTTGTCGGTTGAAGCAAGCGATAGTCCATATGGCAATATCAAATCCGCAGTCAAATCTTTTGCAACAATTGTCTGACTGTTTGCATTGTTATATACAATTAATGTAGCCTCATACATATCCTTAAGCCATGATATTGACTGTGTTATATACAATGTATAATACAATTCAGGTTCCGGATCTTCATTGTTATTTTCACCTGATTCCGGAGCAATATACACACCACCGCCTGCATTCATCGCCTCTGCATTACCTGCATGTTCATCCTTCTTCTCTTTCGATGTCGCTTTAGATAATACAATTGGAGCATCGCTTTCCGGTGTGCGCTGCGCATCTTCAAATTTTAGTTTTGTTGTCACAGTAAAAACATGTTGATTTTCAGGCGCAGTCAAGTCAATTCCAGCCGCAACAATTTCATCAAAATCCATCTGTCTGACATTAAAGTCAGCCGTTATCGTATCTCCCTCATCCAAACTGAAGGTATATTCTTTTTCTCCATACAACTCAATCTCAACGCTTTTTTCCACCGCAATATAGCCCGGCTTATATAGTGCAATCTTGTATGTTCCGGGTTTTTGCATTATGACTGCCTGTCCCTTTTTGTCAGTTCTTACTAAATCATTTCCCTTTGTTGAAGAATTAATATAGATTGTCACATCACTAATTGGAGCTCCTGATATACTGCAAACTTCCACAACCGCTTTACCGGAACTCTGTTTTGGCAGAACATTTATTTTCGTCGTTGCATAGTTAACATTTCCTGAAGCGTCTGTAACCGTAAGTTTTGCTACATACTCACCGGCAGTATTATACGTATGTTTTGGAGACGGACCATTAGCTTCTTCACTTCCGTCGCCGAAATCCCAAATATAACTGGCGATTCTGTCGTTATCAGAAGAATCCACGCCGGAAAAAACAGTCTCATACCCCTCAATAACAGATGTGTTAGCATTAATTACCGCTTTGGGAGCCTCTGTATCTTTTGCTTTAGGTCTTGCATATTGTATTACTGACTGATTACTGTTGCCCGCCTCATCTTCAACATAAAGTTGATATATATATGTATACCGCGGATTAACATTCACGTCACGAAACATTACACTTCCTTTACCTGAAGTTATACATTGATACTCTTCCTCTTTCTGTTGACATTTTCTAAACAGCCTATAGCTTAATGAATCAGGCAATGTACTATGAAGATTAACACACCAGTTTCCTTCAGTTACATACAATTCCGGAGTATCAAGTGATACATTATGAATAACACATGACGAAACATATACATCACTTATATTCCCATTAGCATCAGTAGCTTTGACAAATATGTCATACTCTCCATTTTCATAACATAAAGTATTAAGTTTACATTCATATACTCCATAAGTTTTCTCTGAATTAATCTGTCCTATAACAGTTTTGTTACTACCCTCTTCCTTTCCCTGTATGGCAAATTCAACGCTGGTAACCTTGTCATTATCAGATGCATTTGCAGAAAGTGTAACAGTTTTTGCTATAGTCGAATCTTTTACCGGTAACAGACTATGAACCACAGGTTTTTGTTCATCATCCTGTTTTTGTGCAATTGCGATATTAGAGACTTCACTCTCATTACCGGCATAATCAAACGCAGTAACCTTGTAGCAATAACTTGTATCATACGACGCACTTCTATCATAAAAGCTTAATGTCTTCACATTATTATTGATACACTTGTATGCATCAATTCCCTCTACACTTCTATATACACGATAGCCTACAACATCATTATCTACAGGTTCATTCCATTTTAAATAAATACTTCCGGATTCACCGGATGCCGTTAGTTTGTCTACAGGCGCCGGAGCTGTATGATCAATTATATATTGTATTACTACTTGTTCTTTATCTCCTACATTTCCTGCAGTATCTTCAGCATACGCACGTATATAAATATCCCCATCAGAAAAAGTGCCAAGGTCAACATCATAATCAAAAACCTGATTTTTGTCAGTTGTCTCAACATTATACGTATACAAATTATCCCAATCGCTTCCGTCCAGAGAATATTCAACATATACATTTTTTACGTTACAATTATCATATGCATTTACATTTAATTTAATCTTTTTGTTGTAACTTCCACCATTAGGTGAAACTGAAACAATTTTCGGAGATATTGTATCTTCCCCCGCTGTAACATCTATCACATTCGAAGACACTCCCGCGTTTCCATAAATATCATAAAATGTCACTTTGTATGATGTAGTATCTCCCGGCATAAGCCCTTCTATAACACAGCCTGTAGTCGTTGTCTGTTTTGAAATCGTCTTACATTTACCATCATCAAACACCTGCTCAACAACCGCATAGTCATAATCATTTTCTGTCGGCTTGTCCCATGATAATACAGCTGTAGTCGAAATAACTTCTGCCGAGAAGCCTGTTGGTTTTGCCGGTCCTTCATTATCGATACTGTATTCACAAATAAAATCATCATCGTTCTCATTACCGGACGAATCCGTAACAGAAAACATTAAAGATACACCGTTTGTATACTTGGTAGTATCTAAATCGTATTCTGCATATCCCGATGAAATATCAGTTTCCGCCAGTAACTTTGAATCCGCTTGATTATTAAGTAATTCTATCTTTAATTTATCAAGAGCCTTATTATCTGAAGCTTTGACAGATATATGGCATATTCCATTAATTACACCATTTAACGGTGTAACATCATTTATTGTCGGACATTCGTCATCCTCATCTACTACAATATTCAATCCATCGGACAATTCACCTTCAAGTCCTTCTTCATCATATGCCGATACATAATATGTGTATTCCTTATCACTTATTACTGTATTATCGTAATAATAGGTCTTATCAGGCGTTGGACTATCCAAGAACAATTCTTTTTCCTTACCATTTTCCTGCCTGTATATACGATAGCCGGCTATATCAGCTTCTCTTCCTTTCTCAAAGCTTATAACAACTACACCATTCCTCACTTCAACTCCGGCCTCTTTTAATTTGGATGGTGCAGTTTTGTCCAGATAATAAGTCAACTCTCGTGCAACTTCATATCCTGCCGCATCTGTAATCGTAACATTAACAGTTATTTCTTCTGCATTTATGAGGGTTGTATCAAGCGTCGCGCTTACCTTAATTGCACGATTATAAGAAGTGTTTTTACCATAAACCTTATTCACAAGTTCATGTAAGTCAGTACTTCCTTTTTCTTTGTAAGAAACATTTACATTATATCCATTCTTGCTTCCGGAGTTTCTGAACACAAAGGATATTTCTGTCTCTTTTCCTGAAATTTTCGTATGCTCCGCAGGATAAATATCGGAAAGTTCAACATCCTGTGTATATAACCTGACCTCATCTGAAAGTTCCGACTCATTTCCGGATGCATCATAAGCCAAAACCTGATATACATAATCATGATTTGCTAGAAGTTCTCTGTCAGAATATTCGTTATTCTTGGTTTCTCCTACTAATTCTCCATCCCTATATATCTTATAACCAGCAACAGCAACATTATCCTTTGCAGCATCAAAACTAAACGATAATGCTTGTGCATATCGTGCTGTGAGAACTATATCGGTTGGAACTGTTGGTTTTTCTGTATCAGTTAGTGTTTCAACAGTATATTTTTCTGACAATGCAGATGTGTTAGTTGCAGTATCTTTAGCTACAACATAATATGTATATTCCGTTCCGGGTGTTAACTTTTTATCCGTATATGAACTACTGTTCACAGACATTATCTTCTTATCATTCCTGTAAACATCATATCCCGAAATACCTGTATCATCCGTTGAAGGTGTCCATGTTAATGTAACCGTAGTATACCCGATGTTAGATGCAACAAGACCGGTCGGCGTGGATGGTGCCGTGATATCAGAAACATCATCAACCAATTCGTTACACATATCTTCAACATTACGACTAAAATCATAATATTCTCTTGGTTTTGTTAGAACCAGCTTATTAAACTTCATACTTACAGGTATACTTACAGTTTGTGTATACGATTTTCCTGCAGCATTCATTTTTCCACTTAAAGTTAATGTATGTTGATCTCCAAACACACAAGAACTATTATTGATTATTACATCACCCTTAATATCTGTTTTTCCGTCAAGCATCTGGAGCGAACCATATTTTACGGTCAGATTACCTGTTATCTGCAGAATATCATCAGGATTATTCATAATAAGTTTACCCGAAGAAGAATCTGATAAATTCAACTCTTCAACTTGTAATAATCCACCATTGATTGACAACTTGTTATTTATTGACATCTTGCTCACTTTGACATTGTAACCATTAATATCAAAAGTACTGTATACAGATAGCGTTCCATGCACACGCAAATCATTGTGCAATACCGTATTCGTTCTTACGCAGAGATTTCCTTCTATTTCTTTGAAATCAAAGCCCTCCTTTGCATTCCAATTAAGGGTTACATCAGACATCACGTGCAGTTTTTCACTATTTATTACCGGATTATTTATGTATATATCTTTAACAACAAAGACTCCTTCCGGAGACGAGTTTTCTATGTCAATAGTTCCCATCACCGGACTATCACTGTATCCGAAGCAACTAAGCATCTGTTTTTGTTTTCCCGAAAACCTGAAAATAACATTGGAAGAAAATGGATTAACATCTTTTTTGTTATTATAATAGTCAAAATCGCCCTTTATTTCTATAACTCCCTTTTTGACTGTTGTAGTTATATTCTGGTTAGGCGTCATGACAAAATCACCATCAACAGAAATAATTTCATCTGCCGAGGATAATTTAATTATACCTTTAGCCTCTTCATATACTCCACTTTCTGTTTTATGTCCATAATAATAATTACCTAAAACGTGGAGTTCACCACCATTAACATTTACACATCCGTTTACCTGGTTTAAATTTCCGGTAATTGTAAGTTTGTGTCCGTTAAGATTAAGGGCACCTGCAATTAATTTGTAATCTCCCTGTATGACTGTATCCTTTGTAAGAACAAAACCGGCATTTCCTTCTTCGTAGAATGAGAGCTTTTGTTCAGGATCATCAATTATATCTGCATTAAACAAACTGTTCGAATAAACTCCCTCGTCCGATTCATTTGCGATTACAAGCTTATTCATTGTTACATTCACGTTCTTGAAGTCTATTGTCTGTTTGTTACTGCCACTTAATATAATAGTAACTCCATCAGGGAACGTATAATTTGTTTTTGAATTACCTGTTAGAAAATCCCCTTTTATATCAATAATTCCATCCGTACTAGGAGCTCTATATGTTTTTTTGTATAAAATATACGCATCATTACATACAGTCAAACGATTTCCGTTTAACTTAATTTCTCCAATATCTACATCTCCCTCTACAGTTAAATCTTTATTAATTGTAGCGGATTGGAAAACAACATTTCCATTTATAATTTCGTCCTTTATAACTCCATTAGCATTAAGCCATCCTTCAATAGGATTACCATTTGTAGTAATTTCACCATAAAAATATATATAATTTAATTCTATGATATTAATACCTTTAGCATTATCTATAGTAACATTATTTAAATAAGCAACTTTCGCTTTTATAGTCTGTTTCTTTTTCCCATCAAATACCAATTTTGATGCATTCTTCATAGATAACTTGTCACCTTCCGATAACACATCCCCTTTAAAATGTATTTCTGTGCTATCGGTTGTAATATCACAAGTTGATGTCCAATCACCATCTACATTTATTGTTCCTGCATCAAGCTTCAGTTCAGAATTGATATTAATATTTCCTTTTACATACAGTACGCCACCACAAAGAGACATACTTCCCGCGTTAATTGTTAAATCACCATTAATCGTAAGAGTATGTCCGTTAAGATTCATATTTCCGCCTGCTAATATAACATCTCCATCTATGACATCATCACTATCAAGCGTATATCCAAGTATGCCACCATCTGCAAACTCAACCTTACATCCGCTTATATTTTCTACCAAATTACAGTTTAAAACGTTTTCAACATAAATACCTTCAGCACCTGAATTATTTATTACTACTTTGTCGAACTTGCAATTTGTTGCCGTATCTATTGTTTGTTTGCTAGCACCATTTAATTCAAATACGGAGCCTGTAAAATCACACGATTGTGCGCCATTACAGTTAATGTTTCCCGAGACCTCAACTGTTCCATAAGATAATCTAAGATGCCCCTCATCAACGATAAAATCACCATCAACAGTAACTATGCTATCATTGTCATATATATACAATCCATTATATGCCAATCCAGCAACAGTAAGGGAACCACAATGAATATTTGCATTTTTCACAATAATTCGTGATTGCCATTGATCAATCAATATTTTTTTTGTTATCGAAAGATTTGAATCTTTAATTGTGAAATCCTCACAGGAAGCAACTCCAAAATTTCCATATATTGTCAGGTCATCATCAAATTCAAACGACTGCACAACTATAACATCGCCCTTATATACTCCATTAGCAAATGAGGTTGTCTTCGTCATTCCGATTTTTCCGTTAACTTTTCCATTTTGAGTCACTACACCTTTAACCCAAGGTACTTTATCATTTTCGATATTTATATTACATCCATCCGCAAATGTTACATTATTAAAGAATGTGTAATATGATGAATATATACATACATTTTGTGTATCCGTACCAGAAAAAACCGTGGTATGATTTTCTGTCGGATTATACGAATAATATGCACCAACTTGTGTAAAATCTCCTTTAACCTCGAGTACTCCGTCTGTCAGCATACCTGTATGGTCAACGCGCGTCTTTGTAACAAACGAGCCATCAACCAAAAGATAATCGTCAGAATTGGTCATAGATAAAGCACCGCCTGAAATCGTCAAGTTGCCCTTGATGTGCATAGAATGACCATTAAGATTAAGTACACCACCTGCAATGTCTACATCTCCATCATATACCATGTCCTCTTCCAGAGTAAAACCACACATTCCACCCGTTTCGTACGACACCACACCATTAACACAAGACACGTTTTTTATTACAATATTATCCGAAACAATTACTCCTTGTGCATTATCCACTACAACATTTTCAAATATTGTATAATCACTTGACACTTCTATTCTTTGCGTAGTTGTTCCTGAAAACAGTACTTTGGCATCACTTTCACACGATATGTAGTTAGTATTATTAGGGCGTTTTATATTCCCTTTTAATTCTAGTATTCCACCTTTATATGTACACGCACGATCATTCAATATAAAGTTACCGTTTACTGTCAACCTACCATTGACACACTCAATAACACCACGTGTATAACAATCACCGGTAACTGTAACATGCGAATTCTCGATTTTCATATTTCGTCCGTCAAAATACAAATCCCCATGAACTACTGTATCGTCCGCAAAGCTATATTCATCACAAATGTCGATAGTTCCGTATAAGTCACTTCCTAATTCTGAATCCTTAAGAATAATAGTCTTTCCATTGACATTACCGGACTTATGAAGAACAGAACCTGAAACCGTAATTTGCGAAGACCATTTGACACTTCCCTCTTCCGGTTGGTCAATCATTATATTAGCAATTTCAAATCCGTTATTAGATAAATAGTTCGAAGAATCCAATTCCTGTGCTTTTGAACCGGAAATTTTCAGAACATGGTTTCCTGAAGTATGCAATAAATAATGCTTTAAATTATTCTGCGACTTGTAACTTCCGCGTAACTCCAACGTTCCTGCAGTAAGATACAAGGTCTCATCCTTAATACATGAATCTATATAATCGCCTTCAACAAGTACGTAGTCTGCATCATTATCCATTATCAGAAGACCTGCACTCTGTTCAACAACTTTTTCAAAAGCCTTTTCATAAATATATTGTTTTATATAATTACCCTTTATGATAAGCGATCCACCATTCACATTCACATGACCACCCGAATGTATAAAATCACCTTCAACAGTAAGATTATATCCGGCAAGATCAAGTTCACCTGAAAGCAACGTAAAATCACCATTAATTACTGTATCTTCTGTCAGAATGCCACCATTACTGCCTTCTGTTTCATAATGGAGTTTTTTGTTTACATCCTCTACATTTGTAGCATTTATCATGTGCGAAGACACAACGCCTTCTTCACTTGTATTCTTTATTTGAAGATTATATATATCCCAGCACGTATCAATCGGAATGTCAATTGTCTGCTCACTACTTCCTGATAATACAACTTTACTTTCTGATTCAAAACTAAGCAGACCATTATAGTATTCCTGATTTGTACAACTTACGTTTCCCTGTATTTCAAAGACACCTTTACTTATTTTTGAAGTTGAATTTAATTTATCAATCAGAAGATTATTTTTCACAAGAATATAATCATTGGCAGATTTCATAACAATATTCGAACCATTCTTTATATAAAAATCTCCTGTTATATCCAGATATCCTTCTTCAACATATAAGTAAGAATCTAATGTAACATTTCCATGAACAGTAATTTTGTGTCCATTCATATGAAGATTGCTGTTTATGGTAAGATTTCCAACTTCTACATCGTCAGACAACGTCGTTGTCGTAGATATAGTTATGTCCTCATAGACATTATCATTAATAAGCTCACGAGAATCATTAGATAGTTCTTCTTCTATACTTCCTTCCAATGTGTCTTCTGCTTCTTCGTTGTCATCGTTTTCAAATTGCCCTTCCTGATTGGTATTTACACCGGCAGCCGCAACAGTAATCACATCATTCCCAAAACAGTTGATATTCATTATAATAAACATAAACCAAGCTATTAGTTTTTTGCATTTTGATTGTCTATTCATATTTCAAATCCTCATGTACTTATTTTTTTGGTGTCTTAATTTTCTTGGTATTACTGTACCTACTATATATACGTCTGCCACTCTTTATTTTGGCACTCATTCTGACTTTTACATAATAGGTTTTGTTTTTTGCAACTTTCCATTGTTTTCTTGTATACTTCGATTTCGATGTCTGCGGAATAGTCGTAGACTTTGTGCTTTTAAAATTTGATTTTCTTGAATATTTTATTTGATACTTAATATCCGTATATTTATCACTATTCTTGATGTTACAAATATCTAATTGAAGATATATATTTCCCTTCTTTTTATAATTTTTCAAAGATTTTATGATTGGTCTGCTCTTTTTAAATATATTGATATATTCTAATTCATTCAAACTATATGTTGTATTATTTACAGGCGTT
>JAILRO010000015.1 GCA_024698145.1 Lachnospiraceae bacterium
GAACTGCTGTTACCGCCAACGTCTCCTTTACCGCCACCGCAGGCTGTAAGTGACAAGGTCGTTGCTAATGCCAGACCCCATGCTACTGTTTTTTTCCAAGAAGATATTTTCATTCTTGTCCTCCTTTATTATTCTAATTATATCGCTTGTTTTTCAATTCAATCGGAAGTATAACACCCAATTTATCAAAAATCTACAGTTTTGGCGATTCTTAAGAATATCGAAAGGAATATTTAAAATCCGTAAGATATTAACGAATCTCATTCACATATTTATTAGTAAACCGAAAAATTTAACGCAAAAAAGGGACCGAATAATTCAACATATTCGTCAAATTATCCGATCCCATTAGAATTTAAATTAAAACTCTATAAGTTAATTATGCCTCTGCAGCAATTGCAGCCTGTGCTGCAGCAAGACGTGCAACAGGTACACGGAATGGTGAACATGATACATAATCAAGTCCGATCTTATGACAGAACTCAACTGATGTAGGATCTCCACCGTGCTCACCACAGATACCGATGTGGAGGTTAGGATTAACAGGCTTACCAAGCTTGATAGCTGTCTCCATTAACTTACCAACACCAGTCTGGTCTAACTTAGCAAATGGATCATTCTCGAATATCTTAGCATCATAGTAAGCATCAAGGAACTTACCAGCATCATCACGAGAGAATCCAAATGTCATCTGAGTAAGGTCATTAGTACCGAAGCAGAAGAAGTCTGCGTCCTTAGCGATCTCGTCAGCTGTAAGAGCTGCACGAGGAATCTCGATCATTGTACCAACTTCATACTCAAGCTTAACGCCTGCAGCAGCGATCTCAGCATCAGCAGTCTCAACTACTACTTTCTTAACATATTTTAACTCTTTGATTTCGCATACAAGTGGAATCATAATCTCCGGCTTAACTGTCCAGTCAGCATGTGCCTTCTGAACCTCTATAGCAGCACGGATAACTGCCTTGGTCTGCATCTTAGCGATTTCAGGATATGTAACTGCAAGACGACATCCACGATGACCCATCATAGGGTTGAACTCCTTGAGGTTCTCAACGATAGCCTTAACCTCATCTAAAGACTTACCAAGATCTGCAGCCAACTTCTTCTGCTCTGCTTCCTCGTGAGGAACGAACTCATGAAGCGGTGGATCAAGGAAACGAATTGTAACAGGGTTACCCTCAAGTGCCTCGTAAAGAGCCTTGAAGTCACTCTGCTGATAAGGAAGAATCTTATCAAGAGCTTTCTCTCTTGCCTCAACTGTATCTGCACAAATCATCTCACGGAATGCAGCAATTCTGTCCTCTTCGAAGAACATATGCTCTGTACGGCAAAGACCGATACCCTCTGCTCCAAGCTCTCTAGCCTTCTTAGCATCTGAAGGTGTATCAGCGTTAGTACGAACTTTAAGTTTTCTATACTTGTCAGCCCACTCCATGATCTGGCCAAACTCGCCAGCGATAGTAGCGTCAACTGTCTTAATCTCGCCTTCGTAAATGTTACCTGTAGAACCATCAATTGAGATGTAGTCACCCTCTTTGAATGTCTTACCTGCAAGTGTGAACTGCTTGTTCTCCTCATCCATGTTGATATCACCACAACCAGATACACAGCATGTTCCCATACCACGTGCAACAACGGCTGCATGAGATGTCATACCACCACGAACTGTAAGGATACCCTGTGCAGACTTCATACCTGTAATATCCTCAGGTGATGTCTCAAGACGAACAAGAACAACTTTCTCTCCACGTCCTGCCCATTCAACAGCGTCATCAGCTGTAAATACACACTTACCGCAAGCAGCTCCAGGAGAAGCACCAAGTCCCTTTCCAAGAGGTGTAGCAGCCTTGAGTGCTGCAGCATCGAACTGTGGATGAAGAAGTGTATCAAGGTTACGAGGATCGATCATTGCTACAGCTTCTTTCTCTGTCTTATGTCCTTCCTTAACAAGGTCACAAGCGATCTTCAAAGCAGCAGGAGCTGTTCTCTTACCATTTCTACACTGAAGCATGTAAAGCTTCTTATTCTCAACAGTGAACTCCATATCCTGCATATCATGATAGTGATTCTCTAAGATATCACAAACTTTGATGAACTCAGCATAAGCCTCAGGGAACTCCTGCTCCATCTGAGCGATTGGCATAGGTGTACGAACACCTGCAACAACGTCCTCGCCCTGTGCGTTCTTAAGGAACTCACCCATAAGCTTGTTCTCACCTGTAGCAGGGTCACGAGTAAATGCAACACCTGTACCAGACTCATCATTAAGGTTACCGAATACCATAGGCATTACGTTAACAGCTGTACCCCATGAATAAGGGATATCATTATCACGACGATATACATTAGCACGAGGATTATCCCATGAACGGAATACTGCCTCGATAGCAAGCTTCAACTGCTCTACAGGATCTGAAGGGAAGTCCTGTCCTAACTGCTTCTTGTACTCAGCCTTGAACTGCTCTGCAAGAGTCTTAAGATCTTCTGCTGTAAGATCTACGTCAAACTTAACACCCTTCTCTTCTTTCATCTTGTCAATTAACTGCTCGAAATATTTCTTACCAACTTCCATAACGACATCAGAGAACATCTGGATGAAACGTCTGTATGAATCATATACGAAACGCTCGAAAGCAGGATCTGAGTTACCTGCGATCATTGATGCAACAACATCGTCGTTAAGACCAAGGTTAAGGATCGTGTCCATCATACCGGGCATTGAAGCTCTAGCACCTGAACGAACTGAAACAAGAAGTGGATTCTCTTTGTCACCGAACTTCTTACCGTTAATCTCTTCCATCTTCTTAACGCCTTCCATAGCCTGAGCCATGATCTCGTCGTTAATCTTACGTCCGTCCTCATAGTACTGTGTACAAGCCTCTGTTGTAATTGTGAAGCCCTGTGGTACAGGAAGACCGATACTAGTCATCTCTGCGAGGTTAGCACCCTTACCTCCAAGCAGATTACGCATAGTCATGTCGCCTTCACTGAACATGTAGACCCATTTGTTTGCCATTGTAAATATACCTCCTACTAGTAAATAATATTTACCCGGACCAATTGCAGCAATCTGCAATACCTGTCCAAAGTCTGTTAATCATTATAGCACAAAATGAATAAAATATAAAAGGGTTTTTTCTATATTTTGTGAAAAAAAACAAACATGTCCCACTTGTCCAAAAGCTCATTCATTTTTAGTACTAAATGCACTAAAAAAGCTGTGGCTCATTCTGTTGAACCACAGCTTAAAATAATTCTTTAATTATATGCTTTTACTTGATAATTCTTACAGCCTTATCGATTGATGCGTAATCATAGTTAGAAATCTTGATTCCTGTCTGAGGATTACTTGCATGAACAATCTGTCCACCACCAATGTATATAGCCACATGTCCAAATCCTCTGTAGAAGATAAGGTCTCCCGGCTGAAGGTTGTCAAGACTTACGCTTGTTCCGTCCCCTGCCTGTGAAGCAGCTGTTCTTGAAAGCGAATATCCAAAATGCTTATATACTGACTGTACAAATCCTGAACAGTCTGCACCGTCTGTCAAGCTTGTTCCACCATACACATAAGGATTACCAACGAACTGAACTGCGTAGTCAGCGACTGCCTGTCCTGATGTTGTCGAGCTTTCCTGCTTAACTGTTTCTGTGGATGTCTTTTCTTCCTTTACAACTAAATCAGTCTTTTCAACTGTTTCTTTCTTTTTTTCCTTCTTAGGTGCTTCTGTTGTGGCAGGTGCTTCTGTTGTAGCAGGTGCCTCTGTTGTAGCAGGCGCCTCTGTTGTCGTCTGAGGCTCTGTTGTTGTCTGAGTCTGCTGTGCCTGCTCCTGCTGTGTTTGAGCTTCCTGTGCTGCTATATCTGCCTGACGAGCTGCTTCCATAGCCTGCTCTTCTTCTATGGTAATTGCTGTCTCATATACGTAATCAACATATACAAACTCACCTGAAACATAACCTGTCTGATCATCTGTTACAGCAACCTTGTACCAACCATTCTCTTCACCCAACAATGTAAGTGCCTGTCCATTGTCTGTCTGTGATACCACATCACTGTCTGTAGACTCTTCTGCACGAACATTAAGTGTGTCAGCAGTAACTCTTACTACCTGATCACAGTTGTTCTCAATATAATCTTCTGCATCGCTTCCGAAAAGAAGATAATCATTATTCACATAACCATAAGCATTACCTGAAGAAACAAGTGACCACTGATCACCCTTCTCTACAACAGTACCAACATTACCGTTATAGAACTTTCCTACAACCTCAGCATCCTCAGATGCTTCAGTACGAATGTTAAGATAACTTTCTATATTCGCAACCACTTGATTACTCTCAACCTTGGCAGCCTTACTCTCTATTACTGTCTCCGGCTCAATTTCAGTCTGTGCAACCTCAACCGGCTCTTCTGTTGTCTCAAGAGCCACCTGATTAACTAATGTTCCTTTGTCAAAACTGTTATTAATATCAACACTGTTCTCAATAGCTTTACTAATTAACACCGGTGTATCAGATACACTATTCTTGGCGCCGGTCTGATCTGCAAAACCGCCTGCCATCAATGACAACGTAGCAACTGCAATCATAGAACTACGAACCAAATTCTTTTTCATAATATACCTCGTTTTATTTCTTTTTTAAATGTTACAATTCTGTTACAATTATTACACCATACACATAATAACAAACTTTGTAATTTATGTCAACTTATTTTTCCCTTTTTTTTCGTTATTTCTCATTTATTTGACAATATTATGTAATGTTACAATTTCGAAATATGAAAAACAGCAGACATTTTTATGTCTGCTGCCTTTGTTTTAATCATGATTATATCCTTGTTTATTCTATTAAAAAGCAAGTTTTTCCTCAAAATATGCCTTGAGATCACTGATAGCGATTCTCTCCTGTTCCATTGAATCTCTATCACGCACTGTTACTGCATTATCTTCTTCAGAATCAAAATCATATGTTACGCAGAATGGTGTACCAATCTCATCCTGTCTTCTGTAACGCTTTCCGATATTTCCTCTGTCATCAAACTCACAGTTCCAATATTTTGAAAGCTCTGCAAATACTTTCTCGGCACCTTCATTAAGCTTCTTAGAAAGTGGGAGCACACCAATCTTAACAGGTGCGATTGCCGGATGGAAATGAAGAACTGTACGTACATCATTCTTCTCTGCATCAAGCACTTCCTCATCATACGCTTCGCAAAGGAATGCAAGAGTTACTCGGTCAGCACCAAGTGACGGCTCAATAACATAAGGAATGTATTTCTCTTTTGTTTCATCATCAAAATACTCCATAGGTTCGCCGGAAACATTCTGATGCTGTGTAAGGTCGTAGTCTGTACGGTCTGCAATACCCCAAAGTTCACCCCAATCGGTAAATGGGAACGCATACTCGATATCAGTTGTTGCATTACTATAGAAAGAAAGCTCTGCCTTATCATGATCACGAAGTCTTAAGCTCTCCTCTTTGATTCCCAAATCAAGCAACCATTTATAACAGAAGTTTCTCCAATATTCGAACCACTCAAGGTCTGTACCCGGTTTGCAGAAGAACTCAAGCTCCATCTGCTCAAACTCTCTTGTTCTAAATGTGAAGTTACCCGGTGTAATCTCATTACGGAACGACTTACCAACCTGTCCTATTCCGAAAGGAACTTTCTTTCTTGATGTTCTCTGAACATTCTTGAAGTTAACAAAAATACCCTGCGCCGTCTCCGGACGAAGATATATTGTCGCAGAAGAATCTTCTGTAACGCCCTGGAAAGTCTTGAACATAAGATTGAACTCTCTGATATCTGTAAAATTGTGCTTACCACACTGCGGACAAACAATTCCCTTATCTGCTATGTACTGCTGCATTTCCTCATGAGACCAGCCATCAACAGAACTTTCAAGAGTTACGTTATTCTCAACTGCATAATCCTCAATAAGCTTGTCTGCACGATGTCTTGCGTGACACTCCTTACAGTCCATAAGAGGATCCGAAAAGCTTCCAAGATGTCCTGAAGCAACCCAAGTCTGTGGATTCATAAGAATTGCACAATCAACACCTACATTGTATGGATTCTCCTGAATGAACTTTTTCCACCATGCTTTTTTAACATTGTTCTTAAGTTCTACACCGAGATTACCGTAATCCCAAGTGTTTGCCAATCCACCATATATTTCCGACCCCGGATAAACAAATCCTCTCGATTTTGCGAGTGCTACAATCTTGTCAAATGACTTTTCCATTTCTTATACCTGCCTTTTTATTATCTAATTACAAAAATACTGTTTTTCTTACCGGAAGTTGTTGCAACTCCGTCTTTAACAGTAACTTCGTCATTGTAATACAGAAGCTCTCCTTTGATAACAACATCAGTAGCTTCCGACACCACAAATACCTTGGCCTTATTCTCACCCATGATATCTGCCGGTGTTGCCTTCTTATCATCAGCCGATGTAAAACTTCCTGTAAGTTCAGACTCTTTTACATCAGATATGTCCTTATACTTATAATCGAGAAGGTTGAAATTGTTATAACAATCTATATCCTTATAACTTACAACGAGTTTAACCTTGCTCATATCTTCCGTATTAATGGATTCCATCTTAATTACGTTACCGACACTGTTATTATATGACTCAATTTGCGACTCCACATAACTTGTAAGGTTGTCTGCACCAACTGATGTCCCCTTAAAATCTTCAACAGACACCTCAACAAGTGAACCGTTTTTCTTAAGCACAAGTGTGTTTTTGTCATATTGTTCAGCGTAATCCGTACATCCGGTTAATACAAATACAAGCAATGCCAACGCTGTAATAACCTGTAATCTTTTCATCCTACGCACCTCACAAAACTTTTCATCAATTATCAACCCATACATTTTACAAGAGAATTGATAATATTTCAAGATAAAGAATTAAGAATTTCCAATGACTTAAATTTTTTATCTACATGTTTTTCAAAATACCAGCCAACAACAGTGTCAAACTCTCTTAATATATCATCCGCCAATTCAAATGTGTAAAGCTTATTTATTGCACTGCTCAACACGTATTGTAACGTATATACAGTAGTTTCATTTATAAGTTTTGCATCAGAAGCACTTTTCGTACACTCATCGCACAACAAACCGTCATTGTTATTGCTGTAACTTATAAGCTTTTCCTTTCCACATTTCGAACACGAAAATGCTGACATCATTTCGCCGTCAAAGGCAAGCATTTTAAGTTCGAATATTCTTCTTATAAGAAGTGGTTTGAGTTTTTTTCCTTCAAGCGCCTTAAGGGAGGCATATATGAGATTGATGACATTAACGTCCCCAATACCTTCTACACACAGATATTCCAATATCTCACAAAAATATGTACCGTAACATATTCCTTCTATGTCATTTTTTAAGTCACGAAAATACTCCTTCACCTCGCCGCCCACGAATCTATATGCATCATATCCCTCATAAAGCGAAAAGGTTCCGAAGTTAAACGGCTCGGTAATTCCTGAAAATGAGCTGTTCATTTTTCTTGCTCCGTTTGCAAACGCAGTTATCTTGCCGCGTTCTTTTGTAAGGATAACTAATCTCTTATCATAATCCCTAACCGGAGAACTGCTTAAAATTATACCCTTAAGCTCAACTTTTTCTTTCATAACTCATCCTTTTGATAACCATAATTCTTAAGGAGGAAATCACTGTCACGCCAGTCCTTCTTCACCTTAACCCATAGTTTCAAATTAACTTTGGTATCTAAGAGTCGCTCCATATCACATCTTGCATTGGTTCCGATTTTCTTGAGCATCGCACCCTTCTTACCAATAATTATTCCTTTGTGAGAGTCTCTTTCACATATTATGGTCGCATCTATATCGACGAGTCCACCACCCTCACGATCCTTCATTCTGTCAATCACTACAGCTATTCCATGCGGAACCTCTTTATCAAGACTTCGCAATGCTTTCTCTCGTATAATCTCTGCAACGATTGCGCGTTCCGGCTGGTCTGTTATTGTATCTTCATCATAATACTGTGGGCCCTCCGGCAGATAAGTAAATATTGTTTTAAGAAGTTCATCAGTATTCTTGCCTTTTAAAGCAGACACCGGAACAATCTCTTTGAAATCATATATATCCTTATACATATCGATAGCTTCAAAAACCTGCTTATCCTCTACGCTGTCAGTTTTATTAACTACCAAAATAACAGGTGTTTTAACTTTTGAAAGTCTTTCTACTATGTATTTTTCTCCGGGACCAACAAAATCAGATGGCTCAACCAACCACAAAATAACATCAACTTCATTAAGCGTATTCTCTGCCGCCATAAGCATGTACTCACCAAGCTTATTCTTCGCACGGTTGATTCCCGGTGTGTCAAGGAAAACAATCTGTCCCTCACTACAACTGTACACCGTCTGTATTCTGTTTCTGGTTGTCTGCGCCTTGTTACTCGTTATCGCTATTTTCTGTCCGATTAAATGATTCATAAGCGTTGACTTGCCCACATTTGGTCGTCCGATAATTGTAACAAATCCTGACTTGTATTTTCCCATTATTTCTCCTTCCGTATTATACCAATGTTCTCACTTCATTAAAGAGAGAAGCCTCTTTCTCTATAACATCCTCATCACCTAATGCCGAAACACAATTCTCATCGATAATTGCCTGTATATACGGCGCAAGTTTTCTGATGCTTTCCACATCACACGAAAGGACATCATCTCTGTCTTTTTGAAGCATTTCATCATCAATTCCAGAAAGGTAACATACAAAATCATACGCACCTTCCGCTGACGGTGTCATCGGCGTGTCTATTTTCGCAATAGTTCCTATTATATACTTAAGCATATCCTGCTCGTCTGCATCAAAGTCTTTTACGTAATCAACCGCTTTGCGATATACCTCATACGTTCTTGAAAGGTTTGGATCTCTGTATGAAGTAAAATAAGACTCACCTGTTCTTGAGAAATTACACATACATCCGTATGCACCACCCTGAACCCTTACATTTAACCAGAGATAATCATACGAGAATATCATTTGCAGTACCTTAAGAGCACCGTCATATACAAGTCCCGCATTAGTGTAATCACCGCCCATTGCAGCATACTGAACCTTGCTTGCTGTTTTGAAACCTTCATTTCTCTTTACCAGCTCAATATCTGATGCCGCCTTATCACTTTCTGACTTACTCATGTGTTTCGAAAGACTGTTAAGTGCAGTCGTCAATACATCTGTTATATCCTGCTTACCTGTATATGAAACAACAAGATTGTCCGGATTCGCAACCAATCTTAATGCTTCTTTTAAGTTCTTACATAATCCATCATAAGACTCTTCAAAGTTCTTGTTAATAGCATTGACGAACTCGTAGAAAGAAATACCTTCCGTAATTTCCTTAACATATGCGCCCTTTGAAAAATAAGACAAACATCTACCGGACATTGCAGCGTGACCACTTTCTGTTATACCGGTCTTCATCTGCGAACACATTTCCGCTATTATTTCCTTAAGTCTCTTCTTGTTCGTTATATCAGATGTAAAAAGGATTTCCTCCATAAGTTTGAACGCATCAGAAAGGTTATCCTCGAGTGCCTTTGTCTTGGCTGAGAAATACACTTTGTATCCACCGTCTTTACCTACAACAGGTGTGACGTTGGTAGAAAAGCCTATTCCACCGGATACTATATCAATCTCGTTTGCAAGCTGTCCATAAGAATAATTCTTTGTATCGACCTCTTTGTAAATGTTGGAAAGAAGTGCCACATATGGAAGCATTGCCGTCGGAATATCATTTAACATGAAGTAATAACCAACATATGCTATTTTGTTTGTTTCTATATCATGACGTACAAGCTTGTAGCCGGCAACCTCTGATTCAATGTTGCTAAGCGTAAGTGCCTTCTTATCAAGATCCTCGTGTTTTAACATAGGAATCTTATTAAGGTCTTCCTTAGGCGTAGGTTCTGACTGATATGCTATAAGCTCACGTGTCTGCTCGACAAGCTTTGTTATTTCTTCCTTGGTCAGGCTCTTCTTATAATCAGCAAGTTTCTCTGCAATACGATCCTCGATCTCTTTGTTAAGTCCTTTTTTTGGTATTCCGGTTAGTATTGTTTTGTGGTTATTATCAAGAACACATTCTTTAAGCAGGTTCGTATAGTAATCTGTTCCTACCTTATCCTTGAGGAATTCAAACGCTGCATCATACTTGAAATAATCAAAAGGTCTGTTAGCATCATAAAGCCACGAATTAAACGCACCCAAACCATACATAAGTCCCTTCGGATATCTTCCAAAATTGGCCTCTCTCATCTTAAACTCAAAGTGGTTGATTGCACCCTTAAGCATTTTTTCGTCTAAACCATTATCAATTAGTAACTTTAAAGTATCATTTATTATTGAAACGAAACGATCCTTATCTTCTACCTTACAGCCTTTTGCAATAATCGAATAAATAGGCTGGCGCAAGCTTTCCTCGTATGAGCTAAACACATCATTGCTTATGCCCGCATCCACAAGTGCCTTCTTAATCGGTGCACCAGGCACATCAATAAGTGCATAATCAAGCACAGTAAACGCGATACTTCTTACTCTCTCTTCCTTGGTCTTAACACACACATTGTAGCTTAAATATGTGTTCTCCATTTCATCTTCCGCTTCAGAAAGAGGATAATTAACCTCTATATCCTGTTCCTTATCAAATGCAGGCTGCTCGTTGATGCTTGAATCCACTTCCAGATAATCAAAAGCACTCAAAAACTCTTTATCAATATATTCAAGTTCTTTCTTTGCATCAACATCGCCGTAAAGATAAATGTAGCTGTTAGACGGATGATAATACTTTTTGTGGAATTCAAGAAATTCCTCATACGAAAGTTCCGGTATATGAACAGGATCTCCGCCCGAATCACAACCGTAAGTCGTTTCCGGAAGAAGCGATCTTTGTATCTCCTGCATAAGCTGCTGCTCTGCAGATGAGTAAGCACCCTTCATCTCGTTATAAACAACACCGTTATAAGCGATATCATCGTCTTCATTTTCCAGGTGGTAATGCCAACCTTCCTGTTTTAATATCTTATCATTTGTATATGTGTTGGGATAAAAAACCGCATCAAGATAAACATCCATAAGATTATGATAATCTTTGTCATTGACTGACGCTATTGGATATACGGTCTTATCAGGATAAGTCATTGCATTTAAGAATGTGTTAAGAGAACCTTTGGCCAGTTCAACAAAAGGATCTTTGGCAGGAAACTTTTTAGAACCGCAAAGAACAGAATGCTCTGTAATATGAGCTACACCGGTACCATTTTTCGGTGGTGTACGAAAACCTATATAGAAAACTTTGTTCTTGTCGTCATTTTTGACGTAGAGAACCTTTGCTTTTGTCTTGTTATGTTCTAAAAGATATGCAGTACCGTTAACCTCGCTTATATCTTCTTTCTTAATTAAAGTATAATTATCAATATTCAAGTTCACACCTCCAAAAAGTTCTTTATATACACAAAATCCAGCACCGAGTTATCTTACAGTGCTGGATTATACGTGTTTTATATAGTAGCGGAGGGGAGATTCGAACTCTCGACACCACGGGTATGAACCGTGTGCTCTAGCCAACTGAGCTACCCCGCCATAATGGAACCTACAGGGCTCGAACCTGTGACCCTCTGCTTGTAAGGCAGATGCTCTCCCAGCTGAGCTAAGATTCCATATGTCATGTGACACAAGTGATAGTATATTCAAAACGACCTCAAATGTCAAGCATAAATTTTAAAATATTTTTTAAGATGAAAAATACATCACCAAATAAATTATTCCAAGCACCAAAAGTATCGGTATTCCAAAGGTTACAAACACCCATACTCCAATTTTAATAACAAGGAAAAACAACAAAAATAACACAAGTAATACAAGCACAAGTAGTATTTTTGACATAACATTTGCAAAAGCCGAAGACAATCCCGAACCGATATCAGAACCGGCACCACTCTCCCTGTTCTTAAACGGATTATTTCTTACCGTCTTGTTATGACCATCTTCCGTATATTCGTAGTCAACATTTCTCTCACCCTCTTGGGCTGCTATTATAGACCTTGCTATCAACATAGGTTTGCCAAGTTCTTCCAGTACCTGTGCCTCGGTCTTACCTGCGCGTATTTCCTCATCGATATAATGAGAATAATAATTATACGAGTCCATCATAACGTTAACCGCAACTTCTCCCGTAAGTGCATCTCTTAACTCATCCAAAAACTGTTGTTTTGTCATTGTTGCCTCCATATCTTATTCCGCATCCAATACGAGCACGCGGTACTTTCCACACAAGAAAGTCTGCCAATTAACGCTTTTGTACCTGTCGGCACCTTCAAACATAAATTGCATCTCGTGTTTGCCCTCGGAATAATCTTCTATTACAGCCTCATAACGCGTGTTGCCGTGTTGCACCATTTGTTTGTAGGCCTCATCTTCATATTCTTCAAAAGTTTCAAAATACTGATTATTGTATTGATAATAATTATAAGTCATGCTTTCCGCTTTGGGATAATCACTTCTAAGCCATGTGTGATTAGACGCCATAACTTCGTCAGACACATTAAAGTACGGGTGCATCACCTTATCACCCTGATCCGGAAGCGGATCGTCCCAAGTAGCATCCATATGATACCACTCTTCCGAGAGCTTTACAAGATTCCAGGCATGATCAACGTCTCCCGCCGTTCCCACAACAAAACAGGACTCCACTCCCACGCATGTAAACATCATCTGCAAAGCCTCCGCATATCCGTTACACACCGCATCCTCATTGACAAGCGCACCATACGAGGTATAAATATCACTCTCAACGTCAGAAACATCCTGTTCGCTGTAATGACAATGAGAAACTATGTAATCATGAAGTGCAAGTTCTTTCTCATAATCCGTCATTCCCGGTTTGATATAAGTATCAAGAACACTTGTCATTTTCTCGTATAAGGCTTTTGCTTTCGTCTCACTTTCCGGAATCGGCTCATCATTCATATACGCCTTAAGTACGTAATAATTCATGTTCCTCTTTATCTGAATCTCAACCTTCTTATAGTTATCGCCGACATTTCCAATCTGTCTGTACGCCGCACCGCTTCCGTATATACTGTTAAGTGAGTGATTGATATCCTCTATCTCACCTACATCCATGTTTTTGATATATACTACAAATGATTCCTCGCCCTTTAATATCTCTTCATCAAGTCTTTTGGTCAACTCGTCAAGATTAGAATAAATGTTGCCCTCAACAAAATCCTCCTCCGTGTACGATGCAACCTTTTCCTGAACCGAAGGGAACTTCAAATATGAGAATAAAGCAATGCATAAACCGATCATAAAAACAAGCAGCGCAACGGCTATTTTCTTCATCGGCAATTCCCTCCTTAAAAGATATGGCTCTAATTATATAACTATATTATATATGTGTCAAAAAAGTATCCTATTCTTTGTCGGATGTATATTCTCTTATAAGATTGTTGACGCGCTCAATCTCTTCTTTCAGTTCTCTTGCCGATATAACCATGCAATTCTGACCTCTTGTTATAAGCTGAATAAGACCGTCCGAGGTAGCAACAGTAACACGGTACTCTTTTGCAATCTCATGAGTAAGCTTCTCTATATATGCATCAGCAGTTTGCGCTTCTTTTGTGTAAACCACATGAATATTGTTATAATCGAAAAACTCACCTATATTTCCCTTAACCTTATAAGCATCAAACACGAGTATCAACTCACATTTATCAAACGCCTGATAATTGCACAGTATATCCATAAGCTTCGTTCTTGCACCGTCCAAATTATCTTCCGTAAGACTTTTTAATTCGTCCCATGCATGAACTATATTATAACCGTCAACAATCAAATATCTGGTTCCGTTATTTCTTCTTTCTTTACCCTTATACTTTGTATCCGGCAACGGTTTTGTTTTCTTGTAAACGTGCTTTGATGCTTTCTCATTTGCATGTGAAGTCTTATTGATTATCGCATCAATCTGTTCTTCATCAATGGAATAATCCATCACACGCCCACCAAGCACCACCGTGTTGTCATAGGCACCATTTGTCTTTTCTTCCAGCACACACGGAACATGCATTTTATCATGCACTTCATACCACGGAATGATTGTTCCCGCTCCATGACTGCAGAAAACCGAAGAACTTGGATTATCAATATCATTGTCCGGATTGTATCCTATTGTTTCTATAACTTCATCAGCATTATGACATTCATCATATCCGCTGACAGTACATGTAAGACTTCCCATTCCTTTTGTGTACGAGTTGACCTGTATTTGATAATCTCTCATAGTCGATACCGGAACAGTTCCTGTAAGTATCGCCTTATCATCAACAATCTCCGGCTGACTGTATTTGGCGTACATGTTTTCCATATCCGTCATAGCACGTCCCACACAATCCATTGGGATTTCAAGTCTAAATGAATAATAAGGTTCCAACAACACGCTTTCGGCCTGCATAAGTCCCTGTCTTACTGCACGGTAAGTTGCCTGTCTGAAATCTCCGCCTTCTGTATGTTTCGTATGTGACCGACCTGCCACAACCGTTATCTTCATGTCTGTAATCGGTGAACCTGTAAGCACACCCACATGTTCTTTTTCCTCTAAATGCGTAAGAATAAGCCTCTGCCAGTTCTTTGCAAGCATGTCTTCGCTTACATCTGTTGCAAACTGCATTCCACTTCCACGCTCTCCTTTTTCCAAAAGAAGATGTGCTTCCGCATAATGTCTTAACGGTTCAAAATGACCAACACCATACGCTTTGTCTTTGATTGTTTCTTTGTAAAGGATGTTCCCGTCGACAAAGCCTACATCAACACCAAAACGTTTTGCAATGGTATTCTTTAAAATCTCAATCTGAACCTCTCCCATGAGAGTCATATATATAGTCTTTGTTTCCTCTTGCCATTTCACATGAAGTTCCGGTTCTTCTTCCTCTAACTGCCTTAGGTTATTAAGCATTACAACAGCATCCACATCCTCTGGAAGAACAAGTGTATAAGTCAATACCGGCGAAAGCATCGGTACATCGGATGATGCTTCGCTTCCAAGTCCCTGTCCGGGATATGTATTGTTAAGTCCGGTAATCGCAACAACATATCCTTTCGACACTTCATTTACCGTCTCAAACTTCTCGCCTGAATATCTTCTTATCTGATTAATCTTTTCCTTGTCATTACCGGTATCAATTATGTCCTTAACCTTGATTGTACCCTCTGTAACTTTGATATATGTAAGACGTTCACCGTTGCTGTCTCTGGCAATTTTAAAAACACGTGCACCATAATCATTCGTATCTGTCAATGAACCGTCATTATCGCTCATAAAATGGCAAATAGACTCAAGAAATACATCAACACCGTCCATTTTAAGCGCTGAACCAAAGTAGCAAGGGAACATTTTCCTTTCGCTTATCATGGAACTTATCATCTCATCACTAATCGAAGCACCCGACAAATATTTCTCCATGACATTCTCATCGCAAAGCGCTGCCTGTTCCATAAACTCTTCACGGTCAGCATCATTCCCATAAAGCTTATTAAAATTGACAAAGTTATCTCCAAGCTTGCTTTGTATATCCTCCATAAATGTTTCTGCATCGGTTCTTTCCTGATCCATCTTATTAACAAAAACAAATACCGGAATATTATACCTTTTTAATAATCTCCACAGGGTATATGTATGTCCCTGCACCCCATCTGCAGCACTGATAACCAGAACTGCATAATCCATAACCCATAGGGTGCGTTCCATTTCAGCCGAGAAATCCACATGCCCAGGGGTGTCTAACAAAGTTATGTCTGTATTGTATGCATTAAGCACTGCCTGCTTTGAAAAAATAGTAATACCCCTGCTTTTTTCCTGTTCATCGGTATCAAGGTGCGCATCCCCATTATCAACACGACCAAGCTTATTAATCGCTCCGCTTTGATAAAGCAACGCTTCAGATAAAGTTGTTTTTCCGGCATCTACATGTGCCAATATTCCTACTGCATATCTTTTCATAATGATGCTTTTCCTCTTGATTTTTTACTTGAATTTACAAAAAATATTTTATTTTACCCCTAGTACGAACAGACGTTTTGTGTTATAATATAAAAGTTAATAATTATAGGTTAACGATTATAAAACAGGGTGGTTGCTATGATTCCATTTTTGATTGCTATTATGATTGCCGCCGGCTTTATGATAATAGCATACTTTATATATTTCTTTAAGAGAACGACATTTTACCGCAGGCTATTTTCAATTGCCATGCTGTTACTTATTGCACTTCTTATATCCGCATGGATATATTCCATTGTAATCGGCAGACATTCCATTGTCTTGCTTCTTCTTGCAATAATATTTATTATACTTCATCGCTTATCATAGAAAAAGCATATTATGCATTTATTACATAATATGCTTTTTTTGCATCTATTTTTACTGTCTAACCTTAATGTGAACCTCTCGAAGCTGCTGTTCTGTAATCTCCGAAGGTGCTCCACACATAAGATCCTGCGCATTACCATTCATAGGGAACGGAATAACCTCACGAATATTCTCCTCATTTCTAAGAAGCATAATCATACGGTCAACACCTGGTGCCATACCTGCATGTGGTGGCGCGCCGTACTGGAATGCATTGTAAAGTGCTCCAAACTTCTCCTTAAGATCTTTCTCTGTATATCCTGCAATCTCAAATGCCTTAACCATAATATCAAGGTTGTGATTACGAACAGCACCTGAAGAAAGCTCTACACCGTTACATACAATGTCGTACTGGTATGCAAGAATGTCTAACGGATCCTTCTCATTTAACGCCTCAAGTCCACCCTGTGGCATAGAGAACGGATTGTGTGTGAATATAATCTTCTTACTTTCCTTATCGTACTCAAACATAGGAAAATCGTTAATGTAGCAGAATCTGTAAGCATTCTTCTCTAACAAATCAAGACGATTAGCAATCTCTGTTCTAAGCTGTCCTGCATAAGAAGCAGCAAGCTCCTCCACATCAGCTATAAAGAATATTGTATCGCCTGCAGTAAGACCTGCAAGATCCTTAATCTCTTCCTTCATATCATCAGGAATAAACTTATCGATAGGTCCCTTGTAGCTCATATCCTCTAATACTTCAAGATATCCAAGTCCACCCATACCGATTGACTGTGCATACTTAAGCAATTTCTCATGCTGACCCTTTGAAAGCTTGGCATGTACATTGATTGCGCGAACTGTCTTGTCGTGGAATGGCTTAAATGTACATCTTGAGAAGAACTCTGTTACATCAATTATACGAAGCGGATTTCTAAGATCCGGCTTATCTGTACCAAACTCAAGCATAGCCTGTTTGTAGCTTATGATAGGGAATGGTGTATCTGTGATAGCTGCACCCTCTGGTGCAAACTTCTTAAATGTCTCGTATAATACTTCTTCACCAACCTTAAATACATCTTCCTGTGTAGCAAAACTCATCTCAAAATCGAGCTGATAGAACTCTCCCGGACTTCTGTCTGCTCTCGCATCCTCATCACGGAAACAAGGTGCTATCTGGAAGTACTTATCAAAACCTGACACCATAAGAAGCTGCTTATACTGCTGTGGTGCCTGTGGAAGTGCATAGAACTTACCTTTAAACTTTCTTGAAGGAACAACATAGTCTCTTGCTCCCTCTGGTGATGAAGCACAAAGAATAGGTGTCTGAATCTCCAAAAATCCCATGTCTGTCATTTTCTGTCTTAAGAAACTGATTACATTAGAACGAAATATCATGTTGTCACGAACCTTAGGATTACGAAGATCAAGATAACGATACTTAAGTCTTACATCCTCTCTTGTTTCTTTAGAAGTTACTACTTCAAAAGGAAGCTGATGATAAACCTTACCAAGTACCTCTACGCTCTTTGCCTCAAGTTCTATTGTACCTGTCGGAATCTTGGGATTATAAGTTTCCTCATCACGATGCTCAATGACACCTGATACGCTGATACAATCTTCTCTTGAAAGACCGTCAAGCAAAGAAGTATCACGCATTACTACCTGCATAACGCCATACATATCACGAAGATCGATAAATGATACTCCACCATGATCTCGGATATTCTCAACCCAACCGGAAAGTTTAAGCTCTGTTCCTACATCTGCTTCACTAACCTTATCCATTGTACGATTACGATAAATGTTGTTCGTGTTCATAACTTTCTCCTTTTCTATTATATACAAGAAGCCCGCCCTAAGCGAACATTCTTAAAGTTCACTCAGGACGGGCCTTATATGTCCCGCGGTACCACCTGAATTACCATGTGTACCATAATCACACAGTCTCTCATCGGTTCTTTCAAACCTTACCAAAATAACGGTTGGTTGCCGGCTCACCTACTAATCGCAAAATGTTCAGATTGCAGCTGATAAAGTGTTATTCGCACCGATTCATTCTATGGGGTTTGCACTATTTCCCACTCACTGTAAGCGATAATCAATGTTACTTCTCTTCGTCATTGCTTTTTATAAAACGCTAACATTATATATTATGCATTTTGAATTGTCAAATTATTTGAGATATTTCTTAAGCTGTTTCTTGCTCCACGTTCCGTCATCGATACGCACAAGAAGTCTTGTATAGTATGTCTTTCCATTCTGTGTTATCTCTGCCGTAAGATGCACCCAGCCTTTCTTCTTACCCATAACGGTACAGGTCACTGTTTTGCCTTTTCTCTTTACCTTGCCAATCTTTAATGATTTAGCTTCCTTCTTGTTGGCAACATAGAACTTAACCTTTGCATCTTTTGCAACTTTCGTGAACTTAATCTTCGTGTTCTTGCCTTTTACAATTCTCTTATATACATTAAACTCAGGAAGTTCTCCGCTTGTCTTGACAAGTCCCTTATTTTTCAAATTATAGTTCTTTGAAGTTCCCTTGTACTGATTAAGAACTTTGATATCAACTACAACCTTGTACTCAGCACCATTTTGTATGATTGTACATGTAACCTGTGTTTTACCTGTTTTCTTAGGCGTAATTAACACTTCGCCGTTTTTTTGCTGTTTGATTGATACTATCTTCTTGGCCTTCTTGCCTTTTCCGGTAATCTTTGAAGAAACTACCGCATAATCTGATATTCCCTTAAGATTAATTGTAAATGTATTCTTCTTTTTAAGAACAATCTCCTTATACATAGAGAACAACGGTGGATTCTTAACAATTGTTCTCTTGTCGTAGTCTATAACACTTATAGTGAACTTTTGAGAAGAACCGTCAGTATATATAATTTCTGCCGGATAATCACCATTTGGAAGAGTATTAAGATAATCCTTGCTTATCAATATTTTTGTTCCATCTGAAGTAACAGTATATTTATCTACAGGCACTCCATTTATCTTAAGACCACCGGTTGTCGGAACTGTCTTATTAGGATCAATCGGTTCAGGCTTATCCTGTGGATTAGTCTTTTCGTAAATGATATTCTCCGGATTAGTATTAGTCGTTCCTGTAATTGCAGGAGTTTTATCCTTGTTATCCGATGGAAGAATCACTGTACCGTTAACCTTAGCCTTAACTGTTACAGATACACCGTCATAGCTAAATGTAACATCATACGTACCGTCTACCGGCTTTAACGAAGACTTATCGCTTACAATTAACTCATCTGCAGAAACCTGGATTCCATTTGCTATAGCAATAGCAGATGAAAGATTCTTCAATATACCATCATCACCCGCAATAACCTTAACAACATCTTCCGCGCTAATCTCAAAATCATTTGCTCCGATAGAAATCTTTTTACCACTGTTACCTGTTCCCTGTGACGCCTTATCCTTAACGTATGCTTTGACTGTCTTACCAATCTTGTTCTCATCAAACTTGTCTTTTCCTATCGAATTATTAACGCCTGAAGTATATGTAACATCAACTACAGTAGGTTCTGTCACCTTATTAAGTGTAGTTTCAACATTCGAATCAGAATATGTTGGTGAAACGGTTTTATTCACACCAAGGTTATTAACCCATTCATCAACTACATTAGCTGCTTTTTCAGCATCACTATCATTCATAGACTTTGCCTGTTCTAATGACACAACAAAATCATATGCATCAATTGCAAGACGATCTATATATGTTCCGGAGCAATTATCTTTTGAAGATGCATCACCGTCCACATACAACGTAACAGACTTATCAGGTATTCCGGAAGCATTTGTAGCCTTAATCAACACTCTCACTTTGTTTTTTGCAATAGCTTCTGTCTGTTCTGTATTTAAGGTAATGCCTGTGGTTGTTTCTCCACCAATATTGTTCCATGGATCATTGCCATCTGTCGAATACTGCCACTGATATGTGAACTTTCCGTTTGTAAGATCATTACCTGTATATACAGTTCCATCATTAAGCTTCACTTCACTTACAGTTATTGTATCACCTGCATAATAATGTTCCGGTTTACCATCATATCCTATTGTCTTCTTATACGGTGTAAGTTTCGCACTTTCAAGAGCAACCTTGTCAGTAGGAATTACCGTAACTCTGACAATCGTCTCTAATCCCGTATTATCCGTAACATGTACATCTACATAGCCTTCAGTATTTGAATTGATCTTGCCATTTAAAGTTCCAAGATCACTACCATTAACCGTATATGTTGCAGTAGTATCTTTAACTCCATCCTGAAGAACAGTAACTAACCCTCTGTTGATAATATCATTGGCATTAAGATTTGACGTTGATGCCTTTACAGAGAAGTCATTGCTTCCGATTTGTCTTTTTCCGTCACCACTTGTAGTTACGTTATCAAATACCGTTGCTTTAACTGTTGTTTTAACAGTTTCATTAGAACCGTTTACCAAAGTTAAATTGGCACTTTCACCCTCTTTGGTTTTCTTTAGCACTTCCAACTCCGAAGAAGCAACATCTTTAACAGTAGTAGGGTTAGTGCCGTCTGAAGTTGCTTTAGCCAGCGAAGATGTTCTTACTTTATCGCTTGTAACATTTTCTGCATCCGTCTCGGAAATCATAAAGTTATTTCCGGTGATTGTTGCACCGCTTGCAATAACATCTGTTCCATCAATCTTTTCTCCATTATCATCAGCACCCTTTACAGAAACATATACCTCACCCGCATAATTAGGATTACGGGCAGGATCTGCGCTTGCTGTGATATGGCATCTTAATTTCTTACCAACATCCGTAGCATCAACAACATACTTGTCTGTTTTTGCGCCTACTCCTGTTGCATTACTCCATTTATTTGTGTTGTTATCAAAAACTTCCCACTGATATTCAGGAACCGTTGTATCAATAAGTTCATCATTTGGCACGCCTGCTTTTAAATGCGCATCTCCAATAACAGAAACAACTGATATTGTATCACCCTTTACAAATGTGCTACGGTCAAGTTTTGCATCCACAATACTTGGTTCTGCAGTTACCACCGTCAAATCCTTATGTACATCACTTGAACCTTTTTCACCCGGATCACTCACATCACCGTCATCATTTATATCATATGGCGAAAATTCTATGAGATATCCTGCAGGAATTGAGATTGTACTTTCTGTTTTCTCACTACATGCCGGATACCAGTCATTCCAGTTTCCTCCTGTAGTATATCCATAGTGAAGGACATATTCCTGTCTGTTTGAATCTTTTGTTGAGGCAACATTATGATTATTTGGCTCCGTTCCCGGATTCCACGCAGCATATGTATTAACTGTTCCACCATGATATCCGTTGTTAGGTGAAGCAATTGTATAGAATACACGTGTTTGTGGCGTATTATTATGAGACTCCGGACCACACATCCATTTCCATTTAACCGCTGTATTTCCATCTATTATAGGATACAATGCTGTAATTTCGTCTTTATCATAATCCGCACCAACAGCTTTGTAATTCTCATCAATAGTATATGTTCTAGCGCCTCCTATCCATGCGCCCTGTGCATGTCCGGCACCCTTTTCTACACCTAATTTGTTGTAAATAAAATTCTGCTCTGCTACACTTGTTATAGTCGCAAGATAACCTTTTAAATACTTCGTTCCATCAGATGAAACATCTATTTTTTCCTGCTTTGCAAGACTATATGCCGTATACCATGTCCACTTAGTACTATCATCCTTAACCGGTGAGGCCGGAAGAGATGTTACAGTACTCTTGCCAACATACTTCTTAGAAACTTCATCATTCCAGTCTACATATTTATAGTAATGGATATCTCCATCTAAAGAAATTGCTGTAGCACCATAGTCTCTTACATCAAAAATACTGGTAACCACTGATACTTTTTGCTTATCCTTTACTCCAACACCGTTACGTGAAAAAACCATATTTTTAATAAAACTCTTAATGTCAGCGTCTTTTAAATCACCAAGTACTGTAACCGATATAAGACTAAGTGTATCATCTATTGCTTTTGTCCCAGTCTCTCCACTGTTATCTACATAAGTACCTGTTGAAAGTTCCACACCTGATATATCAACAGCATTAGTAAATGATTCCTTCTTAATAGTGAAGCTACCACCGTTACTTACTGAAATACAGAAAACTCTCTGCTTATCGACTCCTTCAGGCATGCCTACCGTAACATTAGGAAAACTATACTCCGTTCTCCCATCATTCCACTTTGGCGTACCAAATGTTACACCGCTTCCATCATCTGCAGCATTTACTCTCATCGGGGATACCACACCTATCACACCAACAAGCATTGCAAATGACATAAGCCATGCAACCACACCTTTAATTAATCTCCCTTTCATAATACTCATCCTTTCCTTAATTTAATCTTTTTGCGAATAAGAAAAAGCATCCGTCTCCCTAATACGAAATGCTTGTCCTTTAAGTAGTATATCTTTAGATGTCATAGTACAGTAACACAATAACAAAGTAAAATCAACTAAAAAACCTGTTTTCTTATTAAAAAGATACGATTTTTTACGAAGGTTCATTTCCTTCCTTAAAAATCTTCATCATTTCACCTGTAAGGCTATATCCTGACGGCTGAAGTTTGATATCGCTTCGTTTAACCCACTTTGCGAACTTAAGCTCACTCTCATCAACCTTAATGGTCTTCTTTCCATCAACTTCACAGAAAAATCCAACCAACATATCCGATGCTATGCCCCATGGCTGGGACTTGTAATACTTGATGTTTTTAACAGCTATACCTGTCTCTTCCATAACTTCTCTTGCAACCGCTTCCTCTAAGGTCTCACCAATCTCGACAAAACCTGCAACAAGCGCATCATATCTGTATCCTTCTTTGTATCTGGTTATAAGAATTGAATCCTTATTCTTAACACCAACTATGACCGCCGGGTTGATTCTTGGATACACAACCTGTCCGCATCTGCCACAAGCCATCGCACGCTCACGATTGGAATGCACAAGGTTTGTACCGCATTTACTGCAAAAAACAGTACTTTCATACCATTTTGCAAGATGCATGGCTGTAAATGCTGCATATGCTGAAAGCTGTGAGCTAATCGGGTGCGAAGTAAGACTTCTTACCGACATATACACAAAACCATCCTGCTCTTCTACATATGAAAGTGGATTATCTTTGACAAGCAAATAGTAAGAATTATCATCTACCGAAAACAAATATATGTATTTGTTAGTACCGGCCAAATCTGATATCTTTGGAAATTTGATATTCTGCGCATTCTCATCAAATTGAACCAGGATTTTTTCCTGATGATATATTATTACACAATCATCTTCCTTAGGTGTTTTATCCGGATAATATGCGTTATCAAGCTTGTGAGGTGCTATATCCTGTATCATTGTCATCCTTCTTTCCTATATCATTAGTTTGATTAAAAAACAAAATTTATTGTCTGATATAACATTCCAATATCGAGCAAATATTATCCACAGTTAAAATCGGGTGTGCAGATAATACAAGTTGCAGCGATTCATAATTATCATAGGAATGCTCTACTTCTTTAGAATACGCATGAGCCACAACCACTTGATCTTCATAATCAAATGTCTTACCATTTGCAGCCCACCTTGCAACATCGAGTTCAAATATTACAAGATATGATATGATTGCGAACTTGACTTTGGTTAGTGGATCATTATCATAAGAAGCTCCCAGAAAATAATTGAATATATAATACACAAGAATGTGTTCAAACTCATATTCCTTATCCTTGTAATAATCCAGGAACTCTTTCACATCCTGCATATAATTATCGGATTTTAAATGATCAAAACCAAGTTGTAATATACCTTTCCAATCAGGAATGATATTCTCAAGTCCTTCGTACATATTAATAATACTAAGCATATTATTAATCTCGGCAATTTTTTTATCTTCTGTTGTTATCTTTGTTTTTTTATTATCTTTATATTTGTTTGTTAATGAATCAATTGCATCATAGTTATCGTCATCAATGCATTTTTGTAATTCATCGGCATAAACAAGGACCTTAAGCGCTCTTTCCATAACATGTAATCTTCTATCCTGTAATATGTCATATACAAGTTCTCTTGAAACGATTAGTTTCTCAAAAAGCGGTTTGTTTAATTTGTTTTCGTGTCCCTTTTTCCAGAATGCAAAACGACTTACAGGTTTCAGTTCCTTCAAACCATATTCTCTGTCTGTTCCATCTTTGCATTCAAATGCCATTTTTTCCTTTTTTGCAAGCATTATTCTGCTTGCTTCAGGACACGACATAGTAAGACTCACTTCTTTCAAATTCTCAAACTCTTCAATGTGTCTTGGAAAATTAGTGCATGTCTGGCACAAAGATTTCTCACCTAACTCTATATACAAATCACACAGGTCGTCATCATTATGAAACGGGCACCGTTTGCCATTTAAAATAAACTGTTTATCCCTAACTCTGGTACACGCTTTAATTCGCTTCCCAAACTCACCTTTTTGCGACAAATAAAACTTGAGAGATTCATCATCAAGATCAATCTCCCAATTATCACAACACGAGTCCTCACAGGCTCCACCTATGCATTTGAATTCCTTATAAAATGTCGGGGTTGTGTATCTCATAATTGCTCCCTACTGCACCCGCTTGACGAAGTGGGTACCGCACTCTTCTCCTTCCAGAATACGATATATGTTCTGCGGATCTATACCATGTGCAATGTGCATATCAATTCCATGCATAGTTGCATACTCGGCCGCCTCAAGCTTGGTAACCATTCCTCCGGTTCCTCGATTTGAACTTGTTCCTGTTGCAAGACTCCTTATGTCATCCGTTATCTCTTCAACACAATGGATAAGTACAGCATCCGGATTAACATGAGGGTTACTATCATAAAGTCCTTCTATATCAGAAAGAATAATAAGTCTGTCAGCCTCTGTAAGTTTTGCAACAATTGCAGAAAGCATATCGTTATCACCAAATACCTTCTTGTCAGACTCAATCTCCGCATGGCTTATTGAGTCATTCTCATTTACAACCGGAATCATACCGTTCTCAAGAAGTGCCTCAAATGTATTGGTAATGTTGCGACGTTTCGCCTTGACAGCTATATCATCAGCCGTAAGTAGAATCTGTCCGACAATGTTACCGTACTCACCAAAGCACTTGTCATATATATGCATAAGCTCGCACTGGCCAACTGCAGCAACCGCCTGCTTCATACATACATCTGTCGGTTTCTTGGGAAGTCTCATCTTATTAACTCCTACTGCTATAGCACCTGATGAAACAAGTATCACCTGATGTCCCTCATTATGAAGCGCCGACAACACCTGTGCCAACTTATCAATTGTACGTAACATCAAAGCACCGTTTTCACCGGTAAGGGTTGACGTTCCCACTTTTACGACTATTCTCTGTTTCTCCATCATGTACTCCTAAAATCCAACATACTTGCATTTTTCAATGCATCTTTATGAATCAGCCAACGATAGATTATAAATCATATCGTTCAAACCGTCAAATCATAATATTTTATCGTAATTATTTTTCTTTTTCTGCACTTACCTTTGTCTTCTTAATAACATCAAGAAAACGCTGTCTTATTGCAAATTCAGGGTTATTCCCAAGAAGAGAGATTCTATCCGCTGTAATCATACCGCCTGCCATAGCAAAATGACCACCGCCTCCACCAAGATCCTTGAGTGCTTCCTGGGTTACAGTTCCTGCATGGTAGAACTTCGTCTCATTTCTTACCGAAAACTTGTAACCACCATTACGTTTGGCATAAACAACAGCAAACTCAACCACATCAAGTCCAAGAATAAAATCAGATATCATCGCAACCAATGCATCCGGACAATCAAACGAAATAGCAGCGAATCCTACATTCTCATATATCTGAATATTTTTTATAGCTTCACCATAAGCATGTAGATCATCAATCTCCATATTATTGTGATACAAATTGATAATTGTCTGACTATCCGCAATCTTGTGAAGATAAGAAAACATTTCTATATCAAAATCCGTCACTCCTCTGTTGAACGAATCAGTATCCATCTTAAGTCCATAAAGAAGTGCTGTCGCAGTATTCGTATCAAGCGTTGTATTACTTTTTATAAAATACTCCGTGACAATCGAGCTACACGCACCACATATTCTAATATCGCTATACTTATAAGAACAAGGTATCATTGTCGGATGATGGTCTATTGCAGCAACCTCGTTCCCCGGGAAATCAGTTATGTTGGAATTATATTTCTGCGAATCCATCGTCACTATGTAATCCTGCTCATCCATATCCGATATATCATCGATATTTACAGCATTTATCCCAAACACTTCTATCATCTTCTTAGTGCTTGATTTGTCGATTTTCCCTGCATAACAAATGATACTTTTCACGCCATGAGCCTGCAGAAACACCTGCATACCATAAGCAGATGCCAGTGCATCCGGATCAGGGAAATTATGAGTCTGCAAAAACACAACATGACCTTTAAGTAATTCAACAAGCGCCTTCCAATCCATAAAAAACCTCCCACACATAACATTCAATTATCATAAAACCCACTACAACTCTAAATATAACAGAAAATACGGATATTTCAACATAAAAGACGATTTTACACATAAAAAATGAATTACAAGAGATAATATATTCTGTGGACTATGAAAAATCTTGAAAAAGGAGCATCCATGAGTGAAATATTATATATTAAAGCCTCTGACTGCAGCGAGGTTGAATACCCCAATGTAATACTTTCTGATTTTCTTACAATATATTCCAATGATAAAAAGCTAGAAAATGAGATAAAAGGTCTGCATTTTTATACATTTCCAAGAGCAGGGCAGATTGCTGTCTCAATAATGAAAATAGTTGAGCTAATAAACGAAAAGCATCCTAATATTGACATCAAGTTTCTTGGTGAAGAAGATTTTATTATTGAGTACCACATAACTGACAAATACGAAAAACTCAAAGAAAACCTAGCCACTTGTTTCATATGCCTGGTAGCTTTCTTCGGTGGCGGGTACGCCATAATGTCCTATAACACAGATGTCGGTGCAAAAGAACTGTTTATGTATCTTTCCATGCTATTTCTCGGAAACAGCAAGCAAGGTGTTATGATTCTCTCAATTTGCTACAGTCTAGGGCTCACTCTTGGAATGGTATTGTTTTTCAATCATATAGGCAACAAAAAGCTAAACAAAGATCCAACACCTTTGGAAATACAAATGAGACTTTTTGAAAAAGACCTGGACACAACCATAATCAAGAATGCAGACAGACATAATGAAATTCTTGATGTAGAATAAGTCTTTGTTGTTATTTTATAAAATGTGAAGGTGACATTTATTATGAAATATGGATTCCTAACAGTCTTTGGTTTATCTGCCGGTCTTGTAACCGCCGGTGCTTTTGTAGCATTTATTGCAATGATTGGCATATTCCCGAAATTAGCTGCAAAAACAAAAACCGGAAACGAATGCATCTTATACGAAAACTGTATTATGCTCGGAATACTAGTTGCAACACTCTTACAGTTTTTTATGACGTATGAATCAATGGGAATAGATACACCAACAATCCCACCCTCATCTTTCGGTATAGCAATACTAATATTCATAGGCACATTTGGCGGAATATATATCGGCTTCCTAATTGGCGGATTATCCGAAGTTCTCAATACATTTCCTATTTTTGCAAGGAAAACACACATCGCGAATAAACTGCCTTATGTCATATATGCATTAGCTCTGGGTAAGGGAACATTTAATCTGTTTCAGACATTCATATTGGATAAACTATAGCTGTGAATAATTATCGACAACATACAAATAATAACTCATAAAACATGGAAGAAAGGGGAATATCCAACATGGATTGGATTAATATTAAGAATGGAACAACAATTGAGCAACGAAGAGTACAACGAATACGTTGAGCAGGTCACACCCAAATATAATATCTTTAAAAATTGTTTTAACGCCTTCTGGGTTGGTGGTGCAATATGTGTTTTGGGCGAAGTAATATTTCAATTCTTCAGAAGACAGTTTGGACTTTCTCAAGCAGATGCCGCTAGCTATGAGTCAATGATTCTCGTTCTTACAAGTGTCATCCTCACGGGCTTAAATGCATACGGACACATTGCACGTTTTGCAGGTGCAGGTGCTTTGGTTCCAATCACAGGTTTCGCCAATTCCGTCGCAGCCCCTGCAATTGAATACCAGAAAGAAGGTCAGGTATTCGGAATAGGTGTTAAAATATTCACAATTGCAGGACCTGTTATACTGTATGGAATATTCACAAGCTGGGTGTTAGGAATAGGATACTTGTTCGGAAAAATATGGGGACTGTGGTAACACAGCCCCCTGATTCTTTCTTACTATAATTAATTTCCCATAACCCCTACACGCATGATAACCTCTTGTGCAATCTGCGGTAGTGCCACAACCTCATCCGAAAGTCCGGCTTTAACAATAGCTCTTGGCATTCCGTAAACAATCGAACTGCTTTCATCCTGTGAAATAACATACGCCTGTCTCTTGTCTTTCAAATGCATTATACCTTCGGTTCCGTCCGCTCCCATTCCGGTCATAATAACACAAACTATGTTATCGTATTTGGTTCCGATCAAAGATTCATACATATAATTTGCACACGGTTTTACACCTTCTCTTGTCGGTTCGTCAGAATATGTAATAATATTTTTTCCTGCCGAAATCCTCTTCACGTTCAGGTGACTTCCTGCCCGTGCTATATACACACAGCCTTTCTTTAGCACTTCTCCTTCTGTAGCTTCTTTTACCTCGATTTCACTCATCTTGTTAAGTCTGTCAGCCAAAGTTGCGGTAAATCCTTTCGGCATATGTTGTACTATAATTACCGGTGCGTTAAGCTGTGGTGGCAAATGTGGCACCACCGATTCTAATGATTTGGGACCTCCCGTCGAAACAGCAATTGCAACAACCGACTCTCCGGCTATATGTATTGGCTTTTTCTTAACAATATCAACGACCTGACTAACAATTTTCTTGTTTGCCCGGGACTGCTCGTACGATTCAAAAACAGGCGGTTTACTGTCAGCCACAACCGCAAGTGTACGTAACATAGTAGTCATAAATTCTTCTGTTTTACAATCAGACACATTCTGTGGCTTATGCACAAAATCCAGCGCGCCCATTTCCAATGCATCAAGTGTTACGCTTGCGCCCTCCATAGTATCAGTACTTGCCATCATAACCCTTGCACTGATGTTGTTCTTACGAAGTTCGTTAAGCAATTGAAGACCGTTCATCTTAGGCATATTGACATCAAGAACAACCGCATCATATGTATTCCTCTTAAGCAATCCAAGGGCAGCTTCACCATCATGCGCCTTAGCTACAACCTCAAATCTCTCATCACTGTTTATTATATCGCTTAAAACTTTTCTCATAAGCGCTGAATCATCTACTACAAGTATTTTCTTTGCCATCTCAGTCTCCCCTTTACTGATCAAATTCCGATATACCGGTATATTCAAGCATCTGTAACTATATCCGCCTCTATACATCTTACTACTGCAATAAGATCTTTTGGTGATAACTCAACCTGAAAGCCAACCTTTCCGGCACTTACATATATTTTATCATAATCCGAGGCTGTTTTGTGTATAAATGTGCGAAATTGCTTCTTCATTCCGATTGGCGAACAACCACCATGAACATAACCGGTAAGTGGCAGCAACTCCTTCTGTTTTATCATGCTTACCGCCTTCTCACCACACGCCTTTGCAGCCTTTTTCAAATCAAGTTCAGCATTTACCGGAACAACAAAGACATAATATTGTCCCGACTTTCCTTGAGTTACCAATGTTTTAAACACTTTTTTTAACGGTTCTCCCAATATAACAGCTATCTCGCCTCCACTCATAGTTGCGTCAGGTTCATAGCTGTGACTTGTATATGTAATCTTCTTCCCGTCTAAAACTCGCATGACGTTGGTTTTTTCTTCCTTTTTCATCAATTCTAACCCTTTCAAATTATCTATAATATTTATAACAAAAGTCGTACGTCTTTTGCCCAATCATGTCAATTGATATAACCACAAAAATATGTTAGAGTAAACAAAACATATATTACGGAGATACTTTATGAATAAATCAAAATATATCACAATCTTATTCTTCATTATTACTATTTCAATATTTTCCCCGATCAAAGCCCATGCAATTGAAACTTTCAATAACATAAACGAGCCGGCAATAACTAACATTATCTTGCGTTCAAAGAGTTCATTTAATGTTACGTTATCGCGAGTTTCTGATGTGGATGGATACTACATATATAATATCGAAGACGACGGCTCTCTCACTCTTTTAAAGACTGTAAATGACAACTATACCAGTCATGTAACGTTAAAAGGAATGACTTACGGTCGCAGCTACAGACTGACAGTAAAGGCCTACAAGTTATCAGAAAACGGCGAGATTATCACTAGTAATTACGACCCAAACGGTATAACAAAGAAACTTAATGTATCAACCCGCTATAAAAAAGGTCTCAAATATTATTATGATGCCGACGGAAAAATAATAAAAGATGTTGAACATTTTCTGCCTAAAAAAAGAAAATACATGATTAAAGTCAACACAAAAAAATGCGTCGTAACTGTATATGCAAAGGACGGCAGAAAAGGATATCGGATTCCTGTCAAATCTTTCATATGTTCACCCGGGAAATATACAAGTTCGGGTACATTTACCGTTGGTGAAAAATACCGTTACAGAAGTCTGTTCTATAATTCATACAGTCAATGGACCGCTGTAATACACGGGAACATTCTGTTCCACACCACACCATACAAATCATACGGCAACAACAATTCTTTGGATGTAGCTGAATATAACAAACTTGGAACCCCTGCTTCTCACGGATGTATAAGGCTGCAGTGTGAAGCTGTAAAATGGATATACGACAACTGCAAAAGAGGAACAAAGGTTGTTATATACAGAAGCAAAAATTCCGGTCCGTTCGGTAAGCCTAAGTTTGCCAAACTTCCCAAATGGCACAAATGGGATCCTACGGACCCCACTGCCATAAAGAAATGTCAAAAACATAACTGCAAACATCTGTAAATGTAAGCCGGCATATCAATTGTCTTCTTTGATGACACTTTGACGTCTTGTCTTTTTCGCCTCATAGAGACAAGCATCGGCCTGACTTGTAAGTTCCGCTATAGAGTAGTTTTCAGTACATGTAAATGTCACACAGCCTGTAGAAAACTCAACATAATAAGGCTTATCGCAGTTTTCGTTAAACTTACGACAGTTTTCTTTGAGTTGCTTAATAATCTCTTCTGTATCCGATTCATTTTCACAGATTATGAAGGAAACAAACTCATCACCGCCTATACGTCCGCAAACAGTCCCCTCACTGCGAAAAGCAGTAATGGTATCCCTTAAAATAGCAGATGCATTCTCAAGTGCAAAGTCACCATCTTTATGTCCAAACTTATCATTTATCTGTTTCAAATGATCAAGATCTGAAAAAAATACAGCTGCCTTGGCACCTATATGTGTATTAAGTTCAGTAACCGCATTCTCGATAAATCCACGTCTGTTGAACAATCCCGTAAGTGAATCCGTAGAAGAAACAAAACTTAACACCTGATTCTTATTCCTTAACTCTTTCAAGGTTTCATACAACTGACGCTTAACCTCATTCTCTCGCTGACTAATCTGCATATAAGCCTTGGCAGTACTTATCTGTAACGCCGCGCCATACATAAGTCCTATAGATGCAGCATCAATCTCGCTTAAAAGTATTCCATATTGATATTCCTTGGCAAACAACATAAATGCAACATAATTATGTTTCGATGTTGCCAGAAACTTCGCTGCAAATCCTTCTTTTTTCGTAACAACAGGACGATCCTTCTTATCATACACTCGTATTTTATTGTTCGTATATTTTGCTGCAAGTTCGAGCTTTTTCGGACATTTGAACTGTTCATCTCTGTCACATTTGAGAGGTTTGGGCAAAAGATACAGATACGCGCTTTTTGCTCCCTGAGTAACTACATTTTCAAGAGCAAGACTGTTAAACTCATTCTCGTCTTCAACCTTTTCAATCATGTATCTGATTGACGCAGGAACAGCCCAGCTCTTGTTCATAAGCATCATCATTTTGTCTTCATCACTTCTCATAACATAGGAAGTAACATAATTGTCTGTTATGCCAAGAATAAGCCCCAACTGAGCAATCAATTGCGGGTCCTTTTCTTTTTTCATATAGTAGTGCATTATCTGATGGAACGCACTCAAAAAGCCTGAAAAATCAAGGTTGCCATTACTGTCTTTTCCAAAAAACTTCTGTATTTGCAAAAGAACCGATTCCGAAATATCCTTATTGTCAATAGTGCTTTTCTTATCTGAAAGTTTTAACAGTGTAGTTAATAGGAACTTGAAGTACTCTTTTCCATTCTTTCTTGACTTTTCTGCAACCATGCTCTGGTATGAACCAGCTGCTGCAATTGAAACAGCCGTATTGATCATTTCTTTATCGGAAGCACTTTCGATTCTACCAAGTACATCTGTAAGTTCCAATTCTCCCGAAACATCCTGTGCCTTGCAACCACAAGACTGACGCTTTAGAAACTTTGCCGGCAATTTCATTTTCATCGGTTCGGGGTTATTGCATAAGGAAACAGCACATTTAAGTGCACGATATCCCATATCAAGTCCGTCTTGATTAGCAGTTGTCAAAGGCGGGTCCATACGCTTTGCAAAATCAACATCATCGTATCCGGTTACAGCAATATCTCTTCCCGGTATCAAACCACGCTTTCTGCATACTCTGTAAATACTTAATGCCATTTCATCATTAGCGGAAACTATAGCCTGTGCGTCCGGATTGCAATCTAACAGTCGCTCAACAAGATCATCAACTTCAGAAGAATAATCACCATATTCAACCATATTCTCCGTAACATCTATTCCGTGAGACTTCATTGCTTCCCGGTAAGCACGTTCTCTTTCATTGGAATCTGTGTTATTTTTCGGTCCACTCAAATAAAGTATTCGTTCATATCCATGGTCTGAAAGCAAATGTTCCATAATCTTATACATGCTTCCATAGTTATCACTGATAATAAAACTATCGCACGAATCTTCGTCATACTCTTCAAGGATAACCAACGGTACATTTCTGTACTTCGAAGCAAAAGCTTCTCTGTCGTCTTTATCCAAGTAAATGCACAACGTTCCGTACGATATTATCAAAGCATCCAGACCTGCAATCAAAGAATAATCATACAACGAGTTATATTGATAGTTGTACGCGAAGAGATCATTTTCATCGCCCTTCCAAAAATCCAATGCATTACCTTGTGCTCCGACGAAAAATGTAATATTAACACTTTCTGTTTTTGCTGCTTCGCATATTCCCTGAATCAATTCCATCGGGTGCTGTGTATGTACATTTCCAATCATTACGCCTATATGAAATACTCTGTCCTTCATCTTCATTTTACCCCGTTATTCATATATCTTCTTTCATATTCTTAAGTGCTTGTGCATACCCTAATAATCTTGCCTGCATCGCTGCATCAAGGGAATTATATGTTTCAAGCAATTCGCCGGCATCGGTCTTCGCATCAACCGCATATATCTCCGCAGGATTGCTTCTTGTTCCATGTAACTCTACTCCGCTTAACAGCCACTCCGGTGTTACATCTAATACCTTACATATAATCATTATCTTTTCAGACGTTGGATTAGTTTTCTTCTTCTTCCAGTCACTGACTGTCGTTTCAGGAATTCCGGTTCTTTTTGAAAACTCTTTCTGCGTCATATTAAGTTCAGCTAATTTGTCAAATATTTTGTCTCTTATAGTCATCTCGTGCCGTCCAATCCGTTATCTTTTTTCCATTGTAGCATTCCATCATACAGAAATTCAAGGTCTTCTATAGCTTTTTCATAATTATTTTCGGTAGATAATTCCTTCTCATAACGGATAATGTAAAACGGTATGTATATGAATAATCCATCATAACTTTGGCATTCAATCAGATAATAATCATTCTCAATCCGTATAAAAAAATCATTATCTCTTTCTTCGATATCTTTTCCCTTCGATTCAGTAAGATTAACTATAAACCTTCTGATGGAAGCACTTCAACCTCCGCATTCAACGGGTAAGCCTTATTAAATGCTTCGTTAATACATGTGATAAACAACCTTTTGTGTTTCACCTTCAATGACTTAAACGTATTATCATAATCTTTAGTTTTCTTCATAAATGATTCCTCCTAGCAAATGAACTCTGCAACGTTGTCCATATATATCCTATTTTACGGATTTTATTACCAAATAAATTGTATGTCAACAATTTCAAATTATTGTTGACAAACGCACACAACTCGGTTAGCATACAAAAAGAAACGGGTTTTTTTCAAGTAAAATCTCACGATTCCAAAGGGTTGCCCGTTTCTTTTTTTTCTCTTCACTGTTAGTGGTATCTCTCGGTGATATGCAACTAATATTCACCTCAACTTTTATCGATTCAACGCATTTTGAATAATATTCAATATTGTCTTTAAATGACCAGCTTGCGGGAATAGCGACTCTAGAACCATTAAGATTACTTCTTTGCTACAATTGATAAGTATTTCCTTCAACCCATCAAGTGATGCCTCTTTGAAAAACTCGCTCGCTAACTTTTTATCCTGTTCACTGATATCAGGATCATCCAAGATTTTCTTTAATTGATTTTTATTAATACTATTATCAAAAGTTACATGCTCCTCTTCTGCAAGCATTCTTCCTATTTCCAAGAACGCATCTGCTCGGCACTGAAATAATTTAGGATTCAATTGATATTCATCGTACTGATTATTGATTTCAAAAAAATTACGTGCGTCCTTAATTACATTAACATCCGGAATAATAAATTTTACCAAATGTTTTACTTCATCATACTTTGCATTTTGAGCATATTCCAAAAATGATTTTTTCCAATTATATTCTTTCCTTGGATATCTCAACTCTTTTCTCTCTTTAAGGCTTCTGACTTTCGATTGCGTTATACCCAAATCCTTTCCTAATGTATAATCATCATATGGTAAATCATTGTCTAAAAGATGTTCGATATAATACGAGAAAATGTAGGTTTCAAAATCAGTTTTACTTATGGTCCCGAAGTTTCTATGAAAATACATATCCATAATATCATCAAAAAGACGTTTTTTCTCATCTTCCGAAAATCCTTTTATTACTTCATCATTTAAATAATCCATTCACACCATCCTTTATATATTCCTTGTTAATGCCTAACAATGTAGCGGGATAGAATTATTATCTTTTATAATTTCCCCGCTACATAACCATCAATTATTTAACTTTGAACTTTATTGTGTTTTCTACGCCCTTCAAGTCAGTAACGACCAGAATATTAAACTTCTTCTTTTTCAAAAGACTCTTCTTATACTTTGATAATTTAAATGAGAAACTCTTTACGCCTGACTTTACTTTAACAGGTCGTCCATTTAGCGTAATTGTATCAATTTTGTCTGCATCAGAAATCTTAATCGTTTGTGTTTTTTTGTATGTTTTCTTATTCTTTATATTGTATTTTGTTTTTTTGTTTGTTGATTTTACTGAAACGTACTTAATATTATTTGTTTTTGCGAACTTTTCAGCAGCAGAACCTTTAACACAATAAATAGTCAGTTTATCACAATGTTCAAAGGCATCTTTACTAATTTGTTTAGCACTTTCCGGGATTGTTAACTTTTCAAGGCTGGTACAACCTGAAAAAGTTGTAGGTACAATGGATTTCACACCCTCTGGAATTATTAATTCTTTCAAACTACTACAATTATAAAACGCAGCTAAATCAATATATTTTATAGTCTTTGGAATTATAAATGTTTTCAAGTTGGAACAACCATAAAAAAGCTGCGCTGGAATTCCTTTTGACCCTTCATCGAATGTAGCTGTTTCTATTTTTTTATAATTTACAAACGATAATCTGTCTAAAATATCCATATCTGCATTAATTACAACATTTTTTATATAGAACTGTAAATAGTAAGGCCATCTATAATCACTATATACACCTCCTTTACCATCCACTGTAATCGTAAATGTATTAGAATCAATTGTTGCTTTTAGGTTCTGTCCTATATTCTCTTCAACAACTTTCGACGAAGGACTTATCACCCAATAATCCTTATAGTTTTCTTTAAAGGTAGCATCTGCTTTCAACTTATCACTACAATAAATCAAAAAGTTTTGGTATGAAGGAAATGCATATTCACCTACGCTTGTAACACTATCTGGCAAAGTTATACTTGTTAATCCTTCACATCCAGAAAACGCGCTTCTCCCTATACTCGTTACACCATTCGGCAAAGTTATACTTGTTAATCCTGTACATCCAGAAAACGCACTTTCTCCTATACTTTTCACACTATCTGGCAATGTTATACTCGTTAATCCTTTGCATCCAAAAAACGCACAATCTCCTATACTCGTCACACTATTTGGCAAAGTTATACTTGTCAATCCTGTACAACCATCAAACGCCCATTCCCCTATACTCGTCACACCATTTTCTATAACAACATTCACAATATTGTCATAACAACCTGAACTAAAACTACATTCACCTGTTCCACTAATAGTAACCGTACCGGTTTTGCTGTCAAAAGTATATGTACAATTTTCGCCACAACTTCCACTACTTTCTGTCAACGTCCCGGCAAGTACTCCTTTACCTTGCCATAGCGCTCCAAAACTCACACTTATGGTAAGCATTAGAATCAAAAAAATCTTCTGTTTCATAGTCTTCATATCGAATCCTCCAATACGTATATATTTACCGAATACCGTTATTAACCGATTTCGGTAAATATCATTATACACCACATTTGGTTATTATTCAATGGAAAGGTGGTGTTTACAATTGATCGTTTATGATAAATTATGGGAAACAATGAAAGAAAAAGGAGTGTCACAATATACCCTCATTAAGAAATACGGTATAAGTCCCGCCCAAATAACGAGATTAAAAAGAAACGAATATGTAAGCACCCATACGATAGATACATTCTGTAATATATTAGACTGTGATATAACCGATATAATGTCTCACACAAAAGACTAAAAAAGCGCCCACATCATAATGACGTGAGCACTTCTTTGTAACCCCTTTTATAATTTAACCTTAATCAATTTTGAATCTGCTGATAAACTCATCAATACGGTTCGAAGATTCTGCAACTATCTGTGCATTTTGATCAACCTCATGACTCTCATTTGCAACAGCAACAGCTGATGTTGCCACAAGTTCTACGTTCTGGCTTACTTCGATAGAGCTTGCTGACTGCTCCTCTGAAATAGCAACTACCGTAGCAGCAATATCATTGACATCATTCATCATTCCAATCATATCTTCTATGGTATTCCTGCATTGTCAAGGTCATGGAAAATGCCTGCAAATGTATCTCCCGCTGTTGTAACAGCTTCTGTTCCCTGTGTAATCTCCTCTGTATTAACTTTTGATTTCTCTGAAAGAGATTTTATCTGGTTGGTAATATCTGCAATAATACCGGCTTAGGAAATATCCTAGCCGGCTTGTTTTCACATATCTTCTTTTAATGGCATAACGCATTTCTTAAAGAAAGTTTCCGCACCTTCTTCACCGAAAACCTTTGAAAGAACAGCTGACGAAGGGTTGCCCTCATAAATCATTCTGTCTCGGAACTTAATAAGTCCTGACAGATTATCCTCTTTGATATCGGCACTTTTCACATCTTTGACATAGGCTTTGACTGACTCATTTACCATATCTTGTAACTTCGTATCCTCTGCCTCTCCACCACACTTTATCAAAGATGCAGCATGCCTTTCTCCAACATACCATTTAGGTTTTTCGTCATATTCAGGCAAGTCACAATACTTTTGATGAACTGTCATAAGTTCCTTATACTCGTTATCATCTGACGTACAATCATAATACTCAACAAAGACCGTTCTTTTCTTACCGACTGTCATGATGTCTATAAGTAGGAAAGGAACAGAACCACCTTCTCCCGGCATAAATGCTGTCGTCAACAATTCCATACCAAATGGTCCTTTTGTATGCATTGTCATGTAATGACCAAACCCTGCAACTTTATATCTATCCACCGAAAACTTCATAAACTTCGGCCACTTTGGGTAATAAAATGTCGAATATTGATCCTGGTTAATTTTCTCATTTTGAAAATCACCAACAAAACCTTTGGTTATATCATCCCTCAATTCAGTCAACTTCATATTTCTCACCCAATATCTTCCTCAATATGCTCCTGTCCCATGGCAATTATTGTCTTAACATGTTCATCTGCCAAAGAATAGAATATTGATTTTCCATCTCGTCTTGCTTTCACAAGTTTATTCTGCTTAAGAATTCTCAACTGGTGTGATATTGCTGACTGGTTCATATTAAGAACTGTTGCAAGATCGCACACGCAAACCTCCGCCTGCAAAAGAACAAACAATATTCTTATTCTTGTCGAATCTCCAAACACCTTAAAAAGCTCTGCAAGATCATACAATTCTGTTTCTTCAGGCATTGTACGCTCCACAATCTCAAGCAGATCTTTATGTACTTCTGTTGTCTCACATGCAAATTCTATTTTCTCCATATTCACTTTCCTTTCTTATATCATGCTGTTTAATGCACTTTTATCCCTAACAAACGCGTATAGATTATCAGATGTATGAATATCCTGTATCCAGGTGAAACGCACTAAGAGGTTGTAGGTATGCCGACTACACTTTCTTATAATA
>JAILRO010000051.1 GCA_024698145.1 Lachnospiraceae bacterium
ATTAAAGTTTGTTTCCTGAGATCTCATTCGCCATCGCTGGCTAAAAATCAATCCCGTAATTACTGTTTGAACTATACGTTCAATTGAAAATCTTAAAAGAATTTCAGGGTTGTTTCGTTGTTTAATTATCATTCAATTTTGTAAGGTTCATTTTGCTTCTCAGCTTACATTCTTGATACTTATCAAGAATAAGCGGAGAGGGTGGGATTCGAACCCACGTGCCCTCGCGGACAAACGGTTTTCAAGACCGCCTCGTTATGACCTCTTCGATACCTCTCCGTATATCTGACTATATGTTCTCTCGTCAGCGACATTGACTATATTAACACTAACTTATGTCTGTGTCAACAACTTTTTTTCTAAATTTCCAAAAAAATTTTTGCGACGCTAATATCCTCGGGTGTAGTGATTTTTATATTGCGGTAATCACCCATAATAAGCTTGGATTTTCGGTTGTAGAATCTCTCCATTATCATAGTGTCATCCGTTATGTTTATATCGGCTTGTCCATATTTTTCAAGTTCCTTTTGCATACAAGCATACGCACTTTTTATTTCTTCATATACAAAACACTGTGGTGTCTGAACCTGCCATAACGTTTTTCTGTCAGGAGTGCTTACCCCTACATTATTGGCATCAACCACTTTGATTGTATCCTTGACCGGAACACCCAAAGTGCAGGCGTCATTTATAATAACCTCATCCATAAGATTAGTTATGAGTGTTTCAGTAATACACGGTCTTGCCCCATCGTGTATCATTACGTAATCTGCCTCCGTCACAGCGCCTAGTCCATTCTGCACGGAGAGATATCTCTCGCTTCCACCCGGAACAATCTTCGATATTTTTGAAAATCCATATTCATCAACAAACTTTTCCCTGCAAAACTCGATATCATTTTCTCCGACTACGAGTATTATCTCATCAACCACACTCTTCGAAAATGCTGCCAGGGAATAATATAGGACCTCCCTGTTTCCGAGGTCCATGTATTGTTTGGGTTTATCTGATTTCATTCTGCTTCCGGTTCCCGCCGCCAGAACTATGGCAGCAAAACGTTTGTCCTTGTACATAACGAATCCTTTCTTACAATCGTCAGCTTATTACCTCTCACCAAGTTTCAAGTTAGGAACAGCATTCAAATCCCAACCACTTCTCACGCCCTTGATATAATTGTAGTATCCTGCAACGCCAATCATGGCCGCATTATCTGTACAAAATATAGGGGACGGATGGTAAAATGATATACCCTCTTTTGCACATGCTTCGGCTATACCTTCGCGCAAAGATGAATTAGATGCAACTCCACCTGCAATTGCAAGCTTGTTAAGACCCGATTCTTTGACAGCGTGTATGGCATGCTGTGTAAGCACATCCGTAACCGCGTACTGAAATGATGCTGCAACATCAGCTCTGTTAACCTCAATCTGTTTCATTTCACATTGATTAAGATAATTAAGAACTGCTGATTTCAAACCACTGAAACTAAAATCGAACTCATTACCATCGACCTTGGCTCTCGGGAATGCTATTGCTTCCCTGTTACCTTCTTTGGCAAGTGCGTCCACCTTCGGTCCACCCGGATATCCAAGCCCTATTGCGCGCGCCACCTTGTCAAATGCTTCACCTGCCGCATCATCTCTGGTCATACCTATTATTTCAAACTTGTCATAATCCGCAACCTTGACAAGATGGGTATGTCCACCCGATACAACAAGACATATAAAAGGCGGTTCCAAATCTTTATTTTCTATATAATTAGCTGCAATATGTCCTTCGATATGATGAACCCCGACAAGAGGTTTTCCCGAAACGTATGCAAGTGCCTTTGCCTGAGAGACTCCAACCAAAAGTGCGCCCACCAGTCCCGGTCCGTATGTAACCGCAACCGCATCAATATCGTCAATGGTTTTGTCCGCTTCAACCAAAGCCTGTCTTACAACCTGATTGACCTTTTCTATATGTTTTCTTGAGGCTATCTCGGGAACAACGCCTCCGTATAATTTGTGTAATTCAATTTGAGAATAAATGATATTGGAACAGACCTCTCTGCCATTCTTGACTACCGCTGCTGCGGTTTCGTCACATGATGATTCTATCGCCAATATATATGTATCATTTGTCAATTTAACTAATGCCCCTTCCTATTCCGCAGTTGTCGCCGAAACAGAACTCTTGTCTGCCTGCCATCCAAGGATTTTCCAGTTGCCTACATCATCTTTTCGAAGAAGATATTCCTGATCTCCCTTAACTGTTGCGGAATCAACACGCAAAGTAATCCCCACTTTAATTCGGGCATACTCCACGCCATCCTCTTTGTTGTATTTAATCTGACTTGCTTCTGCCAAAGTGTAATTGACATACTTTTGCTTATTGTCCTTGTAAAACTGTATATCATCCTCAAGACCTTTTAATTGAGCTTCTTCTGTATTACATGAAAGCAATTCCGCGTCCATAATCTCACGAACATTCTTGTTAACCGTGTACAACTCTTCTTTGGTAAAGCCTTCGTTATATGCACATTTCATATATCTGCAATGTAACTTAACCACTTCTCTGACTGTTTTGGGATAGTTCTCATCAAAATTATAATTAAGAAGCTTCTCCACCTCTGTCATGTTTGTATCTTTCTTTCTTGAGGATGTACGATTACTTGAAATCACATAAAAGCCCAAGACGAGTACAACGAGAACAACCATAAAAATGATTAAGCTTTTTGATCCTTTTTTCTTATTCATGCGTCATCCTCCTCAAAATTAATTATTCGCGTGTACCTGTCTTTCGGTATAACCGTCCCCGGGTATATTGCATCCACCTTATCCTTATATTGCTGTGGCTTCACAAGAGACGGTGAAAAATGCGTCAACCACAGTTCCGATACCTTGGCATCGGTCGCAATGCGCGCCGCCTCACACATCATCATGTGCTTGTTCTCTCTTGCTTTGGCTTCTTTTTCAGACTCCCCATACATGCCCTCGCAAATGAACAAATCAGAACCCATAGCATTATCCAATATTCTGTCTGTAGGTCTTGTATCTGTACAATACGTCAGTTTAATTCCTTTTCGCGCCTTTCCAAGTACCATATCCGGAGTATATATATTGTCGCCTTCAGTAATTGTCTCGCCCTTTTGAAGTCTTCCCCAAAACTCTAACGGGATATTCTGCTCCTTCGCTCTAGCCGCATCAAAACGTCCCGCACGGTCAACCTCTAAGCTGTAACCATAGCAAGTTACGTTGTGATTAACCTTGAAAGCATTTATCCTGAGGCCATTGAAAGTAAATGATTCCTCATCGTCTTGAAGTTCAATGTATTTGATTTCAAATGGAAGTCCCGGAGCAATCACGCGTAATGAATCCACGACTTTCTGTAATCTTTTCGGTCCTATCATCGTTACCGGTTCCGTTCTGTCACTGTTGCCAAGTGTAAGCAAAAGCCCCGGCAATCCGCTTATATGATCTGCATGGTAGTGGGTAAAGCAGATGACATCTATCGGCTTAACACTCCAACCCTGCTGTCTAATCGACGTCTGGGTTCCCTCGCCACAATCAATCAAAACACTCATTCCATTGTATCTTACCATCAACGATGTAAGTGCACGATACGGCAACGGCATCATACCGCCTGTACCCAAAAGACACACATCTACCATTGTTTATTTCCTTTCCAAATTACCTATAATATATCTTACAGCCTTTTTATGATTATATCAACCACTAAAGCTTTCTTTCCATTATCACCGCATCATCGGACGGATTCGAATAATAATTCTTTCTCACCGTAAGTTCGCTAAAATCCAACTTCCTATATAAATGTCTTGCAGCATCATTCTTGCTTCTCACTTCAAGAAGCATACGAACACAGTCCCTCGATTTTGCATCATTTAACAATTGTTTCATTATTATAGAAGCAATTCCTTTGCCTCTTTCCCTCTCATCAATAGCGATATTGAGCAATTCCGCCTCATCAGCAACGGTCATTATTCCGCCAAAACCTATTATGTCCGGATTATCATCAATGCAATCTTCATTGGTTGTGTTAATTGCTACATAATATATATTGTTGTCGTACTTCAAAACATCTCGTACACCATCGAGTGACCAATGTTCGGGAAGTCCGTCCCTTGCAATTTCATACACTCGCTCGCAGTATTCATATTTCAAAGGCTTGATTATTACCATAACAGCACACCTCAAAAACTACAAAAGAGTACTCTGCTTCGCTGCCCTTTCACGTTCTGCCTGCGAAACGCGAAGATACTCCGGTGCAAAATCATCACCATTTTCATAAATGCCGCTCTTAAAATATTCCATACCACGAACAGCGATTGCAGCTGCCCTCTGTTTGTTAACGTGCGCAGGTGCAAAAGAATACGGCACCTTTATCTTCTCCTTGATAATCGACTCATACACAGGAACACCGTCTCCAAGGAATACAACCTCCTCACCAAGAAGGTTAAGTGTATCAATAAGTTCATCAACTGCTATCGGCAGTTGATCCTTTACAACCTGTAATGTGTGATCCTGAAATCTGTACAAACCTGTGTACACCTGATTCCTTCTTGCATCCATAATCGGACATATCAATGCTTTACTATCATAAAGATTCATCGCAAGTCCTTCAACTGTCGGCACACCAATAACCGGCTTATCAAGTGCAAATGAAAGACCTTTGACGGTTGCCGCACCTATTCTTAACCCGGTAAATGAACCCGGTCCCTTGGCAACTGCAATAGCATCAACATCTTTTAAATCCGCCTCTGTCATTTTCACAATCTCATCAAGCATCGGAAGTAATGTTTGTGAGTGTGTTTTCTTATAATTAACCGTGTATTCTGCAATCAGGTTGTCGTCTTCAACAATAGCAACCGAAGCGACAAGACCCGAACTATCTACAGCAAGAATTCTCATGCGTAATATCCTCCATTTTCCAAAACCAAAAGTGTCACAAAAGCTTATCGTATGGCTTCAACTGTTATTTTTCTATAGTCAAAACCTTTTTCCAAATCTTTGCTGATTGTGACTTTTGTGTATCTATCCGGTAGTATATCTTCAATCATATTGGCCCATTCTATAAGCGACACGCCTTCACCGTATATCATATCAGTGAATCCGACTTCGTCCATCTCATAAGAATCTTCGATTCTATACACATCAAAATGATACAAAGTCAGATGTCTATCGTCTTTGCCTTCATACTCTTGTACGATTGTAAATGTCGGGCTGTTGACATATTCTTCAACACCCAACCCTTTTGCAAATCCCTGTGAAAACAGTGTCTTGCCAACTCCCAAATCACCGTTTAGGCAAAGAACATCTCCGGCAGCCACCTGCGCACCAAGTTTTTTTGCAAATTCAAATGTGTCATCAGGACATAAACTTTCAAATTCTATGTTGTCTTGTTTTTCCATTTGTTTCTCCAATCATGTCGCGCTTATTATCACGCCTTGCGTTTTTTCATTCCACCACAAAGTTTAACGCTTTTTCCTTTTACGTAATTCGCCATAACATTACCAAGTTCATCTGCCTGCTCACCGATGCTATTCTTCGGAAAAATAAACGCATTAATACGATTACTATATACAATGTACTGCGATTTTGTTTCAACAATCTTGTAAAGCAGCCCCCACTCAATCGTCTGGCTTTCCTCATCCTGGGAAACCGTAATACCTTTCTCTCCGACAATATAGTTAAGTGGTTTTGCATAAGCTTTTGAAAGTTTAACCTGTGTCTTTGATCTAAACAACAATCTAACCGGTAGGAACACCAAAAACCATATAGCAACAATCGTCAGAACAGTTTTGTCTCTATCACTTAACTGTCCAAAATATACAATCAGAATCACCAATGCAGCCACCGACAAAAAAGTACCGATAAATCCTGCAAGACTGAAGTAATTATGCCTCATTGTGAACTTGTATATTTCTTTCCATGTCATCTGTACCGAGAAACGGATACCATCTAACTCATTAATATCTAATTCTTCATTATGCGTCTCAACTTTATCTGACATCTTTCTCTCCTAATCACTACAGAATCATTGATAACTGTATTCTCTTCTTCTTAAGGTCAACTGAAAGTACTTTTACCTCTACAATATCACCAACACTGACAACCTCAAGCGGATGCTTAATAAACTTTTTGTTGGTAAGCTGTGATATATGAACTAATCCGTCCTGATGAACTCCGATATCAACAAACGCTCCAAAATCTATTACATTTCGAACTGTTCCCTTAAGAACCATTCCTTCTGTAAGATCTTCCATCTCCATAACATCTGTACGAAGAATCGGGGCCGGCATATCAGCACGAGGATCTCTTGCCGGTTTCTCAAGTTCTTTGATTATATCATCTAATGTTAATTCACCAATACCAAGTTCAGCAGCAAGTTTGCTTCTGTCTTTTGCCATAAGCGACAATCCTACAAGTCCCTGACTTGTTATATCATTTAACGAATAGCCAAGTTTCTTCAAAAGATTGGTTGCGGCTTCATAACTTTCCGGATGGACACTTGTGAAATCAAGTGGATTATCACCATCCATTATACGCATAAATCCCGCACACTGCTCATAAGCTTTCGGACCTAACTTGGCAACTTTAAGAAGCTGCTTGCGGTTCGTAAACTTTCCATTCTCTTCACGGTGCGCAACAATATTCTTTGCAATCGGCTTTGAAACACCGGATACGTATTCGAGCAAAGATGCAGATGCAGTATTAAGATCTACACCAACCTTGTTAACACAATCCTCAACGACGCCGGTAAGTGCTTCACCGAGTTTCTTCTGGTTCATATCATGCTGATACTGTCCGACACCGATAGACTTCGGATCAATCTTAACAAGCTCTGCAAGCGGATCCTGCAAACGTCTTGCAATAGATGCTGCACTTCGCTGTCCCACATCAAAATTAGGGAACTCTTCTGTTGCAAGCTTACTTGCAGAATATACCGAAGCACCTGCCTCATTAACTATAATGTAAGAAACCTTTTCAGGAATCTCCTTTAAAAGCTCAACAATAATCTGTTCTGACTCTCTTGAAGCGGTACCATTTCCAACTGATATAAGTGTTATTCCGTACTTCTTAATCAGTCCGTGAACAATCTTCTTAGACTCCGCAATCTTCTTCTGTGGCTCTGTAGGATAAATGACAATCGTATCCAGCACCTTACCTGTTGCATCTACAACAGCAAGCTTACAACCCGTACGGAATGCAGGATCCCAACCAAGTACAACATGTCCTGCGATTGGTGGCTGCATAAGAAGCTGCTTTAGGTTCTTGCCAAATACAGTGATTGCACCATCTTCAGCCTTCTCTGTCAAATCACTTCTTATCTCACGTTCAATAGCACCCGCAATAAGTCTCTTGTAACTATCCTCAATAACTCTCTTTAACAAATCATTAGTATATTGATTATCTTTGACGATTACCTGCTTTTCAAGATAACCGATTATTCTCTCTTCAGGTGCCTCAATTTTAACCGTGATAAATTTCTCTTTCTCACCTCTGTTAATTGCAAGTACTCTATATCCCGCTACCTTACTAATCGGCTCCGAGAAATCATAATACATCTCATACACGGAAGATGCCTCTGCATCCTTGGCAACCGTAACGATTCTGCCTTCTTTAAATGTGATATCTCTTATATAAGTACGATAGTCTGCAACATCTGCTATGTTCTCGGCAATTATATCAAGTGCACCGTTGATTGCATCCTCAACAGTAGGAACCTCCTTGCCCTCTTCGTCTGAAAGATACGCTTTTGCCTCTTCCTCAATCGGAGTTGTTGTCATTTGAAGGTAAATGATATTGGCAAGTCCTTCAAGACCTTTCTCCTTGGCAATAGTTGCACGCGTTCTTCTCTTCTGCTTATACGGGCGATATAAGTCCTCAACTGCAACAAGTGTCATTGCATCTCTTATCTGCTTTTCAAGTTCAGGTGTAAGTTTCTCCTGCTCTGCTATTGAAGCAATAACAGTCTCCTTACGTTCTTCAAGATTTCTCAAATAATTAAGTCTCTCGTATAAGTCACGAAGAATCTCATCATTTAACGAACCTGTAACTTCTTTTCTATATCGTGCAATAAACGGTATAGTGGAGCCCTCATCAATAAGCTTAACTGTCGCCTCAACCTGACTGACTTTAATTCCAAGCTCCGATGCTATAACCTTGTTAATATCCATGTTCCAAAACCTCAATCTTTCTGTAAAAATAAAAATGGTATTACATACCCTGCACATAGAAGTGCAAGATATATAATACCACAAAACATTAACTGTCGCAAATACAAGTCGTCTCTAATTATGAATACTCAGTTAACACTTTGTATCACCTTATATGGCACTTACGAACTCCACTATTTTTTTCGTTCTTATCATCTACATTGGTCTTTGAGTGTATCAGAATAAGCTGCGTTTTTGAGCTGTTTGGAATTGTCAATATTATTTAAATATGAAACAGTAACTCCCGGTTCATTCAACAGAATCTGTTCATCAGCCACCTCCATATTCTAACAAAACACAAAAGAACCCGCCGTAGTTTCCTATGACGGGTTCTATATATAATATCACTATTATTTTTAATTAGCAAACGCCCTGAGCGATCATTGCCTCAACAACCTTCTTGAATCCGGCAATGTTAGCACCTGCAACATAGTTGCCTTCCATACCGTACTCTTTAGCTGCATCATCAATGTTGTGGTAGATACCAACCATGATGTTCTTAAGCTTAGCATCAACCTCTTCGAAGCTCCATGAAAGTCTCTCTGAGTTCTGGCTCATCTCAAGTGCTGATGTAGCAACACCACCTGCATTAGCAGCCTTACCACCAACAAATGGTACATTGTTTGCCTGGAAATACTCTGTAGCTTCAATTGTTGTAGGCATGTTAGCACCCTCTGCTACGTACTGAACGCCGTTAGCAACGAGCATCTTAGCATCCTCGATATCAAGCTCGTTCTGTGTAGCACATGGAAGAGCGATATCTACCTCGTACTGCCATACACCGTGCTCACCATTCTCTTTAGCATGATACTCAGCTGATGAACGAGCTGCTGCATACTCTGTAAGACGTGCACGCTTAACTTCCTTTACTTCCTTAAGAAGTGCTACATCGATTCCTTCTGGATCATAAATCCAACCTGTTGAATCTGAAACTGTAACAACCTTAGCTCCAAGCTGTTGAGCCTTCTCTGTAGCATAGATAGCAACGTTACCTGAACCTGAAATTGCTACTGTCTTACC
>JAILRO010000035.1 GCA_024698145.1 Lachnospiraceae bacterium
AATCCATAGCCGGTCGCGTATTATAAGAAAGTGTAGTCGGCATACCTACAACCTCTTAGTGCGTTTCACCTGGATACAGGATATTCATACATCTGATAATCTATACGCGTTTGTTAGGGATAAAAGTGCATTAAACAGCAAAAAAGCATAAATTAGGACTAGATTTTTTTCTTAAGATATGAGAGAATATATCTAGTTGCGATGTTTTATTCCAAAGGTTCATTTACAAAGGAAGAATGTCGTCTTAATCTATTATTGAAAGGAGTTTCAACATGATTTATTCACAGGAAGTAGAAAACATGTGTCCGGTTGCTCAGGGCGTGCATCATGGTTGTGCACCAATACCTGAGGAGGCAAAGTGGGTTCAGGCAAAGGAAGTTAAGGATATTTCCGGTTTCACACACGGTATTGGTTGGTGTGCACCTCAGCAGGGAGCCTGCAAGCTTACACTTAACGTTAAGGAAGGAATTATTCAGGAGGCATTGGTAGAGACTATTGGATGTTCAGGTATGACTCATTCAGCAGCTATGGCAGCTGAGATTCTTCCGGGACTTACAGTAATGGAAGGTCTTAATACTGACCTTGTTTGTGACGCTATCAATACTGCTATGAGAGAATTATTCTTACAGATTGTATATGGTCGTTCACAGAGTGCATTTTCAGAGGATGGTCTTCCGGTTGGAGCAGGTCTTGAGGATCTTGGTAAGGGCCTCCGTTCACAGGTTGGTACAATGTACGGTACTCTTAAGAAGGGACCTCGTTACTTAGAGATGGCAGAGGGATATGTTACAGCAATTGCATTAGATGCTGAAGACCTCATCATCGGTTACAAGTTTGTCAACCTTGGTAAGATGACTGATTTCATCAAGAAGGGTGATGATCCTAACACAGCATATGAGAAATCATGCGGTCAGTACGGAAGAGTTGATGATGCTGTTAAGCTTATCGATCCACGTACAGACAAAGAGATTGACAAATAAGAAGGAGGTAACGGTTAAATGGCATTATTTGAATCATATGAAAGAAGAATTGATCAGATTAACAAAGTTTTAAACAGCTACGGTATCTCCTCTATTGAAGAAGCAGAGAAGATTACTAAGGACGCTGGATTGGATGTATATAATCAGGTTAAGAGTATACAGCCTATCTGTTTTGAGAACGCATGCTGGGCTTACACAGTAGGTGCAGCTATCGCAATTAAGAAGGGATGTAAGAAGGCTTCAGAGGCAGCTGCTGCTATCGGAGAGGGTCTTCAGGCATTCTGTATTCCTGGTTCTGTTGCAGACACACGTAAGGTTGGTCTTGGACATGGTAACCTTGGAAAGATGTTATTAGAGGAAGAGACAGAGTGTTTCTGTTTCCTTGCAGGTCACGAGTCATTTGCTGCTGCTGAGGGTGCTATCGGTATCGCAGAGAAAGCAAACAAGGTTCGTCAGAAACCTCTTAGAGTTATTCTTAACGGTCTTGGTAAGGATGCAGCTCAGATTATTTCACGTATCAACGGATTCACATTTGTTGAGACAGAGTACGATCCATATACTAATGAAGTAAAGGAAGTATTTAGAAAGTCATATTCAGAGGGACTTCGTGCTAAGGTTAACTGCTACGGTGCTAACTCAGTTCCTGAAGGTGTTGCTATCATGTGGAAGGAAGGCGTTGACGTATCTATCACAGGTAACTCAACTAACCCTACAAGATTCCAGCATCCAGTTGCAGGTACTTACAAGAAAGAGTGTACAGAGAAGGGTAAGAAGTACTTCTCAGTAGCTTCAGGTGGTGGTACAGGACGTACACTTCACCCTGATAACATGGCAGCAGGTCCTGCTTCATACGGTATGACAGATACACTCGGACGTATGCATTCAGATGCACAGTTCGCAGGTTCTTCATCAGTTCCTGCTCACGTTGAGATGATGGGTCTTATCGGTGCAGGTAACAACCCTATGGTTGGTATGACTGTTGCAGTTGCAGTTTCTGTTGAAGAGGCAGCTAAGGCTGGCAAATTCTAATATTAAGGAGATTTATACAATGGATGCTAGAACTACAGGTATTGTTGCATATATCACATTAATCGGTCTTATCATTGCATTGGTTGCAGGTGATAAGGACGGCGCAAGATTCCATGTTAACCAGGCACTTGTTATTTTCCTTTTTGGACTTCTTGGAGTTATTCCATGTGTAGGACAGATTTGGATGATATTCATTTTCGTATGCTGGATTATGGGTCTTATTGCAGCAATCAATGAAGAAGAGAAGCCGGTACCACTTATCGGTGGAATTACATTGATTAAATAATTAAAAAAATATACACCCTCTGTCATTGACAGGGGGTGTATTTATTTTAATGTTTTCTCCATGTTGATGGAGAGAGAAGAACAAGTAACGGGAACAACTCAAGTCGTCCGGCTAACATATCAAACATAAGTACAAACTTAGAAAAGTTAGAATACAGATCAAAGTTCTTGGTAGGTCCTACAAGTGCAAGACCGGGACCAATGTTACCGATTGCTGATGCAACAGCGGTAAAGTTTGTTTCAAGGTCGAAGCCGTCAATACTTATAAGTAATGTTGATATCGCAAACATCATAATATATACAATGAAGAAATTGTTGGCGGAACGCAGTATGTTATGTGGAATAGGCTTTCCGTCAATCTGAATTATCTTAACGTTTCTTGGGTGGCATAACTGAGAAACTTCTTTTTTAACTGTTTTCCAATATATCATTATTCTTGATACTTTGATACCACCGCATGTACTACCGGCACAACCACCGATAAGCATGAGCATTACCAATATTGTTTTTGAAAATGCAGGCCACAAGTCAAAGTCTGTGCTTGAGAATCCTGCGGTTGTAATTATAGAACCAACCTGGAAAAATGAATGTCTAAAACCTTCTTCAAGTCCTAATCCGTTATTTAGTAAGTTTACTGTAATAAGCAGGACTGATATCCAAAAGAATGCAACATATCCTTTGATTTCTTCCATTGAAAATGCTTCTTTAAATCGTTTAATCCATGCAAGGAAGAAGAAGTTATAGTTCATTCCAGACAGGAACAGGAACACGCACATTACGTATTGTATAGCGTGTGAATACTCGCAAATTGAGGTGCTTTTAACACCAAATCCTCCGGTACTGGTGGTTGTAAATGAAGTACAAACTGCATCATACAAAGGCATACCTGCGATAAAAAGAGATATTATTTCGGCCATTGTAAGTGCGAAATATATTGAATACAGGTAGTATGCAGTTTTTCTTACTTTGGGTGCAAGTTTTCCGACATTTGGGCCCGGGCTTTCAGCTTTCATAAGATATAAATCCTGACCACCTGTAAGTGGTATGAGGGCAAGCATAAATACTAAAACACCCATACCTCCAATCCACTGTATGAAACAACGCCAAAAGTTCATGCAGCGGGACAAGCCTTCGACATTATTAAGTATCGATGCACCGGTTGTTGTAAAACCGGATATACACTCAAACATTGCATTTGTTAGTGAGGGAATCTCACCACTTAAAAAAAACGGCATACAGCCGGTAATGGTAAGCAGTATCCAACTAAGCGCTGTTACGACAAAACCTTCTTTGGCGAAGAAACGTTGATTTTTCGGACGTTTCTTTGTAAGCAGAAATCCGATTACAAAATAAATGAGCGAGCAAATTAAAAAATATATTCCACATGGCTCTTTGTAGTAAATAGATACCACAAAGGGCAATAGCAAGAGGGCTGAAATAGTATTAAGCAACCAGCCCAGCAGATAGAATATCACTGAAATATTCATTGTGTATTATTCCTCCTCTAGGCAAGTATATCCTTAATATCTGTAAGACCCTTGTTGGTCGTTACGACAATTACGGTATCTCCTTGCATTATCTGATCTTTACCGCTTGGGGTGATAATCTCCTTGCCTCTTATAATTGCGCATACAAGAAGATTCTTTTTGAGTTTGAGTTCGGTAAGCGGTTTGTTGGTAACTTTTGATTCCTGGCGAATAGCAAACTCAAGCGCCTCAACCCTGTCGTCCAACATTCGATACAAAGTTTCAATGTTACTTCCGTATGAATTCTGAAGCGCACGAATATATTGAATAATTGTTTTTGCCGTGATGTTTTTGGGACATGCGATTGTTCCGATAGGAAGTTCGTCAACAACCTCCGAAAATGCAACCTTATCAACCTTGGTTATCTTCTTGGCATCACTTACCTTACTTGCAAACAGTGAAAGGATAAGATTCTCTTCGTCAAGGTTTGTAAGGGATATAAATGCGTCCATATCCTCGATACCTTCTTCTAAAAGTAACTGACGGTCAGATGCGTCTCCGTGTATTATCATCGCATGAGGAAGTGCTTCGCTTAATCGCTCACACTGTTCAAAGTTCTGCTCGATAATTTTGACCTGTATATGTGCTGCACGCAATTTTGCTGCTAAGTAGTACGATATCATACTTCCGCCGATTATCATTACTGATTTGATAGGCTTTGATTTGATACCTATCTTTGCAAGCAGGTGGTGTATTTCAGACGGAGGCATTATAACATACATAAGGTCTCCTGCTTTGATTGTTGTATTGCCGTCCGGAATAAGCACTTCGTGTGCTCGCTCAATAGCACATATAAGAGTGTTGTTGTGTACCTTGTTGGCAAACTCATATACGGACATTTCATTAACTAATGATCCTTCCGGAATCTGAATCTGAATCATATTGATTCGTCCCTTGGCAAATGATGTTATATCAAGCGCACTTGGAACTTCTATAAGATTGGCAATGCTTCTTGCACACGCATATTCTGGATTGACCGCAAGTGAAAGGCCAAGTTCTTCACGTAGATAGCCGATTTCTTCAAAATATTCCGGATTACGTACACGTGCAATTGTATTACAATTACCTGATTTCTTTGCAATAAGGCAACAAAGCAGATTAACTTCGTCTCTGCCTGTTACCGCTATTAATAAATCACTTTCTTTGATGCCGGCTTCTTGCTGTGTGCGGAAGGTTGTACCATTTCCTGCGACTGCAAAAACATCAAGCTGTGACAACGCTTTTTCGAGTTTGCTTTCGTTGGTGTCGATAAGAGTTATGTCGTGTCCCTCGTCATTTAATTGCTGAGCAAGTGTGAATCCAACCTTGCCACAACCAACAATTATGATTTTCATAATTTCCTCCTAAGCCCCATTAACTAAAAATATCTTTAATTATATCACTAACCGAAATATATACAAGTACGATTATTTGAACATTGCATATTTCACGTCATGTATTATAATGTATCTTATCGGAAGGAAAACAAGCGACACCGAAGGTGGCATTTGTTTTCACCCGATAAGATAACTCAAAAAACGAAGTTTTTTGAGTTATCTAAGAAGTATGAAATGCTTCTTATATGTCGGCACAAAAACGAGTATTTTTAATAAGGAGTACAAAATGACAAGAGAACAGTTTGCAACATTGGTAAAACAAAAAATCCTGGTTTTGGATGGTGCGACAGGTACGAACTTACAGCGTGCCGGCATGCCTACGGGTGTGTGTCCGGAGCAATGGATTCTTGAACATAAGGACGTAATGATTAATCTGCAGATGGATTATATAAATGCCGGCAGTAATATCATTTATGCCCCTACATTCTCGGGTAACCGTATCAAGCTGGAAGAATACGGATTGCAGGATAAGCTTGAGTCTATGAACAAGGAACTTGTTGCAATATCCAAAGAAGCTGTTGCAAGAACCGGATATCGTGCCTATATCGCAGGTAATCTCACGATGACAGGCAAGCAGTTATATCCAATTGGAAAACTCACTCTTGAGGAACTTATAGATGTATATAAAGAACAGATTAAAGTTCTTGTGGAGGCAGAGGTTGATCTTCTTGTTGTGGAAACAATGATGAGCCTCGCTGAAGCGAGAGCTGCGGTTATTGCCGCAAAAGAGACTTGTGATTTACCTATAATTGTGTCGATGACTTACAATGAGGATGGCAGAACGCTTTATGGAACGGAGCCTGCGGTTGCGTGCGTGGTTCTTCAAAGTCTTGGCGCGGATGCGATTGGTGTTAACTGTTCAACAGGTCCTGACAAAATGATTCCTCTTGTAGAAAGAATGAGAGAATATGCCAATATTCCGATACTGGCAAAACCTAATGCAGGAATGCCCAAGCTTGTTGATGGAGAAACGATTTATGAAATGATGCCGGAAGAGTTCGCGGATTACGGAAGAGCTCTTGTTGAAGCGGGAGCCGGTATTGTAGGTGGATGTTGTGGAACGACTAAGGACCATATTGCTGCACTTGCAAGAACAGTAAGACTTTTGGATGTCCCTGAAATAAACAAAAACAAAAAACGTGTGCTTGCATCGGAAAGACAGTTGCTTGATATAGATATAGACGGAAGATTTTTCGTTGTAGGTGAAAGAATTAATCCGACAGGTAAGAAGAAACTTCAGGCACAATTAAGAGAAGATAATCTTTCGCTTGTTGTCGATATGGCGGAGGAGCAGGAAGAGAAAGGTGCTGCCATTCTTGATATAAATGTCGGCATGAACGGTATCGATGAGGATGCCATGATGCAGAAGGTTATATATGAAGTGACAAGTGTTGTAAGCCTTCCTTTATGTATAGACTCTTCGTATGTCAATGTAATAGAAAATGCTTTGCGAATTTATCCGGGACGTGCACTTATTAACTCGATATCAATGGAGAGTGAAAAGTTAGAAAAACTTCTTCCTATTGCAAGAAAGTACGGTGCAATGTTTATTCTTCTTCCGCTTTCGGATGAAGGTCTTCCTAAGGACATAGAGGAAAAGAAGAATATCATTAATATAGTATATGACAAGGCAATGGAAATAGGTTTTGCTCATGAGGATATAGTTGTTGACGGTCTTGTTGCAACGGTTGGTGCTAACAAGAATGCTGCCCTAGAAACTCTAGAGACTATTGAATACTGTAAAAATGATAAGAAACTGCCAACTATCTGCGGTCTTTCAAACATTTCGTTTGGTCTGCCGGAGAGAGGTTTTGTTAATACGGCATTTCTTACAATGGCAATTTCAAAAGGTCTTACAATGGCGATAGCTAATCCGTCGCAGGATCTTTTGATGAATGCGGCTTATGCTTCAGATCTTCTTATGAACAAAGAGGGGGCTGATGTAGCATACATTAATAATGTTAAGCCAATGGCTGAGATTGCAGCACCTGTGGGAAGCGTATCATCAAAAACAACCGGCAAGGATAATGCAGGTGGTACGGAGGCATCTGACGGCGACAAGTCACAGCTGTTTATGGATGTGCTTAAGGGTAACAAGAGAACGATACTTGATGATGTGAGGGCATCTCTTAGTGATGGCATGCAGGCACAGGATATTATCGAGAAGCATTTAATCCCTGCTATTAATGAAGTGGGAATACTCTTTGATAAGAAGAAATATTTTCTGCCACAGCTTATTGCATCTGCAGAGGCTATGGAACTTGCGGTATCTGAACTAGAACCGTTACTTCCTAAAGCTGAAGCCGGAAAAGAGAAAGCGACGATAGTTATAGCGACTGTCGAAGGTGACATACATGATATAGGAAAGAACCTTGTTGCGATGATGCTTCGTAATTATGGTTTCCGTGTAATAGATATGGGAAAAGACGTGCCTAAGGAAGACATTGTTGATATGGCAATCAATGAGAAAGCGGAAGTCATTGCCCTTTCCGCATTGATGACAACGACGATGATGAGAATGAAGGATCTTGTTGAGTATGTTAAGGAAAAAAAGGTTCCTGTAAAAGTTATAATAGGTGGCGCGGTAATAACACAGAGTTTCGCCGACGAGATAGGCGCGGACGGCTATTCCAAAGATGCTGCGGAAGCGTGCAAGGTGGTTGAAAGTTTGTTAAATTAAAATAATGTTAATGAGGAAGGCTATATTATGAAGAAATACATATTGGCAATGTTAATCGTTGCTTTTTCAATGATACCGGTAAATGTTGCAAATGCAGGTGTGGTCACATCAAAAAATGCGCCGGACACAGTAGTTGGTAATTTAAAATCAGACTCTAAGGCAATACAGTCTGAGCTTGACAAAACCGGTCAGGTCACATTAGAGGACGGCGGTGTTTATTATCTTTCAAAACCGATTTACCTCTCTGACGGAGTCGAGTTTGATGCGACGGGAGCGACTATCTATTGTGATACATTTATCTTTATGAGCCCCGTTGGTGAGCCTAATTATAAATCCTTGCAAAATGTTACACTCAAAGGTGGAACGTGGCGTTCAACTTCAAAAGATGGATTTAGAGCGTCAAGTTTTCACATCCGTCATTCAAGAGATATAACAATATCCGATATGGACATACAGGTGTCGAATTACGAAGGACACACAATGGAGTTTGTGGCATGTAAGAATATCGCTGTTAAGAACTGTAAGATTAAGTGTCTGGGGAAACCGGTAAAAAACTCTAATCAGGAACAGATACAGATAGACCTCGCTGCACCGTCGACCGCAACTGATACAAAAGAAAGAACTAACGGCGGTACATGTGACAACATCAAAATAATAGGCTGTACTGTACAGGGTTGCCGCGCTGTTTGTGCAAATTGGGCAGCAAAGGATAAAGGCAAATATCTTAACAAATTTCATACCAATATTACTATTAAAGATTGTAAACTTACGGGTGTAACAAGTGAGGCACTTGCTTTATTTAATACAACAAATGCTACAATCACCGGTAATACTTTGATAAGTAAAGCGCCCTCAAGTCGTGGTGTTTATGCCAAAGGATGTCAAATTGTGTTATTTGGTAAGGTGCCCGGTAAAATAAAAAAACGAGATTTAAAAATTCAAAAAAATGTTATAAAGGGCGTGGTGCACGGGTTAAGAATTGCATCGGCCACATCATCAGAGTTTAACAAACTTACTCTTAAGAACAACAAGCTCTATGCTAAGAGTGGTTCAGGAAGTGCGCTGGAGTATAGGAATATTAAGAATGTAAAAGAATCCGGAAATAAGAAGGCACAATGGAAATGATGTTAAACGCACGATAACAAGTGATGTATTGACATACTTTGTAATAGTTGATAAAATATGAAACAGTTTCGTGATTTTGAAAGGTGGAATTAACGTGAGAAAAATGGTTTTATCGCTGTTAGTAGATAACACAGCAGGTGTTCTTTCTCGAGTATCGGGTTTGTTTTCAAGAAGAGGTTATAACATCGACAGTTTATCTGTAGGCGTTACGGAGGATCCTAAGTATTCCCGTATGACAGTTGCTGTAAGCGGTGATGATCTTACACTTGCTCAGATTGCAAAGCAGCTTAATAAGCTTGAAGATGTAGTTGAGATAACTGAACTTAAGGATGGTTCATCGGTTTGTCGTGAACTTGTACTTGTTAAGGTTAAGACTAATAGAGAAGAGAAACAGCAGATTATTGCGGTTACAGATGTATTCCGTGCTAAGATTGTTGATGTTTCAATAGATTCACTCATGATTGAACTTACAGGTAATGCCAATAAGATAGAAGCATTTATCGGCTTGCTTGATGGTTTTGAGATTGAATCGATTGTAAGAACCGGACTTACCGGACTTACAAGAGGAGGAGTCCACTCTAATTAAGGACTTGTTAATTGGTGAATAAGCATAGGGTTGCCCTACACAATGTGATTTCGCAATCCCACTTATCAAATATACTAATCTACTATATTATAGGAGGATCTTTAAAATGGCAAAGATTTTTTATCAGGAAGATTGTAACTTATCATTATTGGATGGCAAGACAATTGCAGTAATCGGCTACGGAAGCCAGGGCCATGCACATGCCCTTAACGCTAAAGAGTCGGGCTGTAATGTCATCATCGGTCTTTATGAGGGAAGCAAGTCATGGGCTAGAGCAGAGGCTCAGGGATTTGAAGTATATACAACTGCAGAAGCAGCTAAGAAGGCCGACATTATAATGATTCTTATAAATGACGAACTTCAGGCTGATATGTACAAGAAAGATATCGAGCCAAACCTTGAAGCAGGTAATATGTTAATGTTCGCTCACGGTTTCAACATTCATTTCGGATGTATTAAGCCACCTGCAGATGTTGACGTAACAATGATCGCGCCTAAGGCACCTGGACATACAGTACGTTCAGAGTATCAGGCTGGTAAGGGAACACCTTGTCTTATCGCTGTAGAGCAGGATGCAACAGGTAATGCTCAGGAGCTTGCCAAGGCTTATGGTCTTGCAATCGGTGGAGCAAGAGCTGGTCTTCTTGAGACAACATTCCGTACAGAGACAGAGACAGACCTCTTCGGTGAGCAGGCAGTACTTTGTGGTGGTGTTTGTGCACTTATGCAGGCTGGTTTCGAGACTCTTACAGAGGCAGGATATGATCCAAGAAATGCATACTTCGAGTGTATCCATGAGATGAAGCTTATCGTTGACCTTATTTACCAGTCAGGTTTTGAGGGAATGAGATACTCAATCTCTAACACAGCTGAATACGGTGATTATATTACAGGACCTAAGATCATCACAGAGGATACAAAGAAGGCTATGAAGCAGGTTCTTACAGATATCCAGGATGGTTCATTTGCTAAGGAGTTCTTACTTGATATGTCACCTGCAGGACGTCAGGTTCATTTCAAGGCTATGAGAAAGCTTGCAGCTGAGCATCCGGCAGAGGTTGTAGGTAAGGAGATTCGTAAGCTTTACAGCTGGAATAACGAAGATGACAAGCTCATCAACAACTAATTGTTATTTTTAATATGAGAATAGTCAGCCGGCTGTTACGTGTAGCAGTCGGCTTGATTTATCTTTTGGAAAAGGTGGTTATTGTTATGAAGAGAGTTAGAAGAATATGTGTGTTTATAATGATAATGACTCTTGTTATGTCTCTTACCGGCTGCGGCAAGAACGGAGCATTGGTATATACCTTAAATGGTGAGAAGGTGTATCGGAGACAGGTGGATGCGTATGGATTGATTTATGTGTTTGATCACGGGATTAATGGGGATACCAAGTTTGAGGAATACTATGAAGGCTTTGAAAGTTACAGTGAGCATTATAAGAATGCACTTGAAAATGAAATTGTAACGACAGTGCTTCTTAATAAGGAAGCTAAGAATAATGGAAATAAGATATCGTCAGAGCAGGTAACTGAAGCAGGTAAAAAAGCTAAGGCCTTGGTTGATTTATATGGTGAAGACAGACTGAAAGAATATAACCTTACTCTTGCTGATATTGAAAATATATATGAGATGATAATTTTTGCCGATGAATATGCTGTTGAGTCGGATGAAGATAAGAAAGAAGAAAAAGAAGAAGCAAGTGATGAAGATGACAGATATGTGAGTGTATATCAGGTAACTTTCCCGACGGTGGCATTTGATGATCAAGGGATGGTTCAATCTGATTCTGAAGGCAAACTTATTCAGGTGTCTGTAGATGAGATGAACAAAATGAAAGAAGCGGCAGATGCGTTTGCCGAGAAAGCAACTTCCGGTGATATAGAAAAACTTGCAGATGCTGAAGGAAATGGCGTGACGGGTGCGAACAAAACGCTTAAGTATTCGGACCTTACCGGAGAGTATAAGGATGTGGTTGATGGACTTTCTGAAAACAGAGTAAGCAAAGCTTTTAAGGGTGAATACGGATACTATGTTATTAAACTTTTGATAAAAGATGATGAAGATCACAGTAATCTCATTTCTAAATATGAGGAACAAAAGAAATTAGCCGAAGATAAGAAAGAATTATCGGATAAACTTCTTAGAAAATATGTCGGAGATGACAAGAATTACAGAAAAGACAAAGAATGGGATACGGTTAAGATTGAAAATTATATTCCTTAAGACATTGACAATATATACGTGATTAAGTAAAATTGTTACCTTGAGGGCACTTAAATGTCAGAAATGACAGTTAAAAAGGAGAGTGATTATTTGGACCCCGGATCGAGTATGCAGTTAATCGCCATAATTATATTGGTGTTACTTTCCGCATTTTTCTCATCGGCGGAGACTGCACTGACAACCGTTAACAAGCATAAGCTTAGAGCGATGGCGGACGAAGGCAACAAGAGAGCGGCAAGAGTATTAAAGCTTCTTGATAATCCTTCAAAAATGTTAAGTACAATTCTAATAGGAAACAATATTGTTAACATTTCGGCATCAGCTATTACTACAGATTTTACAACACGATTGTTTGGTAATGTGTATATAGGTTTTTCAACGGGACTTCTTACTTTGATAGTGTTGTTGTTTGGTGAGATAACGCCGAAGACGCTTGCGTCCATGTACAGTGAAAAGTTTTCAATCGTATATATACATGTGATTTCGCCGCTGGTAGTCATTTTCACGCCGATAGTTTGGTTTGTTGACAGATTAAGAGATGTGATTTTCTTCATTATAAGAATAGATCCCAATAAGGCTGAAGATCAGATGACGGAGGGAGAACTTCGAACGATATTTGATGTCAGTGAAGAAGATGGTGTAATTGAGAAGGAAGAAAAATCCATGATTAATAATGTTGTGGATTTTGGAGATTCGATGGCAAAAGAGGTTATGGTTCCTCGTGCGGATATGGCGGTTGTTTCTGTTGATGCATCATTTGATGAAGTAGTTGAAGCGTTTAATGCTGAACATTATTCACGACTTCCGGTATGTGACGACAGTAAGGATAAAATAATCGGTATATTATATATGAAGGATCTCTTCATATTTCAGAATGAAAACAAGAATACAGGCTTTTCTGTTAGAAGTATTATGCGTGAGCCGTTCTTTGTTTATGAATATCAGAAGACTTCTTCAATCATGACGGAGATGCGTAATCGATTTGTTTCTTTGGCAATAGTTCTTGATGAGTATGCTACGGCGGTGGGACTCATTACAACAGAAGATTTGATAGAAGAGATTGTCGGAGAGATAAGAGATGAGTTTGATATGGACGAACTTGAAAGTATAACTCAGTTGTCGGAAAGACAATACGAGATAGATGCTTCTGTTAAGTTGTCAGATTTGGAAGACAGTGTTGGACTTTTGCTTGAATCCGAGAATTATGATTCGCTCGGCGGTTACATTATAGAGCTGTTAGATCACCTGCCAAGCGAAGGTGAAACGGTCAAAAAGGACGGCATTACATTCCGTGTATTGTCGATAGACAGAAACCGTATTGAGAGGGTTGCCATTTTGATAGACCCGGAATTATAAGTTTTTGACTTCTAATATAAAGTAATAACAGTAAGAAAGGAAAAGAAAATGATAAGTGCAAACAACGTTACATTGAGATTTGGTAAGAAGGCATTGTTCGAGGACGTTAATATCAAGTTTACTGAAGGAAACTGTTACGGACTCATAGGTGCAAATGGTGCCGGTAAGTCAACATTTTTGAAAATCCTTGCAGGCGAGATTGAAACCACTAAGGGTGATGTCGTTATGAATGCCGGCGAGAGACTTTCCGTTTTGCAGCAGGATCATTTCAAATACAATGATTATACAGTACTTGACACAGTTATCATGGGTAATAAGCATTTGTATGAAGTGATGAAGGAAAAGGAAGAGATATACGCAAAGCCTGACTTTTCGGATGAGGACGGTGCAAGGGTTGCAGATCTTGAAGCTGAGTTTGCGGAAATGAACGGTTGGGAAGCTGAAAGTGATGCAGCAACACTTCTTAACGGACTTGGAATTGATACGGAGTATCATTATAAGCAGATGTCTGAACTTGAGGACACACTTAAGGTTAAGGTTTTGCTTGCACAGGCACTTTTCGGTAATCCGGATGTATTGCTTCTCGATGAGCCTACCAACCATTTAGACCTTGATGCGATTGCATGGCTTGAGGAGTTCCTTATCAACTTTGATAATACTGTTATTGTTGTATCGCATGACCGTTACTTCCTCAATAAAGTATGTACACATACTGCAGATATTGATTATGGTAAGATTCAGCTTTATGCCGGTAACTATGATTTCTGGTATGAGTCAAGTCAGCTTATGATTAAGCAGATGAAGGAAGCTAACAAGAAGAAGGAAGAGAAGATTAAGGAATTGCAGGAGTTCATTCAGCGATTCTCGGCTAACGCTTCCAAGTCAAAGCAGGCTACTTCAAGAAAGAGAGCTTTGGAGAAGATTGAGCTTGACGAAATGAGACCTTCAAGTAGAAAGTATCCGTACATTGATTTCCGCCCTAACAGAGAAATCGGTAACGAAGTACTTACGGTTGAGAATATCACAAAGACTGTCGATGGCGAGAAAATCCTTGATAATATATCATTTACAATAGGAAGAGAAGACAAGGTAGCATTTGTTGGACCCAATACACTTGCAACCACAATGCTCTTTAAAATATTGGTCGGTGAGGAAGAACCTGACTCAGGTAGCTACAAGTGGGGTGTTACAACCTCGCAGGGTTATTTCCCTAAGGACAATACACAGGAGTTCGACAACGATTTGACTATTGTTGATTGGCTCACACAGTTCTCTGAGGAAAAGGATCCTACATATGTAAGAGGCTTCCTTGGAAGAATGTTGTTCGCAGGAGACGACGGTGTTAAGAAGGTTAAGGTATTATCCGGAGGAGAGAAAGTAAGATGTCTTCTTTCCAAAATGATGATAATGGGTTCTAACACATTGGTGCTTGATGAACCTACCAACCATTTGGATATGGAGTCGATTACCGCACTTAATAATGGACTTATCAAGTTCCCGGGTGTTGTACTTTTCTCTTCACAGGATCATCAGTTTATCCAGACAACAGCTAATCGTATTATGGAGATTACAAATAGTGGCCTTATAGACAAAATGACAACATACGATGAATATCTTGAAAGTGATGAGATGGCAAGAAAGAGACAGATTATGAACATGGATTAGTCTCAAAACCTTGTAATATATTGATTAAAGATGGCATGACTGAGGTCGTGCCATTTTGCATTTTGAACAATAAAAAAAAGTTACCAATATGTAATAATGCACAAATAATCTGAATTTACCAATCAAAAGCAGTAAATTACGCGTCGAATCCGACAATGTGTACAAAAAAAATCTAGTAAAATCAAAAAAACACTTGCCAAATTGTCTAAAGTGTCCTATAATGTACCTATGTTGAATTGAGAAATTCAAACATATCCCGTCATAAAAACTATAATATCAGATGGCGGGTGACACACACACTTTTTTCAAAAGGAGGGTTTTTTGTGAGAAAGTTAAAAAAAGTATTGGCGCTTTCTTTAGCATTAGCTATGGGTGCTTCACTTGTAGCATGTGGTGACAAGGCGTCAACAGACACAACAGAGGCAGCAGAGACAACAGAGGCTGCATCAACAGAAGCTGAGAAGGAAGCTGATGAGGACAAGGCTAAGGCTGAGGCAGATCTTAGCAATGATGGTAAGGTTCTTAACATCCAGTGCTGGAATGATGAGTTCGCTCGTCGTTTGACAGATCATTATCCTGGATATGAGGCAAATGATCCTGATGATGCTACAGCAGGTGGTAAGATCGGTGACATCGAAGTTAAGTTCACTGTAACACCTTCTGATGACAATGCATATCAGAACAACTTGGATGCTGTTCTTCCTGAGAACGCTAACGCAGCTGATGATGACAAGGTTGACCTTTTCTTAGTAGAGGCTGACTATGCACTTAAGTATGTTAACACAGACTTAACAATGCCTGTGTCTGATCTCGGAATCGAAGATTCTGAACTTTCTGCTCAGTACAACTACACAAAGGATATTGTAACTGACGCAAGTGGTAACTTGAAGGGTGTTTCTTGGCAGGGATGTCCTGGTGTTCTCATTTACAACCGTGAGGCTGCAAAAGAGATCCTTGGATCAGATGATCCTGAGACTGTTCAGGCAGCTGTTTCAGACTGGGATACATACAATGAGACTGCTAAGAAGGTAGTTGAGGCTGGTTACAAGATGACAGCTACAGCTAATGATACATACCGTGTATTCTCTGATAACGTATCTTCTCCTTGGGTTGTTGACGGCAAGATCGTTGTTGATGACAACATCAAGAAATGGGTTGATATGTCAAAAGAGCAGGTAGACGCAAAGGTTTGTGGTACAGGCGACCTTTGGGGTGATGAGTGGTCTGCAGGATTCTACCCAGATGGTAAGGTATTCTGCTACTTTGGACCAGCTTGGTTGATCGACTTCTGTATGGCTGCTGATGATTCTTCATCAATCGCTGCTAACGGTGGTTGGGCTGCTACTGAGGGACCTCAGGGATTCTCTTGGGGCGGTACATGGATCTGTGCTGCTAACGGAACTGATAACCCAGCACTCGTTGCTGATATCATCAGAAAGTTAACAGTTGATACAGATATCATGCTCGGTATCGTTAAGGCTGATAACGACTTCGTTAACAATAAGCCTGCTATGGAGCAGATGGCTGCAGACTCAAGCTACGGCGATGCTGTACTTGGTGGACAGAATGCACTTCCTATGTTCGCCGCTGGTGCTGAGAAGATTGACAAGTCTAACATCTGTGAGTATGATCAGGGATGTAATGAGTCATTCCAGGCTGCTATGAAGGATTACTTTGAGGGTAACACAGCTACTTACGAGGACGCTCTTGAGGCATTCTATAAGTCAGTAACTGAGAAGTATCCTGAGCTTACATACTAATTCTTAGAGACCTAAGATTAGCGTAAGTTTAACCTAAGTATCTTTAAGTAAGATGATGCGTGCCTATTTGGCGCATGCCGGGTGGGCACGCATTTTCTATCATTTTTTAAGGTGTAGCGGAGGTGGCGGAATGAAAACAAAATCGAAAAATGTTGTACGCTATAACCGTTGGGGCTATTTCTTCTTAATTCCATTTATAGTTGTATATGTCGTTTTTCAGTTGATTCCATTAGTGTCAACAATTTATAACAGCTTTTTTGAGCATTATTTTAAGAATGGTTTGACTGAGGTTGGACCTAATTTTGTCGGTTTGGCTAACTATGCAGCCTTATTTACCGGCGGTGATTTGTTAAAGTATTTCGGCAATACTATGATTATGTGGATTCTTGGTTTTATCCCACAGATCGTTGTATCGCTTTTGTTAGCTGCTTGGTTCTCAGATCCTAGTTTGAGATTGAAGGGAGCTCCTTTCTTCCAGACAGTTATTTATATGCCGAACCTTATTATGGCTTCCGCATTTTCAATGTTATTCTTTGCTTTGTTCTCTGATATCGGACCTATTAATTCGATTTTGCAGAACCTTGGATTAATTGATGAAGCATACAAGTTCTTGTCGCATACAGGAAGTGCAAGAGCATTGGTTGCATTCATGAACTTTGTTATGTGGTTTGGTAATACAACAATTCTTCTCCTTGCAGGTATGCTTGGAATTGATACCTCATTGTATGAGGCTGCTGAGGTTGACGGTGCAACTGCAACTCAGATTTTCTTCAGAATTACATTACCTATTTTGAAGCCAATTTTAATTTATGTTATGATTACATCATTGATCGGTGGTCTTCAGATGTTCGATGTACCTCAGATTCTTACAAATGGTGAAGGATCTCCTACAAGAACAACTATGACATTGATCATGTTCCTTAATAAGCATCTGTACAGTAAGAACTACGGTATGGGTGGTGCATTATCAGTAATGTTGTTTATTATAACCGGTATTCTTTCACTTATAATATTCCGGTTTAATACATCAGACAAATATAAGTAGGAGGGAGGACGCATATGGAAAAGAAAAAAGAAAACGGTATGAGTGTAAAAACCAGACGTATAGTTGCATATGTAGTTCTTGTGCTTACTACAATACTTTGTTTGTTCTGGTTCTATGTATTATTTATTAATGCAACACGTTCTAATTCAGAATTAAAGCGTGGATTCACAATGATTCCAAGTAAGTATTTGGTACAGAATCTGCATAACATATTCCACAGTAGTAACTTGCCTATCTTGAGTGGTTTGTTTAACAGTTTCTTCATAGCTGCAAGTACTGCTATATTGTGTACATACTTCTCAACAATGACAGCATTTGCACTTCATGCATATGATTTCAAGATTAAGAAGTTCATGTTTACATTTATTCTTGCGGTAATGATGATTCCTACACAGGTAACTGCTTTAGGATTCCTTAACTTAATCCGTAAGATGGGACTTATTGATAATTTTATTCCGTTGATTGTACCTTCAATCGCAAGTCCGATTGTATTCTTCTATATGAAGCAATCGATGGAAGCAACGCTTCCTATGGAGCTTCTTGAGTCGGCTCGAATCGATGGTGCTGGAGAGTTCAGAATCTTCAATACTATTGCGTTGCCACTTATGAAACCTGCTATAGCGGTTCAGGCAATTTTCTCTTTCGTAACAAGCTGGAATAACTACTTCACTCCGGCTCTTGTTCTTAAGTCAGATAACAAGAAAACATTGCCTATCTTGATCGCTACATTACGTTCAGCAGATTTCCTTAAGTTTGATATGGGTCAGGTTTACATGTTTATTGCAATGTCAATCTTACCTGTTATCATTGTATACTTAATCTTAGGAAAGAACATCGTTGGTGGTATGACAGCAGGAGCGGTTAAGGGTTGATTGTATTCAACAAATAATAATAGATGCGCACGCAATTTGCGTGCGTATCTTTATGTTTGGATATATGTGTTTACTAATCTTTTATAAATGTGCAGGTATATTACTAATATGAGATGAGGATAGATGGCGTAATATTATTGCGATATAAGAGAGTAGTAAGTACATATATATTTATAGAAAGAGGTTTGGATATGTCCAAAAAGAAGAGTTCAAAAAAGGGTTCGAAGAAGAATTCAAATAAGAAAGCTGTAGTTAAAAAACAGATTGAAGAGAAGCAGCTTAAAGAAAAAAAACTGAAAGAGGATAAGCTTCAGGAAGAAGCTGTTGAAGAAAAGACAGAAGAATTATCAAAAGAGAAAAAGGTTGAAGTTGTTTCGGAAGAAGAAAAGAAGAACCAAGAACTTCTCGAAGATGATAAACAACCATTTAAAGATTTTTCTGAGGTCGACAAGGAATATGAGGGCGAGACAAGACGTATATTGAGTCCAAAAGAACGATTTTTCCAATTGTGTGAGAAGTTCGGAGAAATGTTTTTCCTTAATATTCTTTTTACCGTTACGTGCTTGCCGATTATTACAATAGGTGCTTCATTCACCGCACTTTACACAATAACATTCAAAATGGTTCGTAACGAAGATGTAACGATAAAAAGAGATTTCTTTCGCGCTTTCAAAAGCAACTTCAAACAGGCTACACAACTATGGGTAGGATTAATGGTAGTGTTTGGATTTGTATATTGGCAGTTAAGAATAGTGATGAATACTACATCACAAAAAGCTAATATTCTTGTTGGATTACTGGGAATCGAATTCATTTTATTGACATTTGCAGTTCCGTTATTGTTCCCTTTCGTTGCAAGATATAAGAATACGAATCTCAACATGGTTAAGAATTCATTTATTGCATCTTTCATGTATTTCGGAACATGGGCTACGGTATTTTTCCTGTGGATGATACCTGTTATTGTATATTATCTTAGACCAACTATATTCTATACAACATGGTATTTGTGGTTACTGTTTCTTTCAAGTTTTGTGGCATATACATGTTCGCACCGGTTGCGTCGTATGTTTGATAAGATTGAGGAAGAACCGGATCTCGGAAAAGAAGAAAATGCAAAATAAATTATTATATAAGAAAAGGATTGTACTAATAAAGTACAATCCTTTTTTAATCGGGGCGACGGGATTCGAACCCACGACCTCTTAGTCCCGAACCAAGCGCTCTACCAAACTGAGCCACGCCCCGATTCACATCTATTTGATGCAACTTAATGATTATATAAAACTTCGTGTGAAAATGCAAGCACTTTTCCTAAATTGCTGTTTAGTTAAGTTTTACGAGCGAAACTTCTAATTGTTTTAAGGCGTCTCTTATGATTGCAGTTCCAACGCAGGCCGCTTTCGCTGCGTATAAGAACGCAACGGTACTAAGCTCGTACTACGTACTCGCTAAG
>JAILRO010000028.1 GCA_024698145.1 Lachnospiraceae bacterium
GGACGGTAACAGATGCATGAGTAATCAGGCAACTGGTATCTCCATTAAGTATGCATATAACTATAATAAATCATTTCAGGAAAATGCTATAAAGGTTCAGAAACTCATGACGAAAAAATTGGAGGATGATCAGTCCAAAGAATTTATTCTTCCCTTCATGGCATCCTTCGAACCAACTCTGGTAGATGCTATAAATCTGGAGCACGCCGGTTCCTTTAGAAGTAAGACTTCCAAGTCTCTGGCAACAATTCTGGGATATAGAAAGAAGACCAAAGATATGTCTGTTACTAATCTTACAAAGCTGGATATTTCAGAAGAATATGGAGAGTATAAGCTGGATTTCTTCTCATTTATTCCGCCTGTAATATCGTACGGGAAAAACATTTTAGGCATTTCCACCTTGGGAGACTGTACGGTTCTAACACTTCATAGGATTAAAAAGGTTTGATGTAATATCTCAGACTACTTAAGGACTTCTTAATTTTATGGGACTAGTTATTGCGATAAAAGCAAAAAAAGTAATTGATGGCAGATGGCCGCACAAAATTCATTCTCATCCGTTAATCATAGTGAGAGGAGATGTGAAACGGATTCCATGGAACTAAAACTAATTTACGATAAATTATATCGCTATGTGTGTTTTAAGCTGCGAAATCGTGAGCTTGCCGAGGACATAACGCAAGAGACGTTTCTGCGTTATATCCGCCAAAAAGGTGGCACATACGGTTATGAGATAAAGTACCTTTACACCATAGCGAGAAATCTCTGTATTGATGAGTACAGAAAAATAAAAGAAGACAGTCTTCCTGAAAGCTATGAGGTAACTATAGATTCTTTCGAAGATAAAACGATAAATCAAATGGCAATCCAGAAAGCATTGGGGGAACTGGACAAAGACATGCAGGAGCTGCTTCTATTGCGATATGTTAATGAGGAGTCCGTTTCAACAATCAGTAAGTTGTATAATTGCTCTCGTTTTGCTGTATATCGAAAGCTCAGTATTGCTGAGAAAGAATTAAAAAGAGTTTTGGAGGGTTCGGGTAATGAACAATAATAGAAAGGAATTGTTGAGACAGGCATTCGCTCTTCCGAAGCCGGAGAAACGTGATACTTTTCTTGCGACTTTACGGCCAAGAAGCGTCAGCATGACGGAATTTATCTTTACACAAGCAGGATACATACGAAAATCGGTGTGGGTCATTATGCTGATGATTCTGGGTGTTTCTGCATGGTGCGTCCTAAGAGGGAGTGAACAAATGGAGCGCATGGTGGCAGCCATCCTTCCGTTTGTTGCGGCAATTGCTGTGTTTGAAACGCAGCGCTCATACATCTATGAGATGACGGAGATGGAAGCATCGACAAGATTCTCTCTGCGAAGCGTGGTTTTTGCAAAAATGTTGATTATGGGTCTAGTGGCTTTCGGACTTATTGCGATCATAACTCCAATGATAGCGTTTGCCATGGAAACGTCTATACTCATGACCGGTGTGCACATTCTGCCCCCCTATCTTTTGACAATGATCGTTTGTCTGCACCTTGAGCGAATGAATGTAGGTCGTAACAACATGTACTTGTCGGTTGCGATTGCAGCAGCTGTATCTGTAAGTACATTTCTTTTAGGAGATCATGTGGCCTTTCTTTTGACAGGCGTCTCGTCACTTCTGCTCGTTATGGTCACCATTCTGCTTTTGGTGGTTACGCTACTTGAATGCAGGAGAACACTGAATTATGCGGAGGTATTCGTATGAAAATCAAAGTTGATAGAGTATCAAAACACTTCAAAAATAAGATCGCAGTAGACAGAGTGAGCTTCGAGCTTCAGGAAGGTGTCACAGGATTACTTGGCGCAAATGGAGCAGGAAAAACGACGCTGCTTCGAATGATGGCTGGGATTCTTGAACCTTCGGGTGGAGAAATCAAAGCGAATGACATCCCTGTTTTTACTGAAGAATATCGAGCTCTTTTGGGATACCTTCCACAGAATTTCGGGTATTATCCGGATTTCAGTGCACGCAAGTTTTTGATGTATATAGCTTCACTCAAAGGAATCGAAAAGAAAGTAGCTGTAAGTAAAACAGAAGAATTGTTGGAAGTAGTAGGTCTGTCTGACGTTGCAAATAAGAAAATACGGACTTTTTCCGGAGGAATGAAGCAACGTGTAGGCATAGCACAGGCACTGCTAAATGATCCGAGAATCCTGATTCTTGATGAACCGACAGCTGGCCTTGATCCCGGCGAACGTGCAAGATTTCGAGATCTCATCGGAGAAATTGGAAAAAACAATATTGTCTTGTTTTCAACGCACATCGTATCCGATCTGGAGAGAGTGGCCGGAAGGGTGCTTATGATGCGTGACGGAGCATTTGTTTATGATGGCGAATGGTCGAATGCAGAAGGCGATCTGGAAGCGCTTTATTTAAAGGAGATTAAGCGATGATGAAAAACATTAGAGGATTATATCGATTTGAAATATATAAGATTCTTAACAGTAAGCTTACGGTGTCCTTCGTTGTGGTATTGGCAGCTCTCTCCGTCATCATGGGACTGCAGCTGTCAAAAGGAGCAAGCTCCCTGATCATATATGATGAAGTCCGCACATTAAATGGTCTTGTGATCAATGATGAAATAGTTGATCGGATGAATGCGGATCTTGTTAATATCGATGGGCTGGAGAAAGAGGAGAACTATAAGTATACAGGACTTGCTCATACGGTGAATATGGTAAATGAAGGCGATGGGTTGATTTCTGCGGAGCAGTTTTATCAAAACCGGCTTAAATTTCAGCACCTTAACATGGAGGAGCTTAGATTATCCGATGGAGAAAAGCAATGGTGGACAGAACAGGAGGCGAAAATAAAAAAGCCGTTCGTGTATGTGCCGCAGCTGAATGTCAAAACCTTTGCTGAATATATGACCAATATTTGCCTTATGGCGATCCTGCTGACGGCCATCTGTCTTTCCAGCGTGTTTGCCGGTGAGTACAGAAAAAATATGGACCAGTTAATGTTCAGCTGCAGGAACGGTCGCAGGCAAACATTTGTGGCTAAGATTGCCGCAGGGATGACGTTTTCTATAGTGTGGATACTTCTTTTTACGATTCTTCTGGCGTTAAGCATATGGCTTCGGACTGGGCTTGACGGATTGAGCGGAGTCGTTCAGTTGGAGATACCTTATTCTGCGTATAATCTCACCTTCCTGCAATTTATAGGAATCCAGATCGTTATTGTTGTTACGGCCACCGTTCTTTTTGCAGCAATGGCCATGGCCTTATCTGCCATATTTAAAAATGGAGTCGCTGTAATGGGAACGATGGTAGGCATATACCTGATCAGTCAGTTCGTTAATATACCGCTAAAGATCCGTCTGATTTCACAGGTCAAGGCGATGTTCCCGACAGAACTGATCACGGTATGGTCCTTAGCAGATTTCAGGTTGATTAAAATCGCAGGAAACTACCATTCTATGTATTCTGTGGCTCCAATCATATATATCATTATTGCGATTGTGTTGGTTTTTGCAGGGCATCTTGCGTTCAAACAAAGCCAGAGATAGTTTAATGTTATGGGCGTAGTAATCCATAGTAAATCAAAAATGCAGGATTTAAAATGGCTAAATATTCTAAAACGTATATGTAGTCATGAAAGTATTATTGGAGATGTCTTGCCACAAAGCGGAGTCCTCAAAAAATAGTTATGAGAGAAGTGTACAAAAAGGTATACTTCTCTTATTTATTATTATGTGAATGGCAATACTTGACGTTAATACAAAATGTTATATAATCAGTAATTGATTAGGAAAAATTGCTGGGTTAAATTATCAGCAAGAAGGAGGAGAATGATGAAAGAGTTATTACAATCTATGACAAAAAGAAAACAGTTTTTAACAAGTTTGTCTATTTTTGTTTTGATGTTTGGGATGGTGGCAGTTGTATGTGCAAATACGACAGTTAAGGCTACTTCGTCGCAGGTGGTTCTGACGAAATCAACCGGTGAAGTTACATTGACTGACGGGCAGATATTGACAGGTTCTGGTGGGGCAAACACCCATGTCAGTATAGAAGATGGAGCTACGGTAACTTTTTCCAACGTAGATATTACAAGTATTGATGAAGAAAACTCCTGGGCAGGAATAACTTGTAAAGGCGATGCCACTATTATACTTGCTGATAGTACGATAAACAATGTCATTGGTCATTTTATATTTCCCGGAATATTTGTTCCTGAAAATAAGACATTGAAAATTGATGGTAAAGGTTCTCTTTATGCAAAAAGTGCTGGCTGGGCAGCCGGAATAGGTGCAATGTGTGATGAGCTGCCATGTGGAAATATTATCATATGTGGTGGAAAGATAACAGCTGAAGGTTGCAGTGAGTCTGCAGGAATTGGAGGCTCGGGTGCAGGTTCATGTGGTGACATTGAAATACGAGGAGGAGATGTAACAGCTATTGGTGGAAGTAGTGGAGGAGCCGGAATCGGAAGTTCCGGTGCCGAGCAGTCAGATTGTGGAAATATTATTATTTCCGGTGGTAAGGTAAATGCAAAAGGTGGTTATGGAGCAGCCGGTATTGGTACAGGGTATATAGGATATTGTGAAGACATCACTATTAGCGGAGGAGAAGTGAAGGCGTATGGAGGAAGTAGTACAAATATGGGGGGCGCTGGAATTGGTGCCGGGTCTGGTTCGAATGGACAATGTGCTTGCAGGAATATTACTATATCCGATGCCGTAGTGTATGCGGTGGGAACTACGTATTGTGCCGGCATAGGATCTGGTTATCAGTCTACATGTGGAAAAATCAACATAAAAAGTGGAAGAGTGAATGCAACCGGCGGAGAAAAAGCACCTGCTATAGGCGCCGGAGTCGGTCGTGGCGCTTCGTACTGGTCTAGATGTGGGGATATTATTATGGAAGCAGGAACTGTTGAAGCCGAGAAGGGTGAAGGTTCTTCGTCTACAATAGGTCAAAGTGGAACAAGTAGTAGTTGTGGAAAAGTTAAAATTGGAAGTTGGGTCGGTGAGGTAAAGGAAAGTCCTTACATGCTAACACTTGGCGCTACCTATACGATTAGGTTTGAAGCTAATGGCGGAAGTGGAAGTATGCCAGATCAAACTGTTAATTGTAATTTAAAATCTCCTATTGATGCGAATAGCTTTACTCGTTCCGGATATTGTTTTGTTGGATGGAGCAGTACTTCTGACGGAATGGTGGAGTATACTAATGAGCAGAAGGTAACTGATCTTGTAGAAAAGGATACAACCAAGACGCTTTATGCAAAGTGGATGTCAACAACAGGTATTCCGGAAGGAGTACAAATTGATGCTGAATACCTGGATTCACAAGTGGGCTTTTATTATATGACAATGCCTGAAAGTGGCACAAGGAGTGTAAATATTGATTCGACGTCCTATTATCCAGTGAAAATATATGATGATGGAGGAAAAAATGGGAATTGCTCTGAATATGATAAAACTTTGACATTCACATGTCCGCAAGGAAAAATTATTAATTTGAGTGGTTATGTGTTAGGCTCCGCAGGTGATACCTTAACATATGTAGATGTGTATGACGGTTCTGATACATCGGCCACAAATCTTGGACAAACAAAGCCTGCAACAAGATATTTTTCAGTCAAAAGCAGTGGTAATAGTTTGACTATTCGTTTTACTGTGTCAAAATCTGTTGAAGGATTGAACCTTACTGCATCGATAGAAACACCGTATTATGTTAAGTTTAATGCTAATGGCGGTGAGGGTACAATGGATACCCGAAGGTACATTTATGGTGAAGCCGGGAATATACTTCCTGAAAACCAATTCACCAAAGATGGCTATGTTTTTGCCGGATGGAACACTTTACCTAATGGAAATGGAACATTTTATAAAGATAAGGCTTCAGTCGCAGATCTTCGTGTTGAGGAGAATGGTGTTTTTGAGCTTTATGCACAGTGGAAAAGGAGTTTGGACTCCGAAGGAATAACGGTTAAACCGATTAGTCCGATCACATATACAGGAAGAAAATGTAACCCTGTGGTGACTATTTGTGACGGAACAGCTGATATTAGCAATTTATGTTCATTTTCCTATTCGGATAATATAAATGCAGGAAAAGCAAGGGTTGTTATAAGCCCAAAAGAGGACAATACGAAGTACTTTGGTCAGATTACTAGAGAGTTTGATATTGAAAAGGCAACCCCTGTAATTACCCCACCATCTCCGAAAAGAAACTTGGTTTATACAGGTAAAACACAGAAGCTTATTAATGGTGGTGTGACGGATTTTGGCGAAATTACGTATAGTCTTGATGGGGTGAATTATGGAACAACAATTCCAGACGTGTCTAATGCAGGCGATTATACTGTGTATTACAAGGTCGAAGAAAATGATAATTGGAATGCAGTTGAACCCCAAACAATAGCTGTTAATATAGAAAAGGCTGAACTACAAATTAAAGAAAAACCACAGTGTACAGGAATAACCTATGGTGATGCACTTAAAAAGAGTACATTATCAGGAGGAAAAGCAAACTTGGAGGGTACGGACATTGACGGTGACTTTTCTTGGAAAGATGAAGAGGTTGTTCCTGAAGTAACAGATGTTGGAAAAACTGAATGCGATGCAGTATTTAGTCCTATAGATTCCCAGAATTTTAAAGAATGCTATTTCAAATTGGATGTCCCTGTAAGTAAGGTACAATCTCGTTTGACTAAAGCACCTGAACCGATAAAAACACTTGTTTATACAGGTAAATCGCAGGCACTTGTTGATGCTGGAGTGGCAAATGGTGGTACACTGGAATATAGCGATTCAGAGGATGGAATATATTCGGAGACAATCCCAAATGGTACGGAAGCCGGTAACTATAAAGTGTGGTATAAGGTTGTTGGTGATAAAAATCATTTTAATATAAATCCCGCAAGTGTTTCAGTCGTAATTAAAAATGCGGAAAATGTTAATAATGCTCCGTCTGAAGAGATGGAGGTTCCCTATAAAAATCAAAAGCTAGAAGATATAACTCTACCTCAAGGATGGGAATGGAGTTCTTCGGATAAGAATGTGACATTGGATGTCGATGTTCCGTATTTAACTAAAATTACTTATGTTGGCAATGATAAGAACAATTATAATAATACCTCTATGAATATAACTGTAATTAGAAAAGCATGCGAACATAACTACGATTCTGTGAAATATACATGGAGTGAAGATGGAAAGAAATGTTCTGCTATAGCGGTTTGTTCAAATGATGCAACGCACATAATAGCTGAGGATGCGGTTGTGAGCGCCAAGGTAAAAGCAGATTCTACAACTGTGAAAAATGGAACCACGACATATACTGCAACGTTTAAGAATTCATTGTTTACGACTCAGACAAAGGATGTTGATGATATTCCGATTAAGAAGGAAAATGCAAATGATACAATGCCCACGAATATTATCCGTGAAGATACAGAAGTTGTTGTTACTTCAAAAAACGGAGAAGAACTTGGTAAAGTGGTTATTACTTCTAAAATAGGAGAAGAACCTGCAGCGAATTATATAGGTACGACTGGTAATACTGTAAAGAAGGTTGTAATACCTGCTACAATTACATATAACGGAATCACCTATAAAATAACCCGGATATCAGATAATGCATTTAAGGATAATAAAACAATTGAAAGCGTTATTATAGGTGAAAATATAGAAAGCATTGGAAAAAAAGCATTTGCGGGCTGTACCTCACTCCAAACACTAACAATACCTTCAAAGGTTAAGAAAATAGGCGAGAGCGCTTTTAGTGGAACGAAAAAGTTGAAGACGCTTATTGTCAAATCTAAAAATCTTAAAAAGAAGTATGTTAGAAATGCATTGAAGGGAAGCAAGATCAAGACGATTAAGGTCAAAGTGGGTAATAAGAAGATTAATAAGCAATATGTCAAGAAGTATAAAAAGATATTTGCTAAAAAGAATGCTGGCATAAAGGTGAAAGTTAAATAAGCTTTAATTTATTGGGCAAAATTATGAGGTAATATCATGACAACACGAGAAGAAGCATTGGAATATGGTCTGTCATTTCCTAATACTTATATTGATACGCCGTTTCATGACCCAAACTGGCAGCTTGTAAGAGTTAAGGGGAGTAAGAAGGCATTTCTCTGGACTTACGAGAGAGAAGGGCATATCAATCTCAATCTGAAAGTTTCGAAACAGTGGCGAGATTTCTGGCGAGAGGTGTATGAAGCTGTAATCCCGGGATACCACCAGAATAAGGAGCATTGGAATACGGTAATACTTGATGGGAGTATTCCGGATGAAGAGGTTAGGAGAATGATTGCGGAGAGTTATGATTTGATAACTGATTCTCCAACGAAACGTATATATAGGGCTGTGCAAATGATTCCTGCCGGCAAGGTTGCAACATATGCACAAGTTGCAGAACTTGCAGGTAATAAGAAAATGTGCAGAGCCGTGGGGAATGCGCTTCACAAGAATCCTGATCCGGCGTCAATACCATGTTTTCGTGTTGTTAATTCGAAAGGAGAATTATCCGGAGAGTTTGCATTTGGCGGAGACAAAGTTCAGCAGAAACTGTTGATAGAAGACGGTGTGGAAGTTGTAGATGGTAAAGTGAATCTTGAAAAGTATGGGATTGTAGTTGCTGATGGAGAACTCGTATATAATGACTAATATAAGCTTCTTATTCGTATAGCACGTCCATAAGAAACAATCCGTTTGGTGGTGCGGTATGCCCTGCAAGTGCACGGTCACAGCCATCTAATGCTTCGGTAATACTTTCGGCGGGTCTCTTATTAAGACCAATTTCGATAAGAGTTCCGACCATGATTCTTACCATGTTGTATAGGAAACCGTTTCCACGAAATGTTATACTTAACAACTCTTGTTCTTTGGAGTAATCAAATGTAACATCATAGATTGTACGAACGGATGATTTCTTCATTCTTTTGTTACTGCAAAAACTTTTGAAATCATGGGTGCCGATTAGAAGTGCGGCGCCCTTTTTCATTGCATCCATATCAAGTTTTTCAGGGACGTGGTGTGTGGTATCGCGAAGAAATGGATTGCCATAAGCGGAGGTGTCTATGCGATACTGATATATTTTTTCTGAAGCATTTAATCTTGCATGGAAGCGGTCAGAACAACTTTCACAGGAAATAATCCGGATATCCTTTGGCAGATATCCGTTTATTTCGCTTACAAAGTCATCGGTAAGAGCTTTTTTACATTTAAAACTAAACACTTGATTAAGTGCATGAACGCCGGCATCGGTTCTTCCGGAGCCTGCTATTTCCACATTTTCATCAAGCATTCTTGATATTGTTTCTTCAAGTTTTTCTTGAATGGTATTATGGGTATTGCCCTGCTTTTGCCAGCCGTTGTATTTTGTTCCATTGTATGTGGTTATACATTTATAAGAGTACATGTTTTTCCCTGCCTGTTTTTCTGATGGTTTTCGGTATGCAAGATTCATAGAATATATTATATATGTCTGCTTTGGAACTGTAAATAGTAATAGAAAATAGGGTATAGAAAAAAGTTATATCTTTAAATATTGAGAGCACAAAAACATGGTGGTATAATGTAAGCACAAAAACGCGTCAGGAGGTATATATAATTATGGAAAAAGTTTTACAATTTCTTAAGGAAGCAGAAACATATTATCTTGCAACGGTAGAAGGTGATCAGCCAAGAGTAAGACCGTTTGGAACAATTAATCTCTATGATGGTAAATTATACATTCAAACAGGTAAGGTTAAGAATGTTTCAAAGCAGATACATGCCAATCCTAAGGCAGAGATATGTGCGTTTAAGGATGGTAAGTGGCTTAGAGTTGCTTGTGAGTTGGTAGAAGATGACAGGAAAGAGGCACGTGCTTCTATGCTTGATGCATATCCACACCTTCGTGGAATGTATTCAGAAGATGATGGCAATACAGAAGTATTCTATTTAAAAAATGCAATAGCAACATTTTCTTCATTTTCTGCTGCACCGGAGACTGTGGAGTTTTAAAATGTTTTTAAGAAAAAGAAGACCGCTACGGCGGTCTTCTTTATGCTTTGGCTTTTCTTTCTTTTTTGATTGTGTACATCTTTTCATCTGCTTCTTTAAGTGCCTGTGTCAAACTGAAATCATCATTAAGAATTGATGTTAGAACACCGCAACTTGATGATACTTTGTAGGGTTTGTTAGAAGTCTTATTATAGATATCAAGATAATCGTTGATACGTTCCATAATATCATCCGGATTACAACTGCCGAATATCACAGCAAATAACTCGTCACCACCAAAACGTACACATAAAGCATCATCAGGTGTTGATGCGTTAAGAACACGGGCAACCGTTGAGATTGCGTTATCGCCTTCTGCATGTCCGAAGTTATCGTTAATATATTTCAATCCATCCAAATCGGACATTATTACTGTAACAGGCAGATTCCTGTATTCCGGTTTCTTGCATAGGATTTTGAAACGACGCTGAAAACCGATACGATTATATAATCCGGTAAGTGAGTCGTGACGGTACATTTCATCCATCTTATTAATCAGAGTAAGCTGATATTGCAAGTTAATATATCCACCTATACCAATGCTTAAAGAATTAGTAATATTAACCATGTTTGCATGATTGGTTATGAAATAATCGGTGTAGTAGTAGCATATGAATCCGAAGGCTCTGTTCATGTAATCCAATGAATTGAAAATCAACGGATAACCACTTTTTGTAAGATCCAATATCCTATCACGGTATGCCGGAGATAATACATTTTCGGAATAATTACGCGACGGAGCCGGTAATTCAAAAGAACCTTCGCTATACTTGTCTTTGTTTTCTGCATCATATATAACAACCAATTCTTTTTCTGTGCTACTATCAGCAGCGGTTGTGAAATAATTAACGTTTGCATCAAGACATTTACGATCTACAGCACATAGAAGATGTTCGGTTTTATAACAATCAATGCACGACAAAAGTTCCTCAATATTAATACTTGATTGCATTGATGAGGCAACCAGTTGCAATATTCTGTTGTCGTCATTATGTCTTATAAAACTCTCGTTAAATAAATCTCTTAATGCCTGTCTATGTTCAGAATATGTTGGACAACCGCAAGATTCGTTAGAAACAAATACAGGATCTATAGTAACATTGTGAGTCTTCTTATCCTTAACGGTAAGTAATATTGTATCTGCAACTGCTTCTGCCATATATACAATATCACAAGAGGCAGAGGTTATTCTTGGAGAAGTAAAATAAATCTCGTTATATCCGTCAAAACCTGTAATGATTGTATCTTCAGGTATCTTATATCCTGCATCTAAGAGTAAATCAGATATTGTTATTGCCATAATATCATTTGCACAGATAATGGCATCGGGTAAGGTGTCTCTTTTAAGAAGATTATGTACAACCTCGTGGCACGGATTAGCCCAGAAATATCCGTAACTTAACATGCTGTCATCAAATGGCATATTATTTTCCGCAAGGACTTTTCTAAAAACTTCGATACGACGGTTAGAAAATTCGTTGTTTGGTTGTCCGGCTACCATGTGAGGATTCTTGACTTTGTGATGCTCTATTACATGTCTAACTACCTGCTCAAAGCCTTTCTCGTAATTAAAATTGACACATGAAACATTATCATAATGTCCGTCTGCAACAACAACAGGAACTTTATGATGATGGGCTTTGTCTATGATTTTGTTGGCAACTCTGTGACTCTTGATCTTTTCGTCCATTATTACAACGCAATCAACGTCCTTATAAGGAATGAGATCAAATACGTATTTCTCTGCGGCAGGTCGGTCATCTTCCCAGTAAATGTCGGAGTTAATAGCAAAAATAAGCATGGAATACCCTGCTAACTTAAGACGGTCATTTAACCTTACTATGAAGCTGTGAATAAGTGGCTCATATACACGCGATGTGCAGAGCGCAATAAGCTTTTTTCTGGTAGCCATGCCACAGATTCTCCTTTGTTTGTAAGTATGCTAATATTTTATATCTTATCAGTAACAATGTCAATTTTCTTGAGTGATTATACATACGATTTGATTGATTTATATAGATATATAAATTATACTTTAAGTATATAATTTGTGTGATAAAGAGGGGTATACACATATGATGATGCTTAATAATTCTGTTAAAAGAAATAGTAGGAAAAGTATTCTTACGGCTGTCATCGTAATTCTTTTTTTCGTGACGATTATCGTGTCGGTGTATGTGGTAATGTACGCTTCGGTCAAAGAGAATATAAGTTTGCGTGGAGAAGAGGCAGCTGTAGAGTCTGCCGAAAGGTTTGACCGGTATCTTATTACAAGTTCAAATCTTGTAAAATTAGAGAAGAGTTATATTGATGAATTGATAAGTGACGGTGCGACGGAGGAAGAGATTCAGGACTATATTGTGTCTGAGACCTTGCGAATACAGAGGTCTATTGACGAGAGCTATACGGGACTTTACGGTTACATCATGGATGAGTTTCATGATGGAGCTAATTGGGTGCCTGACGACGATTATGTCCCGACTGAAAGGCCTTGGTATATAGATGCTATGGCTAACAATGGCGAATTGACGGTTGTTCAGCCTTACCTCGACGCAGAGACGGGTACGATAATAACAACACTTGCCATAACACTTGACAATGACATGGGTGTACTTGCCTTAGATATCAGTTTCAATATGATTCAGACTGTCACTGAAGAACAGGAAGAAAACAGCAAACAACCTTTACAAATAATACTGGATGATGAGGGTGGAGTTGTTGCTCATTCCTACGCCGATGAGATTGGTCACAACTACAATGAAGAAAAAGGCACTATGGGTGCAGAGATTGTTAAGCATTTATACGGAAGCAAAGAACACAAATTTGAAATCACATATAACGGCATACGCTATATGATATATACCACACCGATTAGTAATGGTTGGTATAGTGTTTCGATAATTGATGCTACGGAAAAATATCAACCGCTCAATTTGATGCTTTTTATCATGCTGACGGTTTTGGTAGCGGTAGTAGTAATTTTGGGCTTGTTGTTTATCAGTACGAATGACAAGAGTGCTCGGGCTGAAAGACTTAATCATCAGCTTGCAACGACGGCCAACATTTACCTTTCGGTATATGATGTTAATGTATTAAAGGATACCTATGAGGTTATTAAGTCAACGCAAACCAAAGAAAATGAATATATAGGCATTAAATACGATGCTCAAAAGAGTTTTATCGACATCTGCGAAAAAATGATAGACAAATCCTCAAGAGATGATATGGAAAACTTTCTTGATTTTAGTACGCTTGACGAGAGATTATCTGTTGTGGATACAATTACAACAGAGTTTAAGAATTATTGGGGCGTTTGGTGTAGAGCAAGATTTTTGGTGTCAGAGAGAACAACCGAAGGAAAAGTATCTCATGTCCTTTGGTTTATAGAGAACATTGATGCTGAAAAGCGAAGCAAAGATCGACTTATCAATATGTCAGAACGGGCAATGGCAGCCAATGAAGCGAAGTCTGCATTTCTTTCTAACATGTCGCATGAGATAAGAACGCCGATTAATGCTATGCTTGGTTTAAACGAGATGATTCTTAGAGAAGGTGAGGATGAGGATATATTATCGTATTCTACCGGAATAGATACAGCAGGTCACACGCTTCTCGGAATAGTCAATGACATACTTGATTTTTCAAAGATTGAAGCCGGGAAAATGGCAATCATTCCGGTTGAGTATAGTCTTGCCTCCATGCTTAATGACTTGGTTAATATGGTTCATACAAGAGCGGATGACAAAGGACTTGCGATTGTTGTTGAGGTTGATAGCAGTATTCCGGACGGACTTCGTGGCGATGAGATAAGAGTTAAGCAGGTAATTACTAACATACTTACCAATGCGGTCAAATACACTGAAAAGGGTAGTGTGACATTTGCGGTTGGTTGTGAGGAAGTTGATAACAATGACGATGAAATACGTCTTAAAGTATCCATTCGTGATACCGGTATAGGCATCAAGAAGGAAGATATGAGTAAGCTGTTTTCTGAGTTCGATCGCATAGAGGAGAAGAGGAATCGTAATATAGAAGGAACCGGTCTTGGTATGGCAATAACAAAGAGCTTGCTTGACATGATGGGAAGTTCATTGCAGGTAGAAAGTGAGTATGGTAAAGGCTCTGTGTTCTTCTTTGAGATTGTTCAACAGGTCGTTGATTGGAAAGAGATAGGAGATTACGAGAGTAGATATAAGGAAAGTGTTCGTAATAAGTCCGAGTACAGAGAGCGATTTGTTGCACCGGATGCCAACGTACTTGTTGTTGATGATACTCCACTTAATCTTACGGTATTTAAGAGTCTTCTCAAGAAAACACAGATGAGAATTGACACTGCATCAAGTGGTGATGAAGCGATTAAAATGGCGTGTTCAAAAGCTTATGATATTATATTCCTTGATCACATGATGCCGGAGAAGGATGGTATTGAGACACGAAAAGAACTTTCCGAAAGAGATGATAACCTCAATAAGAACATACCTGTTGTATGTCTTACAGCCAATGCAATATCCGGCGCAAGAGAGAAGTACATTGCGGCCGGATTTGATGATTATCTGACAAAACCAATCGATTCTCAAAGATTAGAAGATATGCTTATGAAATATCTTCCGGCTGAAAAAATCAAAGAGACATCAGATGCTGATTCTGAAGATATAGAAGATGAAGCAGTTTGCCCGATTGTATATGAAATCGATGATATTGATGTTGATAGTGCCATATCGCATTGTGGCTCGGTAGCTATGTATAATGAGATTTTACGCGCATTTGCCGGCGTGATCGGGGATTGTGTCAAGGAAGCAAAACAGTATTGGGAAAACGACGATATGGATGGTACAGCTATCAAAGTTCATGCCATTAAGAGTCAGCTCAGAACGATAGGCGCATATAAACTTGGAGAACTGGCAGAGACATTGGAAAATGCTGCAAAAAGTAGCGACAGACAGACACTTGAAAACGAGATTGATGTTTTGTTTGACAAATGTGCCAAACTTGAAGATAATTTTGCTTCACTTAAGAATGCGACTATAACCAATGATGAAAGCCTTCCTGAAATGACTGAAGAACAAATTGTAGAAATTTATAGTCAAATTATTGAGAGTGTTGAGGAGTATGATATAGACAAGGTTGAAGAACTGATTGAGGAGCTTAAGAAATACAATATTCCTGAAAAACATCTTGAAGAAGTTAATCAGTTGTGTCAGGCAGTAGATAATGTTGATTATGACAGAATACCGGAGATACTTGGTAGATAAATGAAAAAGAGCAAAGAAAAAACGCACTGCAATGCAGTGCGTTTTTGTATGTAATTATTTTACACCGTTAACTAATTCATCAAGCATCTTAGGAAGCATCTCATCCATAGTGTCGTCAGAGAACTGACATGTACCAACGGCTTTGTGTCCACCACCGCCGTACTTAAGCATAAGACTTCCAACATCCACATTAGATGTACGATTAAGAATACTGTAACCAACAGCAGCTGAACAACCGTGTCCACCCTTACCGTTAACAATCCATGCAGAGATATTCTGCTCAGGATACATACTATAAATCATGAAACGGTTACCTGAATAAATAGGATCTACACCACGAAGATCTGAAATGATAACATCTTTCTCAACGCGTGTATGAGCTTTAACCATCTCTTTGAACTTCTCTGCCTGCTCAAAGTAAACATCGATTCTTTCCTTGACATCAGGAAGATTAAGAATCTCTTTTGTATTCATTGTGCGGCATGCCTGCATCAATTCCTCCATAAGCTTGTAGTTAGGAATTGTGAAGTTACGCCATCTTCCAAGACCTGTACGTGGATCCATAAGGAAGCCTATTAAAATCCAACCCGTAGGATTAAGTACTTCATCAGCTGTAAGATTACCGGAATCTACCTTATCTACAGCAACCATCATCTCATCGAAGTGAGCGAATCTCTCATGTCCCCCATAATATTCATAAATGATTCTTGCACATGATGGTGTGATTCGGCTTTCTCCTTTGTATTTGCCTTCAAGCTGCTGACGTTCATGCTCGCTTGAGTGATGATCAAACCAAAGACCGCAACCCTCTACAAATGGAACATTGGCAAGTACGTCATTCTCAGTTACCGGAACAAGTCCATCCTGAAGATCCTTAGGATGTGCAAATGTCCACGAATCGATTATTCCAGCCTCTAATAACAAAGTACCACATGCAAGTCCGTCAAAATCTGAACGTGTTACTAATCTCATGTATAATACCTCCCAATTATTGTTCTCGTATAAATCATATATGCGTATATTTTAACCTATTTTTCACATAATTACAAGAAATTTGTGAAAAAAGATAAAAACGTGGTTTTTTATTGTTAATAGTGATAAAATGTATACGCAAAACAGAATTATCCGTATATTTTACGGTGATTTTATTAGGAAATATTATAGGTATAAATGATAACAGGTGGTAGTCATGTTAAATAATGAATGTTTTATGAGACGCGCCATAGAGCTTGCAAAACTTGGAGAGGGAAAGGTTAATCCCAATCCGCTTGTTGGTGCGGTTATAGTCAAGGATAACGAGATAATCAGCGAAGGATATCATATGCAGTATGGTGGGCTTCATGCGGAGAGAAATGCATTTGCAAATCTTTCTGACCCGACACTTGCACAAGGTGCTGAAATGTATGTTACATTGGAGCCATGTTGTCATCATGGAAAGCAACCACCGTGTACGGAGGCCATAATAGAGCATGGCATTTCTAAAGTTTTTGTCGGTTCAAATGATCCCAATGAGCTTGTGGCCGGCAAAGGTATAAAGCTTTTGCGAGATGCTGGGATAGATGTGGAAACAGAGTTTTTGAAAGAAGAATGTGATGCGTTAAATCCGGTTTTTTTTCATTATATAACGACAAAAACACCATATGTGGTTATGAAGTATGCAATGACCTTGGACGGTAAGATTGCAACAAAGACGGGACATTCGCAATGGGTTTCGGGCGAAGAATCCCGCCAAAGGGTTCAGCATACAAGAAATGCTCTGCCTGCAATTATGGTTGGAATCGGTACTGTATTAAGCGATGACCCAAGACTTACATGCCGTCTTGAAGATGGAAGAAATCCTATTCGAATCATATGCGACTCCAAATTACGCATACCACTTACAAGCAATGTTGTAACAACTGCAAAAGACATTCCTACAATAGTTGCTACAATCAATACTCATGAGGAATACATGCGTTTTTGGAACGAACAAAAACAAGCCTTGGAAACAGAAGGTGTTGAGGTTCTTATTGTAAATGAAAAGGAAAACAGAATAGATTTAAAAGACCTAATGATAAAACTTGGAGAAAAGGGTATAGACGGATTGCTTTTAGAAGGTGGTTCAGCCCTTAATTATTCGGCTTTGGAATCAGGAATAGTCAATGAAATCCAAATCTATGTTGCACCGAAGTTTTTCGGAGGAACCGGATTCTTCACACCGGTTGGAGGCGAAGGCATAGAACTTGCAACCCAAGCAATTAATGCGACTTTCGTGTCATCTGAACGCGTGGGCAACGATATTTTATTAAGATATCTAATACGCAGTTGATGGGGTGCGCGAGGTCCAATGGACCTCATGGTTGCGCACCGACCGAGCGGCATTCCTCATGCCGCGAGAACTTGAAAACATGGGTTCACGGCACGCATCTGCGTGCATTAAGAAAAAAGCAGGTACAATTTGTACCCGCTTTTTTCTTAACTCATGCAGTTGATGGGACTTGAACCCACACGAGTGTTACCTCACTAGAACCTGAATCTAGCGCGTCTGCCATTCCGCCACAACTGCATGCCGTTTTTGCGACTTGTATATGATATCTCATTTTATATTAAAATGCAAGCGAAACTTTGGCATATTGCCTATAGGATATTGGCCAAAATATAATTGCCAATCATATAGAAATATGATACTATAATTCAAGCATTTTATCGGAAGGAGCGATACTTAATGAAGAAATATGCAGATATGTCAAAAGAAGAATTGAAGGCTGAACTTGATTCGTTATACGAGCAGTATAAGGAGTATCAGGGAATGAACCTTGCTCTTGATATGAGTAGAGGAAAACCATGTAGAGAGCAGCTTGATATCTCTATGGGTCTTATGGACGCACTTAATTCAAGTGCCGATCTTTCATGCGAGGATGGAACTGACTGCCGTAATTACGGTTTGCTTGACGGAATCCCGGAAGCAAAGGTTCTTATTGGAGCAATGATGGAGAACCAGCCTGAGAACATTATTATATATGGAAACTCATCACTCAATGTGATGTACGATACGGTTGCACGTGCAATGACTCATGGTATTATGGGACACACACCATGGTGTAAGCTTGACAAGGTTAAGTTCTTATGCCCTGTTCCCGGTTATGACAGACATTTTGCAATCACTGAGTATTTTGATATAGAAATGATTCCTGTTCCTATGAGTGAAGATGGTCCTGACATGGATATGGTAGAGAAGCTTGTGTCAGAAGATGCAGCTATCAAGGGTATCTGGTGTGTACCTAAGTACTCTAATCCACAGGGTTACTCATATTCAGATGATACAGTAAGACGTTTCGCTCATTTAAAGCCTGCAGCATCAGATTTTAGAATTTTCTGGGACAATGCTTACGGCATTCATCATTTATATGATGATAAGCAGGATTATCTGCTTGAGATTCTTGAGGAGTGTAAGAAGGCAGGCAATCCTGATCTTGTTTACAAGTTTGCTTCAACTTCTAAGATCACATTCCCGGGAAGCGGTATCGCAGCACTTGCAACATCACTTAACAACCTTGCTGATATTAAGAAACAACTTAAGAATCAGACAATCGGTCATGACAAGGTTAACCAGCTTCGCCATGTAAGATTCTTCAAGGATATTGAGGGAATGAAAGCTCACATGAGAAAGCATGCAGATATAATAAGACCTAAGTTTGAGGCAGTTCTTGAGATTCTCGACAGCGAGATAGGAGAACTTGAGATTGGTTCTTGGACAAGACCTAACGGTGGATATTTCATCAGTTTTGATTCATTAGAAGGTTGCGCTAAAGATATCATTTCAATGGCTAAGAAGGCCGGCGTTACAATGACAGAGGCGGCTGCAACATGGCCATATCATAATGATCCGCATGATTCAAATATTCGTATTGCACCTACACTTCCTCCAATTGAGGATCTTAAGCTTGCAACCAAGTTGTTCGCTCTTTGTGTTAAGATAACAAGTGCAGAAAAACTTTTGAAAGAGATGTAATACAGACAATCTGATATAAGAATCATCAGAACATATACTTACAGAACAAAACCCTTCCGGCAGACTGTAGAAGTTGCACGGAAGGGTTATTTTATTTACAAATGATAAGCTACAAAAGAGGAGCATACAAACGAAGTAACGACAACCACAATCTATAAGGCTTGTTGAGCGCCAGACAGTTTTCGTATGTCATTTCTTGCGACACTTCTATCGTATCCAATATATCTTCTTTAATTTCGGTTATGACCTTGCAACGATGAAGATATACAGCACATTCAAAATGAAGGTAAAGACTTCTATAGTCAAGGTTAATTGAGCCGACAACCGCATACTTATCGTCGGCAATCATCATTTTCTCATGAATGAAGCCGGGGACATATTCGTATATTTTGACGCCTGCTTTGGTAAGTGGCTCGTAGAAAGAACGAGTTACCATAAAGACTGCCTTCTTATCGGGGATTCTCGGCGTTATAATCCTTACATCCACACCGCTTTGAGCAGCCAATGTTAGCGCTGTTATCATTTCATTATCAACGATAAGATAAGGAGTTGTGATATATACGTAATTGGTGGCCCGGTTAATCATGTTAAGGTAAACATTCTCGGCAACGACTTCGTCGTACAAAGGATTATCGGCATATGGTTGTACAAAACCGTCACCAACGATATCTTTACAAGTTCGGTGATATTTTTTGTAATCGATTTTTTGGTTAGATAAATGCTGCCAGAATTGCAAAAACATTACGGTAAAACTCCAAGTCGCGTCACCTTTTAACATGACGCCAGAATCTTTCCAATAACCGCCCAGTCTGTGACGTTGGTTGATGTATTCGTCTGCAATATTGATTCCGCCTGTAAATGAAGTTATGCCGTCAATAACCGTTATTTTTCTGTGGTCACGGTTGTTTAATCGAAGAGACAGTGTCGGACTGAAAGGATTGAAGCAGTAGCACTCGATACCCCAGGCTCTCAATTCCTCATAATACATTGCCGGTAGTGTGCGGATACTGCCCATGTCATCGTATATAATCTTAACTTCAACACCGTTACGTGCTTTTTCTTTTAACACGTCAAGTATGCTGTTCCAGAAGATGCCATCATGAATTATGAAGTATTCCATGAAAATAAAATGCTTGGCTTTCTTAATTTCTTCAAGCATCGTAATGTACATTTCCTCACCTGAAGAAAAGTAAGAAACTTCGGTATTCTCGTAAGGCGGGTAGCCGGCGATATTATAAATGTAACGTGCTTGAGGGATTGTATGTCGACTTACCTGTTCTATGTGTTCTAAAGTATTGGTGTTATCAGACAGGTGTTTCGTTGAATAGTTGACCGCACTTCGCACACTTTTTCTGAATTTTCTTCTTGTGGTATTAACAGATAGAATAAGATAAAAAAGTCCCCCAAAAACCGGAATAAAGAGTATGGTAATACACCATGCCAATTTATATGCCGGATTAATCGGGCGGTTTATAATATAGACAACTACAATCATGCTTACAAAAGACATAAATGCCTGTACGCCGATGTAATGTTCTCTGAATTTGTAATAGGCAAACAGAAGGAAAGCAAGTTGTAAAAGAACAAGAAAACCTACCCATGATATTTTATCTGTGAAAAGAACATAATCACCACGTCTTCTCTCTTTATCTATGACTGCTTGTTTGCTCATGATAAATGACTCCTTATAATTATTTGGCTTGCCAACGGCCAGCGGCACCACATGGAAGTATAAGGCCACTTTCGGTTACAGGAAGACCGACTTCGTCAGATGCGACAAAGCCACCATGTTTCTTAACTATTTCTGTTGAAATCATGTATGTAAGTACTGCCGGTGCGAGTCCTGTTGTATAGGAATTAACAAGGAAGAATAGTGGGTTATCCGACAGAAGTTGTTCACATAGTGTTATAAAAGGATGTATTTTCTCTTCGATTTTCCATATCTCACCTTTTGGTCCTCTACCATAAGAAGGTGGGTCCATGATGATTGCATCGTAGTGATTGCCACGTCTGATTTCACGCTCTACAAACTTTACGCAGTCATCAACAATCCAACGAATGGGGGCATCTGAAAGTCCTGATGAAGCAGCATTTTCCTTGGCCCAAGTTACCATTCCTTTTGATGCATCTACGTGTGTTACAGCAGCACCTGCTTTGGCTGCAGCACATGTTGCACCACCTGTATAGGCAAAAAGATTAAGCACCTTAATTGGACGGTTGGCATCTTTGATGAGTTTGCTAAACCAATCCCAGTTGGCAGCTTGCTCGGGGAAAAGTCCTGTATGCTTGAAACTAAATGGCTTAAGATTAAATGTGAGATCTTTGTAGTTGATAGACCACTGCTCGGGTAAATCAAAGAACTCCCAATTGCCGCCACCCTTGGCACTTCTGTGATAGTGTGCATTTAACTTCTTCCATGCACGATTTCTTTTCTCTGTGTTCCAAAGAACCTGAGGGTCCGGTCTTAACAATATATATTTTCCCCAGCGTTCAAGTTTCTCACCACCGGAGGTATCAATTACTTCATAGTCTTTCCAATTATCTGCTGTCCACATAGTTTTCTTCCTTTACATCTATATTATACAATCATAATTAATTATATATGTGTATGTTTATTTGTCAAATAAAAACCCGCAGGGGGTTGCTGTTATTTTGCGCCTGCGGGTTGTGATTTGATTATTGTTTCTTCTGTTGATGATTTCTTTATTTTGACATCTTTTGCGGCTTTGACAAGTATTGCATTAGGCATGTAGCGTCCGCGCCCTGTAACAGAAGATGATTTTGTTATAAACTGTCCTTTGTAGTACATAACAGAGGAACTTCCACCGTCAAGATTCATGCCTTGATAAGCTTTGTATCTCATCATAATATCTGCACAATCCTCAACTGTGCATCCTATACTGTGTGTCTGACGTCCGTCAACTACAAGCAGTAGCATTGTACCGTCTTTGGTTTGACCAACGGTGGTGCGAGGTTGTATTCCCATTCCGTAAGTACCGTCAACAACACTCTTTCCATCGATAATAAGACCGGGATAAAATTCCATTGCCCAGCGGTAATCCTCTTGCATGCCGGGAGTGTAGCCGGTTATATACATTCTTTCATTGTCTTTCTTAACACCGAAATACCGCCAAGCCGGTTCTTCGTGATGTGAGCCGTAATCAACGCCGTCTATGACAAGACAACCTTTGACTTCTGCACCGAAACTTTCACCTTTAGGATCGAAAAAACCACTTGCGTTTATTCCTAGTATCGCATCGTTGTTCTCACAAAAAGAATCAATCTCCTGGCCAAAGGAACCCAAAGATGATGACTTTGCCATGATTACCTGTTCGGGTTGTTTGACGATAGCCATCTTTCCTTGATAACCACTTCCTTTTACACCGATGATAAGCAGGTTATTGGGAATATCAACTACTAAGAGAGCATCATCCTCAGCGGTTTTGAGCTTTAACTTCCCTTCAAGGTCTTCTATTACAAGCTTATCATAACCATCTTTGACAAGATCTTTGTGCTTTTGGATGTAGTTAGAGAAAGAGTCACTCTTAAGCTCCCAGAATCTTTGGAAGAACTCCAAATCATCAGTGGAGTCTATGATGTCATCAACGTTGCCCCAGGAACTTGCTAGATCCTTCTGCGCTTCTTTGCCTTGGTTGTATTTAAGCATGACCTCTGCGATTATATAATCGGGGAAGAACCACGTTGCAAGCCATTGATGTGAATTGGTTGTCATTGCTGTTTCGATATAAATGGTTCTCCACTTGGCAATGAAAGGTATGCTTGAAAATACAAATGTAAGATACATAATAAAAAGAACCGAAATAGTGACGGCGGTCCTTATTAAGTGACCTCGAAGTTTCTCGCGACGGCTCTTTGTTTTCTTCTTGGTTACAAAAGGTTTGTCGTTGTGAAAATCTTCGAACGATACTATATCCGGTTCGTTATTATTATTGTTGTTGTTATTCATAAGATTCTCCCACATTAACAGTTCATCTACAACATGTAGATTGATACTAACTATATGTTGTAGTATATCAGATTATGTGGAAAAAATCCATATATTTTTATGCGGTGAATAAATCAGTAAATCGTTTGAAGGCGGCACGTCCTTCGTCAGTTCTTTTATAAACGCCGGCATCTTCAAGAACATGAGAGAATACATCTGCAATTTCGTTCTGAACGATTTTGTGAATATTATCTGCAGTTAAATTATCGTATTTGCCAAGCCATTCATCTGCCCAATCTGCATGAGGAGCTGTTTGCTCGTTGGAACGAAGGTCTTTGCCGGAAAGAATGGCATCTTCAAGTTCAGCCATTTCTTTTTTGAGTCTTGCGGGAAGAACGGCAAGTCCCATGACCTCTATAAGACCAATATTCTCACGCTTGATGTGGTGATATTTCTGATGTGGGTGATATACACCGAGAGGATATTCTTCTGTGGTTATGTTATTGCGAAGTACAAGGTCAATCTCATACAAATCGCCACGCATTCTCGCAATTGGTGTGATTGTATTGTGTGGTGTGCCGTCTGTTTCTGCAAGAATAAATGCGTCCTCGTCGGTATATCCGCGCCATGCATCTAAAATGTCGCCGGCAGCATTTGCGAGACTTTCTATATTCTCAGATTGAAGTCTGATCGTTGAAAGTGGCCATTTGATTATTCCGGCGTGTATGTCTGCATAATTCTTTAACTTAAACTCGGTTTCGTAAGGAGCTCTTACCATTGCGAACTCATAACCTCCACCCTGGAAATGATCGTGTGTAAGTATTGAACCGCCTACGATTGGAAGGTCTGCGTTAGAGCCTGCAGTATAGTGTGGAAACTGTCTTACAAAATCAAGAAGCTTTGCAAAACATTCTTTATCTATTTTCATAGGTGTATGTTTCTCATTGAATATGATGCAATGCTCATTGTAATAAACATAGGGAGAGTACTGCATATAATATGATTGTCCTGCAAGAGTAATCGGAATTATTCTGTGGTTCTGTCTTGCCGGATGTGAAAAATGACCGGCATAGCCTTCATTTTCATGACAGAGAAGACATGCAGGATAGTTGGATTTGTCTGTGTTGACACCCTTTGCTGCAAGTGCAATATCTTTGGGGTCTTTTTCAGGTTTTGATAAATTGATTGTTATATCCATAAGACCGAATTCTGTGTCAGAGGTCCATTTCTCATCCTTGGCGATACGGTCGTTTCTTATATAATTAGTAGCTCTTGAAAAATCATAATAAAATGTTGTTGCAGCTTTTGGGGATACCTTATATTGCTCAAAGAACTTGGCACGAACAACTGAAGGAGCCGGGGTAAGCATTCCCATAATCTTTGTATCGAAAAGATCGCGATTAGTCTGTGTGTCTTCAAGTAATCTTTTCTCTACAGCGTATTTTAACATGTCTTCGAGAATAAGATGAACCTCACGTGGTTTTATTTCATTTCCGGTCGATTCAAAGGATTTCTCGTCAAACAATTCAAGCAAACGATTGGTTGCATATATTGTATCTGCCGTGTCAACAAGACCTTTGTTAATTCCATATTCGACTAATTCTTCGATAAGAGAGTTGATATTCATTGTAGTACCTCCTTTTCTTAAATGATCACTAGTTAACATAATATAAATAACTTTTTCGTATTATAGTTATTACGGTAGGATACAAGTTTACATAACTTGGATTCCACCGTATTTTCTTACTTTAAGTACATTGCACGAACCATCACCGAACAACTCATCCATTTTGCTTTTGTATTCATCAACAAAATCATTTTTGACAAAGGCCTGTATAGTTCCGGCAAAGCCACCGCCGTGAACACGGGCAACACCGTTATCGCCTAATGTCATTTCACTAATCATGAGGGCGATAGACATGTTCTGTTTATCCGGTTGATGATTGGTATATACATTCTGAAGATACTTGTAGGAAGAATTACCGGACTTGTTAACTGTGGTAAGGAATGAAGTTATATCATTGTTGGTAAGAGCAGCAACTTCGTCACGAACACGTTTGTTTTCCTCATAGAAATGAATCGCGCGAAGAAAAGCTCTGTCACCGCATTTTTCCCTGATGTAAGAGGCGTGTGAAAGTATATCTTCTTCAGGAATCTCAATAAGAACTTCTTTGTCAAAGAGCTTTGCTACGGATTTCATTTCTGCAGGTACTGCGGCATAATCAGGAGTAAGATCAGCGTGAGAACCTTTTGTGTCTGTTATGCAAAGACTGTAACCTGCACCGTCAAGATCAAAGTCCACTTTATTAACAACAGGTTTTTCAGGGTTTGCAAAATCGATGTGGCAAAGGCTACCGACAGAACATGCCATTTGATCCATAAGTCCGCAAGGCTTTCCGAAATACACGTTCTCTGCGTATTGTCCGATTATAGCAACCTCGACGGGTGATATGGACATATCATTGTAGAGTCCCGAAACAATAGTTGCAATCAATGTTTCAAAGGCTGCAGATGATGAAAGTCCCGAGCCTGATAAAACATTACTTGTTATATATGCATTAAATCCACCTATATTATAACCGTTATCTTTAACCTTAGCAATTACACCGCGAATAAGTGAAATGGTTGTTCCTTCTTCTTCGTCGTTTTTTTCAAGGTTATCAAGTGTTATTGTTATCATGTCGTATCCTTTGGAAAGGACATTAACTTCGTTATTATCTGTTTTGGCTACAACAGCAATAGCATCATCATTGATAGAAGCGGCAAGAACCTCGCCATGCTGGTGGTCTGTATGGTTGCCACCGATTTCGCTTCTTCCGGGAGCAGAAAATATTCCGGAAGTCTCTGTTCCGAATATTTCTGTAAATGATTCCAATGCCTCGATATATCGGTTCTTTTGTGCTTCTAAAGAAGACTTGTCTACATAGATATCAATAAGCTTGTCATTAAGTTTACCTTCTTTGAGTATTCCAATCAGATTTTTAGTATTTTCCATGATAACCTCCATGTGCGGTCCTGCCGCGAAAAAAGTACAGCATAATCTATGCTTTTCGATATTTATTGTAATTTAATAATACGATTATTTAAGTAAAAAGTCAATATGAATTTAGTAAAATACTGTAAAAATTAACTTGAATTTTACTGAAGGTCGCGTTATAATAAAAAACAGTAAATAATTAAGCTGTGTTTTGTGAGAAAGGAGAATGCACATGACTACACTTAAAGATGTAGCTAAGAGAGCCGGAGTTTCAACGGCAGCAGTTTCAAGAATACTTAATGATGATCCGACATTATCAACAACACCGGAGACTAGACATAGGGTATTGGATGCAGCACTTGAACTTAATTATAAGAAGAAACATCCTAATTCGAAGGCATCATTTGTACTTGGAATAGTACAATGGTATTCAGCAGAGGATGAAATGCGTGACAGTTATTATTTGATGGTTCGCAAAGGAATAGAGGATTTCTGTATTAAGCACTCTATAGGAATAGTTCGTGTTTTCAAAACTGATGAGGATTACAAGGAAAGCCTTTCGCGTGTTAATGGTATTATTTGTATCGGAAAGTTCAGCAAAAAGAAAGTCGATGAGTTCATATCTATTTGCAGTAACATTGCCTTTTTGGATATGCCGGTAGATGATAACAAAGTAACTACTATTACAATGGATTTCAAGAATGCGGTTAGGAAAGTGCTTGACTATCTGACACAGTTGGGGCATGATAAGATTGCTTATGTTGGAGGCGAGGAGTATACGAGCGACAACGAGCTTGTAGTTGATGAACGCAGAGATACATACTTGAAATATATGCGCGAGCATAATAAGTTTAAGAAACAATATATGGTCGAGGGAACATTTACATCTTCCTCAGGTTATGAACTGATGAAGGAAATGCTTTCTAAGAAGGACGTTCCTACAGCGGTCTTTGCAGCTTCTGATGCGATAGCAGTTGGTGTTATTAAGGCAATCAAGGAAGCGGGACTTAAGGTTCCTGAAGATATTTCCGTATGTGGCTTTAATGATGAGGAGATGAGTCAGTATTCATCGCCTGCGCTTACAACTATACATGCTCCTGCGTATGACATGGGTCAGCATGGAGCCAATCTTGTGTATATGGCATCTAATCTTAGCATTACAACACCGCTTAAGATTAAGATTCCGTGCGAAATTGTGGAGAGAGAGTCTTGTGGAAAGTGTAAGACGAATTAATTATATTAGTTATGATTAGGAGGTTAAGCTATGAGAATATTGGTAACAGGTGGTGCAGGCTATATCGGAAGTCATACTTGTGTCGAGTTGTTAAATGCAGGTTATGAGGTTGTAATTCTTGACAATCTGTATAATTCAAGCAAGAAGGCTGTTGATAGAATTGAGGAAATAACAGGCAAGAAAGTAACATTTTATGAGAATGATATGTTGGATACAGAGGCTATGGAAAGTATTTTCTCTAAAGAAAAGATAGATTGCGTTATTCATTTTGCGGGTCTTAAAGCAGTTGGTGAGTCGGTTGAAAAACCACTTGAGTATTATAAGAATAATATTCAGGGAACGCTTTCGTTAGTTGAGGCAATGAGAAATCATGGTTGCAAGAATATCATTTTCTCATCATCGGCAACGGTATACGGAGATCCTGCTTTTGTTCCTATTACAGAGGAGTGCCCGAAGGGAACACCGACCAATCCATATGGTTGGACTAAGAGTATGCTTGAGCAGATTCTTTCAGACCTTCACACGGCAGATGAGGAGTGGAATATAATTCTTCTTAGATATTTCAATCCAATCGGTGCTCATAAGAGTGGCTTAATCGGAGAGGATCCGAAAGGAATCCCTAATAATCTTCTTCCTTATGTTGCACAGGTTGCAATTGGCAAACTCGAGTGCGTAGGAGTATTTGGTAATGATTACGATACACCGGATGGAACAGGCGTAAGAGATTATATCCATGTGGTTGATCTTGCACTTGGACACGTTAAGGCTATCGATAAGATAAAGGAAAATCCCGGAGTTAAGATATACAATTTGGGAACCGGTAACGGCTACAGCGTGCTTGATGTTATCAAGGCATTTTCAAAGGCATGCGGACATGATGTTCCTTATCAGATTAAGCCTCGTCGTCCCGGCGATATAGCAACCTGCTATTCCGATGCAAGTCTTGCAAAGAAGGAACTTGGCTGGGAAGCACAGTATGGCATTGAAGAAATGTGTGCTGATTCATGGAAGTGGCAGAGCATGAATCCGAACGGGTACAACGAGTAATGATATATAAAGCTTACTTATAAAGACTTGTTTAGAAAGACTACAGAAGATATGAAAAGAAGAATAATTAAAAAAACACTTGCTTTTATGGTTGCAGGTATGCTTGTTTTTTCATGTGCGGCTTGTGATGATGAATTTTTAGAAGATGAGTATGAGTCAGAGAATGATGCTGCAAACAATGTTATTCCTGAGGGTGAGGTTGCCCGTGTTAATGGAATAGAAATGAATGTTGATAATTCGACAGGAAAACTAACCATTTCCAGAAAAGAGATTGGTAAGGACGAACGATCTGACGATGGTGTATGGACTGTATTTGTATATCTATGCGGAACCGATCTTGAATCGCAAGGTGGAATGGGAACCGCCGACATGAAAGAAATGGTAGCATCTACCAAGAGTGATATGGTTAGATTTGTTGTTCAGACAGGCGGTACAGACGGTTGGAATAACGATAAAGTTGATGATTCGATGATTCAACGTTTTGTGATTCAGAACGGTAAGACGAAAAAGATTGATGAGAAAGACCTTGCCGATATGGGTTCTCCTGATACACTGTCGGATTTCCTTATATGGGGAACAACAGAATACAATTCGGAACATATGGGACTTGTTATGTGGAATCATGGTGGAGGAAGCATTACAGGAGTATGTTTTGATGAGAAATACAATCAGGATTCCATAACGCTTATGGAGATGGACCAGGCGCTTTCACAATGTTGTGAAAGATCAGGACGCAAGTTCGATTTCGTCGGTTATGATGCGTGCCTTATGGGTACGGTTGAAACAGCTAATGTGTTGGCAACTTATTCGGATTATATGTATGGATCTGAAGAAATGGAGCCGGGAAGCGGATGGGATTATACGGCGATAGGAGATTATCTTGCGAAAAATCCTGATGCTGATGCTGTGAATCTTGGTAAAGTGGTAAGTGACAGTTTCTATGAATCCTGCAAGAAGCAAAAAGATGATTCTATTGTTACATTTTCTGTTATAGATCTTTCGAAACTTGACGATTTGTTGATAAGCTTTAATAGCTTTGCAAAAAATATGTATGGTGTTGGTGAAGATTCTTCGGAACTTGCCGAAATGATTAGAGGTATTGAAGAAGCTGATAATTATGGCGGTAACAACAAGACAGAGGGTTATACCAATATGGTAGACTTGGGCGGCATTTGCAATGCCTGCGCGCCTTATGTTGATGGTGCAAAAGAGGTAAATGATGCCTTAAATAAAGCAGTACTTTATAAGGTGAGCGGTTCTGTGCATAAAGCAGCTACAGGTCTTTCGATGTATTATCCGCTTGCTATTCAGGGCTCAAATGAGCTTTCGTTATTTAGCAAAATTTCAGTTAGTCCATATTATCTTTCATTTGTAGACAGACTTAATAAGACGGGGGCGACTGATGACGGCTTTGAAGATTATGATGATGAGCAGTGGTTTGAAGATGACGGAAGTTGGAATTTTAGTGAAGATTATGATGACGATTATTGGAACTATCTTGATGACTATGAGCAGACGGGAGAAAGTTCCTACATTACGTTTTCGGAGGAACCAAATGTAAGAGATGACGGCACATACGGCTTCACTCTTGATGAAAACGGTATCTACAATTCTGCAGGAGTATGTGCTTTGGTCTATGAAGTATCGGAAGACGGCAACACACTTATTGAGATAGGCGAAACTACGGATGTTTCAGGTGACTGGCAAACAGGAAGCTTTAGTGATAATTTCGATGGATACTGGCTTTCACTTCCGGATGGACAAAACCTTGCTACATATGTTGTTGAGGAAGGTGAAGACTATGTCATTTACACCTCACCCATTCTTTTAAACGGAGAACCCACAAACCTTAGAATGATACAGTACTATTCTGATGATCATGTTGAGGTGGAAGGCACTTGGGATGGAATAAGCCAAGAAGGTGCAGCGTCACGAGATATATACAAACTTCATGACGGAGATATAATCACTCCTTCATATTTTGCTTACTCAATGGACGGAGAAGAAGAGGAAGAGTATGCGGGACAGGATTACACGGTATCCGGCAAAATTGATATTAATTATGATATGATGCCTGTGGGAGAGTACTACTATTCGTTCTGTATAGATGATATTTATGGTGATTATTATGTATCCGATCATGTAATATTTAATATTAATGAGGACGGAGAGATTTCGTTCTAAACATGCTAGGCTTCATTAAGACGTATGGATTTTTCCATGCGTCTTTTTTCACAATACGGTTGATAATCTTCTGTTTATATATTATAATTATACATAATGTTGATTGATGAACAAAATGTATGTCGAAAATGTTTATGAATCAACATTATGTGTGTTCAAAATGTTGATTCGTTAGGAGGTGCCTATGCTTAATCGTAAAATATATAGTGAATTAGTTGAATGGAAAAATCAAAAGAATAAGAAATGTTTGATTATTAAAGGCGCACGTCAGGTGGGTAAGACATACGCAATAAGATCTTTTGGAGAGAAAAATTATTCAGAAGTTGTTGAGATAAACTTTAAAGAAACACCGAGTATGATGGAGATTTTTTCGGGAGATTTGGATGTGGATACACTTGTATTGGCATTACGTTTTCGTTTCCCTGAAAAGAAAATCAATCCAGAGTCAACTCTGATTTTTCTTGATGAAATCCAGGAATGTCCGGAAGCGATTACTTCGCTTAAGTTTTGGACGGATGATTCTAGATATGATTTAATTGCTTCCGGTTCTATGCTTGGAATAGATTACAACCGTCCATCATCATATCCTGTCGGGTATGTAGATTATAAAAAAATGTATGGACTTGATTTTGAAGAGTTTTTGTGGGCACTCGGAGTTTCACCGGAAATGATAACCGGGTTAGAAGAAATGTTTTTGAACCGTAAGGCAGTACCGGATGCAATCCATTTACAAATGATGAAATACTTAAGATTGTATGCATCTTTGGGTGGTATGCCGGAGGTGGTTGAAAAATATATAGAAACCAATGATTTTCGAGAAGTTGATAAAATACAGAAGCAGTTGTTAGAAGGATATATATATGATATTGCTCATTATGCAACCGCCGAGGAAAAATTAAAAGCTGAAAAATGTTTTTCTTCACTTTCCAGACAACTATTGGACAAAGAAAACCACAAGTTCCAGTATAAAGAAATTGAGAAGGGCGCACGAGCCCAGAAATACTATTCCAGCATTGAATGGTTGTTAAAAGCGGATATAATTCATTTATGCAAAACGGTTACAGATGTAAAATATGATTTGGATGATTATGCTAGGCATGATTTTTTCAGAGCTTATACAAATGATTTATCATTGCTTATTCCTATGAAGGATTTTTCTATAAAACAGCATATTATTGAAAATACTTTGTCGGGAAATACAAAAGGCGGATTATACGAATGCGTGATTGCAGATATTCTAATAAAAAAAGGGTATAAGTTGTATTTCTATAAGAATGAAACAACGAGAAAAGAGTTGGATTTTATAATTCAAAAGGATGGTGAAGTTATTCCCATTGAAGTAAAGAGTGGTAATACGCAGTCAAGATCACTAAACCAATTCATGAAAAAAGGTACAGTTAGCAAAGCATACAAACTAATAGATGGAAATATTGGCGATAACGAGGATGGTATAGTAAGTATGCCACTATATATGGCGATGTTTCTATAAAGAATAATAAGAACTTTAATATGCTTGGCTATTACCATAAGTCCATTATCAACAAATAATTGATAGTGGGCTTATTTTAGCCTATAGCAAAGAGGAGTACATATATTAATATCGCACCCTTGCGATTATTTGTTTAAAACAGGAGATATACTGACATTTACAATTAATATGGACAATTACTTATATAGTGAAAATGATACGATTAAATTGTGGTATGCTAATTGTATTATTAATTCTATAAAATCTACAACATATTACGATGTTATGCCTCCTGAATCATACGTTTATGATAACAATACAAATTCTTATAAATTGGAAATGCATTTAGCCGAAGATGATAATAAAAGACCGTCTGCTATATATGGAATAATAATTTATAATTCAGCAACTAATTTATCAATTCAATATGTTACAAATGTTGGTGACCAGCTAGGTTATAATTTCTATATTAATGATGATTGTGCAGATGGTAATCATACAATTAAATCTGATACGTCGTTTGAAACAATAAATGAGCCCACCTGTACTGAAAAAGGTAAAAAGGCAAAACGTATTATATTAGAATAAAACCATATAATGAAAAAAATCCAAGTAATAGTGAGTGGAGCAAGATTAAAAAGATCAAGATTAAGAAATGATATTTGAAACATGCGAATCTGAAATACAAGTATGGAAATAGGCAATTGCAGGCTTAAAATATTTAAAGCCTATAATCACTATAATGATTATAAAAAAGAATCCTTTGTTGTTAACAGTATAAACAACGTTGTAAAAACAAGAAGAACCGGGAGTTGACATTTTAACATTTTTGCATATAATTTAATAATACGACAACCAAATATTTCTTCGGGGCGGAGTGAAAGTCTCCACCGGCGGTATTTGAATTATTCATAAGCCCGCGAGCCGTAAGGCATGAATCGGTGTGAATCCGATGCCGACAGTACAGTCTGGATGAGAGAAGATGAGTTGATATTTGTGCGTGTTTTTTCACGACGTATATTGATGTGATTTTAAGCCTTGAAGAATGTATCTTTGAGGCTTTTTTGTTATATTAATACAAGTTTTATGTAAACCAATAGAGCTTAAGCAAACAAGCTAAACAGCAAAGGAGGTGGCAAATGTTTACCGGAATTATAGAAGAGATAGGAAAGATTGTATCGATTAAGAATGGTGCCAAGTCATCGATGCTTACCATAAATGGCAAGCTCATATTTGAAGATATGCATATTGGTGATTCGATTGCAGTTAATGGAGTGTGTCTTACTGTAACAAGCAAGACAAATGATACTTTTACCGCAGATGTAATGGCGGAAACGCTTAGAAGATCATCGCTTGGAAGTTTGAAAGTTGGGAGTTATGTAAACCTTGAACGCGCGATGGCTGCAAATGGTCGTTTCGGAGGTCACATAGTAAGCGGTCATATTGACGGAACAGGAGAGATAGAAAGTTTCGTCAAAGAGGACAATGCCGTATGGGTCACAATCAAAACACCTGATAAACTTCTAAAATATATAATAGAAAAAGGCTCGATTGCCATAGACGGCATATCTTTAACCGTTGCATATGTAGATGACAGGTGCTTTAAAGTATCACTTATACCGCATACAGGAGCTAATACAACACTACTTGATAAAAAGCCCGGCGACATCGTCAATCTTGAAAACGACGTAGTCGGCAAATACGTAGAGAAACTGCTCCGATACGGCGACTCCCCCACACCCGCCTCACCGTCGCGGGCATCGGAATCTCCTCTCACTGAGGACTTTCTTATGCAACATGGATTTATGTAGGAGATATCGATTGTTATGAAGTACGTTGAGTTGTGTATGTCACATAGTTTCCATAAGCAGACCCTTTTTGACCGCCGGTACTTAATGAGCATGAAATGCGAATTTAGTACCGTTGCGCTCAAAGTGGAGCGAAAGCGTGTCTGTGTTGGAACTGTGTGACATACACAACTTAGGAAAAATATATATGAAAAAGAAAATACACAGGAGGAAATATAGATGCCAGAATTTAATACACCGGAAGAACTTGCAGCAGAACTTAAAGCGGGCAAGTGCATAGTTGTACTTGATGATGAAGACAGAGAAAATGAAGGAGATGTAATTTGTGCAGCAGAGTTTGCCACAACAGAGAATGTGAACTTTATGGCAAGCTACGCAAAAGGTTTGATCTGTATGCCGATGGATCCAAGCTACACGGACAAGCTTCATTTACCGCAGATGTGCATAACAAATACGGATAACCATTGTACTGCATTTTCTGTATCTGTTGACCATGTAAGCACAACAACAGGAATATCAGCGTTTGAGCGTGGAGTAACCGCAAGAAAGTTTGTTGAGGATGACGCAAAACCTGAAGATTTCAGAAGACCGGGTCACATGTTCCCGTTAGAAGCACGTCCGGGAGGAGTAATCGAGCGAAGAGGTCACACGGAAGCAACAGTTGATTTCATGAAGCTTGCAGGACTTAAGCCAGTTGGACTTTGTTGTGAAATAATGAAGGACGACGGAAGCATGGCAAGACGAGATGACTTGTTCGAGTTTGCGGCAAAACATGGACTTAAAATTGGAACTATCAAAGATCTTATCCAGTATCGTAAGGAACATGAGGTTTTCGTTGAGTGCGTTGCTAAGGCTAAGATGCCTACCCGTTATGGTGAGTTCACTATATACGGTTATGTCAATAAGTTAAATGGTGAACATCACGTGGCGCTTGTCAAAGGAGATATAACGGACGGCGAGCCTGTGCTTTGCAGAGTGCATTCAGAGTGCCTTACCGGAGACGCACTTGGTTCTGCAAGGTGTGATTGCGGACAGCAGTATGATGCGGCGATGAAGATGATTGCAAAAGAAGGCAGAGGAGTGCTATTATATCTTAGACAGGAAGGTCGAGGTATTGGACTTATTAATAAGATTCGTGCCTATGAACTTCAGGATCAGGGACGTGACACAGTAGAGGCTAATCTCGAGCTGGGCTTCCCTGAAGATGCAAGAGATTATACAATCGGAACACAAATCCTTGTTGATTTGGGCATCAAAGAGCTTCGCCTTATGACCAATAATCCACTTAAAGTATATGGACTTGAAGGTTATGGGCTCTCGATTGTAGAACGAGTTCCAATCATCATGGAACCGGGAAAATACGATGCGTTCTACCTCAAAACAAAACAAGAAAGAATGGGACACATACTCAACCTATAATTTTTATGACGAGAGCGTGTCTGCGTTGAAACTATATAAATCGCATGTTATGAATAATTAGGAGGAAATAAAAATGAACACTTTAGAAGGAAAATTAGTTGCAAAAGATATGAAGGTCGGTGTTGTTGCCGCACGTTTTAACGAGTTTATCGTTTCAAAATTAATAAGTGGTGCTGTTGACGGTCTTACACGTCATGATGTTGATGAGGACAATATAACTCTTGCGTGGGTTCCGGGTGCATTTGAAATCCCTGTGGCTGCTAAGAAGATGGCAGAATCAGGCAAATATGATGCAGTTATATGTCTTGGTACAGTAATTCGTGGTGCTACAAGTCATTATGATTATGTATGTAACGAAGTATCAAAGGGTATTGCACAGGTATCGCTTAACACAGGCGTTCCTGTAATGTTTGGTATTGTTACAACAGAGAATATTGAGCAGGCAATTGAGCGTGCCGGAACAAAAGCAGGTAATAAGGGTTACGACTGTGCACTTGGTGCGATCGAGATGGTTAATCTTATGAAACAGATGTAATAATAAGGGTTCGGTGATATATAATGTTGAGACTTGAAGACGAACAATTGCATACTTTGCTTGGGATTCTTTGTGGGGTTACATTGTTGCTTGCTGTGTTGTTCGGCGTGACCGATAAGAGCAGACAACTGATAAACGGTCATATATCAAAGATGAGCACGATATCGGAAGGTTGGGTTGTAACTTACGAAACGTCTGACGAAGATAAAATAAAGGCTCGTGGAGAATGGCTGAGTGAAGAAAAAACTCAGACTATATCGGAAGTGGTTAATCTTCCTAATGATTTCAAATCGGTACCGGGAAAGGTTGTTACTTTGACCAATGTACTTCCGGATATGACGGAAGATGATATTTATCTTGTTGTAAAAACCGGCAAGGGACATGTTAAGATTTCCGTTAACAAGGAAATGATATATGACGATTCGGCGGAATATTATGTGTTCCCATATCATGTAATTAAGTTGGATTCGAAGTATAACAAGGGTGATATTTCGGTTTATGTCAAAAACAATGGTGGAGGTGCATCTGCCGAAGCTGTTAAAATAGGAACATTTACAGAACTTATAGGTGAGGCAATAAACGAAAACGGAATATTTGTTGTGTTTGCACTTTTTCTGTTTGTATCGGGAATATTCCTAATAATTAACTGCCTGCTGATTAAATCAGCCTTTAATAGGAAAAAGTTACTGGTCTATTCAGGACTTGAAACATTATCGGCCGGAGCAATGTTTTTGCTTCAAAGTAAGTTATTCCATACTATTCTTAATTGGGAAATGTTTGCATACTTTTTGCAATGCAGTATGGTTGTTATAGCGGCAGTGCTTCATTTGTTGGTTCAAAGAAGTCTTATACTGAGAAAGAAGTTTTTAACCGTAGTTGATTTTGGTATAATCTTCTATTGCATAGTATATGTAAGTGTTATGGTTCTGAAATGGTTCAGACTTGTAACTTTTGATAAGGCGTACCTGATAGAACTTATACTTTTTGCCGTTGGAGTTATCATTTATACGCTTCTTATGGGAAGTGCATCTTACGACTACAAACAAAAAGAAGGTCGACCTTTGTTCGTTGCCAATCTTGTACTTATTGTGTCTGCGGTAATTGAACTGTTGTTATACCTTAGCAAATATGGACATGGCATAAACGGTAAGCCTATTATTGTGGGTTGCACCATTTACTTTGTGGTTATGTGGATGTATGGACTTAAACGTGCACATTACGTCGAAAAGGTAAAAGAGTCTGCCGGTGATGATATGGCAATCAAGGAGCAGGTTATTGAGCGCATTAATCCGAATCTGTTGTTTGCATCATTCCAGACCTTGCAGAACCTGATAAAAAAGGGTTCAAATCTCAGTGTGAAAATGATATACTATATATCCGTATATGTTCGTGATAACATGTTATCGCTTACCGAACAGGGCGAAATGATTCCTTTCGGTGATGAACTTGAGCATATGCTTGCGTATTTACAGCTTCAAAAGATAAGGAATCGTAGTTTCGAATTTGCAATCGAGTGTAAGCATAAGGACTTTTATGTGCCACGTAATACTATTGAACCGATGGTTGAAAATGCTGTTAAGTATGGTATTGGTGGCAATAATAACACGGGTAATGTCGTTGTCCGCGTGTATGAGCGTGAAGAAGGATACGCAATTCAGGTTATTGATGACGGAATAGGTTTTGATGCCGGCAAACTTAAGAATACAAGTGCAACCAGCTTAAGAAACTTATTTGAAATATTAGAAAGCAAGTGTGAGGCAAAGACAGAAATTATTTCAAAAGAAGGAAAGGGTACGGTTATTACCATAATAATTCCTGCACTTGAGAATGAACTTGCGACTGAAGAAATCGAGGATTTTGATGATGAATTATAATGCCCCGGAGGGCCCTACAAACAAACAAATTAACAGTGACGAAAAAATGAGTATGGCAGACAGATTTATAAAGGCTATGTTTTTGCCGGGAGATTATCCGCAACTTATGAAGCTTAGCTTTGCCAAAGTTGTTACCTTTTTGTGTCTGCTTATATTTTTAGTGAGTTTTGTGCAATATGCAATTCCTGTGCTGGCAAGACTTGCCGGATACGGTGGCGTGAAAGATTATGTAATAGATGTACTTCCGGATTTCTCATTGAAAGATGGCGAGTTTTTTCTTTCGGAAAAGTATGAGAGAAATGATGAGGCGGTTAATTCATATTATCTTATTGATACTAGCAAGGAAAGTTTTACGGCTGATGATGTAGATAGAGATAAGATGCAGGTTGTATTGGTGAGTCGTACAAACATACTCGTATACAACAACGTAACAGGTCTTGGTGGATCAATTGAGGAAGAAAAGTTTTCGGACTTTTCCAGATTGATTATTGACAATGAAAGTGTGGCTTCGTTGGCACCATTTATATATTTAGGGCTTTTTGGTATGTACATTCTCATGTACATTATGTGTTTTGTGAGATATTTGTTGTCAGCACTTTTCTATGCGTTTTTGATGTATATATTAACAAGAGTCATGATGAGCAAATTGTCTTTTGGAATAATATACAAGATAGCACTTTTTGCGCAGACAATCGGAGCTTTGGTATCGGCAGTTGCAGTACTTGTCGGAACTCCATTATTCATTATGGCGGGAAGCACATTTGCAATGGTTGTAACCGTTATAATTATGAACAGAGCATTCTTTAAGATAGTTCCTCCACCTACAGTGCGAAGATAACAAAAGTCGTCGGTTAATATACCGACGACTTTGTTTTTTCTACAAGCTCATATGCTTCTTTGTCTGTTAGTTTGCTGAGTGTTGAATTGTGATAGGTACCTTCATCGGTAACATCACGTCCAAACCAATCCGGTGCGACGTAACTGTTGGCACTTTCTTCATTTTCAAACTCGACCTCTGCAAGATACAATCCGTTAAGTTCTCCGTGAAAAACATCCAACTCGATAGTGAGATTGTTCTTTTCTGGGATTAAGTATCTTGTCTTACTTATAACCATACCATCAGCCTTGCCAAGCAAAGTTTTGTATGCTTCTTCGTTAAGCGGAAACTCGTGCTCTTCTCTTTTCATAAAACCCTCGCCCTTGTACGTGAGAATATACTTATCATCTTTCTTCCTAACCCTAAGCACCGGGTTGGTGATTATATACGCCTGCTCGAGTTCATGTGAATCGTAACTTTCAAGGTCGACGGGTAAATCCTTCTCACTTACAAGATACTTTCTTTCTATTTCCATAACATTTCAATTCCTTTCTTTTTTCTTTTCTCGTCGCTTTCTTTATGTCTATGCCCTTATCTCTCTTTTATGTACATAGTTGAACAAATTGTCAATATGATTAAATCAAGCAAGGGGTCAATGATTGGCATCTTTATTGAATGTGTATATGTTGCATGTCTGTCATATGATTTTATAAGCAGACCCTTTTTAGCCGCCGGTACTTAGTGAGCAGTAATGCGAACTTAGTACCGTTGCGCGTAAAACGGAACGAGAGTGTGTCTGCGATGAAACCATATGACAGACATGCAACTGTAATTCGTTTAATTATATCACACATTGAACCCATTGTGTATTTGTGCTATATTTAATGTATTGTTTAACGGTAAATTAAAAGAAAATCAGGAGGGTTAGACATGAAGAAAGCATATTTATTTTTTGCTGAAGGCTTTGAAGAAGTGGAAGCACTTACTGTTGTTGATTTATTAAGGCGTGGAAAGGTGGATTGCGTAACAGTATCAATAACAGGTGATTATGATGTGACAGGTTCACATGGAATAGTAATAAGAGCAGACAGACTTTTTGAAGAAGGTGATTTGTCTGATGCAGATATGATAATACTTCCGGGTGGAATGCCGGGAACAAATTATCTTAAGGCACACGCAGGTCTTGATAAGCTCATACACAGTTATGTGGATGCAGGCAAGTATCTTGCAGCAGTATGTGCAGCGCCAACTGTATTTGGTGAAAAAGGACTTTTGAAAGGTAAAAATGCAACTTGTTATCCGGGTATGGAAGCAGGCCTTGTTGGTGCAACACCTAAAAAGGATTCCGTAGTTCATGACGGTCAGTTTATTACAAGTCGTGGTATGGGTACTTGTATTGATTTTGGATTGAAACTTTTGGAACTTTTAGAGGGCAAAGAGATATCCGATAACATAGGTAAAGCTGTAGTTTATCTGTAATTATAAGAACGTGATTACACATCAGATTGTAAATCAATTGAAATAACGAGGATTAACATGTACGAAATAAGCACGTCCGTAAGAGGACTCGTCGAGTTTATTTTTAGAAGTGGTGATATTGCACCGGGTGACGGTACATCTTCCAAGGAAGCCATGCTTGCAGGAGGACGCATTCACAGGAAAATTCAAGGCAAGATGGGCCTTGATTACGAGGCAGAAGTTCCACTTCGAATCGAAATAGAAAAAACTGATTATGTTCTCACAATAGAAGGTCGTGCTGATGGAATAATAACAAATGATAAGGGCGTAACTATTGATGAGATAAAAGGTGTTTACAAAAAGCTGGACAATATGGAGCAACCTATATATGTCCACAAGGCACAGGCAATGTGTTACGCCTACATTTATGCCCGAAAAAATGAACTGGAAAGTATAAATGTCCGAATGACATATTGCAATCTTGACACAGAGGAAATCAAACTCTTTGAAGAAGCATTTACTTACGAGACTTTGGAGAAATGGTTTGATGACCTTGTAGAAGAGTATTGTAAATGGATGCAGTTTGATGTGGACAACAGAAAACTTCGTAATGAGTCTGTAGTAAATCTTGCGTTTCCGTATGACTACAGACCTGGGCAGAAGGATATGGCGGCTACGGTATATCTTTCGATAAAGAATAAAAAGAATCTTTTTGTTCAGGCACCGACCGGAATCGGTAAAACGATGGCTGCTCTTTTTCCGGCAATACAGGCAATGGGTAATGGTTATGGGGAGAAACTTTTTTATCTGACAGCCAAGACGATTGCAAGAAGTGTTGCACTTGATGGATTAGAGGTATTAAGAGCGAAGGGGTTGCATTTTCGAAGTGTGCTTATAACTGCCAAGGAAAAAATATGCCCGATGGAGGAGACAAACTGCGATCCGGAATATTGTCCCTATGCCAAGGGACATTATGACAGAATCAATAAAGCAATGTATGATGTTCTTGAACATGAGGATAATATAACGAGAGATGTTATTCTTGATTATGCCAACAAACATATGGTGTGTCCTTTTGAAATGGGACTTGATGTGAGTTTGTTTGTAGATGGAATAATATGTGACTACAACTATGTTTTTGATCCGAGAGTAAAACTTAGAAGGTACTTTGGTGAGGGCGCAAAAGGTGGGTTTATATTTCTGACAGACGAGGCACACAACCTTGTTGATCGTGCATCATCAATGTATAGTGCGGAAATATACAAAGAAGATTTTCTTAACATGAGAAAACTTCTAAAGCCGTATAACGCCAAAATTGCAAAACTGCTTGGTGATTGCAACAAGGAATTGTTGGAAATGAAAAAGCTTTGTGACAATCAAAAAGGTTATGTGCTTGTTGCGGAAATTGATTCTTTGTATGTTAAGCTTATGAGACTTCATGCACACATGGAATCATTTATGGAAGAAAGCAAAGAGATTAATTCTTTGAAGTCGCATAAAGATGAGATACTTGATTTTTATTTTTCAATAAATCAGTTTTTGAATATCTATGATCTTGTTGATGACAGTTATGAGATATACGCAGAACAGGTAAGTCCAACTTCGTTTATGCTAAAACTTTATTGCATTCATCCTGCGAAGAATCTTTCGGATTGTGTTGATAAGGGGAATGCAACGATATTCTTTTCCGCAACGATGCTTCCGATAACTTACTATAAGGAGCTTCTTAATAACAATGAATCGGATGGAGCAATATATATTCCTTCACCGTTTCCGAAAGAGAATCGTGCGCTGCTTATAGGAACGGATGTCAGTAGCAGATACACTTTGCGTGGACCGGCTATGTATGAGAAAATTGCCCGGTATGTCGATATACTAGTGCATGGTAAAAAAGGAAATTATATGATATTCTTTCCTTCCTATAAGATGCTAAATGATGTTTATGAGGTGGTTGTCGCACTTGATCTCATTTCTGATGTGGAGATTATAAGACAGGAACAACATTTTAACGAAGAGGACAGGGAACATTTTATAGAACGGTTTAAGGATAATGACAATGCTGTCGTTGGGTTCTGTATCTTGGGTGGAATATTCTCGGAAGGAATTGACCTTGCGGGTGAGCATTTGATTGGTGCGGCGATTGTCGGAACAGGACTTCCTATGGTATGTAATGAGAATGAAATAAAGCTTGATTATTTTGCTGAAAGAAAAGGAAACGGATTTTGTTATGCATATTTGTATCCCGGAATGAATAAAGTACAACAGGCGGCGGGACGAGTTATAAGAACGATGGAGGATAGAGGAATAATATTGCTGTTAGACGAACGATTTGTGACCGGACAGGTGGTTGATACATTCCCTGCAGAGTGGGCGGATTATAGGACTGTAACACTTGATAATGTGGCACAGTGTGTAGATGCGTTTTGGCAAAATTAACTTGTATTTAAAAAATGCTTGTGGTACACTTCAAGCGGGGTATAATGAGGCGATTACAAAGGAGAAATCATGAAGAGATTATTTGTAAGCGATTTGGATGGGACGTTACTTAACAAGGCGGCACAACTTAATGAGGAGACCGTAAGAATAGTTAATGAATGCATTGATAAGGGAATGGATTTTACAGTATCAACTGCAAGAACTCCGGCAACTGCTCTTAAGATTTTAAAACCGCTTAATCTAAAACTACCGATTACAATGATGAACGGTGCGGTTGTATATGATATGGCAACAGGTCGTTTTATCAAAGAATCATATATGGAAGAAACTGTGGTAATGGTACTTTTGGGTTTGATTAAAACAAAGGGTCTTTCCTGCTTCTTGTATGGAGTAGAGGACGGACAGTTTGTTGCATATTATGATAGTGTTAATTCTACATCACTTAATTATTTTCGTAATGAAAGAATAATGAAATACGACAAGAAGTTCATAGAGGTTGCAGATTTGAGTCTTGTGGCAAGTGAACGTATTTTGTATGTTGTACTTCGTGAGCCAAAAGAAAAACTTACCGATTTACACAGGGAGCTTTCAGTTGTTAAGGGTGTTAAATATGCTTTTTATCCCGATGTTTACAATGAAGAATATTATATGTTGGAAATATATAGTGAAGATGCATCGAAAAAAACAACAATCGATGAACTTCGCAAGATGGGCAGATATGACAGCGTGACAGGTTTTGGCGATAATTTAAACGATACACCGCTTGTTGAGGCATGCGATTATTTTTATGCTGTAAGCAATGCACATCCGGAGATTCAGAACATGGCAACAACGGTAATACCTTCAAATGAAGAGAACGGAGTTGCAATGTACCTTCAGCAGATTATGAGTGAATTAGGAGAGTAATAACGAAAATGGAAAACATTTTAGTCAAAGATATCGTTGAGATGACAGGTGGAGTTTTACTTTGTGGAGATGAGAATACACCTGTTACCGATATCTGTATTAACTCAAAAGAAATTAAAGAGGGCGATTTGTTCGTACCAATCATTGGAGAAAATGTTGACGCACACAGATTTATAGAGTCTGCACTTGAAACGGGTGCGGCAACTCTTACATCGGAACATGACGGTATTGTTGTAGCGGAAAAACCATATATCAGAGTTGACAATACACAGGTGGCACTTCAAAGAATCGGAGCGGGAATCAGAAAAAGACTTATCAATATTCCGATTGTTGCGGTGACAGGTAGTGTGGGTAAGACAACTACAAGAACGATGATTGCTCATGCTCTTGCAGCGGGACTTAAGACATACCAGACAGAGAAAAACTTTAATTCACAAATAGGAGTTCCTATTACACTCTCACGTATGAATGCATCCTATGAAATTGCTGTTTTGGAATTGGGAATCAGTGAAGACGGACAGATGGATATTCTTTCGGAAATGGTACAACCTGATAATGCGGTTGTAACAACTATCGGTGTTGCTCACATTGAGTTTATGAAAACAAGAGAGAATATACGAAAGCAGAAACTTAGCATAATTCATTCCATGAAAGAGGGCGGTACACTCTTCTTAAATGGTGATGATGATATGTTGCAGGACGCTGCCAAAACAGAGAATTTAAATTGCAAGATTATATACTATGGTACAGAAGACTGGTGCGATTATTACGCAAAGGATATTGTGTACCATGAAGACCATACAACATTTACATTGGTTCACGGAGTGCAACAGGTGGAGATTGTTCTTAAAGCTTTTGGAAAACACAATGTTGGTAATTGTGTTGCGGCTTTGGCGGTTGCGTATGAGAATGGAGTACCACTTGAAACAGCTGCTGCCGGATTTGCATCGTATGAAGGACCAAGACAAAAAGTTATCAGAATGGACGGTAAGTTCACAATAATAGATGATACGTATAATGCCAGTCCGGATTCGATGAAGGCGAGTATCAATGTACTTTGTGATATGCCTTGCGACGGAAAAAGAGTTGCTGTGTTGGGAGACATGTTAGAACTTGGAGATGGTTCGGAAGAGTATCATAGAGAGATTGGAAGATACCTTCTTAGCAAACCTGTTGATGAGGTTTATGTTATCGGTGAACTTGCAGATTTTATCAAAGATGAAATGAAAAAAAGTGAATCGGAAAATGTAAGGGTATTTTCGTTCTCTGACAGAGAAGAAGCAGCCATGAGCCTTATGGCTATATTGCAGCCGGAGGATGTTTTGCTTGTAAAAGCTTCTAACGGAATGAAGCTTACAGAGCTTGTTGATATCCTTAAAACATCATAAGGATGAACGGCGCATTTCCTTGACTTTGATTGGGTAAAATGTTATCATATTTTTACGATTTTAATGAAAAAGGAGGTACGTATTATGAAGTATGTATGTAGTGTATGTGGCTATGTTCATGAGGGTGATTCAGCACCTGATGAGTGTCCGGTATGTCATGCACCGGCTGAAAAGTTCAAAGAGATGAGTGGAGATCTTACATGGGCTTCAGAGCATGTTGTGGGGGTTGCTCAAGGAGTAAGTGAAGATATCATTGCTGATCTTCGTTCTAATTTTGAAGGTGAGTGTACTGAAGTTGGTATGTATCTTGCTATGGCAAGAGTTGCTTACAGAGAAGGATATCCTGAGATTGGTTCTTACTATGAGAAAGCTGCTTTTGAAGAGGCAGAACATGCAGCGAAGTTTGCAGAACTTCTTGGCGAAGTTGTTACCGATTCTACAAAGAAGAATCTTGAACTTCGAGTAGAGGCTGAGAACGGAGCAACTGCAGGTAAGACTGATCTTGCAAAGCGTGCTAAAGCAGCTAATCTTGATGCGATTCATGATACCGTTCATGAGATGGCAAGAGATGAGGCAAGACATGGAAAAGCATTTAAGGGTCTTCTTGATAGATATTTCGGATAAGCAAATTTATCTACGGTTAATAAGTTGAGAGTGGTTTATGGCCGCTCTCTTTTTTTGTGCATTTTGTCGTGAAAGTTCAGATTTTTTTTTCTTTGCTTGTCGATACTAGAGAAAATTTTATAAAAAGTTGCAAATTGTTATTTTTTGGAGTAGTATGAACATTGAAGTTAGGCAACTTGAGTTTTTATTCATAAATATTTTTTTATTGAAAATGGAGGAGTAAGAAATGGCAACTAAGAAAGAAGAGCAGGTTAAGGCAGCTATGGCTAAGGTTGAGGCAGCTAAGAAGGCTGAGGCTACAAAGGCAGCAGCAGAGAAGGTTACAGAAGAGAAGAAAGCACCTGCTAAGGTAGCAGCAAAGAAGACAACAGCAGCAAAGAAGACAACAGCAGCAAAGAAGACAACAACAGCAGCAAAGAAGACAACAGCAGCAAAGAAGCCGGCAACAAAGAAGGCTACAACAGCTAAGAAGACAACAGCAACTAAGGCTAAAGAGACTGTATATGTTCAGTGCTTTGGTTATGAAATCACAACAGATGATATCAAGAAGAAAGTTGCAGCTGCAGTAGGTAAGAAGGCTGTTAAGGAACTTAATATCTACGTTAAGCCTGAAGAGGGAATGATTTACTTCACAGCTGACGGAGAGCAGGGAAGCGTTAATTTATAATTTATAAGTTGAACAAACAAGGACATCGGAATTATCCGGTGTCCTTTTCTTTACTTATTTCTTGTTTTCTATTATAATCATTTTATGTGGAAACTTGTTTTCACTATTGATGACAATGCGGATTTTTGACACGAGGAGAGATTGACGATGCAATTAGGATTTATCGGTTGTGGTAATATGGCAACTGCCATGATGAAAGGAATTATTTCCAATAATATAGTAGAAGCAAAAAGTGTTTTTGGATATGATGTTTTGGACGTTTGCAGAGACAAGGCGAAAAATGAGCTTGGAATAAATGTTGCGTTCGGCAACAAAGAGGTGGTTGAAAAGGCAGATATAATTGTTCTTGCTGTTAAGCCACAATATTATGAAGAAGTAATAAAAGAGATCAAAGATAGTGTAAGTGATGATAAGATAATTGTAACTATTGCACCGGGTAAAACTTTGGCTTGGCTTGAAGAGACATTTGGAAAGAATATAAAAATAGTCAGAACCATGCCTAATACCCCGGCACTTGTCGGTGAAGGAATAACTGCAGCATGTTACAATGAGAAAGTGACAGAAGAAGATCTTAACACGGTTGTTGACGTGCTTAAGGGCTTTGGTAAATGCGAGGTTATTTCGGAGTCACTTATGGATGTTGTTGTGTCTGTTGCAAGTAGCTCACCTGCTTATGTATTTATGTTTATAGAGGCTATGGCGGATGCAGCGGTAGCAGACGGAATGCCAAGAGCTCAGGCATATGAGTTCGCTGCACAAGCAGTTCTTGGAAGTGCCAAGATGGTTCTTGAAACAGGAAAACATCCGGGTGAACTTAAGGATATGGTATGTTCACCGGCCGGAACAACTATCGAAGCGGTTCGTGTTTTGGAAGATAAGGGAATGCGAAGCGCAGTAATTGAAGCCATGAAAGCATGCACACGCAAGGCTCGTGGAATGTAAAAATATTATAACATTATAGGAGGTTTCATACTATGAAGTACGAAGTTATTGGCAACACAGTACCTGCTGTAGAGGTAACTCTTGACAACGGAGAGGGAATGTACACACAAAGTGGCGGTATGGTATGGCAGACAGAAGGCATCGAAATGGCAACTAACACTAAGGGTGGTCTCATGAAGGGTCTTGGAAGAATGCTTGCCGGCGAGTCACTCTTTATGGCAACGTATACATCGCACAAAGATGGAGCCAAAATTGCATTTGGTGCTACAGTTCCGGGAGATGTTATTCCTGTTAATCTTTCAGGTACTCCAGGTATTATCGCACAGAAGAAGGCATTCCTTTGCGCACAGGAGGGTGTTAATGTAAGCATTACTCTCACAAAGAAGTTTGGTGCAGGCTTATTCGGTGGTGAAGGATTTATCTTACAGGATATTTCCGGTGATGGATATGCTTTCCTTGAGGTGGATGGTGATCAGGTTGTCAAAGAGCTTGCTGCAGGTGAGGTTATCAAGGTTGATACAGGTAATGTAGTAGCATTTGATAAGACAGTATCTTATGAAGTTGAGACTGTTAAAGGAATTGGTAATATCTTCTTTGGTGGTGAGGGATTATTCCTTACTAAGCTTACAGGTCCTGGTCGTGTAATATTACAGACACAGAACTTCAACGATTTTGCAAGTCGTATTATTGCAATGATGCCAAGCAAGGGTTGAAGTGCGGCGGAATCAGTTATTGATATATTCAGTTAGTGATTCCCGGCTCTGCGGAGCACAGATTATAATAAGAACTTACGTTGTGCAGGCTTTTGAAAGGTCTGCACAACAATTTTATCTACGGTTAATTTCTTTTGATGAGGTATTGAAAGTGACTGATAATAAGAATAATTGGAATCGAATTAAGAAAAGATTGTTTTCAATGGTGTCTGTGGGAGTTGTAGATGAACCCATTAATCAGGCTTACGATGTTATAAGTACGGGTGCACTTATAATTAATCTTGTTGCTGCAATTATGAACACCTATGATAATTTAGCTATCAAATATGATGGAACTTTTGCAATTGTAGAGAAAATTACTGTAGCTTTTTTTGCTATAGATTTTATATTAAGAATGATTACGGCTACGGAGTTGTATCCGGGAGTTAAAACGGTAAAGGCTGTTGGTAAGTATGTGTTTTCTTTTTCAGGAATAGTTGACTGGTTATCATTTATTCCGTATTATCTTCCGGTCTTTTTCCCGAGCGGTGCAGCGGTATTTCGTATGTTCCGAGTGGTAAGGATATTAAGATTATTCAGAATAAATGCCTATTATGATTCGTTGAATGTTATTACGGAAGTATTGTCTTCAAAAAAGCAACAGTTGATGTCTTCTGTATTCATTATAGTAATACTTATGATTGCCTCAAGTTTGTGCATGTATAGTGTTGAGCATGTGGCACAGCCGGATGTATTTCAGAATGCGTTTTCAGGAATATGGTGGGCTGCGTCAACATTGCTTACTGTCGGTTACGGCGACATTTATCCTGTTACAACGCTTGGAAAGTTTTTTGGAATACTGATTGCATTTTTAGGAGTCGGAATGGTTGCTATTCCAACAGGTATTATTTCCGCCGGATTTGTCGAGCAATACACACGACTTAAAGAACTGGGTGATTTCGCTGCGGAACATAGCATCAATTTTATCGAGATATTGCTTGATAAAAAGGATAAATGGGTAGGTTCCTTTATCAAAGAGCTAAATCTTCCTGATAATACAATTATTGCCATGGTCAAAAGAGGCGAAGAGATTTTATTCCCTAAAGGAGATACCAAACTTCAAGCGGGTGATATTGTGGTGCTTGGCTCAGATGTAATTGATGGTGTGGCGCCGCTTCAACTTACTGAGGTGAATGTTGGAAGTGAACATCCGTGGAAGAATCAGTTAATAAGGGATTTGGATATTTCACGAAAAATGCTCATTGTTGTGGTAAAAAGAAAGAATAAATCATTGGTTCCTGACGGCGATACCATGATTAAGGAAGGCGATGTGGTTGTAATAAGCGATTTTCGCAAACACTAACTTCCTATATTAGCCAATAGAATTTTGCAAAAAAGAGTGATATAATCGGTTGTACGAAATATAAGGATTCATATATGATTATGGAGGATGAATATGGATAATAATGATAACATAGATAATAAGGATGACAATTACGAAAAGTATTGTTATTTGTGCAGAAGACCTGAATCGAAAGTGGGCAAGCTTATATACATGCCAAATAACATTAACATTTGTCAGGATTGTATGCAGAAAACTTTTGACAGTTTTTCGGGCGGCGGAATGCAGTTCATGGATCTTTCGAACATGCCGAATCTTAACATGAACCAGTTTACGCCGGTTAATGATATTCCAAATAGTCAGAAGGTTAAGAAGAAAAAAGAGAAGAAAAAAGAAGCTGAAGAACCGGAGATGACGCTTTCGACAATTCCTGCGCCTCATGAGATGAAGGCGAAACTTGATGAATATGTAATAGGACAGGAACATGCGAAAAAGGTTATTTCGGTTGCGGTTTATAATCATTACAAACGTGTGCTTACCGACACTATGGATGATATCGAAATAGAGAAGTCTAACATGCTTATGGTTGGACCTACCGGTTCAGGTAAGACATATCTTGTTAAGACTATTGCCAGAATATTAAATGTTCCCCTTGCCATCACGGATGCAACGACTCTTACGGAGGCAGGATACATAGGCGATGATGTAGAGAGTGTGCTTTCTAAGTTGTTGGCTGCTGCTGATAATGATGTGGAAAAGGCAGAACGCGGAATTGTATTTATTGATGAGATTGATAAAATTGCGAAAAAGAGAAACACTAATTCAAGAGATGTAAGTGGTGAGGCGGTTCAGCAAGGACTCTTAAAACTTCTCGAAGGAGCGGAGGTTGAAGTTCCTGTAGGTTCCGGAAGTAAGAATGCCATGGTGCCGCTTACTACAATTAATACAAGAAATATTTTATTTATATGCGGTGGCGCATTTCCGGATATTGAGGACGTTATCAAAGCAAGGTTAAATGAGCAATCTTCGATAGGCTTTAGAGCAGACCTTAAGGATAAGTATGATGAGGATAGGAATCTTCTTCAAAAAGTAACGGTAGAAGATCTTAGGGAGTTTGGTATGATACCGGAGTTTCTTGGACGTCTTCCTGTGTTGTATGCGCTTGAAGGTTTGGATGAGGATATGCTTGTTAAGATTCTCAAAGAGCCGAAGAATGCAATACTTAAGCAGTATCAGAAACTTTTATCACTTGATGGGGTTGATCTTCGTTTTGATGATGGTGCATATCATGCAATAGCTAAGAAAGCTATGGAAAAGAAGACCGGTGCAAGAGCACTTCGTGCGATTATTGAAGAGTTTATGCTGGATATTATGTATCAGATTCCAAGAGATGATAATATCGGTCGTGTTACAATTACTCAAGAGTACATTGAAGGAACGGGCGGGCCTTTGTTAGAGATGAGGGGTGTGCTTGCTCTGGAAAATGATGAATAAGATTTAGATTATAAAAGATAGATATAAGGAGGAACAAAGAGGGTATGGAACGTAGAAATGCATGGAAAGATTACGACAAAAAAGACATTAAAGAACTTGAGCAGTTGTGCAAGGGCTATCGTAAGTTCTTGGATAACGGTAAGACTGAAAGAGAGTGTGTAAAAGAGCTTGTCAAGATGGCGGAAGGTGCCGGCTATGTTGACGTTGAAGAGTTTAGAAAGTCTAAGAAGAAGCCTAAAAAGGGTGATAAAATATATGCGGTTAATATGAAAAAAGCAATTGCTTTGTTCAATATAGGTTCAGAACCGCTTGTAAACGGAATGAACATTCTTGGTGCACATATTGATTCACCACGTATGGATGTAAAGCAGAATCCTTTATATGAGGACACTGACCTTGCTTACCTTGACACCCACTATTACGGCGGAATTAAGAAGTATCAGTGGGTAACACTTCCCCTTGCAATTCACGGTGTTGTAGCCAAGAAGGATGGAGAGGTTGTAGATGTAGTTGTCGGTGAGGATGAAAAGGACCCTGTTTTCTGTGTGTCTGACTTGCTTATACATCTTGCACAGGATCAGATGGATAAGAAAGGTGCTAAGGTTGTTGAAGGAGAACAGTTAGATATTCTTGTTGGAAGTAAACCACTTCCAAAAGAGGAGAAGGACGCTGTTAAGAAGACGGTTCTTGAAGTATTTAAGAAGAAATATGACATCGAGGAAGAAGATTTCCTTTCGGCAGAACTTGAAATTGTGCCTGCCGGAAAGGCAAGAAACATGGGATTTGATGAATCCATGATAATCGGTTACGGACAAGATGACAGAGTATGTTCTTATACATCGGCTGTCGCAATGTTTGATATGATAAATGTAAAACGTACAGCATGCTGCTTGCTTGTGGATAAAGAAGAAATCGGTTCTGTGGGTGCTACGGGAATGCAGTCTAAGTTCTTTGAAAATACGGTTGCGGAACTTATGGATATGATGGGCGACTATTCAGAACTTAAGCTTAAGAGAACTCTTGCTAATTCGTTTATGCTTTCATCTGATGTTTCGGCAGCGTTTGATCCAAACTATGCGGATGCTTTTGAGAAGAAGAATTGTGCATACTTTGGACGTGGCGTTGTGTTTAATAAGTTCACCGGTGCACGTGGTAAGTCTGGTTCAAATGATGCCAATGCTGAATACATCGGAAAACTTCGCAAGATTATGGATGACAATAACGTTGCTTTCCAGACTGCGGAACTTGGTAAGGTTGATAAGGGAGGCGGAGGAACAATCGCCTATATTCTTTCACTGTATGATATGAATGTTATTGATAGTGGTGTTGCTGTTCTTAACATGCATGCACCATGGGAGATAACAAGTAAGGCTGATATATACGAAGCTTATAAGTCATACAAAGCTTTTCTTAAAGATGCGTAAGTTTAAATATATTATTATAGTGTAAATGCAAGTCGGTAGATAATCAAATTATCTGCCGACTTTTTGGTTGTATTAAATTGACCCTGTTTGTGATGTTATGCAAACAAGAATATCTATGATTAGTGGATGCTTATATAGATAATGAATAGGAAATTATGTAAACTGACGCAAATGTATGTATCTACTTTGTTATTACAGAATATATTGATAGTAATATATAGTTTGGGATGTAATCATGGATTGCGAAGAAATGATATATAGTAATGAATATGCGGATTATGTGATTAACTCTTTTGATTTGATAATTGATGGAGATGAAAGTGATTGTTGTACCAATCCGATAATGGAAAAAATAGCAATACAGCATTGTCCGCAAAAGGAACAAAGACTGACGAATCTTGAGTCGGTTCCGTATTCATTTATTCCAAAGTTATATGGCCTGATGGATTCCGGGAATATGGAGGTTACCGGTGTTAAGAAGGTGCAAGAAACAGGTAATCTAGGTCTTTCCGGCAGGGGAGTAGTTGTAGGGATTATTGATACGGGCATAGATTTCAAGAACAACCTGTTTCGTGATGAAAAAGGAGATAGCAGGATTAGTATACTATGGGACCAGACAATACCTCGTAACGATACAATTGAAGGAAGTGTGAATGTGGGTATGCCATTGCCGGTATACGGAACGGTATTTGATAATAATAAAATCAACAATGCATTAAGAAGCGATAATCCGTTTGATATTGTTCCTTCAAGGGATGACGAGGGACATGGAACATATATGGCAGGAATAATAGCCGGTGGTGCGGATGTTGATAACGATTTTTTGGGGATTGCTTATGAGTCAGAGATTGCAGTTGTCAAAATCAAGGAATGTAAGCCGTATCTAAAGGAGTATTTTGGCGTGCGTCAGGATGCAAAGGCATATCAGGAGACGGATATTATATATGCGATTTCGTATTTGATTCAATATGCAAGGTACAGACGTATGCCGATTTCGATATATATTGGGATGGGAAGTAGCAACGGTGGACATTTGGGGTACACATTTTTGGAAAGATATTTAGATAACGTATTGGAAGATAGGGCGATTATGGTAAGTGTGCCTGCAGGCAATGAAGGTAATGAAAGGCTGCATTACTCCGGCGAAATACCGGAAACAGCGGAGTATGATATTGTTGAGTTAAATGTTGCCGAAGGACAGAATACATTGACATTAGAACTTTGGGGAAATGCGCCAACGACCTTTGCAATTGGAATAGATGCTCCGGGAGGGGAGAGGATAGAAAGAATAGTGCCTCGTTTTGGGAGTGAAGAACTGGTGGGCTTTCCAATAACAAGGACATCAGTATATGTCGCATATCAGTTGGTAGAAGTATATTCCGGCGATGAACTTATATTCATACGGCTTAATGCACCGACACCGGGAATATGGCGCTTTCGTGTGTATGCAGATGAAGGACGTCAAAGAACGTATAATATGTGGATGCCCCTAAGACAATTCTTGCAGTCGGAAACATATTTCTTGCGACCGGAACCGGAAAACACTGTGACGAATCCGGGCAACGCAAGACTTGTGATGACAATGACAGCTTACAATCATGTAAATGAAAGTCTGTATGCAAGAGCGGGGCGAGGATATACGGCAAGAAATGTTGTAAAGCCTTCGCTTGCAGCACCAGGTGTTAATGTATTTGGACCGGGGCAAAGCCGTGGGTATGTCACGAGAACCGGTACTTCGGTTGCTGCGGCGCATAGTGCAGGAATGCTTGCGCTCTTTTTGCAATGGAATCTTAATAATATGGAGTTTGGATTCTTTTTTGCGGAGCAAATAGAGAGTTTCTTTTTCAGAAGTGCGACAAGAGAATTAGAATATGATTATCCAAACATAGTGTGGGGATATGGAATAATGAATATATGGAACGTTTTTGAAACCTTTCGGATTGTAGATATATCGAAACTGAACCGAGTGAACGAAAGAATTTAAATTGCTGTTTAGTTACATTTTACGAGCGAAACTTCTAATTGTTTTAAGGCGTCTCTTATGATTGCAGTTCCTACGCAGGCAAGCTTTCGCCCGTTTTGAGCGCAACGGTACTAAGTTCGTACTACGTACTCACTAAGTACCGGCGGTCAAAGAGGACCTGCTTATGGATACTGCAACATAATTCGACGCCTGATATACGTTTCGAATTTTCACAAAAAAATGTCCCTAAACGGACGTGGTGCGTGACTCGCCTACGGCTCGCATCAGCCGGTTTGATGCACTTTCATACATGAAGTAACAGCGTGAGATTATCTGTGTATGAAATATCCTGTGACATCTGAAAGGCACTTAGAGGTTGTTAGTATGCCGTGAGTACATAAGCGAATGCCTGACATGGATGTCAGGCAAGGCATGTTGAGACAGGATGTCGAATCCATAGCCGGTCGCGTATTATAAGAAAGTGTAGTCGGCATACCTACAACCTCTTAGTGCGTTTCACCTG
>JAILRO010000045.1 GCA_024698145.1 Lachnospiraceae bacterium
TACCAATTTTATCATAATTCTTGACGAAATCAATGGGATTAGGTATAGTCAAAACGAGCTGGACAACGGTAATCTTACCGCCATACAGCTCGTCAATTATCTTAGGATATCTCATTTACAGAAAAACTTTCACACTCTCGATACTTTAACCCCTACGAATTTTGTACATTTCCTCAGTTGCAAGACGTGCCTTTGCGACGACATCACCGGCGTCTTTCGGAAAACAATAGTATTGAACGTGAATGTCCCCGATGCTTATGACATCGCCTATCTCGTACCAATAGTAATCTGAATTAAGGCAATATGTTGCCGACGGCTTCTGCTCATATGTCAGTTTTCCATCACAACCGTTTAAATGAAATCCTTCATTATCATGAACAAGCCTTCCTTTCCCAAGATGGCATAAGCTTTTTGTATCTATTAGCGCATAAATATCCACTGCGACATCAAGCTTATATGTCCCCTCGCTGATATCCTTTGCAACACATTCCCGCTGCCAACGATACCAATCAGGAATATGCGGATACTCTGTTTCTCCCTCACAAGCCTTCATCTGTCCGTTCTCTGTAAGTTCATACTTCTTTCCGCATTTATCACATTCAAGGTAAATGCCCAAGCCATGCATATGTCCTTCCGCGCCGCATGCCGGACATTTATACAACACGCGATTGAGACAATCCGCACGAAACGGCTCATCGATTATTATTCCATTGTCCCGCTGCCAGGCAAAATTATCAAACTCGAACTGCTTCTCTATCAATGCCTGGATTTCTTTTGTGCTCTTTTTCTCAACCTCTTCGGCCGACAATAACAAGTTAACTTCTGCCGTTACCGCAACATTTCTAAGCTGTAAATTGTTGTATAACGGATCTCTGTGAAACGCACCATACGTCCTTACCATAACAACCGGAATCCCCAGCGCCTTAACACATTTACCCAAACTCTTAGGAAGTGTCGTTGCCGTTCCGTCAAAACTATAGCCCGCTTCCGGATACATCAGAATGGAATTGCCCAGTTTCTTTGCTGCATACGCCATATCTTTGACAAGTCCAACATCCGTCACAAACTTGTGCGTAGGTATACAGCCGACAGATCGCATAAGCGATTCCTTACCGACAAATCCATCATATGTACATACTATCTGAAATGGTCTGTCAGCAAAAATGTATTCAGCAATTTCCAAATCAATGAAGCTTGAATGATTCATAAGGATAAGACATGGCTCTTTTTTCCCAAGCTTTTCCACGCCTACTTTTTCGTATGTAAATCCAACCTTCTTAAGATCATTATGAGACAATGTCTTAACAAGCTTTCTAAGGACAGGATTAGGCGTTTTCGGTCTTTTTCTTGGTGCAGAGAGTGCTTTTTGTTGCCGTTCCAAAAACTCTTCAAATGTTACATCTTCAACTTTTATCTTCATCTCAAAACCCTTTATAAATCAAAATAATAAAATCTCGAAAGCTAATTTTCATTAATTTGAATTATATCTTATTTCAAGCGGAAGTTCAAATAATGATTAGGACATTGAGTGTGTATTTTGTTCTTGCACAACAGAAAAAAAAGTGTATAATATACTTAACAAGACATCCGGAAGGTAGGTTGTGGCTACCCGCCCGGTCAACTTTAACTATGAAATAGTCGTCAGCTTCTCAGGGCAGGACGGCTATTTCTTATTTTTCATGTTCAGAATCGTGACAATCAACAACGAAGTCGTCAATATAATCATAAACTCTTCATATGTACTCATAAGCATTCCCCCTTCCGCAAGACTCGAAACGGGTAGCGCCATCCCCCGGATGCCCGGTTAAATATATTATGTTTGTATTTTTTATTATGGATTCTTAAAAAGAAAATCTCGAAAATATAGAAAAAGGAATCTATTATGTGTCTTTCATCATAATAGATTCCTTATTAATTGTCAATTATAATTTTAGTCCTAACCTAACTGCGCCAATCTCTCTTTTACCGTCTCAAGCATTCCCGTGTACTTCTCAAGTTTAGCCTTCTCCTCATCAATCTTAGCCTGAGGTGCTTTACCTACGAAGTTAGGATTATTAAGCATGCCTTCACATCTCTTAATCTCGCCTGTAAGACGCTTCTCTTCTTTTTCAAGACGCTCTTTTTCCTTTGCAATATCCACAAGGTCTGCAAGAGGGATATATACAACTGCATCATGAATTACAGCAGATACAGCATCATCAGCAATACCTGACTTGTCAGCCTGAACGACAACCTCTGAAGCAAATCCGAGTGTTGCGAAGAATACCTTTGCATCCTCAAATATCTTTCTGATGCCGTCCTTCTCTGAAACAACATATACTGTTGCCTTCTTAGAGTTAGGTACGTTCATATCCTTTCTTAAGTTTCGGATTCCACGAACCGCATCCTTGATTGTATCAACAGCTGTCTCATCAGCCTCGAAGTTCCACTCATCCTTAAATACAGGCCATGATGCTATCATTATAGACTCTTCCATAGTAGCAGCATTTACTCCTGCCTCAATTAACACTTCGCGAAGGTTAACGTAGATTTCCTCTGTGATAAATGGCATGTATGGGTGAAGCATCTTAAGCGCCTGGATAAGAACAGTCTTAAGTGTCCAAAGTGCTGCTGCCTTGGTAGTATCATCATCATTGTAAAGACGTGGCTTAACCATCTCGATATACCAATCGCAGAACTCTTCCCAAATAAAGTCATATACTTTAGAAGCAGCAATACCAAGCTCGTACTTATCAAGGTTCTCTGTCATATCCTTAGCAAGTCTGTTAACCTTTGAAAGTATCCATCTGTCTGCAAGTGTAAGGTCAGAAGGTGCAACCTCTGAAATTGTTGCTTTTTCCATATTCATCATTATGAAACGTGAAGCATTCCAAACCTTGTTTGCAAAGTTACGGCTTGCCTCAACTCTCTCCCAATAGAAACGCATGTCATTTCCGGGAGCATTACCTGTAATAAGTGTAAATCTAAGTGCGTCTGCACCATACTTGTCAATAACCTCAAGCGGATCGATACCATTGCCAAGTGACTTACTCATCTTTCTACCCTGGTCATCACGAACAAGACCGTGGAAGAGTACTGTATGGAATGGAAGCTCTCCTGTCTGCTCAATTGATGAGAATACCATTCTTATTACCCAGAAGAAAATGATATCGTAACCGGTAACAAGTACATCTGTCGGGAAGAAGTAATCAAGCTCTTCTGTCTTATCCGGCCAACCAAGTGTAGAGAATGGCCAAAGCGCTGATGAGAACCATGTATCAAGAGTATCCGGATCCTGCTTCATGTTTGTGCTTCCACATTTTGGACATGTATGAACCTCGTACTTTGATACAACGATCTCTCCACAATCCTGACAGTAATATGCAGGGATTCTATGACCCCACCAAAGCTGTCTGGATACACACCAGTCACGAATGTTCTCCAACCAGTTATAGTAATTCTTATTCATACGCTCCGGAATGAGCTTAAGTTTTCCGGACTTAACAGCCTCAAGTGCAGGACGAGCCATCTCCTCCATCTTAACAAACCACTGTGGCTTGATAAGTGGCTCAACCGTAGTCTTACAACGGTCATGAATACCAACCGCATGCTCATGAGGAACAGTCTTAACCAAAAGACCTTCTGCCTCAAGATCAGCAAGCATTGCTTTTCTTGCCTCGTATCTGTCCATTCCTGCATACTTGCCACCCATCTGATTGATAGTAGCATCATCGTTCATTATATTAATCTCTTCGAGATTATGACGCTTTCCAACCTCGAAATCGTTAGGGTCGTGAGCAGGTGTAATCTTAACGCAACCTGTTCCGAACTCCTTATCAACATACTCATCTGCAATAACAGGAATCTCTCTGTCTGTAAGAGGAAGCTTAAGCATCTTACCGATTATATCCTGATATCTCTCATCATCAGGATTAACAGCAACAGCAGTATCACCAAGAAGTGTCTCCGGACGCGTTGTTGCAATCTCAACAAAGCGGCCTTCCTCACCAACAATTGGATAATTGATATGCCAGAAGTTACCCTGCTGATCCTCATGCTCTACCTCTGCATCGGAAATGGTAGTCTGACATACAGGACACCAGTTAACGATTCTTGAGCCCTTGTATATCCAACCCTTTTCATAGAGCTTGCAAAATACTTCATTAACGGCATCATTGTTACCGTCGTCCATTGTGAAACGCTCTCTATCCCAGTCAGCAGATGAACCAAGTTTCTTTAACTGATTAATGATTCTTCCACCGTACTCTGCTTTCCACTCCCAAGCTTTCTCAAGGAAGCCGTCTCTTCCAAGGTCTTCTTTATCAATTCCTTTTTCCTTCAAAGACTCAATAATCTTAACCTCTGTTGCAATAGCTGCATGGTCTGTTCCCGGCTGCCACAAAGCATTGTAGCCTTCCATTCTCTTGTAACGAATGAGGATATCCTGCATTGTATTATCAAGAGCATGTCCCATATGAAGCTGTCCTGTAATATTTGGAGGCGGCATTACAATAGTAAATGGTTTCTTGCTCTTGTCCACCTCTGCATGAAAGTACTTTTTGTCCAACCAATTCTTGTAGATTCTGTCCTCAATCTCGGACGGATTGTAGTTCTTTTCAAGTTCCTTTGCCATGATCATGTTCTCCTTTTATACTTTACTCTGTTCTGCTTTTGTACATGCTTACCGTGTCTACAATTTATTTGTGGTACATGTCTCATAGCTTACATGCAAAAAGCCCTTACATCTGATAAACAGACGTAAGGGCGTTATACGCGGTACCACCTTATCTTATAACTCATCATATCCTATAACGGGGACGATTCCGGCATGACCTACTTAACACATCTGCATTTATTACAGTCAAATATATCTAACCTAAAATGTATGTTCAGCCACACGGTTCAGAAGCTACCTTCAAAGCATTCTTCTTGAAATGACCTCCCAGCGCATCAGTCATTCTCTCTGACAAGGAACTGCTTCTACTCCTCTTCATCATAACCTTTTCAACTTTTTAATAATATAATGGATGAATCAATAAATGTCAAGCTATGCTATCAATCCTTTATATCAACGATTGCAAACATTGTGAGCATCTGGTGTCCCTGTGCATTCGTAAGCTGTTCAACCTTAACATCAACCAAAGCTGCATTAGGGTTCTGCGCAAGCCATTTATTAAGCTCATCTGTAATACGAACTGCTGCACTCTCCATATTCTTGAACGGATCTGTAAAACATCTTACCTGTCGCATCTTATATCCTCCTTATTATGAGCTCCCCACCTATACATTTATTATCTCATATTATATATCAATGTATATTTACTTTGCAAGCGAACGATAGATTCCTACATGGTCATAGATACATCTCCAAGAACTGTAAGTATCTCCTGTTACGCATACATATTCCTTACCGGAATTGCTCTTATAATAACTTGCACAACAAAAGCCTGCTGCATTAACGAATCCAGTCTTGGCACCAAGAACCTCACCACCGGTATCCTTATCTTCAATTCTTCTCATAAACCAGTTGGATATCTGAACTCCCTCTGTTGCAATCTGCAAAACTCCCGGGTCGATTTCTTCTGTTGTTGAATCATCACCCGCTTGTTCTGACGAACCATCTGTTGTGGCCTCTGTAGCTGCTTCTGTTGTACTTTCCGTTGCTGTTTCGCTTGAAGCATCCTCACCTTCAGTACTCTCGGAAGATTCCGTATTATTAAGATACTTATCCTTCAAGTCGTCCGGAAGGAACGAAGGATCAGGAGCTGTCTGATATATTCTTGTGGTAAGTACATCTCTTAACAAATCATTCTGCATTGCTGTAGAAATGATAACTGCCATATCTTCCATTGTACAATGAAGGTTCTCATCATACACACCAACAACATTTGTAAAATGTGCTGTCTCACTTATACCAAGTTCTTCAGCTTTCGCATTCATTTTCTCAACAAATGCTTCCTGACTTCCGCAACAGTACTCTGCAAGCGAAACCGCCGCATCTGCTCCCGAGCACACGATTGTTCCATATATGAGATCCTTAACAGGAACCGTCTCACCTGCCAAAAATCCTACTGCACTACAATCATGCTCTGCCGCATAAGAAACAGCATTTTGTGATACCTTAAATGTATCATCAAGACTATCTATCATATCAACCGCAGTTAATACAGTTAGAATCTTTGTCATTGACGCAGGGTTAACTACCAAATCACTGTCACGTTTGGCAACAATGGAATCATCCGACAAATCCACAAGTACCATGTATCTGCTTGTCATTTGCTGTGTTTCTCCCGGATTGGTCGGGTCAGGGTTTGTCGAATTAAGTGAACCCTCAACAGGGGTTAAGGTAATTGCCGGATATCTTTCTTCCTGAGTGGCATCTCTTACCTCGCCGTTATCATCCCTGAAAATCGGTCTGTCTTCTACAGGATATTTAAGACTAAATGCATTACTGTCAAACACTATTGTGTTCTCCGTGGCATGCGGTTTATGTAATGTATAATTGACCGTTGCGTACGGTTTGGCAGGTTCTTCCGTAACTTCTTCCGTCGTAGTCACTGCCTCCGTCGTTGTTGGAGCTTCCGTCTTCTCCTCACCGTTTTTCCAGTTCTTAAAGCCATCCGTATAGTGATACACCGCATATCCGCCGGCACCGCCGATAAGAAGTATAAGCAAAACAGTAATCACTACCGACATTACGCCGGTATCCTCTTTGTAAGGATCTTTTTCCTTGCGTCTTCTTTGCTTCTTGTTCTTCTTCGGTTCCTTGTATCTTAACGTGTCCACATAAGGCTCATCATCAAGCAATGATACCTCTAACGGACTTACATCATCAGGATATACCGTCTTTTCTCTCTTCGGCTCGCTGTAACCTGTACTAACCTCTTCTATATGGTCAAGATATTCATCAAGCTCGCTGTTATTTTCAAAATCAAGATTATCCATATAAGCGTTAAGTGCCTGCTGGTCGTTGGCATCCAGACCACCTATATAATCATCAAATTCATTATCGCTTCCCATAAAGCTTTATCCTTTCGTAAATCATTCTGTAAAACATCGCAACCATTATATACAATAATGTATAATTCGGCAAGGAAATGCTATTGCTATTTTCAAAAGAAATTTAAGCTGCAACAATGTAAAATTATACATTATCGCAGCTTTTACGTCAAATCAACATAGCTTCTATTTTTCTCTTATATTCAATGAACTCATCTGCAAGAGTAAATGCATGATTTCTCTTCTTATCTGTCTTTATGACTATCTCGCCACCTATTAAGGCCGGGCTTCCTTTCATAATGCAGACTCTGTCTGAAAGCAATATCGCCTCATCTACATCATGCGTTATAAGAAGTGTCGACAAACCGACATTTCCCATAATATCCAAATACCAATCATATATAGATTTTCTTGTAAGAGCATCCAATGCACTAAACGGCTCATCTAACAGCATAACTTTCTTTCCGCACAAATAAGTCCTTAAGAAGGCCGCTCGCTGTCTCATGCCACCTGACAACTGGTTAGGGTATTTCTTTTCCGTTCCTTCAAGACCAAATCTCGCAAAATGTTCCCTTGCTCTTTGCCGGGCTTCCTTCTTGCCAACGCCGTCCAAAACAAGAGGTAATGCCACATTATCGATAACAGTCTTGTGAGGCAGAAGCATATCCTTTTGTAACATATAACTTAAATATCCCGTTTGCCCTGTTATGTCAGTTTTTTCTACTTCTGTACTCGTCTCGTAAACATCATCATTTTCCTTGATGCTTTTTTCCGAAAATTTGTCAGGGTTGTAAGAAATATCTCCATACAAAGCGACACTGCCCGCGTCAGGCTTGGTAAGTCCGGACAATATATTAAATAGCGTTGTTTTTCCAACTCCGCTTATACCAAGGACACTAACCAATTCACCTTCACCAAGACATACATTTATATTCTCAAGAATTTTCTTGCCATCAAAACTCTTATCAATATTAACCGCAGTCAAAATCTTTTTCATGTCATCTAACCTTTTTATTCAGGAAGGTACTTGTTGGTAAAACCGTAACCTTCCGGTATCTCTTCTGAAAGTCCGTTATCAGAAAGCCACTTGTAGAAAGCATCCCATCTTGTCTGATCAATGTAGCCCCACTGCTCCACCTCTGCTTTGTACTGAGGTGACAACCACTCCTGGCTCTCTTTTACAAGATCAAGGCTAAGTTCCGGAACCTGTTTAACCAAAATCTCTGCAGCCTTATCCGGATTATCTATTGCAAACTCATAGCCTTTCTTTGTTGCACGAAGAAACGCTTTAGCTGTCTCTTCATTTTCCGCAAGCCAATCCGAGTTTGAAACAATTACAGGACTGTAAAAATCAAACTCCGGTGTTATATCCTTAAAGTAAATCATATTTGTATCAAGACCTGCCTGTTTTGTGGATATTCCGGCCCATGCATAATAAACCCAAATAGCATCTATATCCTGCTGTAATGCCGCAGCTTCATTCTCTACATATTCAGGGATAAGATTAACCTTCTCAAAATCTCCACCATCAGCCTCAACAATGTTTTTCATCATGGCTTTCTCTATCGGCAAATCCCAAGTCGCATAATTCTTACCCTCAAGATCCTTTGGCGAATTAATATTATCTTCCTTAAGAGAAATGATTCCCGAAGTGTTATGCTGAATAATTGTTGCAACTGCCTCTACAGGAATCTTTTCTTCCGATGTAAATACAGGCGGAAGGTAATCCTGGAAATCTATACCAAACTCTGCCTGTCCGCTTGCAACCATTGTTGTTGCGCCATCCTCAGGCGGTTGAACTATATTAACTTTGAGACCTTCTTCTTCAAAATAGCCCTCATTTTGTGCCACATAAAAACCTGTATGGTTTGTGTTCGGAGTCCAATCAAGCACAAGCGTGATTTCCTTAAGTTCTCCATCCTTTTTTTCTGCCTTGTTTCCACCGGCAGTTTCCTCTTTCTTACCACAACCAGCAAGTGCCAAAACCATTACACTTGCCAAAATTATTCCTGCTATCTTTTTCATAATTCTATCCTTTCAATTTTATTGCTGTTTAGTTACATTTTACGAGCGAAACTTCTAATTGTTTTTTAAGCGTCTCTTATGATTGCAGTTCCAACGCAGGCAAGCTTTCGCCCGTTTTGAGCGCAACGGTACTAAGTTCGTACTACGTATTCACTAAGTACCGGCGGTCAAAGAGGACCTGCTTATGGATACTGCAACATAATTCGACGCCTGATATACGGTTTGAAGTTTCGCATGTACAACATAGAGGGCGGCACGCGACTCGCCTTCGGCTCGCATCAGCTGATTTGATGCACTTTCATACATGAAGTAACAGCGTAAGATTATCTGTGTATGAAATATCCTGTGACATCTGAAAGGTACTTAGAGGTTGTTGGTATGCCGTGAGTACCTAAGCGAATGCCTGACATGGATGTCAGGCAAGGCATGTTGAGACAGGATGTCGAATCCATAGCCGGTCGCGTATTATGAGAAAGTGTAGTCGGCATACCTACAACCTCTTAGTGCGTTTCACCTGGATACAGGATATTCATACATCTGATAATCTATACGCGTTCGTTATATAGAAAAAGTGCATCACATCAATTTGTGCGAATGGTTTAGTGGTGTCTCAAGAAAAGTCGTGTATCTTCCGACATAGTATATAGATGTTTGTCGAAAATAGGTGCAAGTGATATAATTGTGACTATGGAAAAGAGGTGGCAGGATGAATTATCAGATTACCGGAAATAAAGCAACAGGAGATAACACAATGTTTGGTAACTTTAATATAAATGCAGGTGGCACAGGGAATGGAAAGTCAGGTTTGTTTGGTGGGAACAGTGTCGGCGATGTTCTTGCATGTACTTTGATACAGGGTGGAAAAGAACCGGTGCTTGATCTTAATGGAGTAAGTATTAAGACTCATGCGACGGAAGAACTTTCCAATGCAAAGCCGGGTGATACCGTGTATCTTAAGATTCAGAGTGCGGATGCAGGCAAGGTTTCTCTTAAGATGATAGGTCTTAAAGAGGCGCCTGAAGGTATGCAGATGAGTGCCGCGACAAGTGCACAGGTTATGAATAACACAGAGCAGATGTCAGAGATGATTAAGGATAATCTTGATGGTTCGCTTGATGAAAAAGAAGCCAAAGAGAATCAGAAACAGATTCTTAGAAGCATATCTTCAGAAGAACTGGCACAACTTAAGATGATGCAGATAGATGTCACCAATGCCACACTTTCGGACCTTATGGGAATGGTAGTGACATTGCGCTCAGGAGAACATAGACAGGAAGTTAATGACCAATTAGGTGATATAGTCAAGGAGACTATCGGCAAATTACGAAATGAGCTTATGGCAGGAACGGAACCTACCAAGACATCAACTGCAGATGTTTCCGGTAATACTGCTGATAATATAAATGATGAGGATAAGGGAATCAACAGACTTAACAGCGAAGGATACGTAGTTAAAGTTCGTGCACCGAAAGCAAATGTGGGTGCTGCATTTACAGGTGCAACACAAACAGGTCAAACGTCTGCGTTTGGCGATATTAAGGTGTCTGAGGAACAGATGATATATCTTATTCGTAATGGCATGAAGTTTACGATTGATAATGTGGATGTTGCCAAGAATAGCGTTAATGAGGAAAGTCCATCGGCTGCGCTACCGCTTGATGAGAAGGTGTGGAATGATATATATCCGCAGGTGACATCGATTATTGAGTCGGCGGGAATGTCGGTTTCGGAGCAGAGTCTTTCGGGCGCAAAGTTCATGCTCTCTCATGAACTTCCAATTACAGTAGATTCGCTTCGTATGTATATGGCGATCAATTCTCTTAATCAGAGAGGAATAACAGAGGCACAGTTAGCTGCTAACATAACCGAGCAGATTGCAATGGGTAATCCGCCGGAAAATGCAAGGATTATCGGACCGACTCTTAATGAGAAAGCACAGCAGTTTGTTGAAAAAGTGCAGGCAATAACGGCTCGTTCTGTTGATATGGCGATTAATCAGGGTAAGCCTGTAACGATATCATATTTGTACAATTCTTCGATGCGTAATGTAGATGTGAAGCGTATGCGTACAGCCGTAAATACCGGTGTTGAGGGCGCATCACTTTCTCTTAGTGCAGTAGATAATGATAGTGTGGCAGAGGGAGCAGGAGTTCCGCTTTCTAATAATCCGATGGCGGTCAGCGCCAGAAGACAGTTAGAGGAAATCCGTCTTTCGATGACCTTAGAGGCTGCCAACAGACTTGTAAGACAGGATTTTAATATAGATGCAAGACCACTATCTGCGGTTGTGGAAATGCTCAGGAATCAGGAAAATACCTTGTATGAGAATGTTGTTTCTTCGCACGATATTCATGACATTCCGGAAGATGTAGATCTTGTTAAAGAGACTTTGAAGGAAACAGAGGCGTTAAAGAGTCTTCCTGCATATGCAATGGCAGACGTGGTAAGACGTCCGGGAATGACAGTTGGTGGCTTATATGAAAGAGCAAGTCACCTTAAGATGACATTGGCAGGTCAGGCGTATGAGACGATGATGACTAAACCGAGACAGGATATGGGCGATTCGATAAATGATGCCTTCCGCAATGTGGACGAGATTCTTGCCGACATGAATATGGACAGAAACCGAGAGAATCAGCGTGCAATAAGGATACTTGCATATAACGAGATGGAGCTTTCGCCCGAGAATATAGCAAGTGTTAAAACGGTTGATGCCAAGGTGCAGCAGATGTTTGAAACTCTCACGCCACAGATAGTTCTTAATCTTATAAGAGAGAATAAGAATCCTCTCAATATGACAATAGACGGTCTTAATCAGGAGATAAGCGCGCAGCGGGATATAAGAGGAATTACGGACGAACAGAGATTTTCCGAGTTCTTATACCAGCTTGACAAAAACGGTAATATCACAAAAGAAGAGAGAACAAGTTTTATCGGCATTTATAGACTTCTTGATAAAATTGAGAAATCTCATGGTAAAGATATAGGTGCAATAGTAAGAAACGGTCAGGAGGTTACTCTTGCTAATCTTTTCTCTGCGGATAAGAGTAGACAGGTTCGCGGAATGGATGTAAGGGTCAACGACAACTTTGGCGAGAGAGTTGATGTGGCAACTGACAATAAGAGTATTCTAGACCAGATTAACACGGCCTATAATGAAACGCTTGCAGGCAGCATTTTGCGTCATATACAACCGGAAACACTTATGAGTATGGACCGCACAAGCTATATGAATATGTCCTTTGAGGAACTTAACAACATCATGAAAGCCGGCTTTACAAAAGAAGGTCAGCTGGATTTGAGTGACCAGTTAGAATCAAGACTTGCGGATGCACTTTCGTATGAGGAAGATGTAGCAACGATGCTAGAGGCTAATGACATGCCGGGTACGGTAACAAATATAATTGCCGCACAGCAGGTTATGTACGGTGAGGACGGCATTTTCGGAATGGTACGTGACTTAAAACGTGGACTTTCAAAGGAAGCAAGAGAACGTATAACAGAAAGGGAAGGACAGGTTCTTGAAACTCTCGAAAGCAAAGAAAATGTTATGTACGCTATGGAGAATATAAGAGCGGAACTTTCAAGGGAGGTTCATGCCAAGGAAACGGATGGTACGATTACTGCGAAGGATATACAGTCGCTTAAGTACATCAACGCGGGCATGCCCATAGCACTTAGAAGTGCGGAAAATGATGCCTTCTCTGTACCGCTTATTATCGGTGATGAAGTGAGCATTATGAAGGTGTCGATTTTAAGGGATGGCAGTTACGCCGGAGAAGTCAGGACATCTGTGGATACAGCTCATTATGGAAAACTTGAGGCTTTTGTACGTGTTTCAAATAATCAGGTTGAAGGTTACATTACCACAGAGCAGGAAGCAGGTCAGAGAAAGCTTGAGGAGAATGAATTAACTCTTCGTTCAAGCCTTGCCAAGGCAGGTATGGAAGTTAAAGATTTGCGACTTGATGGAACACGTCCGGTTCAGTATATAGAAGACGACAGACAGGCAGTAGAAACCTCCAAACTTTATCAGGTGGCAAAACAACTGCTCACCGCTGTTAAGTTAATGGGAGTTGTGTCCGATAATTAATATAAGTGATTATATAGGATACAGAATAAGGATGTTCTGGAAAAAAGTGAGGCTATTGCAAAAATGGATGTTTGTGGGCTAAGCTGAAAGGATAGGGTGAATACTATGAGACTTAACCATAATGCAATGGCTTATACTGCCAATAATAACCTTAATGCAATTAATAATAATCTTACAAAGTCTATGCAGAGACTTTCTTCAGGATATAAGATTAACAAGTCTTCTGATGATCCCGCTGCCAAGGCAATCTCACAGAGAATGCGTGCGCAGATAAGAGGACTTGACCGCGCGGTTGATAATTCCAATGATGGAATATCACTTATTCAGACAGCAGAGGGTGCGCTTGATGAGACACATGCAATCCTTGCAAGAATGAGAGAACTTGCCGTTCAGGCTGCTAACCAGACTTATGATGAGTCTGACAAGGATTCAATTCAGGCAGAGCTTGAACAGTTAAAAGATGAGCTTGATCGTATTTCGGAGAGCACAGAGTTTAACGGACGTAAGCTTCTTAACGGCGAGCTTAACAAAAAAGGCTACACGGATTCGGATATGTTATCTATCGTGGAGATTGGTGGAGATATCGACCCGGGTGAGTATGGCATTTCGATACTTAGCAACGGTACTCAGGCAAAGACCACACTTACCCCTGTTCCCGATGCGCATGTTATAACTGCAACAGAAGCAGGATCAATGGCGATTAACGGTCTTGACATTTATATAACTGAAGGCATGACGGGCAAAGATGTCAATGAGAGAATAAGGGATGCTGCAGCAAAGATGGGAATCAGTTATGATTTCACAACAGGAGAAATAATAAGTGATGAGTACGGTGAGAGCCAGTTTATTAAGATAAGTGCATCATCAGATGATTTGAAGGCGCTTACAGGCGCAGACGGAACCGAATACAGAGGAACCGATTGTGAAGCTGAGTTTGCAACAAGTGGTGGCGAGAGAATAGGATTTAAAGATACAGCTACTATCGATACAGATGGTAATCGTATAACTGTGACAGATAAGAATGGTTTTAAGATGACATATGACACAGATCCAACAAGCGGTGCGGTAAATGATATAACCGTAACTGTTCTTTCTGCAGGACCTATGGTTCTTCAGATTGGAAACAATGAAGGTCAGACTTTAGATGTCAATATAGCAAAGACAACAGCAGATTCTCTTGGCATAAATACAATTAATATCTATACACACGAATATGCCAGCAATGCGATAGAGAAGATAGATGCAGCAGTTGTTAAGGTATCAGGCATACGTTCTTCGCTTGGTGCATACCAGAACAGACTTGACCACACAATTAACAATCTCGGTACATCTAATGAGAATCTTACAAGTGCAGTTTCACGTATTCAGGATACAGATATGGCAGAGGAGATAACTGAATATACACAACAGAATGTGTTAAGCCAGAGTGCATTGCAGATGCTCATGAAATCCAATGCACGACCTGAAGGACTTTTGCAGTTGTTCCAGAGATAAATATGATATATAATACAAAAGAAGCATTTTTTTAAGATGCTTCTTTTGGTGCGATTGGGGGTATATATATGACAGATGAGCAGATGAATGTGTACAAGATGAGAATAACACAGGCAGGTGTTGGTGAACTTACGGTCATCATGCTTGAGATGGAGATGCAATGGATAAATGAAGCCATTGATGCATTTAACTCAAGTGATATGGAGACATATATTGATTGTGTTGACAAAGCACAGGCAACACAGGTGGAACTTATGAATGTGTTGAATCTTGATAATGAAGTTTCGAAAGATGTTTATTCGGTTTTTTGTTTCTTCAACAAGCAGTTGATTAATTCAAAGATAAAAAGAATACCACAGGAACTTGATAAAATTATTGATATGTTAGAAAAATATCATCAGAGTTTTTCACAGATTGCATCAACGGACAACCAGGGTCCGATTATGGAGCAAAGCGAGAAAGTTTATGCGGGTCTTACTTACGGCTCAGGAGGACTTGTGGAAAGCAGTCTCGGAGGAACCGAGTACACAGTGTAAGAAACATAGGTGAGTAACCTATGCAAGAAATATAGAAAGAGGAGATAACAACAATGAGAAAAGACGATTGTATTTTTTGTAAAATAGCAGCAGGAGAGATTCCGTCAACAACAATTTACGAGGATGATTTGCATCGCGTATTTTTTGATATAGCACCGGGTTCGGAGGGTCATTGCCTTATAGTGCCGAAGAATCATTATGACGATATTTTTGATATGGATGAGAAAGCAGGAGCTGACCTTTTTGCACTTGCAACCAAAGTTGCCAAGGCACTTAAGGAAGTTACAGGTTGCGAAGGTATGAATATTGTTCAGAACAACGGAAGTATAGCCGGACAGACAGTATTTCATTTCCATATGCATTTAATTCCAAGATACACAGGTGACACTGTCAATGTCGGCTGGGTGCCGGGAGAGGCAGATATGGATAAGTTGTCTGAAATGGCAGACAAAGTAAGAAAAGCCATGTAAATTGATTTAGTCAATGAGATATGTATTAATAGAATAAAGAATCATAAGATGCAGTGGGTAATAGCAATAGAAAAACCACTGCATTTTGTTTGTTCCTCTTTTTCCGTTATAAAGATAAATAAATATGAGCGAGAAGAGGGCCGGAAGTTCTGAAACACCAAAGAAAACATAACAAATTAATCCGAACAGGATAATTCTAACCCATACAGAATCTTTTGTTATGTAAAACATACATATCATTAGCACACCGCCGATGCCGTAATCGCATCTTATGAAGAAAGATATTGTTAAAAGTATTATGAAAAAGATACCAAACCACTGGCGTGATTTCATTTCTTCCAGGCAGAAAAGACAGGCAAGACCAAGTGCAAGTGTTACAAAAACATTCTGATGGTTTGGGTCAAAAATTGTTCCGAAAAATGCCAAATCAAACGGGACTTCCGAAAGCAAGGCAAATACGGAAAGTCTGAACAGATAGTTGAGAGGACTTTTTGTGTGTTGGAAGCCCTCGACTATAAGAAAACAAAATATAGGAAAAGCAATTCTTCCAAATCCGCGTAAATAAAGGTATGCGGAAGTGTTGGGATTGACGAAAATATATCCGAAATGATCAACTGTCATGGCAATAACAGCTATCATTTTGAGTGTAAAATTGTTCATGAATCCTTGTGATTTCTCTTGCATGTTGAATCCTTCCAATCTATGTGATATTAAGGTTTTATTTGTGTAATAATATATATCGTGAAATAGTATAACAAATGATACTTGTTTCTACAATAGATTTGGCAAATTTTGGGTAGCATTTATAAGCGAATATTGATATAATACATGTAATAATGTCCATTTGCAGAGAGAATTAGTAAAGTGGCATATAATATTAATAATCAAAGAAAGCGGGGTAACGTGATGGCAAGGGATGAAAGATTTAAGACAGTTTCATTTGGAGGATATGACAAGGCAACAGTAGACAATTATATTTCCGATCTTACAAAATCGCATCAGCAGGATATAGCAGACCTTAAACAGACTATAAGTAAGCTCTCGGACACGGTTAAGAGTTTGCAGCTTGTTAAAGACAGCATGAGTTCTGAATCTAACCAGGCAATTGAGAATATGCAGAAGTATAACGAGTCCTTGCAGAAAGAATTGGATAAGGCCAATAAGAGATTATCTGAGCAGGAGGAAAGCTCAAAAGAATATACCGATAAGCTTGAGATGATTTCACGTACCCTTGTTGAAACAAATGAGAGATGCGATGCTATGCTTGCAGACGCAAAAGAAAAGAGCGAGAAAATGATTTCGGAAGCGGAAGAAAGCAGCAAGAAAATGCTTCTTGAGGCGAAGGAGCAGAGCGATAAACTTCTTTCGGATGCAAAAAGCCAGAGTAATTATATGGTTACCGATGCCGAGAAGAGAAGCAAGAATTTGATAGGAGATTCAGAAAAACAGAGCGAGAAGATATTAAGAAGAGCAGAAGAAGAAAGAGAGACATTAAAAGTTCGTGCCGAGGAGGAATACAAGCAATCAGTTGCAAAGACAAGCGAAGATTGTAAGAGAATGATTGAGCTTGCCGAGGAAGAAAAGGAGAAGATGCTTTCAGAGGCAAGAGATAAAGTTAGCAATATAAGAGGTTCTATGAAGCGTGAGTGCGAGAATGTAAGTAATTACATGGCAAGTCTTATGGAATCTGTTGAAGGTGTTGTTAAGGCATGTAACGAAACTAAGGTTCTTACGGACAAAGCGTTTGGTATAGACAAAAAAGAGCAGGCTATGTTAACAGATAAGGATGACGAGGAAATACCGCAGATAAAGTTCTAGGCTTTAGAAAAGGCCAAGGAGGAAGGTAATGGATAATAAACGTATTGATATCTTCAAAGAGTTTGCTTCGTATATAGAATACCCTATGGTAGTTTTTGAGGCCCAGTCAGGTAATGTGCTGGATATTAACTACGAAGCAGAAGTAATAATCGGCAAAGATATAAAGAATATTCAAGTTGAACCGGGGCGAACAATAGTTAAGGACGATTTTTGGGAGGTGCTCCGCACAAAGAAAAGTCTTATTTGGCACAGGATAAGAATGATTGCAGACGGCAAACAGCATTTGGTAAGTGGACTTGTCAATGAAACAACTGTTGATGACAGGCTCATTTATACTGTATTGTTCGAGCTTCGTGCTGACCTTAACATTGGAAGTCTGACCCTTGAAAGAATAGTTAATCATGCAGGTGTAGTTGCACTTCATGTTAGCCTTGACGAAAACGGCGAAAGACGTGTGGAATACGCATCGCAGAATATTAATCAATACGGATATTCAAGAGTGCAGTTGTACGATCGGGGCATGAAGGTTGAAGATATAGTTTGTCCCGAGGATATAGATTCTCTTGAAGAAGCTATAAGGATTGCCTCAGAGAATCAGGATGAGGAAAGCTCGTTTGAGTGTAGATTACTTACTGAAGAGAGAGAACTTATTCCTGTACGAATTTTATTCCATTACAACTATGATGAGAATGGTAAACTTACTGACTATGAAGCTCTTGCTTTGGATAGAAAAGAGGAATTGAGAAGAAGCGCCGAGAATACTTATCTTAGCAATGCTATGTTTAAGATGAAGAGTGTACTATTGGTTAAGTCGTATCATGCCGGTAAGAGGAGTATCAAGTATATTTCCCCTAATGCAGGAATGCTTGGTATGAATGTTGAAGCTTTGCAAAAAGGATATAAGCTTACGGAAGACTACGTTCATCCGGAGGACAGAGATAGTGTTATAGATACCATTTATCAGGCTGTTGCTAATGGCGTTGCTGACTATGTTCAGACTTGCAGAATGGTCAGAGATGACGGCAAACAGATATGGGTAGAGAATCAGGTTACAATCAATCGTGTTTCAGATGGTGAAGCAGAAGTGGCATTTCTTATGACGGATATTACCGAGTATAAGGAAATGGAAAAAGAACTTGAAAAAATGTCAAAGGGAGCAGCCCCTGCAGGTGAGAGTAAGGCAAAGGCTGATAACAAGGCTACAGAAAAGAGTTCGGAAATAGACATTGCCGGACAGCTGCAGCTTTTGGCGGAAAGCTTTGGAAAGAATATAGATTACTATATTGTGGCAATTCGTGACGACGGTTCTTTGATAACAGATCCGATAGGACCGAATGACGATCTTGGAGTTTTTTATGATGTGTTTGAGAGACCTCAATACAGAGAACAGATAAAAGAAGCTCTGGGTCAGGCGAAAATACAGATTATTCCGAAGAATCTTGATATAGAACTTAGCGGTATTTCCGTTCACATGATTATTTCGCCGTTGGTTGTAGATGACGATGTGAAGGCGTATTGGGTGCTTTCAAGTATCAACGGCAAGGTATTGGAAACTATCAACAATGTTGTGGAACCGCAATGGAGACTTGCACAGGCGATTATTGATAACTACAGTGCCAAAGATATGGCATCTGCAGAGGTTAAGAACAGAAAGATCGTTGAGTACAAGCTTCACAGAGAAAAACAGGAAAGAAAAACGTTGCAGGAGCTTCTCGACATTTCATATAATGACGGCGAGGCCGGACTTGGTGAAATGTGTCAGCGTATGAGTGTTTATCTTTCTGTATCTCACATAGGTGTCTATATTGAGAATAAAGAAAAGAGAAATGCGGAAAAATATTTTACATGGGATCAGACAGGTGAAGATGTTGCGTTCTTTGACAAAATGGGGCTTGCCCCGGCGGAGATGGATGAAATCAAGGCGATGATGGGAACTGACAGCACAATCTGTTTTACGGAAAAGACAAGTAATCCTTTGTTAAAAGAAATTATTACCGCTACTAACATGAAAGTGATAGCAATTCGTCGTATGTCGGTAGATTTTGAGACGGGAGGCTATATTGTGTTTGCAGATGCGGGAAGAGATTCTGAGTTTGAACACAATGAGAAGAGTTTCATTGATATATCATCAAAGATGATACAGGAGCTCGTGTTCTCGAAACGACTTGGCGTTAAGAAAGATGTTATTCGCGATGGTTTCCTTGAGACATATGACCATATAAGAGATGCGGTCTTTGTTAAGAATAATGAGTCGGGTGAAATCATTTTTGCAAATAAAGCTATGGAGAAACTTTTTGGCTACAGCATTGTCGGAATGCAGGCACAGGATGTGGTTAACGATCAGATGGAACAATATCGTTTGATACAGGGAATGAGAAAAAGATTCATTGCCAACAACAAAGTTTCCAAGTGGCAGAGTTATCTTAAGGAAGTCGATCAGATAATGAATGTTACAGAGGTTCAATTAAGCGTGTTTACGAACACTAACTTAAGTCTGGTCATTCTTAAGAAAAACAAAAATAAATAAACATTTAGCCTGAATGTATTAATAATATCTTCATTTTGGGCGATATATATATGAAAGGGGCAAGAACATGGCTAGTTCAGATATTGGAATTGATTTAGGTACAGCCAGTATTTTGGTTTATGTAAAAGGAAAGGGAGTAGTTCTTAAAGAGCCTTCTGTTGTAGCATTCGACAGAGACACTAACAAGATTAAAGCAATCGGTGAAGAGGCAAGACTTATGCTTGGAAGAACGCCTGGTAATATTGTTGCGGTAAGACCGCTTAGACAGGGTGTTATATCTGATTACAGAATTACAGAGAAGATGCTTAAGTACTTCATTCAGAAAGCTGTCGGTAAGAGTTTCTTCGGAAGAAGACCGAGAATATCGGTTTGCGTACCGAGTGGAGTTACCGAGGTTGAGAAGAAGGCAGTTGAAGATGCTACGTATCAGGCAGGAGCCAGAGACGTGTCTATTATTGAAGAACCGGTGGCTGCAGCAATCGGAGCCGGAATTGATATATCAAGACCTTGCGGTAATATGATTGTTGATATCGGTGGAGGAACTGCAGATATTGCGGTCATTTCGCTTGGTGGTACGGTTGTAAGTACTTCGATTAAGACTGCTGGTGATGATTTTGATGAGGCAATTGTCCGCTTTATGAGAAAGAAACATAATCTTCTCATTGGTGAACGTACTGCAGAGGAGATTAAGATTAAGATAGGTACTTGTTACAGAAGACCGGAGAATCTTATGTTGGATATCCGTGGAAGAAACTTAGTAACAGGTCTTCCAAGAACAGTAACTGTAACTTCTGAAGAGACTGTAGAGGCTCTTGAAGAAGTAACGGAGGAGATTGTAGAGGCGGTACATTCGGTACTTGAGAAAACACCGCCGGAGCTTGCAGCAGATATTGCTGACAGAGGTATCGTTCTTACGGGTGGTGGAGCAATGCTTCATGGACTTGAGGAATTATTAGAGGAAGAAACCGGTATTACAACTATGACTGCAGAAGATCCTATGACTTGTGTGGCTATAGGAACCGGTAAATATATAGAATTTTTAAGTGGCGCGATGGAAGAAGAATAGCGTAAAGGAGTGACGAGATGGTAAGAGGTCTTTACACAGGATGGACCGGTATGGTTAACGAGCAGAAGAGACTTGATGTTATTACCAATAACATGGCAAACTCTGATACTACCGGTTACAAGAAACAAGGGGTGACCTCTCAGTCCTTTGATGATGAGTTAACATTAAGGATTCACAATGATAATGAATATTCAGGTGTTCATTATAAAATTGGTAATATGAATCTGGGTGTTAAGATAGGTGAGACCTATCATGACTTTTCACAGGGAAGCTTGAGAGAAACAGGAAACACCTACGATCTTGCACTTAGTGGAGACGGATTCTTTACCATTCAGACAACAAACAAGCAGGGACAGACCACTGTCAGATATACGCGAGATGGTTCGTTTACTGTTAACACGGAAGGTTATCTTGTTACCAAGGATGGGGATTATGTGTTGGACAAGAATGGCAAGACAATCCAAATTCCGGGTGCACAGACGGCGGCGGAAGTCGCAATTGATGTTAAGGGTAACATTTTGGTTAACGGTAATAACGTTGCACAGCTTGGCATTGCGAGATTTACCAATCCACAGGCATTGCTTTTATATGGTGAGAACATGTTTGAAGCAACCGATGCAGCAGGACTTGTGGCGGATGATACGACAGCAGTTCATCAGGGATATTTGGAAATGTCCAATACTAATGTAATCAAGGAAATGGTTGATATGATTACGATTACACGTGCATACGAGGCAGGACAGAAGGTAGTTCAGACTATGGACGAGACACTTGACAAGTCCGTTAATGAAATAGGCAGAATATAATGACTTGCAAAGGAGGATACTGATATGATGAGATCGTTATGGTCTGCAGCATCGGGAATGATTGCTCAGCAGACAAATCTTGATAACATTGCTAACAATTTATCCAATGTTAATACAACCGGTTTCAAGAAGGACACGGTTGAGTTTAAATCGCTTCTTTATCAGACATTACAGTCGAAATCGACTAACAATGCAGGCGAGAACAAGCCGATTCCTGCGCAGGTTGGACTCGGAACAAGAGTTGCTTCAATAACAACAGTATATACTCAGGGAAACCTTCAGGCGTCTGACGGTCCGGCGCATATGGCAATAGAAGGTAACGGATTTTTCAAGGTAAAGAATCCGGATGGTGATATATGCTATACACGAGACGGTAGTTTCAATCTAACACCGTTTGATGTTGATGGCGAGAAGAAGCTTTTGCTTTGTACTACTGCAGGTGATCCGGTGCTTGATGAGAAAGGTAACAATATTACGGTTCCGGCAGGCGCAAAGCTTATAGTAGACAGAACCGGTAATATTTCATATTCGTATTTTGAGGTGACCAACGCAGAGACAGGACAGGGTGAAGAGAAGATAGTTCCACTTAATGCAAAGATAGGAATTGTTCAGTTCAATAACCCTTCCGGTTTGTTTGAAGCGGGTGGCAATTTGTATAAGGAGACTGTTGCTTCGGGAGCACCGTTGGAGGAATCGACAACTAACGGACTTAAGACAAGTCTTGTTCATCAGGGATATTTGGAGATGTCCAATGTTCAGGTTGCAGACGAGATGGTTAACATGATAGTTGCACAAAGAGCATATGAGATGAATTCCAAGGCTATACAGGCAACAGACGAAATGCTTCAGCAGGCGAATAATTTGCGTAGATAACAATAACATATTGATAATGTGGGAAATGTGTGATAGAATTTTCTCATGGTTAGGAGGTATATATGGCAATAACAGGAGTAGATCCAAGTAGCTATTACAGCGATTATTATTCCAATGTGTCCAATGTATCAAAGGATGCCTTAGAGAAGACTTTGACAAGCGTAGATGGTCAGACGTCTGAAGAAGAGTTGATGAAGGCATGCAAAGAGTTTGAAGCGTATTTTGTCGAGCAGATATTCAAAGGGATGGAGAAGACTGTCATCAAGTCAGGGGATGAAGAGTCTAATGTATCCAAGTACAAAGATTATTTTGGGGAAATGCAGACTAAGGAATATGCAAAAGCAGCTACGGAACAAGGAGAAGGAATCGGCCTCGCTAATCAGTTGTTTCAGCAGATGAAACGCAACTATGGACTATAGCATTGATTGAGAGGAGCAACATAATGAAGGTTGAAAATTTGACTGACTGTGAAGAAGTGGTTATGAAGGGAGTATGGGATTTTGATAAAGAACCTGTGCTTTCGGAAATAGTAGCGCATGTTAATAAGGTTTACGGGAGAGAATGGGCTCCGCAGACGGTGTCTACTTATTTGGCCAAGCTTTGCCGCAAAGGATATCTTGAACTTAAGCGTAATGGCAAGATATATACTTACAAAATCCTTGTTAAAGAAAAGGTATACAGACGTAAGTTGTATAGGGAACACATAAGTTTTTGGAATAACAATGATGTTAAGCAGTTTATTTCGGAAATGATTGCTAACGGCGATTTGAAAGAAGAAACTTTGAAAAGCTTAATCAGCAAGTGAAAGTTTATCGTATGATATTACAAGGGCAAAGTGTGTACTTTGCCCTTGTGTTATTAAAAATCATTATCTTTTAAAGACATACTTTTTTGTGGTCCGGGAAAAGGTTCGAAGAAATACTTCAAGGGAACGTTTAACTCCCTGCTTATGTTAAAAAGTATTTCGAGCGAAAATGACTGGGAAGTGTTTGGAGTTTCTATACGACTCAGATAAGCTCGTGATATTTTAACTCTTTCTGCCAGTTCTCTTTGTTTGAGATTGGCTCGTTTTCTATAAAAAGCGATATGTTCGCCGAGCTCTACATACAAATCCCTGTTTTCAAATGATGGATAGGTGGATTCTATATCAACGTTCATGCAATACCTCCATTAAAAACTTTATATGAAATGAGTATAATTTATAATTATTTGATTGAACACATAATGTAATTAGACGTATACATGTGTTAACGTATGGTTAACACACACGAAGGAGAAACAATGGAACTTAAAGGAATGATATCCAAGTTAATATACAGAAATGACACGAATCAATATAATGTATTTGTTGTCGAGACAGAGGATGGCGAAGATGAAGTTATGGTTGGCTATCTTTCCGGGATAGAGGAGGGAATGTATGTTATTGCACGCGGTGATTATCGTGAGAATAAGCAATATGGCATGCAGTTTTTTGTAGAGGAATACGAGGTTGCCATGCCGGATGATATAGTCAGTATGGAAAGGTATCTGTCATCGGGAGTTATCAAAGGAATTGGCGAAATTACAGCCAAAAGAATTGTCAAAAAGTTCGGTATGGATTCTTTTAATATAATAGAGAATGAACCGGAGAGATTGTCGGAAATAAAAGGTATATCACCTAAAAAAGCGAGGGAAATCGGAGTGCAGTTTCTTGAAAAACAGGAACTTAGAAATGCAATGATGTTTCTCTCAAAATATGGTTTATCGCCGTCGATGGCGGTAAAGATTTACAACGAATACGGTAATAGGTTATACACTGTTGTGAAGAATAACCCTTACAGAATTGCCGAGGATGTAAGCGGCGTTGGATTTAAGACGGCAGATGCTATTGCTATGCACGGGGGAATAGGCGTCTATTCAGAGTTTCGTATAAGGGCAGCACTTGTATATACACTTAATCAGGCAGCGGGACTTGGACATGTTTATCTTCCTAAAAGGATGTTACTTAATTGGACAATAAAACTTCTTTCTCAAAATGGTCAGGAAGATGATCACGACTATGATTCTGTCGCCGAGACAACAGAGGTTCAATTGTCTAACCTGGCTGTAGAAGGCAAGGTTGTGATGAGCAGACAAAATGATGAAGATATAGTCTATTCTTCATATTACTACAACAAGGAAAAAGACACTGCAAGGTTGCTGTTAGAAACGCGCATGGTTGCTGAATATTCGGAAAAAGTGCTTGAAATGACGGTATCATTTATCGAGAGTGAGGAGGGCATTGAACTTGAGGATATGCAGAGAGAGGCTGTAAAACAGGCTGCCTCTAACGGTGTTGTTGTAATAACGGGAGGTCCCGGAACCGGTAAGACAACAACAATCAATGCGATTATCAAATATTTCCAGATGCAGGGAGAGGACATTCTTCTTGCGGCACCTACCGGAAGAGCAGCAAAGCGTATGACGGAAGCAACAGGATACAAAGCACAAACGATACATAGATTACTCGAGTTTTCGGGTGGTGGAGATGAGTCGGGAGATGTTTCGGTAAGATTTGAAAGGAATGCAGGCAACCCACTAGAAGCGGATGTGATAATTATTGATGAGATGTCTATGGTAGATCAGGCGCTTATGCATTCGCTTATGTCTGCGATACTTCCGGGAATGCATCTTATATTGGTGGGAGATCAGAACCAGCTTCCTTCGGTGGGAGCCGGCAATGTTCTTAAGGATATAATCAAATCCGGTTGCATACCTGTCGTTGAATTGAAACAGATATTCCGTCAGGAAAATGGTAGTGATATAGTTGAAAATGCGCACAAAATCAACAACGGAGAACCGATAACCCTTGATAATAAAAGCAATGATTTCTTTTATGTTCCACGAACTAATGTCAATGATGTTGCGACGGAAACAGCAGAACTTCTTTCAGGAAAATTACCGCGATATGTAGGCTGCGATGCAATGGATATTCAAGTATTAACCCCTATGAGAAGCGGACCACTTGGTGTCGAACAGCTTAATAAGGAATTGCAGCAGGTCCTCAATCCCCCGGCGCGTGACAAAAAAGAGAAAGAGTTTAGGAACGGTATGATTCTTCGGACAGGTGATAAGGTTATGCAGACAAGAAATAACTATAAGCTTGAGTGGGGAATATACGGTGGCAAAGGAAGATTCAAGGTTGAAGAAGGAATGGGCGTATTCAACGGAGATATGGGCGTTGTCAAGGAGATAGATGACTATAATGAAGAGGTCGTAATTATTTTTGATGATGATAAAGAGGTAAGATATCCATATTCTTTGTCAGATGATTTGGAGCTTTCTTATGCGATAACAATTCACAAATCGCAGGGGAGTGAGTATCCGGCTGTGATACTTCCGTTGTTTTCCGGACCAAAGGTTTTGATGAACAGGAATCTTTTGTATACTGCTGTTACAAGGGCACGAAACTGTGTGGTTATTGTTGGCAGCGGGAATATGGTAGCGAGTATGATCACTAATAACGATGAGAAGGAAAGATATTCTTCTCTTGATTTAAGGTTGAAGGAGTTTGATAGTATTTGAATAAAATCGCAAATGGCATAATTAATCTTCTGTATCCAACGGTCTGCCCGGTCTGCGGGGGTGCCCGCGAGTATGGGGATGCCGGGATATGTGACTCGTGTAGTAAAAACTTGCATTGGATAACTGCGCCTACGTGTCTTAAATGTGGCAAAACCATAGACAACGCTGAAGATGAGTATTGCAGTGACTGCAAGGAGATCCCCAAAAGTTATGATAAGGGTTTTCCTGTGTTTTCGTATGAAGGACCGATAAAGGATTCTTTATATGCCTTCAAATACAAAAATCAGCGTCATCAGGCATCATTTTATGCTGATTGCATAATGGAAAAATATGGCGAGGAACTTAATCATTTGTCTTTGTCCGGAATTGTGCCTGTTCCTGTGCACAAAAACAAGAGAAGAATAAGGGGCTATAATCAGGCGGAACTTATTGCCGGAGAACTTTCAAAAAGACTTAAAGTGGAGATGTATCCGGATTATATTGTAAGAATCAGAAAGACAAATCCCCAAAAAGAATTAGATGCAAATGAGCGTATGAAAAATCTAAAAAATGCTTTCAAAATCGGTGAAAATGATGTAAAATTAGATAAGGTGCTAATCGTTGATGACATATACACCAGCGGGGCAACTATAGAAGCCTGTACCCAGGCATTGAAAAATAAAGGAATACGTAATATATATTATGTCAGCGTAGCAATCGGAAAGGGGTATTCTGTATGGAAGTAAGGACATGTAGACAATGTAAGAAGTTATTTAATTATTTGACAGGACCTAATATCTGTCAGCCGTGTAAGGATGCACTTGAGAAGAAATTCCAGGAGGTAAAACAATATATTGAAGAGAATCCTTCGGATGGCATTACCAAAGTTGCAGAGGCCAATGATGTGTCAACTAAGCAGATTCAGCGTTGGATCAGAGAGGAACGTCTTGCTTTTTCCGCAGAATCGGGTGTTGGAATAGAGTGCGAGTCTTGCGGAGCCATGATTCTTTCGGGTCGTCTTTGTCAGAAATGCAAGGATAATCTTATAGGTGCTGTTAACAATATGTATAAGACAAACAGTGATTCGATTGTTGAAAAGAAACACAGGGAAGCAGCAAGAATGCGTTTCTTAGACAACTAATATGTGTATTTGTCAGGGCATTTATGCCCTGACTCTTTTTATTTATCAACTTTTTTGCCAAGTAGTATAATGTTTTTAAAAATAATTCCGATATAATTAATGACTCTATTAAGATTAATAGTTTGAAGTTAGTTTAGGAGGAAGGTGTAACTATGAGAATAGGAGCATACAATCAGGTTGCGCAGGTATATGGCAGCCAGAAGATTTCAAAGAGTTACGGAGCCGGTTCGGTTAACGCAACATCTACATTAGATAAGGTTTCATTTTCTAATATAGGCAAAGATATGCAGGTTGCTAAGAACGCTCTTAAGAATGTGCCTGATGTAAGAGAAGACAAAGTTAATGCTCTTAAGGCAAGTATTGCTGACGGAACATATCAGGTAAGTTCAGAGAATTTTGCCGACAAGCTTATTGCTGCATTTGAGGCAAAGGCAATATAAGGAGAGTCAGATGGCGAGTTTGATTGAGAATTTGATTACCGTATTTGAAGAGGAAAGCAATCTTTATGATGCGCTTACCAAGGAATCAATGAACAAAACGCCCGCAATTGTTGCTAATGACCTAAAAAGACTTGAGGATGCTAATTCAAAAGAGCAACAGATTGTGGATAAAATAACAGCAGTGGCTCACAAAAGAGATGAGGCACTTAAGGAGATTGCAACAGTATTAGGCAAGGATGCAAACACCATTACTGTTTCAGAAATCATTGTAGCAATGGAGAAACAGCCGGAGTTTCAGCATCCTTTAACTGTTTTAAGGGACAAGATGGTCAAACAGGTGGAGACTTTAAGACAGGTAAGCCTTCACAATCAGGAATTGCTTAAAGAAGCGCTTGAAATGACAGAGTATTCAATCAATCTTGTTCAATCGCTTAATCAGGCACCTGAAACAGCCAATTATTCAGGCTCGGGTTACAGTGGCTCGACGCTTGGCAGTTCAAGATCATCATTTGATACGAAACAATAATTATTATTTTGAGAAAGGAGTAAGCCTATATGTCAACAACTTTGGGTAATTTCTATGTTGGTGCATCAGGGATGCAAACAAGCCAATATGCGCTTAATACAACTGCACATAATATTACCAATGAGGGAACTAAGGGTTACTCCAGACAGCAGGTATTGCTTACGGATTTGACCTACACTAATATCGGTAATACCGCAATAGGTAAGAATCAGGAAGGTCTCGGTACAAGAATTGCAGATGTTCGTCTTGTAAGGGACCGTTTTGTGGATAAGGCATATCGTAATGAACTTGGCCGTGAACAGTTTTATCAGAGCAAGTATGACGTTGTAGCCGAGGTTGAGAATTACTTCGGAGAATTGGAAAGTAGCGATTTTAGAACATACATGCAGGAGTTGTGGTCGGCAGCACAGGAACTTCAGAAGGAATCTAACAGTATTGTTACCAGAAGTTCATACATTGCAAGTGCTGTAACATTTGTAGACCAGGCTAATGAGATATACAAGCAGTTAACCACGTATCAGAAGAATCTTAATGCGGAGATACAGGATCAGGTTAACAGAATTAATGAAATAGCAGATGAGATATATGATCTTAATTATAAAATAACAATGGTTGAGGCGTCAGGCATAGAAAGTGCCAATGACTACAGAGACCAGAGAGACGCGTTGCTCGATGAACTTGGAGGAATTGTTTCGGTTTCTTATAGAGAGAATGCGGATGCAGGAGTTGATGTGTATATAGAGCACAGATGTCTTGTCAGTATGGATAAGACTTACAAGCTCGATGTAAGACCTGCCAGTGACTCTTGTGAATATTATGTGCCAATTTGGAAGGATGATCAGGCTGACCTTTTTAATGTGCATGGTGCAAAAGTAGAAGTGGGTGGCACTGATGAAGGTCCTTACTTTAATCCTAATGATACTATATGGGATTCGGTAGATTCGGACAAAATTAAGATGGTTATAGCGCCGAATGCAGAGTCGGGAACGGATGTAGGATCGCTTAAGGGAATTATAATGTCGCGTGGTGACTGGGTTGCTAATTACACAGACATTCCTAAAGCACCGACAGAACCTACAAGACCGGTTAGAAGCAATTATGACAATGATGCGGATTATACAGCAGCTCTTGATCAATATCAGAATGTGGATTATCCGCAATATCAGCAGGATTATGCAAGATTTTTAAAGACCAAAGATTATTATAATACATATCTTGAACCATATACAGTCAATAATATTATTGCACAGTTCGATCAATTGATTAACGGTATAGTCACAAAGATAAATGATGTCTTGTGCCCGAACAAAGAAATCGAGCTTGCTGACGGGAGCAAGATTATGGTACTGGATGAGGAAAATGCCGGCTATGGTATGGGTGATAGGAATCAGGTGCAGGGAACAGAGCTTTTTGTTCGTAACACGATGCAAAGATATACGGAACAGACTGTAACACTTGCTGATGGAACGTCAGCAACGGTTCAGGTATATAACCAGGAAAGTGCAAGTAATTATCTTTCGCTTTATTCGTTGGGTAACATTCAGGTTAACGATGAATTAATCAAGAATCCAAGCCTTTTGCCACTAACCAATCTTCAGAACGAAGAATTACAGGGTGTGGCAGACCAACTTATTCATATATGGGATGAACCATTTACAACAATAGGTCCCAACAGTCTTGTCACCAACGACTTTATGGGCTATTACAAAGAGTTTATAGCAGATTTTGCAAACAAAGGAAGTACCTATAACGGAATTGCAGAATCGCAGAACAAGTCGGTACTCGAACTTGATAATCAGAGACAAGTTGTACTTGGTGTTTCTACAGATGAGGAATTAAGTAATCTTATTAAGTTCCAGCAGGGATTTAATGCAGCTTCAAGATATTTTACGGTAGTATCGGATATGGTTGAGCATCTTATCATGAAGTTGGGCTCATGATGCAGATAGAAAGGAAGGGATATTATGCCATCAACATTTTTAGGTCTTAATACAGGAATGTCGGGACTTGGTTATTACCAGGCAACTCTTAATACAACTGCACATAATATCTCTAATGCTGATGTTAAGGGATATTCAAGACAGGTGGTTAATTCGCAGGCGTCATATCCTATTCGCGTTAACAGTGCTTATGGTATGATGGGTACCGGTGTTGAGATGACCGGAATAGATCAGCAAAGAAATGTGTATTATGACACAAAGTATCATGCGGCAACTTCTAAGTACAATGAGTATGAAGCGGTTAAGGAGCAGCTCACACAGCTTCAGACATATCTTAACGAGATGCAGTCTGAGACAGGATATACAAAGCTTATGGCTAAGATTAGTTCGGCAATGCAGGATTTGGCTTCAAGCCCTGCGGATCCGACATATCGTACACAGTTTAATCAGGCAATGAAGAATTTTACTGACTTGATTAAAGAGACGTCTGTAAACTATCAGAATACTCAAAGAGATATCAATAACGAAGTGGCAATACATGTTGATACTATCAATTCTATAGCTTCGCAGATATATACGCTTAATCAGCAGATAATGAACATAGAGACTCGTTGGGGCAATGCCAATGATTTGAGAGATCAGAGAGAAGTGCTTGTTGACCAGTTGTCAGAGCTTGTTAATGTAACGGTAACAGAAGTGCCGATTATGTATGGTTACGGTGGGGATGCTACCAAATCCGGAGCAAGCAGATACGAGGTTCGTATCGGTAGTACAGTGTTGGTTGATGAGATGGAATGTAAGCAGTTAAAAGTTGCTGCAAGACAGGAGAAGATTAACCAGAACGATATAGATGGTCTTTACGATGTATATTGGGAAGGTTTAAATGGAAGCCTTGGTGAGGAGTTTAACTTCAACAGCGCCAACGTAACAGGTAGGATTAAGGGACTTCTTGAAGTCAGAGACGGTAATAATTTTGACCCGTTCTCGGGCACCATTGAGAGTATGACTTCAACTACAACAGGCGAGGCTTCGTCAGTTGTTGTAAGTGTTAAGCCGGGCGTATCGGTAGATAAGCTTAATCTTCCGCAGGATGGAATAATTACCCTTAATTGTAAGGACTACTACTATGAAGGTTTTGAAGCCACGGTTGATGCAGATGGACTTCTTACATCATTTACTTTCAAGAATGTTACTGTTCCGGATGATGAAGGTAAGAGAGTACCTGCTCAGTTTGATACATCGCTTGATGTCGGCAAAGAAGCTCTTATGGGAGAGAGAATAGACTGTCAGGGAATACCTTATTACATGACTCAGCTTAATGAGTTTGTAAGAACATTCTCTAATTATATGAACGATTTGTTTACAAGTGGTGCGGATGCTAATGGCGATGCCGGACTTGATTATTTCACTACTCCGGATGTAAGAGGCGTTGACAGAGTTCTTACTACAAGAGACACGACCACAGGGGATATTATTAAGCCGACGGAGATTAAGTCTTCAGAATCTAATTATTATCAGATTACAGCGCTCAACTGGTCGATTAATGAGTCGGTAATGGCTAATCAGGAGAAACTTGTAGTTTCTTATAAGGAAGATATAGAACAGCATAACAAAGAGGCCAAAGGAGTTCTTGAGAAGGTTATAGCAGGTCTTAGTGACAGAAGTATGTATGCTCAAGGTACACCTACACAGTTTTTGCAGTCGATTACAACTTCACAGGCGGTTGATATTTCCAAGTTTGAATCATTTTCTAAAAACATGGATGAGGTTTCTACAGTAATCAACAAGCAGAGACAGTCAATTTCTTCAGTAGATACTAATGAAGAAGCAGCCCACCTTGTTATGTATCAGAATGGTTACAATCTCTCAAGTAAGGTTATATCAATTCTTAATCAGGTTTATGATAAGCTTATTAATCAGACGGGTATTTAGGTCGATATATAATATAGCAGTTCTTTGAATGGAAAGTGCTTAATAGAGATAAGATACAGGAACTGTGTACAAGGATGTGTATAATAACAGGTTAATGGAGTAGCCGGACAGGAGAGAGTTTATGAGAGTTACGAATCAGATGGTTACAAGCGGCTCGCTTAGAAATATGCAGAAATCCATGCAACGTGTGGACAAATTAAATAATCAGGTGACGACCGGCAAGAAGATATCGGCTCCCTCAGAGGATCCTGTAGTTGCAATCCGTGCACTTAAACTTCGTACAACGGTTGATCAGCTTGATCAATATAAGAATAAAAATATACAGGATGCTTTGTCGTGGCTTGATACAACACAGACGTCTGTACAGAATGTATATGACAGACTTCAGGATGTGTATTATTATTGCGAACAGGGTGCTCAGGATACATTCCAGACAAAGGATCGTCATACCATAGTTGAAGAACTTCAGGAACTTAAGGATGCCATTTACAGAGAAGGTGGTATGACATATGCAGGAAGATATCTCTTCTCAGGATATAAGACAGAGACTAATCTTATATTCCAGGATGCGGCTTCGAAAGAAGGATTGTCGTACAAGATAACAGAAGATATAAGTCCTGATAAGATTGAGAACAAGAACGTGGTTCTTAACGAGATTGATACATCCAAAGTAGATGGAATTATTGCAGGTACGGACACATACAATTCGCCTGTATCTGAAAGTGTATATAAGTTGAGACTTTCGTATAATGATCTTGATAAAGCACAAAGTGACATCAACATTGAGTTAAAGGATGCTGGCGGTAATGTATTAAGCGTTCTTACACCTAAAGTTAAGCAGGTTGCTGACTCGGCAACTTATTATAAGGTCGAGGCGGCAGATGGAATTAACTATATTCCGGAGACCGGTGAGATAATATTTGATCAGACTATGTATGATACGGTTAAGAATGCAGCCAGCATATCTGTGACATATAACAAATCAAACTTTGCGGTTGGTGATTTGAGACCGGAAATGTATTTTAATTGTGTTCAGACAAGAGATATGCCTGACGGAACACAGAAAATTACCGATTTTACAGTAGATGAGGCTGGACAACCGATACAATATGAGGTAAACTTTAGTCAGTACATTACGGTTAATGCACAAGGTAAGGATTTCATTTTGCACGACATGGGCAACAAGATTGACGACCTTGCAAGTTCTGTCCAGGATGTCTTGGACATAGAGGAAACTATTTCTAAGCTCAAGGGATTGCTCGAGTTGCCACAGTACAAGAATGACGATGCTGCAACGGCTCAGATTAATAAGATGCTTACTGATGCAGATGTTGAGCTTGCAATGAAGCGCAAAAACATGCAGACGCTGTTTGGTAATAACATGACTAATTTCCAGAACTTCATGGAGCAGGTTAGTGCAGTTCAGGCTAAGGTTGGAACGACATATTCTAAGCTTGAACTTATAGAAACTCGTGTTACTGAACAGCTTGCCAACTTCAAGGAACTTAAGTCATCCAATGAGGATGTTGAGACAGAGGAAGCGGCTATTGAGATGTATCAGTCGGAACTTGTGTATGAATCTGCACTTGCAACAACCAGTAGTGTTATTAAGAAAACATTGTTGGATTATATCTAATAACAGACAACATGGATGAGAGGAGAAGGGTGTATGGTAGTACAGACTAAGTTTTTTGGTGAAGTAGAGATTGATGATGCGAAGATTCTTGATTTCCCTAACGGTATAATCGGTTTTGAGGATTTTAAGAAGTTTGCTATTATTTATGATATTGATGATGATAAGGAGACAAAGATAAGCTGGCTTCAGTCGGTTGAAGAGCCTACATTGGCACTTCCTGTAATTGATCCGATGGCAATTGTTGCTGAATATTCTCCTATGATAGAGGATGAACTTCTTAAGCCACTTGGTAACTCTGCAGATGAAGATCTCCTTTGCTTGTTAGTTATGACAGTTCCTTCTGATATGACCAAGGTTACGGCTAATATGAAGGCACCGGTTATAATCAATTCCAAGACGAACAAAGGTGTGCAGCTTATAGTTGATAATGCGGATTATCCTGTTAAATTTAACGTATATGAATCCGTTCAGAAGATGAAGAAGGAAGCGGGTGAATAATATGTTAGCATTATCAAGAAAGTCGAATGAATCAATAATTATCGGTAATGACATAGAGATAACTGTTCTTGAGGTTAAAGGTGAACAGGTTAAAATAGGAATTAAAGCTCCAAAGTCAATACCTGTATACAGAGAAGAGGTTTATCAGCAGATTAGAGAAGCTAATAAGGAAGCTGCTTCTGATGCTGTGACTGAGAATATTAAGAATCTTTTTAAATAATTAGCTTATAGGAAGGACCCTGACATGTTATGTTGGGGTCTTTTTCGAAGATTATTTCAAAAAAGTTGAAAAAAAGTAAAATTAGGTATAAAATTATTAAGTGGATAGGTCGATATATATATCGAAGTATCTCAATAGATGTATTTACATGTGTTAATTTATCCGCAAGGAGGATGAAAATATGCAGGTGAATAAGGAAATGCAATTTCACATGGAGGTGAAGAGTTATGGCAATTGAAGGAATTAAGAGTACTGTGATGAGTTCACAGCAGACAACACAGCCGGTAAGAAAGGCTGAACCTGTAGTGGCAGAAAGTTCTACTGTTGCACCGCAGGATAGTGTATCTCAGGCAGCAATTAACGTTTCTGCAAGAAGAGATAACTACGATCAGAGGAAAGAGGGAGACGACAAGGACTCTCGTAAGCGTGATGAGGGCAAGGATCTTAAGGATGTTTCTCCTGAAAAGGTTCAGGATGCAATATCTGAGATTAACAGAAAGATTGCACCTACTCACACAGAATGTCAGTTTAAGTATCACGAGAAGACACACAGAATTTCAATCACAGTCAAGGATAAAGATACAGATAAGGTTATTCGTGAGATTCCACCGGAGAAGACGCTTGATATGATAGCTAAGACTTTGGAACTTGCGGGTATTTTAGTAGATGAGAAGAGATAAGGAGGGATTGTTATGGCAGGAATAAGAATGACAGGTCTCGCCTCAGGTCTCGATACACAGAGCCTTGTCGGCGAACTCTCCAAAGCATATCAGAAGAAGGTAGACAACTCTAAAAAGGCTCAGACCAAAGCGGAGTGGAAAAAAGATGCGTGGTCTGCACTTAATACAAAGCTTACCGATTTTTATAAGGGCGTATTGTCAACATTCAAGACAACAGGCACATACAAAGCAAAGTCTGTAAGTGGCACTTTTTCGGGAGTTAAGATTACTGCCGGCAATAATGCTGTTAACGGTAATCATAAAGTTAAAGTTATTGGTACTGCAAGTGCTCAGATGTGGACTGGTAAGCAGATTAATAAGGGTACCGTTACTGCAACATCATATACAGCAGCAGAAGGAAGTGCTAAACTATCAGAACTTACGGACTCTGACGGTAATAACATTCTTAATTCGTTAAATGGTGCCGAGTTTAAGATTAGCAAAGATGGTGTTGAGTCAACAGTCAATCTTGACATTGCAGGTAATCTTAGTGGAGATTCTACGGTAGAAGATCTCACAAGCTATATTAACAGTCAATTATCGGGAACAGGTCTTACAGCATCTTATGACAATGGTAAGCTTAAGTTTACAAATGACAATAGCGAAGAGGTTAAGATTTCTGCGGCAAATACCCAGGCTAAGGCTTTTGGTGTTACTGATGGAGATGGATTGACGATTGCGGGTCACGAGGAAGGTTCGGATGCAGTATCGGCAAGTGGTAGTTCATTTGCTTATGTTGAAACTAAGACAGCGGGAGCAAGTGTTTCGGGTTCTACAAGAGTAAGTGACCTTATGGGAGCTAATTGGACAGGAAGTACGACACTTACCGTTAATGGTGAGACAGTGACGATAGATCAAAACACAACACTTGATAGTCTTGCTAAAGCAATGGCAGGTACAGGAATAAACGCAAGTTATGATTCTAATCAGGGCAGATTTTATTTGAGTTCTACCAATACAGGCGTTGGTAATTCGTTTGATGTGACCGGTGACGCAAATGTAGTCGCCGCGCTCGGACTTGACCTTGCGGACGGTGATCCGGGTAAGATTGCTGCAAGTAGCGCTTCTATAGAATATAACGGTGTTACGTATACGAGTGATACTAACAATTTCAGCATTAATGGCCTTACCTTTGATGTGACGGAGAAAGGCGAGACAATCCAATTTACTGTTGGTAACGACGTTGATGGTATTTATAATAAGGTCAAGGATTTTCTTAAGCAGTACAATTCATTACTTAAAGAAATGAATACTCTTTATAATGCTGCAAGTTCAAGAGGTTATGAGCCGCTCACTTCGGATGAGAAGGATGAGATGTCAGAAGATGAGGTTAAAGAGTGGGAGAAGAAGATTAAGGATTCGCTTCTTCGTCGTGATGACAGATTAAGTGCTTATACAACTAACTTTAGAACTATAATGAACAAGTCTATAGAGGTTAATGGAACAAGATATTCGTTATCAAGTTTTGGAATTAACACAGGCGATTGGAATGAAAGAGGGCTTCTTCATCTTGATGGTGATGCGGATGACACAAGCACTTCTGGTAATGAAGATAAACTCAAAGCAGCGATAGCAGCTAATCCTGAAGCGGTAACCAAGACGTTAGCCGGACTTGGCAATGAACTGTATAATTATTTGATGAAGGCTCAGGCCAAGACTACGACAAGTTCATCTCAGACATTTTATGATGATGTTACATTGGATGCTGACATAAAGACAAAGAAAGATGATGTCAAGAAGATGCAACAGAAGATGCAGGATGAGGAAGATAAGTATTACAAGCAATTCTCTGCTATGGAGTCTGCTATGGCGAAACTTCAATCGCAACAGACATATCTTTCGGGATTGTTTGGTGGAATGTCATAATTTGAGAAGGATTATGAACAACTAGTAATTATAAGGATTCGCCGGATAGTTGCCCGGTGAATCCTATGTTATATTAACAATAGTAGTGATAAGGAGAGTACAGTATGGCACCTAGGAATCCGTATGCAACATATGCTAATAACAAGGTGGCGTCAGCTACGCCGGCAGAACTAACACTTATGCTATATGAAGGTGCAATCAAGTTCTGTAACCTTGCAAAGATAGATATAGAAAAACAAGAATATGGTGATTCGATTGGACATATTCAGAGAGCAAGAAACATAATAGTTGAATTACAGACAACATTGGATTTTAAATATCCTGTAGCGAAGGAGTTTGATACCATTTACAGGTATGTCTTCTCTCTGATGGCAGAGGTTAATAAGAATCATGATATCGAGACGCTAGACGAGCTGTTAAATGAGCTTAGAGAACTAAGAGATATATGGAAGATGGTCATGAAGAATGCAAAATTGCCTCAGACTGTCTCGAACAATAGCGAGGAATAGCTTATGGCTCAGAATGATAATTATGTAGATATACTTGTAGATATACTAAGCAAGCAGGTATCTACTCTTGAAGATGTATTGAGGATAACAAAAACACAGGAAGATATCGCGAATGCTACTGATTTTGATGAAGAGGCATTTGATGAATCGCTGATGCGCAAAGACATATGCATAGCAAAACTTAATGAATATGATAATGCATTTGTATCCGTATATGACAGAGTGAAGAATGCGGTTAAGGCAGATACAAATAGATATGCGGATAAGATATCGAATATACAATCACTTATTAGAAGATGTACGGATTTGGGTAACGAGATAAGTACATTGGAAACTCGCAATAAAGACAAACTAGCTGTTTGCTTTTCCGGTAAGAAGCAGGAATATACAGCCAGACAAACTGCGGCAACAGTTGCAGGCAAGTATAATACGACCATGAAGAATGCTAATCTTATGGGAGAAGGATATCGGTTTAATCTGGATAAATGATTATTGTGAAATGTGTACGATTATTTCTGTGAATATAATAAAAAATTATTGAATTTTTTTCAAAAAAGGTGTAAAGTATTCTTATAAACATCCGATATATATTATGTAAGGGTCAGAACAGAGACTTACATACAACTTAATAACAATGTATGGCGTGATAATAGCTCGCAAGAGATATTATAAATTATTATTAACGGGTGCTAAGCACCTAGTACATCTCGCAAGGATGCGGGATTATATTCAAGGAGGAATGAATTATGGTAGTACAACACAACATGCAGGCAGTGAATGCCAACAGAATGCTCGGCGGTAACGTTAAGGCAGTAGCAAAGAACACAGAGAAGCTTTCTTCGGGTTACAAAGTTAACCGTGCAGCAGATGATGCAGCAGGACTTTCGATTTCTGAGAAGATGAGAAATCAGATCAGAGGTTTGAATCAGGCAGTATCTAATGCAGAGGATGGTCAGTATCTTATCCAGACAGCAGAAGGAAACATGAATGAGATTCATTCAATTCTTCAGCGTATGGGCGAGCTTGCTACAAAGGCAGCCAACGACGTTAACGCTACAGAAGATCGTACATCAATCAGTGACGAGATGAAGCAGCTTCATTCAGAGATTGATTCTATTGCAAGTAAGGCTGCATTCAATGGAACTAAGTTATTGAATGGTGATATGGCAAGTGGTAAGTATTTGCAGGTGGGAGCTAATGCTAAGGAGAATATGAAGATTTCCATTGCTAAGCTTAATACAACTGGACTTGCAATTGGTACAGTTCCTACAGTTGACACACATGCTAACGCTTCAACAGCTATGTCAAACATAACTAAGGCAATCAAGTGTGTATCTGCACAGAGATCTAAGCTTGGTGCTATCCAGAATCGTCTTGATTACACGATCAACAACTTGGAGAACTATTCAGAGAACTTAACAGCATCTGAGTCTAATATCCGTGATACAGATATGGCTAAAGAGATGGTTAACTACTCTAAGAATCAGATTCTTCAGCAGGCTGCTCAGTCAATGCTTGCACAAGCTAACCAGTCTAACCAGGGCGTATTATCATTACTTCAGTAATCAATTGAGATTATTGCAGGGGAAGCTGACCGCAAGGTCAGCTTTCTTTGTTTAGTTATATCGTATCAATAATTGGGAAGGGGGGAAGTGGATGCAGGAGAGAAAGATTAATCCGCTTGTTTTTTCAGATGATTTCTTTTTGGCTGAAGATAGAGAAGGTTTTCATGTAACAGGGTTGATGAAAAGAGTTTGGGCTACTCAATTACATGTTCTGGCGGAAATAGACAGAATATGTAATAAGTACAATTTAACGTGGTTTGCTGATTGGGGGACATTGCTTGGAGCAGTGCGACATAAGGGATTCATTCCGTGGGATGATGATATTGATATATGTATGCCTCGTCAGGACTATGACATATTTCATTCAGTGCTAAAGGATGAATTGGGAGGAGAATATAACTGGTTGGATCCATTTTCGAACGAAGATGTATTTCGCCACTTTTTTTTGAGAGTGGTAAACACAAGATATATTAATTTTGACGAGGGATCTCTTGAAAGATTTTATGGAGTTCCATATTCGTGTGGCGTTGATATTTTTCCGATTGATGGTGTCCCGGATGATGATGAAGAATGGGAGTTGTTGAAAAGTATTGTTAACAATATTTTATATGCAGGAAAAATAATAGAAGATCAACCGGAAAATGACATAGAAGAGTTTATCACAGAGATAGAGAAACTGTGTGGCGTGACTTTAGATAGAAAGAAAAATATTAAGACACAACTAACCGTTTTAGCTGATGCATTGTGCAGAAGTTACAATTTTGGCGAAACAAAAAGAGCAGTTTGTGTTTCGGAATATGCACTGGGGGAAGGAAAAACATTATGTAATACATCTTGGTTTAAACAATCAATTCGTGTTCCGTATGAGAATTGGAATATTTCTATTCCAAAAGAATATAATGAAGTTTTGACAGCCTTGTTTGGTGCTGATTATATGGTTCCGGTTAGGGGAACTCAATCACATGAGTATCCATTTTATAAAAAACAAAAAAAACTTGCAAAAGAAAAGATTGGCATTGCAGGGTGGGAAGATAGAGAAAAGAGAGTTGCAAAATGGTTAAATCTTGATGAAACAGAGATTTTTGAATATAAATTATTGAAGAAGAATGAAACTATGGATGCATATTACTTTTTTTGTCAAAGTGAAATGAAAGCAATATGGATTCCACATGACGAAAACAAAGAACCGATACTGGCGGAAATAGTATAGACAAGGAGGATAGAGAAATGGATGGATTAGAGACGATAATTAATGAGTTGTCATTGGTGGCAGAACTTTTTTATCAGGAGAATTTAAAAAATGCATATGCTGGCCTTGTTGCAGCACTTCCTAAATTAGAAAAAGAGTTACAGGAAATTGAGGATGACGATGCTCGTCAGGAAGTAACTGACAAGCTTAATCTCACATTACAAGCTATGGAGGATAATGATTCGATATTAATAGCAGACACGATCCAATATGAACTAATCGAAGCTTTGCAGCAGCTAATCTAATTAATAGAGGGGGAAAACGATGCAGTTTAATGCTAATATTAATGCCATCACCAAATATAATGCAGTTATAAAAGAATATTATATGAGACACAATTGCAAAGAACCGATGGAGGGTGTAGAAAACAGCCTCACCAAAGATGATTGCTTGGTGCTAAGAGTCAACATTGATGGGAAATGGTATTATCTTGGAAGCAGATATTCAAGCAAAGATGAGACAACGAGATTTTTGTCTGCATTTAATGGCGTTAATGATTATGCATTAGTTGTTATTTACGGGTTTAACAATGGATTGTTAATTCGTGATTTGATGGCGATGCTGCCGAAACATGTTGAACTTATAGTCTTTGAACCATCGATTAATCTATTTACATATGTAATTAATAACTATGATATACGAGACTTGTTGTGTGAAACAAGATTGCATCTGGTAGTATACGGAATAAATGAAAAAGATTTTGATATACTTTTAAGAAGCAAACTGAATGAGACAAATTACAAAATAAGTATTGTTAGGGAATTGCCACAGTATAAAACAGTTTTTTCAGATGTTTATAATTTTTTTTATGATATACAAAAAGCAGCATGGGACAATTGTGAATCTGATATGATTTCGGGAATGGTTCAAAATCGAAGAGAGGCTGAACATGCAATACGTAATCTAAGATACTGCTTTGACTGTTATTGCATGGAACAGTTTAAAGATGTCTTTCCAAACAATCTTCCGGTTGTTATTGTCTCAGCCGGACCTTCGCTTGAAAAGAATGGTATTTTTTTGAAAAAAATAAAAGGAAAGTTGCTGATATTAGCTGTTGATGCGGCGCTTCCATACCTTATGTCAATAGATGTTATTCCGGATATAGCTGTAACTGTAAGTCCCACAAAAGATATTACTTTAAAAACCTTGTATGATGATGAAAGGTTCAAAGATATAACATTTGCTGTTGATGCAACAGTTACATATAAAGGGCTGGAAAAGGTGGCTTTGGATGGAAGAAAGCTGATTTATGCATCTGCATCAGCTCCATATTATAAAAAAGTTTTTTCACTTGGTAATCATAATATAGGTGAATTAGACAATGGTGGTTCTGTATCTACTATTGCCATGTCGTTGGCTATGCAATGGGGATATAAGGACTTTGTTTTTGTTGGATTAGATTTATCATTAAAACCTAATAAACTTTATGCCGGTAAAATAAATGATGAAGTGATTGTACCGGAAGGTGTTATAAAAACAGAGGGATATTATGGAGAAGATGTTTATACCCTCCCGCCTTACAGACTGCATCAAGATTGGTTTGAAATGATAATAAGAACACATCCTGAGTTTAACGTATATAACGCTACAGAAGGTGGGGTTAGGATAAAAGGTTCCAAACAGGTTGACTTATGTAATATTGCGGAAAAATACATTGATGAAGAGTATAATTATGAAAAAATAATTAGAAGTATTCCATCGGCAATACATTCTGATTATATGATTAAATTATATAGTATATATTCTGAAAGTATAACAAGACTTGATGTTTTAAAAAAAGCAATAGAAGATGGTAGAAATGCAATAAATAAGAGCATAAATCTGTTAGATAACGGAGTGTCAAGAACTGACAGAAAAGTCCTTGAATTATACAATGAAGTGAACAAGGTATTTTTTCTGTGCGAAAACATAGAAGAGAGCTATTTTGTCGAAAGGGTTATCGGGGAAGAACAGGGACAAGTCCTTGAAGATATCTATGTATCTGAAGATGACCCTGATATGGAATATAGACGAATACTTAATAAGTTAGGTACATATTTGGAATATATGCATGGCGCGACGGATGATGTGAAGAACATGTTCAAAGAATTGCTTGAGGATGTCAATGCGGATTACCCTGGTTTGCAAGATGCATATTATAATAGCGATCATAATAATACTGCAAAAGATATTTTAAACAGGAATTGCGCAATTATCAGTCGTAATTGTTCTGATCTATTTGAAAAGTTAAAAGGTATTGATAGAGAAGAGGTTATAACAACAGAACTGGTTGAAACCAAGGAAAATAACAAGATAATACGTATTATAAACAATGGTGAGGCGCAGTATTTAAATAGTCCGTATTATCCGTCAAAAGAGGTTGAGCGCTTTGTTGCTCAATTTAATGACATAACGGATTATTCAATTGTCGTTATGTATGGGTTTGGGGATGGAAATATCGCCAGAAAAATGATAGCATCTCTTGGCAAAAATGTTTTGTTTTTTTTCTACGAACCATCGTTGGCTATATTTAGGTGTGCAGCTAACAACTACTATATTGGGGATGTACTCGATAATGACAGGGTTAAGTTATATGTTAATGGAATAAATGAATATTGTTTAGAAGAAGAATTGGCATCTGTAGTTAATGAGTCAAATTATAATCATGTAATATTTAATACTTTGCCAAAGTATGCACAACTTTTTGCAGAAGATTATAATCAAATTAAAACAAGATGCGATGTGATTGTTTCTAGTGTCGAAAGAAATATAAGCACTCATAAGTGGGCAAGTCGTGAAGAAATAGAGAACAATATTTACAATCTGAAACATCTTAATGCTTGTTATTGTGAAGAAGGGTTGCGAGATATTTTTCCGACAGAATTACCGGTGGTTTTAATTGCTTCAGGACCATCACTTGAGAAAAATGTGGATATATTAGCAAGATTAAAAAATAAGCTTCTAATGATTGCAGTTGATACAGCAATGCCCTTTTTAATGTCTAAAGGGATAATGCCAGATATTATTGTCGCGGTGGATCCAAAGATTTCACTCTCTTATTTTGAGTGTTTCAAGGATGAGGAGGTTATACTGGCGTATTCTTCTGCACTGAATTACAAAGTATTGGATATGATGAAAAATGCTTGCAAGATTGTAGTTACATCAACCAATGCTTATTATGACAAGTTGTTGCAGATTGCGGGACATCATATGTATGAACTAAATAATGGAGGATCGGTTGCAACTGTTGCGTTTGCCTTGGCTCAGTCGTGGGGGTATAAAAAGTTTGTTCTTGTTGGACAAGATCTTGCAATAAAAGATAAGCAACGATATGCGGGTGAGGACAATCATGAAGGAATGCTTGAGAGTATTACTGTTGATGGATATTATGGGGGCAAAGTTGAAACGTTGCCTGATTTGAAATGCTATCTTGATTGGTATGAAATGATGGCAAGAACAAATCCGGATTTTACTATAATTGATGCTACGGAAGGTGGAGCATTAATTAGAGGGACGGTTATACAACCACTTGCTGATATTGAAGAGAAATTTAAAAATGAGCATCATGATTATGTGTCATATATTACCAATCAGATGCCATTATTTGTAGGGGAAAGTTATCTACAATTAAATAAGTACATATCAGAAAGCGTTGATCGTTTGAAAAATATGAAGATCAAACTAATCAATGGGTTGGACATGATTGAATATGGCAAAAAGTTTTTATCTTCGTCCGCCGGTATTGGCAAAGAATTCATAGAATTGAACGAGAAAATAAGCAACTTGCTTGCAGAATGTGACGAGATGGAAGAAATATATTTTGTAGATGTTCTGATATCGGAGAAACAAGGGGATGTTTTGAACAATATTTATAATCAGTCTGATGATCCTATAGAGGAATCAAGACGAATCTTAGATAAATTATATGATTACATATCAGACATAGTAGGAGCAATAGACGAAGTTCAAGAAATGTTTAATGAAGTAGTTAACGGCTTGCAGTAAATTGTAAGTAGTATTGGTGTATGGTATAATAAAAAAACCTATTATTATGTGGAATTATAAAAAGGATTATTAAGAAGATGGATATTATAAAAAGGAATATTTTATTAAATCCCGGCCCGTCAACAACGACAAATTCTGTTAAAATGGCGCAGGTGGTTCCGGATATTTGTCCGAGAGAAAAGGATTTTTCTATATTAATGCAGCAGCTAAGAACTGATTTGGTAAGGATAGTTCATGGTGACTTAGATAAATATACAGCTGTACTTTTTTGTGGATCTGGAACCATTAACATAGATGTATGTATCAACTCGCTTGTTCCCGAGGGTAAAAAGATATTAGTAGTGAATAATGGATTATACAGTACACGTGCAGTTGAGATTTGTAATAGTTACAATATTCAGTGTGTTGATATGAAATATTCCATTACTGAATTGCCTAATTTAGATGAAATTGAAAGTGCGTTGAGAGATGATGATATAGCGGTGGTATATACGACACATCAGGAAACGGGAACAGGTCTGCTTAATCCAATTAGAGAGATAGGAGAATTAGCTCATAAATATGGAGCGATATTTGTTGTTGACACAACATCAACTTATGCGATGGTTCCAATAGATGTTGAGAGGGATAATATAGATTTTTGTATGGCGTCGGCACAAAAGGGGTTGATGGCGATGACGGGCTTATCTTTTGTTATTGGGAATAAAAAAGTTATAGAACAGTCGAAGAATTATCCTATGCGTTCATATTATTGCAATCTTTATATGCAGTATGAGTTTTTTGAGCGAACCGGTGAGATGCATTTCACGCCACCTGTTCAGACGGTGTATGCTGCAGTTCAAGCAATGAAAGAATATTGGCAAGAGGGTGAGCAGGCTAAATGGGCGAGGCACACAAGAGTTTTTGATGCTATTCATAAAGGACTTGATGAATTAGGATTTAAGGATGCAATCAGACGAGAGTGGCAGGCTGGGCTTGTTATTTCTGTACTATACCCTGATGATGATGCGTGGGATTTTTATAGAATTCATGATTACTGTTATTCAAAAGGATTTACTATTTTCCCCGGTAGGATTGAGGCAAAGAACACTTTTCGTTTATGTGCATTGGGAGCGATAGATGAGTGCGATATAGAAGATTTCTTTGCTGTATTTCGAGAAGGATTAGAAAAAATTGGGGTTAAAACGCCTGTTACATATTTGTAGGATAGGATAAGTTAATATTAGAGGGTGTTGATATGAAAAAAATAATTTTGTATGCACGAAATAGAGATGACCTAAATGAAATGCTAGAATATGATAAAGCAACATGGACTTCTGGCCATGTTATTTGTGTTATATCTGATTCAAAGGATTTGTGGGGAAAGAATTTTCTAGACGACGTAATACTTCCTCCGGAAAAGATTTCGTTGTTTGAATATGATTATATTGTTCTATTTGGAAAGATTGAAATGAGCCGTTCTTTAAAGAAGAGGTTGATTGATAGAGCGGGAATAGCCGAGAAAAAGATTGTTCATTATTCAGAGATTTTTCAATTTAATTCCGGTGTACATTCGGTTGATTGGTCATCTATAAAGAATATTAAGGAATTAAGAGCAGCCCTAGGTGAATGCGACGATTTGAACGATATTGAACAGTGGTATTATAAATTACCGCACCGCGTTATTAACAAATATGTTCACTATTTGGATGTATATAACAGACATCTTTCAAGATTCAGAGGGAAAGATTGTGTAATAGTAGAAGTAGGAGTTTTTAAAGGTGGCTCTATGCAAATGTGGAAGCATTGGCTTGGTGATAAGGCTCAGGTTATCGGTGTCGATATAGATGAACATGTAAAAGAGTATGAAGAAGATAGAATTAAAATAGAAATAGGTTCCCAGTCGGATCGAGAGTTTTGGAAATATTTTAGAGAAAAGTATCCTAGAGTTGATATTTTTTTGGACGATGGTGGGCATACAATGGAACAACAAATTGTCACATTCGAAGAGATGTTTCCACATATATCAAATGGTGGGGTATATTTGTGTGAAGACTTACATACATCATATTGGGATAATTTTGGAGGAGGATATAAAGAAGCCGGTTCGTTTGTGGAATACAGCAAAAATTTCATAGACTATATACATGCATGGCATTCTATTCAATTTGAGGAAAACCAATACACGAGATCTATGAATAGTATACATTATTATAACAGTATGTGCGTTATTGAGAAACAAGAAATGTATCCGCCGGTTGCTGTGCTTACAGGAATGGAATAAAAAGTAATATACACTTAATTGGAGGATTATAGTATGAGTACTAAAAAAACGGTTTATGTTCCCATGGCTGTGGATATTGTTCATCCGGGGCATATTAACATCATCAAGAAAGCGGCAGAACTTGGAGAGGTGACAGTCGGACTTTTTACGAATGAAGCAATTGCATCATATAAGGCAGAACCATATATGGATTATGAAATGCGTAAAATAGTCATAGAAAATGTTAAAGGGGTAGAACACGTTATACCTCAAGAGACAAGGGACTATGAACCCAATTTAAGGAAGCTAAAACCCGATTACATGGTGCACGGAACAGATTGGAGAGAAGGACCACTTGCAGATGTGCGTGCAAAAGCTATTTCAATAATGGCCGAATGGGGAGGTAAAATTGTGGAACCTGAATATACAAAAGGTGTATCATCATCTTCAATAAAAAAAGAAATTCGAGAAAGAAAATAGTATTGGAAGGATGTATAGACATGGAGACATTAGCTATAATTACTGCAAGGGGAGGGAGTAAAAGAATTCCCCGAAAAAACATAAAAGATTTTTGTGGAAAACCTATTATTGCATATTCTATAGAAGCAGCGATTGAATCTGGGCTATTTAGTGAGGTGATGGTTTCCACAGATAGTGAAGAAATAGCTGATGTTGCCAGACGGTATGGCGCAAGTGTGCCATTTATGAGAAGTGAGAGGACTTCTGATGATTATGCAACAACGCATGATGTATTAAAGGAAGTGTTGCAGGAGTATGGGAAAAGGGATAAGAATTATGATATTTTTGCTTGTCTTTATCCAACAGCACCATTTGTCACAGCAAGAAAATTAATAGATGCGTATGAGTTGATTAAAAAAGAAGAGGCAGATGCGGTTTACCCGGTTGTAAAATATTCATTCCCACCACAAAGAGCATTTATTATTAAGGATGGTTTTTTAAAATATCAATACCCTGAAAATATTAATAAAAGATCTCAGGATCTTGAACCGATATATCATGATTGCGGGCAATTCTATTTTAAGAGGGCAAGGAATATTCTTAATGATATTGCTGAAGAAAAGCGAATTCCTTTTATAGTGAATGAAATGGAAGTTCAAGATATTGATAATGAGGAAGATTGGAAAATTGCTGAGATAAAATATCAGTCAATGATTGTTAAAAAATAGTACTGTTTGACTGTGAATAAGGAGAAAGTATTTTTATGAGCAAAATAGCAGTTTTATCAAATGTTAATATGGATGCAATTGTTAAGAATCTCCAACGAAAATATGAGGTTTTTTCGCCGGCTGGGTACGGTAATGTGGTGGAAGAATTATCCAATGCAGGTTCCGAGTTAAATGCATTTAAACCGGATATCTGTTTTATTATTATTGATGCAAGCGCTATGTTTGATAGATACGACCGTTTTGAAGAAGGAGCGGGTGTAATAACCTCTTTTTTTGGTATTCTTGAGTCTGCTATGGGGACTAATACAACTTATTATATAAATGATTTGGACTTCAGATCGGACGTTTTAAAAACAGATATAATTGATAATATTCAGGAACTATATGCAGCAGAGTGGACGAGTGCGTTTTTTGAGTTTTCAAAAAAACATAATAATGTTCATATGTTGACATTTTCTTCATTAGTTAAACGGATAGGCTCTTGTGATTTTTATTCAGCAAAGATGTGGTATTTGGGTAGAATTCCATTTTCTGTGCTTGGACGCAACGAAATACAAAATGAGATAGAAAAATGTATAAAACTGCATGAGGGTATGTGTGTAAAGAAAGTATTATTGCTGGATCTTGATAATACTTTGTGGGGAGGCATATGCGGAGAGGGCAAAGTAATTTTGTCTGATGAGAATGTTGGTCTGATTTATAAAGATTTGCAGTATGTTATAAAACGAATGAAAAGAAGCGGGGTTATATTAGGCATTGTTTCAAAAAATAATGAAGAAGATGCCCTTGATGTATTACGTAACAATCAGCATATGATATTGGAAGAGTCAGATTTTGCCATCATGAAGATTAATTGGGAGAATAAGGATAAGAATATAAGAGAAATCGCGGATGAACTTAATGTTGGTTTGTCTTCGATTGTTTTTTTTGATGATAGCGAAAATGAAAGAATGCTTGTAAAAACGATGCTGCCGGAAGTGACGGTTCCTGATTTCCCGGATAAGACAGAAAATCTTCCTGAGTGTATGGTGAATATATTTTTCGAATATTTTGATAAAGAAAACTATACACTTGAAGATAGTAAGAAGACAGAATTGTATAGACAGAATAAGGAGAGAGAACTTTTTAAGCAACGGAGTATATCGTACGAAGATTATCTAAAAGAACTAAAAATAAAAATCTATCCGGTATCTGCGAAAGAAAATGAAGAAAGAGTATATCAGTTGGTACACAAGACAAACCAGTTTAATCTTACTACAAAAAGATACTCTAGGGATGATTTGCATGAAATGCTTAATAGCGATGAGTATATTGTTTATACATTTGACATAAAAGACAAATTTGGAGATAATGGTATTACAGCTGTTGTCATTGTATCTTTAAGTGATGTTGCAGAAATAGACACTTTTATCATGAGCTGTAGAATAATGGGTCGCAAAATAGAGGATTCAATAATTGCCTATGTAGAAAACAAATTAAAAATAAATGGTTTTGGTGTAGTCAGAGCATCCTATATAAATACGGAAAAGAACAAACCTGTTGAAAAATTGTATGATGGGTTAGGATATAAGTGCATTGAATGTTCCAATGGATTAAAGAGATATGAACTGAAACTATGCGACGTGCAAAAAAGAGAACTTTATGCCGAAATTAGTGAGAGAGAGGATTAATTATGAGAGAGAAGGTATATGACATCATTTCAAAAAAATTGGAAATGGATATTAATGATATAAATGATGAGCTTAGGATAGCAGATGTTGAAGCGTGGGATTCTCTTACGTATCTATTGATATTAGAGGAAATAGAAATGGCTACCGGTAAAACAATTCCGATTGAAAAGGCAGCAGAAGCGGAATCTGTTGGTCAGCTTGTGGAATGGTTGGAGGAAGAATGAACATAAAGTTGAGAAGGCTTGTTGAATCGGATCTTGAACGTGTAATGGAATGGCGCATGAAGCCGGAAGTTACAAAATGGATGTATACAGATCCAAAACTTACGATGGAAAAGCAAATATCATGGTACAATTCGATAAAAACCTCACAGGACGACATGTATTGGATAATTGAGGTTGATAATACACCTGTGGGTTTGATGAATATAAAGCACATAGATTATAAAGATTCAAAATGTAGCTGGGGTTATTATGTCGGGGAGCAGAAATATAAATCTTTAAAACTTGCTTTGACTCTGGAGTGGAATCTATATGACTATGTTTTCGATGTTTTGAAATTAAACTATTTAAATAATGAGGTGTTGGGCATTAATAAAGGGGTTATCGCACTTCATAAACAATGTGGCAGCAGAGTGGTCGGAGTTGATGAGTCTGCCGTAGAGAAGAATGGTGAAAAATATGACGTTGTTAATATGACAATTTCAAAAACAGAATGGATGACAAGAAGAGATAAAATTACGTATGAGAAGGTGGTGTTTGAAGATTGAAGGTGCATCATATTGCATACGTCGTTAAAGACATACATGAGGTTGCGGTTAAATTTAAAAAACTTGGATATCTGATACCCTGATTGAACTGGTAGAGCCGTCAGGAGAAGATAATGATGTAGATAAACTCCTCAAAAAATCAAAGGGGATTTCGTCTTTGTATCATATGTGTTATGAGTGTGACAAATCAATTGAGGAAACGATGACGTTGCGTAAAAATCAAGGCTTTTTAGTTGTGAAAAGCCATTGGAAGCTCCTGCAATTGGTGGTCGTAAAGTTGCATTTCTTTTCTCTAAGCAAACTGGGTTGATAGAGATTGTTGAATAGTGGGAGAAAGACAAAAAGGAGAGTGTTGGGATGTTAAATGACAAAGTGGTTTTGATTACAGGTGGAACAGGTTCTTTTGGTAAAAAATTTCTAGAAATGATATTTGAAAAATATACTCCTAAAAAAGTTATTATATATTCTAGGGATGAGTATAAGCAAAGTGTAATGCAGGCAGAATATAAGGACAAAATAGATATGAAACGCGTTCGTTTCTTTATAGGGGATGTAAGAGATAGAGAAAGATTGTATAGAGCTTTTTATGGAGTTGACTATGTTATTCATGCTGCAGCCTTAAAGCAAGTCCCTACGTGTGAATATAATCCTATGGAAGCTATAAAAACCAATATTCACGGTGCTCAGAATATAATAGATGCGGCATTGGACAGAGGAGTTAAGAAAGTAGTTGCCTTGTCTACAGATAAAGCTGTTAATCCAATTAATTTATATGGTGGAACAAAATTAGTTTCCGACAAATTGTTTATCGCTGCAAATGCATATAGTGGTGAGAGCGGAACAGTCTTTTCTGTTGTAAGATATGGTAATGTTGCGGGAAGTAGAGGATCGGTTATTCCTATATGGGATAAAATAATAAATGAGGGTGGAACAAAACTTGGAGTGACGGATTTACGAATGACTCGTTTTTGGATTACCTTGGAACAAGGAGTTGAGCTTGTTTTTAAGGCGTTGGAGGAGTCAAAAGGTGGAGAAACATACATATCCAAAATACCTTCGTTTTATATCAAGGACCTTGCAAAGGCCATGCTTCCGGAGTGCACTATTGAGGAGATAGGAATACGAGAGGGAGAGAAGTTACATGAAGTGATGGTTACAAAGGATGATTCAAGGAGTACATATGAATATGAAAAGCATTATATAATATATCCAAACTATATATGGGCAAATCCTGGAAACATAATTCCTGGTGGTAAGCTTGTTGATGAGGGGTTTGAATATAATTCCGGTAATAATACTGAGTGGTTGGATGTTAATGAACTAAAAGAAGCAATTAAGAATATCTGATAATGTTCGTATATGACAAAAAGAGTACGGGTTAGTGGGGAGAAGATACTAATCTGTTCCTTTAAGTTTTTTGTAACCCCTGCTATGTTTGAAATGGCAGGGGTTACATTATAGATAATATTATTATTTGCTGTGATTAACAACGCTAAAGTAAGGGTTGTTATAGATTGAAAAATTGCAAAGATCATAGACAAGCCCTGTTTTGTTACAAGCATAATTGAAGCTTAATTGGTCGCGAGTACTTTCGTTAAGTACTTCATTCCACCAAGTATCCATCGTTGATTTAAGTAAAGAATCAGAATGTAGTCTGAATAACACACAACTATCTATGAGGCCGTTGTGTTCGGGATAGTTTTCGTCTCTATATTTTTGCACTTGTTTCTCTATGTCTTTGGAAATGCCTTTGCCTTCTGACAAACATTTTTCTGCTTCGTCATATATGCAGTCACGTTCATAATGTGGCATACATAAAATTGGTGAATCAAGGTGATAGCGATCAACTATTTCGCTTAAATCCCCACATATTTGTATTTTTCCGTCAACCCAGATACTGAAATCATATTCTCCCAAATAATTGGTGCATAAAATCTTGTGCTTTCGTGCAAGACGAATTGGGTCAAGATTATCAGGGTTTTCTATTATGCGAATCTGCCAAACGTCTGATGTGATTTTTTCGTTGTCTGTAAAACAAATATAATCCATTTTGTCATTAACATATTCCGGCTCAGCTAAATTATCATATCCACCGGTTATAGCGGTATACACGACGCCTGACCCGGTAAATCTATTTGTGTGCGGAAGCAGTTTGTTTATGTGTTTTTCCCATTGATGACGCGTGTATATATCATGACGATTTATTAGTTGATTGTATTCTAAAGTACCGGCCCAACTTAATTCCAAGTTAATAAATGATTCTAGCTGTGAAAGGATTATTATAAGCAGATTCGAACACATGTCTCGGTTTCCGGACTGTGAGGCAATTTCAAATAGAGAAAATGTGTTATTAATGCTTTGTTGAAAGGATGGCATTGGGTCAAAATAACCGCTTGATGAAGAAATGCTATTATTAATCAAATCATTTAAATCGTACAGTGATAAAGATTTTACGTCGATTTGGTTGTTATTTATCTTTTCAACTAGTTTTACAATATGATTTGCTATTTTATCATATATTTGTTGAAGTGAGTATTGATCCATATAGTATTACCTCGTATTATTTTTATTACATGCTACACATGAAAGCCAAGTCTTTAGATACGATTAGACCTGTCCCTTTTTCACCTTGGTAAATTGTACTGGAGTGTGGAATATTACTTTCCGAAAGGGTGGATTTGATAAGGTTAAAAGTATTTTCTTCTCCTAACCTGTCACAATCATCTAAAAGAATAACAAAGCGCTCATTTAAGCATTCAGGCAATATATTAAATATGTCAATTCTAGAGTATTCAGGATCGTTAAAGCCGTAGGGGCCGTCTATGCATATGAAATCATATTTTTTATCTTTGAACTTTTCATAAAAGCCATTATATATAATTACGTCGGTTGGTGCCTCACCTAAATTAATGGATGCTTCGACTATTGGTAATTGAACTACATGAGTGGTTTTTGGTAGCTCAAAATGATTACAGAAAAATGAAATCCATTCTGGGTCGTGTTCTACAACTTCATGTATACAGGATGAATGCTTGTGATTGTATAATCCTATCATTTTGGTGGATTGCCCCATGCCCATTTCAAGAATGTTGTTGGGCTTTAATTCATCGAGAATTCTATATAATACGTATAGAGCAGGGTATCCTAGAGCACCGCGTCCCGGAGAGAAAGGAAAGTTTTTCGGTAGCCATGAACTGCCTTTGATTGTGTCGTGAAAAACCTGAGAAAATATCAATTCTTGGTTCTGATTATAAATTGAATGCTGATTACTGATAAGTGATTCGATATATATATCCAATTCTGTATTGTTCATTACAAAATCCTCCTGTTTTGCACGTGTATTTACTACTTTATATTATACATTTTGTTGGTGAGAAAATAAACATTAAATAAAAATAATAAAAAAATTAAAAAAGATATAAAGTATATTTTTTTAACGCCGATAATATAAGTGTAAATGATAATAGCCCTTGCGATACAGGATGTTGGTAAGATATAATCTTAGCATAATGTCGCAAGGAAAATAAAAAAGCGACATTATAGTCAAGGAGGATAAGATTATGGTAGTACAACACAATATGCAGGCAGTAAATGCAAACAGAATGCTTGGAGGAAATGTAAAGGCAGTAGCTAAGAACACAGAGAAACTTTCATCAGGTTATAAAGTTAACCGTGCAGCTGATGATGCAGCTGGACTTTCAATTTCAGAGAAGATGAGAAATCAGATTAGAGGTTTGAATCAGGCAGTATCTAATGCAGAGGATGGTCAGTATTTGATTCAGACAGCAGAAGGTAATATGAATGAGATTCATTCAATACTTCAGCGTATGGGAGAACTTGCTACAAAGGCAGCCAATGATGTAAATGCAACAGAAGATCGTACATCAATCAGCGATGAGATGAAGCAGTTGCAGGCGGAGATAGATTCGATTGCAAGTAAAGCAGCATTTAATGGAACTAAGTTGCTTGATGGTTCTATGAGCACTGGAAAATATTTGCAGGTTGGTGCAAATGCCGGTGAGAATATGACAGTTTCAATTGCACAGCTTAATACTACAGGAATAGGCTTAAATGGAGATGCTAACATATCTGTTTCTACTCATGCCGATGCATCTAATACGATGTCAAACATCACAAAGGCAATTAAGTGTATTTCTGCACAGAGATCTAAACTTGGTGCTATTCAGAATCGTCTTGATTATACAATTAACAATTTGGAGAATTACTCTGAGAACCTTACAGCATCTGAATCTAACATTCGTGATACAGATATGGCTACTGAGATGGTTGCATACTCTAAGAATCAGATTCTTCAGCAGGCTGCACAGTCTATGCTTTCACAGGCTAACCAGTCGACTCAGGGAGTTATGTCATTACTTCAGTAATTATAATAGAAGCATTAAAGCCCTTAACAGTTATAGCTGTTAAGGGCTATTGTTTTTTCTTGGAAGATAATAGTGGGATATGTTATAATGTGATTATATTTAAAAGAGGAATTGGACCGGGAAATGAAGATTTTATACGTGGATTACAACATGTTTGGTAAAAATGATATAATAGATGCATTTTGCGAATTGGGATTTGATGTCGATGTTGAAGATTGTCCAATTAAGCATGGTGAAGAATCGGTCAAAACATTGCAAGAACTAAAAAGGCTTATTTCCCAATTTAATTACAGTTTTGTTTTCTCGTCTAATTATTATCCAGGCTTGTCAGATATATGTGAATCTTCCAAAGTGAAATACATTTCGTGGACATACGATAGCCCGAGAATTGCTTTGTATGATAAAAGTATTAATAATCAATGTAATTATGCTTTTGTTTTTGACAGTGCAGAATGCATAAAACTTAGAAAAAAAGGAGCAACTAGAGTTTTTTATATGCCTCTGGGGGTTAATGTTAATAGAATTGATAGAGTAGGGATAAGTGACAAAGACAGAGAGGTGTTTGGAGCAGATGTGAGTTTGGTTGCATCTCTTTATAATGAAGAACACAATTTATATGATCGAATCTATGAGAGACTAAGTGACTATAATAAAGGTATGTTTGATGCCTTGATACAATGTCAGAAATACATATTTGGAGGGTTTATTCAGGAGGAAGTTTTAGATGGCAATATGGTTGAGGCGCTGTATAAAGCAATGCCATATGCAATTTCAGAAGGTAGCTTGGCAGATCTTGAATATGTATATGCAAATTATTTCCTGGCCAGAAAGACTGCAACGTGTCAAAGGATGGATTTTATAAGAAGAATTGCAAAACATTTTGACATGAAAGTATACTCTCCTGGTAATTTAGAGGGTATACCGTTTGTAAAACATATGGGTGTTGTTGATTATAACACTGATATGAATAAGGTTTTTAAGCTGAGTAAAATTAATCTTAATATAACGTTGCCATCAATACAAACGGGTATTCCGCTAAGAGCATTGGATATTATGGGGGCTGGCGGATTCTTACTTACAGATTATAGACCTGATTTTGAGGGTTTGTTCGAACCTGGGGAAGATTTTGTATATTATACATCCATTGATGATGCAATTGAAAAAATATATTATTATATCGAACATGAGGACGAGAGAATTAATATTGCTGAGAACGGAAAGAATAAAGTTGAAATAGGCTTTACATATGCTAAAAGATTAACAGACATGTTACAGATTGCAGGTTTTGATATTTAAATTGGGAGAGGGAAAACAAGTAATATGGATATTGATTATTCAATTCGACGAATTAAAGAAATAAGACAACATTTTGTTGAAGAGATTTGGTCGTTATTAGAAAAGGGCATGTATAATGATGCTTACAATGTTTTTAGAAATGAAGTGAGTAATGGGACTGATATAAAAGAAGAATGGCTGTCAACGGAAATAGTTATATTTGATATTGCGTTCGCAATATGTAAAAAAACAGAAGATATAATCGATGAAAACATTTTCACACGCGTCTCAACATTTGAAGACTTGAAAAAAGTCATTATGCTTGGGAAAAGGTTTTTAAGAAGATTTGAGAATGAAGTTAGTATAGAAGATGAGCAGACGTTTATAGAATATGTTGAAAAGTACAAAGTCGATGAAAATACCATATGTGAATTGATTAGGAGATTTATAAATAATACCGGGAAGGTTTCTAATGCTGTAGCAAAAAGTCTTTTCAATAATAAAAAATATGACATGGTACTTCCTCTTTTAATAAAAGAATATATTGGGAAAGAAAAAAATGAATATTATGAAGAAACATGTTATAACCTTGCGCATTACCTTGCGTTATTTGGGGATTTTGTGACGGCTAATGATATAGTGTCAAGACAGAGTTTCAATACCAAGAGGTATGTGAGTCTTAAGAATCATATAACGCACATGGTTAATAAGGATAATCTTGATGCATGTAAGAAAAGGATTTCCTTTATCGTATGCGTAAATGATGAGGATGCCTATAGTGAGTGTGAGTGGTATATCAATAAATTGATTGTGCCGGAAGGATATGATATGGATATAATTCCTGTAAGAAATGCTAGGAGTATGTGCAGCGGGTATAATATCGGCATGAATAAATCGGACGCAAGGTATAAGATATATATACATCAAGATGTTTTGTGTGTTAATAAATATATGTTATACGATATTTTAGAAATCTTCAATGCTGATGGGAATATCGGTCTTATTGGGGTTGCAGGATGTGATCGAATGCCGGAAACAGGAATGTGGTGGGATGCAAGTAATCAATATTACTACATTTATCAGGATACTGGCATTGGAACGGTATGTAGAATAACCGACGGAATAAATGCTGGAATATATGAAACCGTGGATGTAATTGATGGGGTTCTGATGGCGACGTCAAAAGATGTTGGATGGAGGGAGGATTTATTTAAAGGTTTTCACTTTTATGATATATCTCAGAGTATGGAGTTTAAACGTAAAGGATATGAAGTGGTAATAGGAAAAACAAGTAATCCGTGGATATTGCATGATGAAAAGGTTGATAAGTTTTTGGATAGTGACTACGAGGTGGCGAAGACAGTATTTTTGAAAGAATATGAGGAGAATATAGGTTGAAGGATTTATTCTATAAAAATGCAGAGTTAATCAGTCGTATAGAAATATTACAATCGAATATTAATTATCAAAGAGAAACAGCAGCAATCAATGATATTTTTTGGATTGTGACCAACATGCCCGGTATTATTGAAAAAATAGCAAATAACAATAATTATTTTGCGTCTTTAGGGCTGGTGATTAATTTTGATTTGCTTGCATCTACTTTGGCGGATGTTCTTTCTGCCCAAAAGAATGAAGACTTCATAACCTGCTCAGATGTGTTAAATACTCATCTTAAACCCGTTTTGCTGAATGTTCAGGGGCTAATTAGTGGAAATGAGGATATTTTTGAGAACTATTTTGACTATAATATGCAAAGATTGTCAGAAAAGGATTCGGTATTATATAGTCAACTACGAGATAGTGATAAATATCACGATGCTTCGCCGTACAAAGATGATATATATATGATTGAAAACAGCCAGGTTGGATATGCAACTTTGGCAGTTGCTTCGGGAACAGATACGTTGCGTCTCCACAGCTTTTCAAATCCGATGATTTCGTCAAGAGACTTTGTTTGTGATTTTTATAATCCAAGTAAGTCTGATTACATAATTTTTGGACTTGGGCTTGGGTATCATTGTGAAGAGCTTGTGGCAAAAGATTCTGAGCTTAATATTAAGATAATAGAAAATGATATAGGAATAATCGAACTGGCAATGACATATACCAATATGAATTGGTATTTTAATAATAAAGATGTTGAGATAATATATGATCCGGATTTCAAAGAGTTAGGAAAGGCTATTGAGGATATTGCCGACAAGCTGATTGCTTTTCACAGACCTTCTGTGAGAAGAATCAAGAACAGTCAGATAGTCGATATAATAAAACAGCTATGGGTACGAGAGGACTCTGCAAAAATGCAGAGGGATTGGATGGAAAGCAATTTCTTATACAATATAAAAAGCTGTAATCATAATATAGATAGTATAAAAGATGATATACATGGAAAAAATGTAATAATTGTAGCGGCAGGACCATCGCTTGATAAGAATATAGATTTGCTCAAACCCAAACATGAAGATGTTGTTATTCTCGCCCTTAGTGCAGTATGTAGAAAATTAGTTGACAAGAGTATTGATATGGATTACATAGTTGTGTCTGACGCTAAGCCTGTGATGAACAAACAATTTGAAGGGATAGAAAGTCTTGATGTCCCAATGCTTGCATTATCCACAACATCAAAAAAAGTAACAAAGATGTATTCCGGGAATAAATACTTAATGTGTCAGAGTGGTTTTCCATTGGCTGAGAAATATGCAAGGGATAATGATTTGGAGCTTTTTGAAACAGGAGGCTCTGTTGTCACATTTGCTATTGATTTGAGTGTTCGATTCGGTGCAAAGAAAATAGTGTTTGTCGGTTTGGATTTGGCTTATACAGATAACAAGAACCATGCAACTGGAGCGGGTGTAGAGAAAGTTGCTGTGATGGGAGAGGAAATATTGGTCGAAGATGTAAATGGTAATATGGTGGCTACCAATAGACCATTTGATATGTTCAGAAAATGGATAGAAAAACGGATTCGACAAGATGATGTTACAATGCCGATTATTGATGCTTCGGAAGGCGGCGCAAAAATTAAGGGAGCAGAATTGCATACGCTTGAAGAAGTAATGGATAGCCTATAATTATTTATAGGCTATCCATCATTTTAATAAACATTTCTTTGACGGTTTCGGTTGCTGATGCCATATCTGTCAAGTAGTCTTTGATAGTTTTTAATATTTGTCTGTATTCATCATCAGGATTACTACCCGACTCATAAAGAGAGGATAGCATATCGCTTTGAGTATCATTTATTACTTTTTCGACAAAGAAACTTTCGTTATATGAGCCGCAGGTGTCAATAATTGAACTAATTTGCTTGTACAACAGCATTACGTTTGGGTCATTTTGGGTAAGACCATTATTTAGTAAAGTAAAACTCTCGTCTATTAAAGAAATTGCCTTATTCAAATCTGACTTCATACTTTCGAGTGTGGTTATGCTGCCGACAAAGTGAGAAGATAAAACGCTGTGTTTGTCCTCACATATTGCAGGTTCAGTGTTGTGGAGAATTGCTTCGTAGTCAAATGAAACATCTTTATACTCGTCTACGATTGTATTAAATGGTATATTTTGTGTACCATGAATAAGAGCGCCGCCTTCTGTAGAATTGATTATCAAAAGGCCGGGATTATTTGATGCCATTTGTTCATACCAGTCGAGGTACAATTTGTAGTCGCTTACGGTATATACTGTATCTCCGTAGTATCCTTCTATCGGGATTCTTTTTCGAGTATCCTTTGAAAGGTCTGTTTCCCTTCCGGCATGTAGCTTGGTATCTCCAAGAGCAAGGTCTTGACCAATTAATATTAGCTTGGTGTATCCCCATGATAATGCAAGAGTGAAGGCTAATGTAGATACGGAACCGCCGTTTTCCAAAAAATACATGTGTTGTCCTCCAATTTGAAAAACTGCATCATAATATGCGTTGGAGGACTCGATAAAAATAGGCTTTCGTCCAATGACTTTTTCCATACCTTGGTGGGTGAATGCAGAGTCAATTGCGAAGGTGATGTCTTTTAATCTTTCATCTTCAAACAAGGTTAAATCCTTAATTGGATCTGCGGCTACTACAAGGTCAGGGATAATATTGTTTGACATGAGGTATGGTAGTGCAGAGTCAACAGCGATAATTAAAAGCTTACCTTTAACATCCTTAAGTAATAGGCCATTTTTTTCCAAAGACGGTCCGGCGGCAACTAAAACTACAGGTAAATCAGTTGGAAATTTATCTAGAAATTGATCCGTGCAATTGCATGAATAGGTGTATTTAAGATTAAGTATGTTGTTTTCTGCTTCGGTTTTATTAATTACAGTGCCTGTATAGACAGATGATTTTCTTATAATAACTGCATTTTCAAAAGCATGTTGTAAATAATTGCATGCTTCAGGGAAGAGAAACTTATATTTTGGAAGTGAGTCAAAATAAGCACGTTTATAGTTGATTTCTGTTACCGCGGATTGGAAAAAGCTTTCCACACCATTTGAGTTAATGTTATTAACAATAATGAAAACATTAGGCATAGATAGGATATCTGAAATGTCATACTCTTCGATGACATGTTTGAATATTTGTTCAGATGGTTCATAAAAAATAATAGTACATTGAGAGGGGAGTGTTTTAATAATCTCTCTCGCTATTATTCCGTTTCCCATGCCGTAAAAAAGGAAAACAGAGAAATCACTGATGTCTTTGTATTGTGATGCAAAGTGTTCAGCTTCACGTTCGGGGTTATATGGACTATTCATATATTGTCTGTTTTCGTCTTTAATAACTGCCAAAGTAGGCGAATTATTTTTTGCGGCAATCGTTTCGACAGATATATTGCTGACTTGATTGGTGGGGATTTCAAGCAGGGCTGACGAGAACGTTGGATATCTTTTTTCTAATATTTCTAAGTTTGAGTTATAGTTATTCATTATAATACCTCGTTTTTTAGTATTTCCTCTGCTTTTATAAGATCTTCAGGAGTGTCTATATCAATGGAATATTTTTTGTCCATTAAATAAGGCATTTTATTGTCATTCAGACTTGTGTTTTCGTTGAGGTTGTTATTTATGCGATTTATATAGATGGAACCATTGACTTTGTAGACTGTAGTAAAATCCTGCCGCCTGACTGTGCTTGAAATGGGTAGTATGGATTGCAGGGTTCCTTCACTGTTTAGTGTACGCATAAGAATTGGATGCTCAGAAGTCGGGCATATACTAACCAAAGAATCATAGGAAGAATTAATAATGGTTTCAATAGCCTCATCGATATGACATGCTTTTCTTATAGGTTGCGTGGGTTGCAGAAGAATAACGTAATCATATGTTTGCCCATTGTTACGTAGAAAATTGATGGCGTGAATAACGCAATCTATTGTCTTTGAAGTATCCGATGCCAGTTCTGCAGGACGAAGAAAGGGTGTTGTAGCCCCATATTCATTGGAAACCTGTGCGATTTTTTCTGAATCCGTAGAGACAACAATATCATCTATATAACGGCTGTTTTTGGCTGCTAAAATAGAATAGGCAATCAATGGTTTGCCTGCCAGATTGGTGATGTTTTTGTTGGGAATTCCTTTGCTCCCGCCTCGCGCAGGGATAAGGGCGAGGATTTTCTTGTTCTTATACATTACGGCTCCTTCAATAATCAATGTCAATAAAGTGTTTTTGAATATCCATGTGCCAAATTTTTGGTTGAGAGAGAATATCCATAAATATTTCGTTACTGTTACCAATGCCAAATTCTGAAGATGGGATTATGTCTAATGCCTTTGCTTCTTTAATGGTATCAACGCTAAATGTATCCTCACTGGTGTGAATTATATGATGGGATTTTGATGGTGAGTAACGATTATGTTGCCTGGTCCCCAAATCGATAGCCGGTATACCGTATATACCTGCTTCTCTTATGCCTGAACTTGAGTTGCCAATCATACACTCCGAATTTTTAAGAAGTGTTAAAAAGTATTCAAAACGCATTGACGGGAATATTCGGAAGTGGTCATGATTAGTCAAGGTCTTGTATTCATTAATGATAAATTCACACCCAAAATCGTTGTTTGGATATATGACTACATTATTATCGCCGCTCTTAAGTAGTACGTTGATAATTGAGCGGATATGAGATGCTATGCAATCATATTCTGTTGTTACCGGGTGATACATTAATATGTTGTATTTATTAAATGGGATTTCGTAATATGATTTGACATCGTCTATTGTTGGAAGGTTTGACGAGTGCATAATATCAATGTCGGGGGAACCGAATATGTATATGTTATCAGAAGGTTCACCTAACTGTTTTATTCTTTTTTTTGCTTCCTCATTGGCAACAAAATGAAAATGAGAAAATTTGGTTATTGCGTGACGAATTGATTCGTCTATTGTACCGGAAACTTCCCCTCCTTCAATGTGGAAAACTCTAATGTTTCGTAGAGCACCTACAATTGCACCGGCTAATGCTTCGAGTCTGTCGCCGTGAACAACGATTCCGTCTGGTTCTAGTTCTGCAACATAATTAGAAAGACCGGTAATGGTATTGGCTAAAGCAATATCCATATCTGTGTGTTGATTCTGGTTAACAAACGTATAGAGGTTTGGAAACCCGTCCTTCTGTATTTCTCTGTAAGTTGAACCGTATGTAGAAAGCATATGCATTCCGGTTGCGAATATATATACTTCAAATTCATTGTTGCTACTCAATATTTTGATGAGAGATTTTAATTTGCCGTAATCAGCACGAGTTCCGGTTAGAAACATAATGCGTTTTTTTGAGTTTTTGTCTCTTGCGTGTACACTCATTTTAGATATTCCCCCAATTAGATAACTAAAACTATATAGTAACGTCAGTCATTTTTAAATGTTCCCCTGAAGCAATAAAACGAGGAGCTTTTTGACCTAGACATTTTTCATAGAATTCTGCTGCTATAGCGCCTGTTCCGGGACGTTTGACCCATATATTGTCCTGCGTAAATGCCTCTCCTTCGTGTATGTCATTAATAGTAACAACTGTAGCGTATGCGAAGTCTATGGTGACTTGTTCTTCGGGTAAAGCGGATTTCTCTCCGCCACGCATTTTAAAGATCTCTTTTGAGCTGTGTATGAGCTCTTTTAAAGATGTTGGATCCATAGAACATATTATGTCAGGTCCTTCGCGGTACATACTATCCGTGAAATGTCGTTCGAGAATAGATGCGCCAAGTGCAGTTGCTGCAAGGCATGCGTTATTGTTAAGACTATGGTCGGACAAACCAACAGGTATGTCGGGAAAAGCATTCATGAGTTCTGTCATGGCTCCCAACCTAATTTGCTCAGGTTTGGTCGGATATATATTTGTGCAATGCATCAGAGCATAATCAATATTGTATTTTTTAAGGATTTCAACAGTCTTTTTAATGCTGGAGATATCATTCATTCCGGTAGATACAATCATTGGTTTACCAAATTGAGCAATATGTTCGATTAGAGGATAGTTATTGCATTCTCCCGAACCGATTTTGAACGCAGATACATTCATGCGTTTGAGTCTGTCTGCAGCTGCTCTGGAAAAAGGTGTGCTTAGGAATATCATGCCTTTAGATTCTACATAATTCTTTAATTCGATTTCCTCATCCTCTGAGAGAGCGCAGCGCTCCATTATGTCATAGATAGACACATCGGCATTGCCGGGGATAACATTCTTTGCTGCAGGGGACATTTCATCCTCCACAACATGAGTTTGGTGTTTGATAATTTCAGCCCCTGACGAAGCGGCAGCGTCAACCATTTGTTTTGCGGTTTCTAATGATCCTTCATGATTAATTCCTATCTCCGCGATGACGAGAGGAGGATAATCGGGTCCAATTTTCCTATGCTCAATCTGCATTAAAACACATCCTTTTGTTATTGAAAATACTTACATTATTATATAATAACAATGGCGCAAAATCAAATGGATTTACCTATACATTTATGGTATAATATTAATGTTTTTATGTGGTAGAAATGAGTATTGTTTATAGAGTTGTATATGGGGAAAATATGGGTAGATTTGATGAACTGTTTGAACAAAAATATGAATTTAGACTCGCACAAAGATCGGATATAGATGCAATTATGGCATACATAGACGAATGTTGGAAAAAGGGACATATCCTGGCCAAAAACAGAGATTTGTTTGAATACGAGTTCTGTGAGGGGGAAGATGTACATTTCCTTTTGGCGATAGATCGCACGAGCGGAGAGATTCAGGGATTGGATGGATATTATTATACGTCTTCCAGAAGAACAGGGGATTTTGATGTTTGGGGCTCAATGTGGAGTGTTAGAAAAGATCGTAAGAACCTTCCTATGTTAGGAATAGCTATTGCCAATCACTATTATAAAATCATCGGATACAGATATGAACTTGGTGTTGGCGTCAATAAAGATACCGCAACACCTCTTCATCAGCGTCATTTTAATGTAGCAACCGGGATTCTCAATCATTATTATATGCTTAATAATATAAGCACTTACAAGATTGCAAAGATAGTAAAACCATGCTATTTGAGTGCCGATATAAATAATGATTCATATTTTTTAAGGGAAGCATCTGATATACAAGTGGTTGAAAAGTATTTTAGTTTCCTGGATAAGATAACAACATACCCATATAAGGATGGATGGTATGTGAAACATCGTTTTTTTGATCATCCTGTTTATAAATATAAAGTGATGCTTATAATGGAAAATGACGTTGAGGCAGAGGCTGTAATAATACTCAAAGATGTAGTTAAAGACGATAGACATGTTATCAGAATAGTCGATTATATGGGCGATATAAGCGCACTTTCCGGTGTGACTAATCAACTATACAAATTAATGGATGACACTTGCGAGTACATAGATTTTTATTGCTTTGGATATGATGAACAAGAGATTATAAATGCAGGGTTTGTTAAAAGAGAGATAGATGATGAAAATATCATTCCGTCATACTTTGAACCATTTGAACAACGTAATGTTGACTATTGGTTTAATAGTGATGCTCCGGAAAACTTTGTAATATGCAAAGCAGATGCGGATCAGGACAGACCCAATATTATAGAATAATTACCGGGTTGATAATAAATGGGGGATACAACGAATATGCGTATTGGATTAAAGACAAACAGAGAAGAAATGAGAAGAATCATTGATTCTGATATATTAAAACAACAAGGGTATGATGTTGATTGTATTTTTGACATGAATACGGAATTGTGGGGGACAACGTATAAGGGAATAGAAATCGTGTCGCCGTTTGAAGCCGTTAAGCGATATAAGAGCGGTGCTATAGACAAAATAGTTCTTCCTGGCGCAACGGTTAAACATGCATTAAATGACAGATATTTAGAAGAACAGTTAGATTTTGGAGTTTCAAAGAATGATATTCTGTATTCTTCGATAGAATGGTGGAATGTCCCTGATGAAGAGACAGTACCGTTTATGGGGGTAGATGATTATAACTATTTAGACTATCTTGAATTTCATACCAATGATCATTGTAATTTGAATTGTAAACACTGTAATAATTACTCTAATCTTGTTGATGGTGAAGTTTATACTGATTACGAACAGTTTTCCAAAGATGTTGCCAGATTGAAGGAACTTGTGGGACATGTTCACCTAATAAGAATCTTGGGTGGAGAGCCTTTGCTTAACAAGGATACATATCGGTTTGTCAAATTAATGAGAGAGACATACCCCTATTCAGAGATTCGCATAGTTACAAATGGAACATTGATTGATAAGGTTGATGATAGGTTAATTCAAACTATGAAAGAGTGTAATGTTATTTTCGACATATCGGCATATCCGGTCATGTTTGATAGGATAGATGGCATTGCTGCGATGTTAAAGGATAGAGGAGTGAAATTTATAATTGGCTGGATTGCCAGCAAATTCAGACCACCGCTTATTGGTGAATACGGATATCCTATGACAACGGTTGATTGCAATTGTATTCATCTTAGAAATGGAAACTTGGCAAGATGCCCAATTGTTCAGTATCTTGATTATTATAATGCCGCACACGGGACGAATTATAATGGTGATGATGGCATTATTGATTTGTATGATAATGATTTGACATTTAATATGCTTTGGAAACGACTTAATTCGTCATTTGACTTATGTAATAGATGTGGCTTTTGGAGAGAGGATATACCGGGAGAGAATTGGTGCGTTGGACGATAATTTTTTATTATTATTGGGAGATTACATATGCGGATAAGATATAGTATTTTAGTACCTGTAAAAAATAGTATAAAAACTCTTCCATATACGTTGGAGACTTGTCTAAGACAAGAAGAAATTCAGGATTACGAGGTGGTCGTGGGTGATAATGGGAGTACGGAAGACGTTAAAAGTGTTGTTGATTCATTTAATAATCCACGTCTTGTTTATTATAGGAATGATGAAGGAAGTACACAGGCGGACAGTTTTAATTTTATTTTGAGCAAGGCAAAGGGTGAGTATGTTTTTATGCTGGGCGCTGATGACAGCATTTCTAGGTGGGCTTTATATATAGCAGATAGAATCCTTGCTATTACGGGAGAGGATATTTTGTGGTGGAATCCGTCAAGATATTTTTGGCCTGAAAGAAAGGACTTTCCTAATTCATTGTGGATGCCCGAAAACAGGAATTATAAATGGCAGAATTCAGAAGAAAAACTAGGAGATTTTTTCAGGTTAACGCACTCGTGGGATTTGCCGTTGCTATATCAGCATTGTGTAATAAAAAGAAGTCTTCTTAATGAAATTAGTGAGGATTTAAGCCAATATGAATTAGAACTTCATGAGCCTCCTATGGCAGATAATTTTCAGGGCGTTATGACATTATTATATACCAAGCGGTTTGTAGAGATACCCTATGGTTTGATAGTGATGGGCCAATCGTATTCTGGAGACAGTCATAAAGAGAAAGAGGGTTCTGCTAAGCAAAACAAAAATTATATAAGTAATCAAAATGTTAATAGAATAAAAGATGAACCGTTTTATACGGAAGGAAGGTTATGGCATTCTTTTTGGTTATATCATGCAATGATAACCGCAAAAACAATACTTGAAAAAAAAGGAATTGATAATAATTATATAATACCATATAAAAATCTTGTCGCAAATACAGTTCATGAATTGTTATACCAGTATGAGTGTTCAATATTAGAAGGACAAGAATATGGGGAAATGTTTAATGATACAATTAAATATTTGCAAAACAGTATTAATAAGTTAAATGATAACGAATTGACTAATTGGTTTGAGTCGGCTTATGGCGATCTGATGAACTATGATGCATCTGTGTTGAATAAGGACATTATTAGAAAAAAGTTGGACACAAACCCTAATCATGTTATTAGGTGTGACAATTTCAGTATAAGAAATATTTCGCAAGCACAAGAACTGATTGATAACATTTACTATAGCAAATCTGGTATAGATAATGATATGAAGATGTTGAGTTATTCATTTAAAAAGACTCAAAAATTAATATCCGAGATTAAAGAGTTGGATCAGAAAGGGAGTATAGCAATATACGGTTCTGGTTCAGCTGCAGACTTAATTTTAAATACTTTTTTTGATTTTGAAAATGACTTTAAAAATCCAATATATATATTAGACTCGGATGAAAATAAAAGAGGTGACTTTTTTAGGGGATACGAGATATATAATCCGAAAGATATACCTAGTATGGGAATTGTTGGAGTAGTGATAAGCAGCATGGAATTTCAAAACGCAATGTATGGAAATTTAGTTCCATATATTAACGAACTCAAAGTTATTAAACCATATGATATAGGAGATATACAATATTTGGAATTAATCGGAAATAAGCAAAATAAAGTTGTGCATATATAAGATTAGTGAGGTGCAATTATGAGTGTAATAAGAGCAAAAACACTGGATTTAAAGCAAATACGTCCATTATCAAAGAAAAGGCAGGATAATAGTTCCCTAAATGAGCATGAAGCTATAAATGGTATTACCAATCTTAAGTCATATCCCAGAAGACTCGTATTGGAAATGACAAGTGCATGTAATATTAATTGTAAGATGTGTGGAAGAAATGCTGTTGACTTCAAACCCACGGTTTTCAATCCCGAATGGCTTGAGATTTTTGAACCCATTACAGAATATGTTGAGGAGGTGACTTTGTTAGGCTGGGGAGAGCCCACACTTCACCCACAGTTTTCTGATTTTTTGAAGTGGGGAGATGAACATGGATTAAGAAAGTTTTTTTGTACGAATGGAACTAGATTGGATATGTTATTAGATGATATATTCAAATACAATGTTGAATTATTGACTGTCAGCCTGGATGGGGCAGACGCAAAAACCAATAACAATATAAGATGTGGAGCTGATTTTGATAAGATTATTTGTAATATTACCAACATTGTTGAAAAAAAGAAAAGCCTGAATTCTGAATTCCCGTATTTGAGTATAGTTATGACTATGATGGAAAGCAATTATAGGCAGATGCCGGAGTATGTTAAATTGGCTGCTAAACTGGGAATACAAGAAATAAAAGGTGTTTATCTAACAGTGTTTGAGAAAAAGATGCTGGACGAAATGATGTATAACAAGACTTCTGAAATAAAAAAAGTATTTGATGAAACGATACAACTTGGAGAAGAATTAGGAATTCAAGTAAAACTTCCGTATATTCAAGGAGAAGATATTGCAGGAGAACAGTTTCATAAGAATTGTTATGTAGGGTGGAGGGATTTTTTCCTAGGATCGGACGGTTATGTTCGTTCATGTATGTCTACCAGTAAAAAACTATTCAATGTTGCAGATTACACATCTTTTGATGATATGTGGAATTCGAAAGAATATATTGATTTTAGAAGTAAAGTTAACTCGTATAATATGGATATACCATGCAAAAATTGTTACCAAGCTTCGTATGCTAATTGGAATAGAGAAAGCAGTTTTATACAGATTGGAAATGAATTCGCACCGGAATGGCAGTAAATAATAGATAAGGAGAAGAATAGACATGTCGTTTGTATTTAAAGAAACAAAAATACCGGGTCTAATGATAGTTGAGCCCCATTATCATGAGGATTTGAGAGGTAGTAATATGAAAATATTTCATAAAGAAACCTTCGAGAATGAGGGTCTCAAATGTGATTTTGGGGAAACGATGATTACTACAAATTTATGTAAAAATACAATAAGAGGATTTCATTATCAAAAACCACCATACACTCAATGTAAATTGTATTATTGTCTTCAAGGGGCATGGAATAACTATTCTGTAGATTTGAGAAAAGGTTCCCCGATGTATGGTAAGGTTATTTGTATTCCTATGAACGAGAAAGAACGAAAGTTACTATATATTCCTGATGGAATAGCTAATGCACATCTTGTTTTGGAAGATAATACAAAAGTATTATACCAACTTGGCTCTAAGTATATGCCAAGTTATGAGGGTGGAGTGAGATGGGATAGCTTTGGAATAGATTTTGGTGACATTCATCCTGTGATAACTGATAGAGATGCGGCATTACCAAGGATGTCAGAGTTTGAATCACCTTTTGTTTATGGAGAAAACTGTTGATTAGAAATTAAAGGATTAAGGTGGGTATACATGATTATTTCAAGAACACCGTTTCGAGCATCGTTGTTTGGCGGGGGAACAGATTTGTCAGATTATTATGAAAACAGTAGATTTGGATATGGCGCAGTTATCAGCACAGCCATTAATATGTATACATATATGACTGTAAACAAAAAATTTGATAACAGGATTAGAGTGGGATATTCGAAAACGGAAATTGTTGATTGCGTTGATGAAATAGAACATAACATCATTCGCGAAGCACTAAAGATTGTTGGGATTGATAGTGGAATCGATATTGTATATATGGCAGACATACCGCTAGATTCAGCGGGTATAGGCTTGGCTTCATCAAGTGCACTTGCAGTTGGTATACTTAATGCATTATATGCATATACGGGTAAACATGTTTCTGCAGAGAGGCTTGCAAAAGAGGCATGTCAGATTGAGATAGAAATCTTAAAAAACCCTATTGGTAAACAGGATCAGTATGCCGTTGCGTATGGAGGATTACAGAAGTATCAATTTAACGCTGATGGAAGCGTTTTTGTGGATCCAATTATTTGCAAACAAGAAACAAAGAAACATCTACAAGATAATTTGATGCTCTTTTATACTGGGCTTACAAGAAAATCATCAACTGTTCTTACTGAGCAGAAGGAAAAAATTCCGCAAAAAATGAAGCGGCTAGACAGACTGGTAGAGATGGTTAATATAGCTGAGTCTGCGTTACAAAATAACAATTTAGATGATATCGGAAGATTATTACATGAAGCATGGATGATAAAGAGACAGTTTGCAAGTAATGTTAGTAATGATCTAATAGATGAAATGTATAACCGTGCTATTTCAGCAGGCGCATTGGGCGGAAAGATTTTGGGCGCTGGTGGCGGAGGTTTTTTGATGATGTATGTACCTGATGACAAGAAGGAAAAAGTAAGACGCGCTCTTGGAGACTATAAATGTTGTGATATTGGCTTTGAACCACAAGGAAGCAAAATAATATATGTAAGTGAGTGATGCAAATGGATATTAATTTATTTCTTGAAAAAATAAAGAATAATAAATTATGTATATATGGAGCGGGTAATCTCGGAAATCTTTTATATTGGTATCTGATAAATAAGGGTTTTCGTATTGATAAATATATTGTTTCAAAGTATATACCCGGTGGCTATTATGTGACGAATGGTTTGCCAATAGTTAGCAAAGATGATTTTATTGATGAGGCACAAAAAGATAACGCTGTAATAGTTGCAATAAAGTTTCAGGAGCAAATAGCTGAAGAATTAAGTAATTATGCGTATAAATATGTATATTGTTTGGATTCAAGGGATGAATTAATTATTGCAAAGGTTTTGTTTGATGAATTGCTTTCAAACAATAATATTAGTTTTCAAAGGGACGTTTCTCTAATTAATATAAAAGGAGAAACGTATGTTAACCCGTATATTGATGATGAACGTTTTTTGGATTTTTTTATGGGAGGCGTTGATATGTTGTTTCCACATCTATTTAATGAAAAGAGATGGATAAATGAAGGCCCATATGAAAATCATAACGTGTATATGAAAAAAGGAGATGTTGTAATTAATTGTGGAGCGTCAATCGGGTTGTTTTCACAGATTGCAATCAATCGTGGTTGTTTTGTACATGCTTTTGAACCGGCAAAAAAACAACTGGAGATATTACATAAATCATTGAGTAATTATAATAAAGATATGTGGACAATCAATGGTGTGGCATTATCTGATAAAAGTGGAGAACATGATTTTTATGTTCATAAATCTTTTGAGTATGATGGATTTTATAAGAAAAAAGATAACATTGATCTTATAAAAGTACATACTATTACCCTTGATGAATATGTTGAAAACAATAAATTAGAAAAGGTTGACTTTATTAAAGCTAATATCGAGGGCGCTGAGAGAAATATGCTAATCGGAGCAAAAAATATACTTAGGGAGTTTGCTCCAATGCTTTCAATTAGGGCTAATCATCTTGATGATGACATAGAAGTAATAACAGATATTATTTGTTCAGCAAATGATAGATATGTTGTTGATGTAAATTATAAAAATATTTATGCATACGTAAAATAAGTAAATAAAGGAGAAAAGGATATGAGCACACGAAGTGTTAGAAAAACAGATAGGGATAGAAAAAGGCTTAGAGATTTAGTGCCATTAATATCGCCTTTTGGAATATCGATAGAATGTGTTAGTGCCTGCAATTTTAGATGCAGATTTTGTCCACATGGTCATAAGGATTTTAATGAGGATATGTATTTTGAAAATGGATTCATTAATTTTGATTTATTTAAAAAAATAATAGATGATGTTAAGGAGTTTCCATATAAACCCGGAGTGTTAAATTTAAGTTATCGTGGGGAACCATTACTTCACCCTCAAATTGCTGAAATAATAAAATATGCGGAGGATGCTAATGTTGTTGACAATGTTGAAATCTTTACAAATGCATCCCTATTAACTCCTGAATTGTCTGATAAACTGATAGATGCGGGGTTGGATATAATTAATATATCCATAGAAGGATTATCCAATAAAGCATATTTGGATGTTACAGGAGTTGAGGTTGACTTCGAGAAAATAGTTGAAAATGTAAGATATTTTTATCAACATAAAAAGAAAACGGAGGTTTATGTAAAGATAATCTCTCAATTATGCAAAGATGAAGAAATCGAGCAGTTTAAAGATATTTTTTCTGAAATATGTGACTATTATGATTTTGAAGATATAGTAGACTGCTGGCAAAATGATATTGACGATGAATTGTATAATTCGGAGAAACTGAAAATGAATAATAGATATGCAGGATTAACGCAATACAGACGCAAGGTATGTCCGGAACCATTTTATAAATTTGTTATTTTATATAATGGGTTAGCGGTTAGCTGCGTAGAAGATTATAAATCGGAATTTGTAATGGGAGATTTGAATTATGAAAGTGCACTTGATGTATGGAACGGGGAAAAATTTAATAAATTTAGATATGCTCAATGTACAAGTAATTTAGATGGGTATCATATTTGTCAGCGAGATTGCTATAAGTATAAAGATATAAGACACTTGGATGAGGACCCTGATAATATTGATGATCTACCAGAAAGTGTAATAGAAAAATTTAAAAAATGATAGAAGGATAGAGTCTTGCAGTATAAAAAATTTGGAAAAACAGAAATGAATATATCATCCTTAGGGCTTGGCGGAAATTTTACGCTTGATATAGGAAAAACTTGTGTTGAAGAGCAAAAGCAATATGCGTCAAGTGTAATAAAGAAAGCCATAGAACTTGGAATCAATTTTTTTGATACATGTCCAAGTTATTGTGGAGGATATGAGGAAGATATATTTGGAATGGCATTTGAAAATATTAATGAGACAATATATGTTGGGTCGAAAGATGGTTTGCAGAATAAACACAATGCTGAGGATGTTATCAAACAGATTGAGAATTCCTTAAAAAAAATGAAAAGAAATTATATTGATATATTTTTTTTGTGGTCAATTATGAGTTTTGATGATTATAAAGAACTTCTTAAGCCTGGGGGGATTTACGAGGGTGTTAAACGCGCTTATGATCAAGGACTTGTTAAGCATATAGGTGCATCACTTCATTGTTCGACGGAAGACTCGATAAAAATAATTAATGATGAGTTAGTTGAGGGAATTATAGTCTCTTTTAATCCCGTTAATTATGCGTCTCAGTTGCCGATTGTTAATGCTGCTCAAAACAAAAAAATAGGCGTAATTACAATGAATTCATTGGGCGGAGGTATAATTCCGCGTTTTCCTGATTTGTTTGAGGGGATAGAAAGAAGTGATCGGCCGGTTGCGGAAAAATGTTTGAGATTTATCCATTCATTCGAAGGAATAACAACCTCTCTTTCCAGTATGGAATCAATAGAAAAGTTAACTCAAAATGTAACTGCTTTTAATGACGAGTATGTAAATAAATATATAGTTGAAAAAGATTTTCTGGTTAATGTTTCTGATAAATTATGTACCGGTTGCAGATACTGTGAACCATGTCCGGTTGGAGTCGGGGTATCAAAACTTATGCAGGGATATAACATAAATTTATTGCTGTCAAAATGTGAATCTGAGAAAGGAGCAGTTAATAGTTGCTTTGTTAATGTAAGATCTCAGGGTGGGGACCCGTTTGATGTTTATTCATGTGTTGGATGTCATAAGTGTGAAAAAAAATGTACGCAAAAAATACCGATTGTAAAAAGAATTCAAGAAATGAAAACTAATGCTGAAAAATATGGTATGGTAAAAGAAAAAATAATTAATAGATTGGATGATTTCTTTCGAAAGTATGATGGTAAAAAAATTGGCTTTTGGCCTACTTGTAAGTATATGGATGGCATGCTGAGTTTTTATAATCGTCCTGATATTGAAGAAAAATTATATTTTTTTAATTCATCAGAGAACTTTGTGGGAAAAACATTTAGAGGAAAAAAGATATATGGAAAAGATGATGTTATAAAAATGGGGATACAGGTGATTTTAGTTGCAAATTACAACTTTGGAGAGGAAATATATTGTCAACTAAAAGGAATGTATGAAGATAAACTTGGGATTGATATAGTAAATCTGCATACGGATGATGATATAGCATGGTTTTGGTGAGTGACATACAAAATAATATTGGAGGGCTCTATTTGGAAGAAAAGAAAAAAATTCTTCATATCACTGGTTATATGGGGGATGCCGGTATCGGAAAAGCTATTTCTGGCATGGTTTTAAATGATTTGGAAAATGAACACATTATTTTGTGTTTGGAAAAGACAATCAATCGTAATGAAATGGAAAAATGCATTAATAATAAAATATGTGTTATTGAATCACCTGAAAGAAAAACAGTAAAATCAGAGATAGAAAATGCGGATATAGTTATAATACATTGGTGGCAATACCCGTTGATGTGTGAATTTTTGGCTGATTTCCCGATGGTTGAATGTAGAACAATATTATGGTCCCATGTTTCGGGGTGCAATTATCCCTTTTTGTCATTTGATTTTGCAAATAAATTTGATTATATTTTCTTTACCTCACCATTTTCATATGAAAATACAATTTGGAATGATTATCAGTTGAGAACTATAAAACAAAAGTCGGAAATTGTATATGGCTTATCGGATATTAAAATTGAAAAGGTAAAAAAGGAATATTCTAATAATAAAATCATTACGATTATTTACGTGGGGACATTTACAAAAAGTAAAATAAACGGATGTTTTTCGGAAATTTGTAATGCAATAATTGAGAATAACAAAAATGTACGATTTGTGATGTTGGGTGATGACGAAAGGGCCGGGTGGCTAAAAAAAAGGATTTCGGAACTTGAAATTAATGAATATTTTGAATGGAAAGGGTTTGTTAATAATGTATATGATGAATTATATAATGCTGATATTTTTTTGTATCCATTGAATCCTTTTCATTTTGGAACTACAGAAAACGTCATTTTGGAAGCAATGGCCATGGGATTACCGGTTATTGCACTTAAACAGAATGCTGAAAAATATATAATTGAAAGTGAGGATAATGGTATCCTTGCTGATGATATTGCGGATATTATAAGGTGGACTATAAGATTAAGTGAGGATTCAGATTTACGCGAACGAGTAGGAAAATCTGCAAGAAAAAGTTTTAAGGAAAGATTTTCAATTTATGATAATGTAAAGGTTTTTAGAAATGCAATTAACCATTGTTTGGAGATAAAAAAGTCACAAAAGAATTTTGCAGATGTAATCGGAAAATCTCCACACGAATGGTTCATATCGGCTATGCTCCCGGAAAATAAAGAGTTATTTTTGGGGGGAGAAGAAACCAATACTACTATAAAAAGAATTCCTTATATTTTTTGTGAAAAGACAAAAAGTTCGATATATCATTTCATGAGTTACTATGATTGTGATAATGAATTAAAAAAATATGAAAAGATATTAGATGAATTAATAAAAAACGACGATTTGTTATCGGAAAGGATTTGATAGTTGTGAAAGCGAAAATAAAACCCAGGATAGACATGGAAAACAGAACAAAATTAGAAACGGTAATTCCACTTAATACACCTTTTATTTTAATGGTTGAACCATCAGATGCGTGTAATTTTAGGTGTAAATTCTGTCCGTCTGGTGATTTGGAATTGTTAAAGAGTATTGAGGCTAGAAAACAAAGAAATATGGAATGGGACATATTTCAAAAAATAGCGAATGATATGTGTGAATTTGAAAATAAAGTGAAAGTTTTGCGACTTTATAAAGATGGAGAACCGTTGCTGAATCCTCGATTTGCAGACATGGTTAGTTATGCAAAAAAAATTGGAGCTTGTGAGCGCGTGGATACAACGACAAATGCTTCTTTGTTGACCCATGATTTAAGTGATAAAATTATTGAAGCGGGATTGGATCGTATTAATATTTCAATCGAAGGAATTGACTCACAACAGTATCTTGAGTTTTCAAATTATAAAATTGATTACAAAAAATTTGTTGATGAATTAACTTATTTATATGAGCATAGAAAGCAATGCGAAGTAATAATTAAAATTTCCGGAGACTCTCTTACAGAAACTCAAAAAGAGGAGTTTTTAAATATTTATGGAAATATTGCTGACGGAGTATCGATTGAGAGTGTAATGAATTGCTGGCATGATTTTGAATTAAAAGATGTAAAAGTAAATGATAAAGTAGGTGTTTATGGACAGCCATTAACAAATGTGGAAGTGTGTCCATATGTTTTTTATGAGATGGCAATAAATTCAGACGGGACAGCAAGTGTTTGTTTTCTTGACTGGACACGAGAAATGATAATTGGCGATGTAAAAACTCAATCAGTAAAGGAAATATGGGAGAGCGACGAGAGGTATAAATATCTTGAAATGTTTTTGAAAAAAGAAAGGCGTAATAATCCAATATGTAGTAAATGTGGGCAGTTGACGCATGGAGCACCAGACAATATAGATGATTATTGTGATGAATTACTTAAAAGAATAAAAAAATAATTGGGTTTGAAGATATAAAAGGAGAATAATATATGAGTCTTTCTCAAGCAGTTATACTTGCTGGTGGATTAGGTACAAGATTACAACCATTTACACTGGATAATCCTAAACCTATGATAGAAATAGAAGGTGTGCCTTTTTTGGAACACTTAATAATACAGGTGAAATCTTGGGGGATTGATAACATAGTGATGTTGTTGGGATATCTTCCTGAAAAAATTGAAGACTATTTCGGAGATGGAAGACGGTTTGGGGTTAATATAGAGTATTCGGTTACCCCAATTGAATATGACACCGGATTGAGAATTAAAAATGCATACGAACTTTTTGATGATGAATTTATATTATTGTATTGTGATAACTATTGCCCGATAGATTTTAGAAAAGCGTACGAGCAGTTTTCTAAAAGTGATAATATGATTCAACTTACCGTATATTCCAATAAAGATGGTTACACGAAGAGCAATCTATTAGTAGAAGACGGTCAGGTTGTTTTGTATGATAAAAAGAGGGTTGCTTCGGGTTTGCAAGGGGTAGATATTGGATACATTTTTTTAAAAAAACAGGTTTTATCGGTTCTTTCTGATAGAAATGTAAATTTTGAATCTGAGGTTTACCCCAAGATACTTGAAAAAGGAAGATTAGGCGCATATGTAACAGAACATAGGTATTACAGTATCGGTTCATGGGAAAGAATCGAATTAACAAAGGAGTTCTTTAAACCTAAAAAGGTTGCGTTTCTTGACAGGGATGGCACTTTAAATGTGCGTCCACCAAGGGCGTGCTACATAGAAAGAAAAGAAGATTTTGTATGGTTGCCTAAGGCGAAAGAAGCAGTTGCACTATTAAAACAAAAGGGATACAAAATATATCTTATAACCAATCAACCGGGAATTGCCAGAGGTAATATAACATGGGATGATTTGAACGAAATTAATAATAAGATGTTACATGATCTTGATGAAATTAATGTGCGATTAGACGGAATATATATTTGCCCACATGGATGGGATGAAGGATGTGATTGTAGGAAACCTAAACCAGGGATGCTATACAATGCACAGAAGGATCATTCACTCAATCTGACACAATGTGTGTTAATAGGTGACGATGAAAGGGACATCGAGGCTGGAAATGCTGCAGGTTTGGCGGCTTGTTATATGATTAACGAGCGTATGTCGTTATGGGATATAGTAGATAACTATTTATAATAGGTGGAGGAGGTTACAAAATTGATGCATACAAAATATTTAAAAACCATTTCTGATTTAATGGAGAACTGTAAGATATATAAACAGAAGGAATTAATAACGGATTGGGATGATGCATTTGAACAAATTGTTGAACTGTTTGTTACTGTAAAAAAAAGTGGAAACCAATTGTTTTTTATAGGAAATGGTGGTAGTTCTGCAATAGCTGGTCACATGATTGCTGATTTTATGAAAAATGGTGGGATGAGAACTATAAGCTTATATGATAATGCATTGACTACATGTATGGGAAATGATTATGGTTATGAGTATGTATTTTCAAAACCATTAAGTTTTCTAGCAAAAGAGGGAGATTTGCTGGTTGCAATTAGTAGTTCGGGGAATTCTCAAAATGTTGTCAATGCCATTAACGTAGCAAAAGAAAAAGGTTCTTTAGTAGTAACATTTACTGGTTTTAAAGATGATAACGTATCAAAAAGTTTGGGGGATTACAATCTATATGTTCCTTCTATGAGTTATGGAATGGTCGAATCACTGCATAATTTGTTCCTTCAACAGATAGTCGATACCATAATGGAAAGAGATGGAATGATGCTTTGATTAATCATAGATCAGCATAGTAAGAGGAGTATGGAAATGGTTTTGGTTACAGGTGCATCCGGTTTTATCGGGAAACATGTCGTAAGGACATTATTAGATAATCATGTAGAAGTTTTAATTTTAACTCGAAGTAAAGAATCATATAATTGTCAGGGAAGCGAAAGTGTTGTTGAGGGAGATTTGCTTTATTATGATGAGTGGAAACAACAATTACTAGAATATTCTATTGATACATGTATTCATTTAGCCTGGATGGGAATACCGGACTATTCGTATGACATGTCAAAAGACAATATAATTTGTGGATTTAAGGTTTTGGAGTTGTGCAGGGATAATAAAATACAAAAACTGATTGTTAGTGGTAGCTGTTGGGAATACAATAATCCGCAGGGCAGAGTGTTCGTTGAGGATAATGTTAGTGTGGACAATTATTTTAAAATAGCAAAAAACAGTTTGTTAAATGTATCACTTAGGTTTTGCAAAGAAAATGATATTAGACTTAATTGGCTAAGGTTATTTTATGTGTATGGAGAAGGTCAAAAGAGTCAATCTCTTATTCCGCATATTATTGAATCGTTTGAACGAGGGAATGTCCCTGTTTTAAATGGTGCATACAATAAAAATGACTTTGTGTATGTTGGAGACGTTGCAAAGGTTATATATGATGTCTGTGTAAAGGATAATGATAATACTGTTATCAATGTAGGGATGGGAAAGTCGATAATGGTATTGGACATTGTTAAGGCAGTTGCAAAAGCAATGAATATCGAAATAGATCAAAGTATATATACTTCTAATGGGAAAGAAGTAGACTATTATGCTGATTATAATGAAATGAATCAGATGTTGGGTTGGGTGCCTAATACACCCATAAATATTGGAATAAAACAAATGATAAACAAGAAATGACGAACAACTTAAAACACTAACGCATAGAAAGGACATCTTTATGAAGAAAGTTTATACTTGTTTTTGTACGGATATAATACATGAAGGACATTTGCATATAATAGAAGAAGCAAAAAAACTTGGTTCGGTAGTTGTGGGAATTTTAGATGATTCACAGATGATAAAATATAATAGATTTCCTACAAAGACAACGGAAGAACGTGTGAAAATGGTTAGTGAAATTCAGGGAATAGATGAGGTAATCGTTCAGAATGAAATCATGTACGACGAGGTTATTAAGGAAATTCGCCCTGATTATATAGTTCATGGCAATAACTGGACGGATCCGGGAATGGAAGTTATTAGGGAGAATATAATTTCCAATCTGAAAAAATATAATGGTGAACTTGTTGAGATACCCTATACACATAATGAGGAAATACAAAAGCGTGATAGACAGATGATCGAAAAACTCTCAATGCCCGAATTTAGAAGAGGTCGTCTAAAAAAAGTAATGGGGTTGTTGCCGATAATTAAGGCGATAGAAGTTCACAGTGGGCTTACGGGCTTAATAGCTGAAAAAACAATAGTTGCAGATCAGGAAAAAATAGACCAGTTTGATGCTATGTGGATAAGTTCTTTATGTGACAGCACTGAGAAGGGAAAACCTGACATTGAACTTGTTGATATGACAAGTCGCTTTAGAACAATTGATGATGTGATGGAAGTTACCACAAAACCCATTATTTTTGATGGGGATACCGGTGGATTGACAGAACATTTTGTGTATACGGTTAGGTCACTTGAACGTATGGGAGTATCTGCAATAATTATTGAGGATAAAACGGGTCTTAAGAAAAATAGCCTCTTTGGAACAGAGGTTCAGCAGACACAGGAAAGTATTGAAAATTTTTGTGAAAAAATCGCGGCGGGTAAACGAACTCAGTTGTCAGATGATTTCATGATTATTGCACGAATAGAAAGCTTAATTCTTGAAAAAGGAATGGAGGATGCGTTAAATAGAGCCTTTGCATATAGGGATGCCGGCGCTGATGGAATCATGATTCACAGTAGGAAAAAAGATCCTGAAGAGATATTACAGTTTTGTGATAAATTCCGAGATGTAGATTCAAAAACGCCAATAGTTGTTGTTCCCTCATCTTTCAATACAATTACAGAGGAAGAGCTGGCTGAGCATGGTGTTAATATATGCATATATGCAAATCAGATGTTAAGAGCGGCTTTCCCGGCGATGGAGAATACTGCTAAAAGCATACTTACTCACCATCGTGCGTATGAGATTGATGATGAATTGATGTCTATTAAAGATATCATTACGTTGATTGACGAGATATAGAAAAAGGAATTCGGAATGAAAATACTGTATGTAGATTATAATATGTTTGATAAATTGGATATAATAGATGCCTTTAGGTTTTTGGGGCATGACGTTGTAGAGACTGATATTCCAATCAGGTGTAATAAAGATCCAAAGCTTATACGTGAAAGAATGTACGATTTTTTAGATGAAAATAGTTTTGATATTGTTTTTACATCCAATTTTTTTACAGTTATTTCCGAAGTGTGTCAACACTATAATACCGTTTATCTGTCGTGGACTTATGATAGCCCCAGTGTTCAGCTTTATGAAAAAGAGATTATGAATCCTTGTAATTATATATTTTCTTTTGATTCCTCAGAATGCAGACGGTTAAGAAGTAAGGGGATAAATAATGTCTTTTATATGCCTTTAGGTACTAATGTTGAAAGGTTGGATAATATTTCGATAGCCGATAGTGATGTGGAAAAGTATGCATCGCAGCTTTCAATGGTTGCTTCTTTGTACGACGAGGCACATAATTTTTATGATAGGATGTATCCTAATTTAAATGGATACACTAAAGGATATTTATCAGGATTATTAAATTCGCAACTGAACTTGGTGACAGCTAATATTTTGGAGGAGTCATTAAATGATTCCAAAATTCTTGCGGACATGATCCATGCACTCCCATACAATATCTCATATGGCTCGCTAATAGATTATAAATATATTTACGGGGAAGTGGTTCTAGCAAGGAAAGTGGCATCGCTTCAGCGACGTATGTTTATAGAAGAGTTGTCGAAATATTTTCAATTCAAGGTGTATACGCCGGGCTACATAGAAGATATTCCTAACGTTATAGATATGGGCGTTGTCAATCACCTTGAGGATGTGCACAAGGTTTATAGATTGAGTAAAATTAATCTTAATATTACAATTCCTTCGATTAAATCCGGTATACCGCTTAGGGCTTTGAACATTATGGGTGCGGGAGGATTCTTGTTAACCAATTATCAGTCTGATTTTGATGATTTCTTTGAACAGGGTATTGATTATGTTTGTTATTCGTCATTAGAAGAGGCGAAATCGCTTGTGGATTATTATTTGAATCATGATGAGGAAAGAAAAGAAATTGCGATGAATGGCTATAGAAAAGTTAAGGAGTGCTTTACTTATAGGCAGATGGTGGAAGAGATTATGACGTACTTTGGAGGTTAGTATCAGATGACAGGATTATATATTGTAATGTATCATTATGTCAGACCTATTGCAGATAGCAAGTACCCTGGAATTAAGGGGTTAGAACTTACTCTGTTTGAGAAACAAATACAATTTTTTAATGATAATTTTTCGGTGGTTACCATGGAGCAGGTTGTTGATGCCGCTTGCAGAGGGATAGAGCTCCCTGAGAATGCATTACTTTTGACATTTGATGATGGGTATATCGATCATTATCAATATGTTTTTCCAATACTTCAAAAGTATAGTATGCAGGGGTCTTTTTTTGTTCCTTCGGCAGTTGTTAAATATGGTAAAGTTTTGGATGTTAATAAGATACATTTCATACTTGCATGTTCTAAAATCGAAGAATTGATGCCCAAAGTAATGAGTATGTTAAATGAATATCGTGATAGCGGATATAATATAGAATCAAATAAGGTTTTATTTGACAATCTGGCAGTCGCTAACAGATGGGATTGTAAGGAAGTGATTTTTGTAAAGCGATTGTTACAAGGCTATCTGGAAGAGGATGTCAGAAATGAAATGGTAAGCCGTTTGTTTGAAGATATTGTTGGAGAGTCAGAAAAAGAATTCTCGGAAAAGTTATATCTCAACAAGGAACAGATTACAGAAATGAAGAATGCAGGAATGTACTTTGGACTTCACGGAGAGGAGCATTATTGGCTTAATAAACTTCCAATCGAAAAGATGATGAAGGATATAGATAATTCTATGGCTTTTTTTGATGAAATACTGGATAAGGATAATCTTGTAATCAATTATCCTTACGGCGGATATAACAATGCTGTGCTTGATTATGCAAAGAAAATAGGCTGTAAATTAGGTCTTGGGGTTGAACCTGGGGTGGCGAATGTTAAGATAGGGAATGCTTATGCATTGCCAAGATTTGACACTAATGATTTTCCTCCCAAAAGCGACAGATATATGGAGTATAGCAATGATAATAAACTAAATTAGCGAAAAAATATTTATACATAATATAGGGAGGTGTAGAAGTGAACGTACAAACATTTTTAGATATACTTGGTGCTGATTTTTATACCGGTGTTCCGGATAGCCAATTGAAAGCACTTTGCAATTATCTTATGAATACTTACGGTATTGATCCGAAGCATCATGTTATTGCTGCAAATGAAGGCAATTGCACGGCACTTGCGGCAGGGTATCATTTGGCAACAGGAAGAGTTCCGGTTGTGTATATGCAGAATTCCGGAGAGGGCAACATTGTTAATCCGGTGGCAAGTCTGTTGAATGATAAAGTGTATGCGATTCCCATGATATTTATTATCGGTTGGCGAGGACAGCCGGGTGTGCACGATGAGCCTCAGCACATATATCAAGGTGAAGTTACGGTTAAACTTCTTGAAGATATGGATATATCAAGCTTTGTTATCGGAAAGGATACAACTGATGAAGATGTGATGGCTGCTATGAGTCAGTTTAAGGACAAGCTTTCCATTGGTGGGCAGGTTGCGTTTGTTGTTCAAAAAGGTGCGCTTTCTTATGATGAATCTGTTGAGTATAAGAATGGAAACGAGATGCTTCGTGAGGAGATAATAAAACATATAGTTGCAGTAAGTGGAGATGATCCAATTGTAAGTACAACGGGCAAGGCGTCGAGAGAGTTGTTTGAGATTCGCGAAGGTAATGCTTCAGGTGATTCAAAGAAAAAACATGGTCGCGATTTTTTGACAGTTGGTTCGATGGGACACTGCTCGTCAATCGCGCTCGGAGTTGCTGTTAATAAGCCGGATAAGAAGGTTTGGTGTATTGACGGTGATGGTGCTGCACTTATGCATATGGGGGCAATGCCTGTAATTGCCAATTGTCATCCGAAGAATCTTGTTCATATAGTCATTAATAACGGAGCTCATGAGACTGTTGGCGGACAGCCCACGGTTATGAGTAATCTTAATTTTTATGAGATTGCAAGAGACTGTGGTTATCCATATTCAACGTGTGTTGCCAATTACGAGTCGCTTGATAGAGAGCTTAATGAGGCAAAGAAACGTGATGACTTATCATTTATTGAAGTGAAATGTGCAATAGGAGCAAGAGATGATCTTGGAAGACCGACGACAACAGCACTTGAGAATAAAGAAAACTTTATGGAATATCTGAAGGAGTAATCCCAAAATAAAGAAATAGTTATAGACGAGGTGGATGTAAGATCATTTGCCTCGTTTTTTAGCATTAATATACCTATAATATAATGGGAATATGAATAGTGCAGCGTCTGCCGGAATTGAAAACATAGATGAAATATGGTATTATTTACAGTATTAGAAAGTAGATTATTCGCATCGTTAGAGTGCCAAGAAAGAGGGTTAAAAACATGTTGGCTGATACAGGATTGTCAGAAAAGGTGATTAATAGTATTTGCAGTATTGCTCGTGAGTATGACATAAAAAAAATAATTCTCTTTGGATCTCGAGCAAGAGGGGATTACAATCGGGCAAGTGATATAGATTTGGCAGTTTATGGGGAGAATATTGGTAGATTCCGATTGACGTTAGAGGAGAAAGTCCCAACATTATTGACGTTTGATGTAGTTGATATGATGGGGAATCCGTCAGCGCAGATTTTGGATACAGTACACAAGGAAGGAAGGACCCTTTATGAAGAGGTATGAGCAGTTTTCGTCACATTTGGATGTGTTAAAAAAAGCGAACGAAGAGGATTTAGATAACACCTTTATTGTTAGTGGAATTATTGATAAGTTTTTTATCCAATTTGAACTTGGATGGAAGCTTTTTAAAGATTTGCTTCGGTATGAGGGTCGAAGTGAAGCGGCAACCGGGTCACCTAGAGAAGTTATTAAAGGGGCTTATAAAGTATATGATTTTATGAGTGAAGAATTGTGGCTTGAAATGCTTGCAGAAAGAAATAATTCGGCGCATCTTTACGATGAAGAAGCAGCAAAAACATTGGTTAGACACATTTTAGAAGATTATATAGATGTATTTGAGACAACAAAGAAATCTCTGATAAAAAAATACGGAGAAGATTTTTTACTTAAAGATTGACGTGGCAACTTGGGGCATATCATTTTTGGCTGTAATATGAATTGGAGGGGTATGTATGCAGAGAAGAGATGTTTTTGTTTTTTTGAAATCAATAATACTCATATGCGGCATATTTTTAATATGTATGGCTTATACACATTCTAATGCCGAAACTTTTCCGATAACCGGCAAAGATGGTGCACTTGACTGGTCAATAGATGAGACCGGATTATTGACGATAAGCGGAACCGGCAATTACAATGGGGCGGGCACAAGATATCCTGCATGGAAAGAATATAAAGAATACATTACCAGCGCAAAAGTTAATGTAAGCGGGATTACGTCAACAAGTTACATGTTTGCTAACTGTTCAAACATGACGAGTGTCGATTTAACCGGACTGGATACAAGTAATGTTACGGATATGAGTCTTATGTTTTGTGAATGTCGAGGACTCGAAACGTTGAATGTAAGTTCTTTTGACACAAGCAAAGTTACCAATATGAGCTTTATGTTCTGCGCGTGCAAAGGATTAACAACTCTCAATCTGGATAGGTTTGATACGAATAACGTTGAGGATATGTCTGCCATGTTTGAAGGCGATGACAATCTGGAAACGTTGGATTTGAGCTCTTTTAGAACCGGAAAATTAAAGGATATGAGTGCAATGTTTTGTGCTTGTAAAAAGTTAAAAACATTGGACATAAGCAACTTTGATACAAGTGATGTTACGGACATGTTCAGTCTTTTTGCTAGTTGTTTTGAACTTGAAAACGTAAATATAACCGGTCTTGATACAGGAAACGTCGAAGATATAAGTCAGCTTTTTATGGATTGTAAAATGCTTCAGGAAATTGATCTTAGTGGTTTTAATTTGACCAATGTTACGAAATCCACCAGTATGGTTCAAGGGTGCATTAGTCTTAAGAAACTCATTTTACCTGCCATAACAAGTCTTACAGATGTGGATACTTCTAATGATGTTCAGATATTTCTTCCGTCAAAAACATATTTCTGCTGGAAAGACCAAAACGGAAATATTTGTACCAAAGTAAGTGTAAGACATCCACAGCAGATGACATATACACGTGTGGTTACAGATGATCATGTTCATGCTTGGGATGATGGCGTAATAACTACACAGCCGACTGATACTTCTGCCGGAGTTAAGCTTCATAAATGTTCAAAATGCGGCGAAACGATGGAGGAGGTTTTGCCGGCACTTAACAATAATTCTGCGGAAATAATATACAGTGGTATAGATGGTGATTTGATATGGTCGATAGATGAGGATGGTTTGTTGACTGTGACAGGTGAAGGAGATTATGTAAGAAATAATTCTAAAATTTCACCGGAGTGGGTAAGCTATAGCCAGTATATAAAAAGTGCCAAAATTAAAGTGAGTAATATACAACGTGCTGACAGATTTTTCATTTCTTGCTCTGCACTCGAAACAGTAGACTTAAGTGAATTTGATACAAGCAGTACTATAAGTATGTCGGAAATGTTCATGGGCTGCTCAAGTCTTGAATTGATTGATTTAAGCAGATTTAACACAAGTAAAGTTACAAATATGAGAAGTATGTTTTCGGGTTGCAAAGGCCTGAAGGCAATAAATGTGAGTGGATTTGATACAAGTAATGTTACTGATATGGGCTTTATATTCATGTCATGTACAGGTCTTAGTTCGATTGATGTGAGCGGATTTAATACGAGTAAAGCCACCAATATATCAGCCATGTTTGAGGGTTGTTGGAGATTGGAATCAATAGATATAAGCGATTTTGATACTAGCAATGTAACAGACATGAGTGGAATGTTTTGTGCATGCAAAAAGTTGAAAACCATTGATATGACCGGAATAGACACAAGTAAAGTCACAAATATGTTCAGCATGTTTGCGAATTGTTATCAAATTGAGAATATTGATGTAAGTGGATTTGATACAAGAAGTGTTAAGAATATCTGCCAATTGTTTATGGGATGTAGAAATCTCAAAGTAATTGATATGAGTAATTTTAATTTGAATAATGTCAATGATGCTATGAGTATGGTGTTAGAATGTGACGGATTGGAGAAACTCATTCTCCCTGCGACAGCCGGTATTGAAAACGCGGATACTTCAGAAGACACGCAGATAAAATTACCACAAAAATCAGGCTATGTATGGAAAGACAATGGGGGAAATGAATGTATTACAATAAGTGTAAGACGCCCCGAAGCAGTAACTTATACGCGTGTGTCTGTAAATCAACACGACCATTTATGGGATGAAGGAACAATAACTGTAAAGCCAACAAAAACAACTACCGGAATTAAGACATTTACATGCTCTGTGTGTGGTGAGAAAAAAGAGGAGATTCTTCCTGTAGATACTAATGCAGAAGAATCTACGACCAACATTTTGTATAGTGGAATAGATGGCGATTTGGAATGGTCGATAGATGAGAACGGTTTACTGCTGGTGACGGGTAATGGTAATTATATAGGTTACAGTCTTGGCTATCCGGAATGGTGCAAATATAAAGAATATATAACTAGCGCAAATATTAGGGTTACAGGCGTAACATCAACAGCATATATGTTTGCAGGATGCTCGCATATGACGAGCATAGATTTAAGTGGTTTGGATACAGGAAATGTTACGAATATGAGATATATGTTTTCAAAATGTTCCGGACTAAAAGCCTTAGATGTGAGTAATTTTGATACGTCAAAAGTAACTGATATGAGAACGATGTTTTGTGAATGTAGAGGTCTTAAGACTTTAGATGTAACAGGTTTTAATACCGGAAAAGTGACGGATATGAGTTTTATGTTCTGTGCATGTACCGGACTTACGTCTATAGATTTAAGTGGTTTTGATACGTCAAAGGTAACAGACATGTCGGCTATGTTTGAGGGAAGTGAGAATCTTGAAAAACTGGATTTATCAGCGTTTGATACAAAAAATGTTGAAGATATGAGTGCGATGTTTTGTGCATGTAAGAACCTGGAAACAGTAGATGTAAGTAGCTTTGATACACGCAAGACTACTAATATGTTCAGCATGTTTGCGAATTGTTATGAATTAAAAATGCTTTTTGTTAGCAGATTTAAAACGGATAACCTGGAAAATATTTGTCAGATGTTTATGGGTTGCAGGAAGCTTAAAACAATTAATTTGAGCACTTTTGATTTGAGAAATGTTACCAATGCGGTAAGTATGATCTTGGAGTGTGACAGTTTGGAGAAACTCATGCTTCCGGAAACCATAGGATTAACCGGCCCGGATACGTCTAAAGATGTGCAGATAACATTGCCTGCAAAAAGTGGTTATAATTGGAAGGACCAGAAGGGAAATATATGTAGCAGTATAAGTGTCAGATACCCGGATGCAATGACATATACTCGTTCGTTGGTTAATGGTGATTCGGAAAGTAAACCGGCTAGAATTATATATAGCGGAATAGATGGCGATTTGAATTGGTCGATAGATGAGAATGGTCTTTTGAAAGTATGGGGTGAGGGTAACTATGTGGGTTACAGCATAGGATATCCGCAGTGGTGTAAATACAAAGATTACATCAAAAATGCAAAGATAAACGTAACTAATATTACATCTACAAGCCTTATGTTTTCCGGATGTTCTGATTTGAAGTCAGTTGATTTAAATGGGTTGGATGCGAGTAAAGTAACGGATATGAGTTTTATGTTTTCAAAGTGCACAAATCTTGAAAGTCTGGATTTGAGCGGATTGGATACTCATAATGTAACTAATATGAGTGCAATGTTTTCTGAATGCAAAGCACTTAAGGACATAGATGTGAGTCGGTTTGATACGAGCAAAGTAACTGACATGAGTTTCATGTTTTGTACATGTACTGCATTAAAAACACTTGATTTAAAATGGCTTGACACGAGCAAGGTTACTAATATGTCAGCCATGTTTGAAGGCAGTAGCAACATGGAAATGTTGGATTTAAGTACATTTAAAACAAGTAATGTTAAAAACATGAGTGCGATGTTCTGTGCTTGCAAAAAAATCAAAAGCATAAACACAGATGGATTCGATACATCAAATGTGACTAATATGTTCAGTTTATTTGCAAACTGTGCTGAATTGGAAAATGCTGATGTAAGTATGTTTGATACAAAGAGTGTAGAAAATATTTGCCAGATGTTTATGGGCTGTAGAAACATTAAAATTATAGATATGAGTATGCTTGATTTGACAAGTGTAAAGAATGCTTCAAGTTTGATATACGAATGTGACAGCCTTGAGAAATTGATGCTTCCTCAAGTGACTGGAATTGATGACGTTGACACATCTAAAGATGTACAAGTTAACCTGCCGGCAAAATCAGGTTACAACTGGAAAGATCAGAATGGTAATGTTTGTACAAGAATAAGTGTACGAACCCCGAAAGCTATGACCTATACAAAAGAAGCTAACGCCAAAGCTGCCGATGTACCTATAACCAAAGAGGACAAAACCATAACACAAACAAAACAGCCTGTAGCAGAGCAAAAAGAAACGCAGCAAAAAGAAGCAGAGCAGACAAATGTGAATGTTGATAATGCAAACTATAAAGTTACTAGTGAGAAAAAACATACTGTAACATGGGTTTCCGTAGTAAAAGGCAATGCCACACAGATATCTGTGCCTGACACAATTATCATAAATGGTGAAAAATATAAAGTCACAAAGATTGCTGATAATGCATTTGCTGGGAACAACAAGCTTGCCAAGGTGAATATAAGCAAGAATGTCACTGATATAGGCGACAACGCATTTGCAGATTGTAAAAAATTAAAAAATGTGACAATTAGATCTTTGCAAATCAAGAAAGTTGGCAAAAATGCATTTAGAAATATTCATAAGAAAGCGATCATTAAGGTGCCAAGAAAAAAATATAAGAAGTATAAGAAATTAATTACTTCGAAGGGTACAGGGTATAAAAAGACAATGAAAGTAAAAAAGATAAAATAAAGGGGTTAATCATGAAAAGTATTGCAGTAATTACCGCCAGAGGTGGAAGCAAGAGAATACCGAAGAAGAACATCAAGGATTTTTGCGGTAAGCCGATTATTGCTTATTCGATAGAAGCGGCACTTAAATCCGGAATGTTTGATGAGGTAATGGTATCGACTGACAGTGAAGAGATTGCGGAGCTTGCAAAGAAATACGGCGCGTCGGTTCCCGGAGAATGCACCCAAACGTTCACAGGATTTGGAGCCTATATATCATGATTGTGGACAGTTCTATGTTATGAGACCGGAGAATGTATTGAATCCAAAAAGTAATGCCAAAACAGTTCCAATAATAGTGTCTGAACTTGAAGTGCAGGATATTGATAACGAGACGGATTGGAAGCTTGCAGAGATAAAATATAAAATGATGATTGGAGAAGATGCGACACATGAATAAGGAAATAACAATTGACGGCAAAGTTATAAGTGAAGATTCGCCAACTTATATAATAGCGGAAATGTCGGCTAATCATTTAATGAGTTTTGACCGTGCAAAAGAAATCATATACCGTCTTAAGGATTCGGGAACAGATGCCGTAAAGTTACAGACTTATACTGCTGATACAATAACGATAGACAGCGACAGGGAAGAGTTTCAGATTCATGGCGGATTATGGGACGGTTATAATCTGTATTCCTTATACAAGGAAGCATATACACCTTGGGAGTGGCAGAAAGAGCTTATGGAGTATGCAAACAGCTTAGGACTTGCCTGTTTTTCTTCTCCGTTTGATCATTCGGCGGTTGATTTTATGGAAGAGATAGGAATGCCGGCATATAAGGTTGCTTCATATGAGATATTTGATATTCCGATGATAAGAAAGATTGCAAGAACAGGAAAACCGATTATCTTTTCAACCGGTATAGCGCATATGGAAGATGTTGAGAGGGCACTTCATGTATGTAAAGAGGAAGGTAATGAGAATGTTGCATTATTAAAATGTACATCCGCTTATCCATGTCCTTATGAAGATATGAATATTAAGGCTATTCCTTTGATGAAAGATACATACGATTGTATAGTCGGTCTTTCAGACCATACTTTTGGAAGTGAGGTTGCATTAGGCGCGGTTGCTCTTGGTGCTCAAATTGTTGAGAAACATGTTACGTTAAAACGTGCAGATGGCGGACCGGACGGTGGTTTTTCTATGGAAATGGAAGAGTTCATTGATATGGTAAGACAGATTCGTAATCTTGAGAAAGCACTTGGCAAGGGGACGTTTGAACTTACGCAAAAACAGGAAAATGAGAGAGGAGCCGGACGTTCACTTTACGTTGTTGCAGATGTCAAAGCTGGAGAGGTATTCACAGAAGACAATGTGCGCTCAATAAGACCGGGGCGAGGAATGCATCCGATGTACTATGATGATATTCTTGGAAAGAAGGCAAGAAAAGACTTGAAAAAAGGTGAGCCGTTGTCATGGAACGTGATAGAATAGCGGTATTTGAAAAAAGGTAGAACAACTTGGATTTTATAAGGAGTAAAATATGTATATACCATACGGACGACAATCTATAGATGAAGATGATATACAGGCAGTGGTTGACGTGCTTCGCTCTGATTATCTTACGACGGGACCGAAGGTTGCAGAGTTTGAAAAGAGTGTGGCGGATTATGTAGGGGCAAAGTACGCAGTTGCGGTATCTAACGGAACAGCTGCATTACATATCGCATGCCTTGCAGCGGGAGTTGGCGAGGGTGATGAGGTAATAACGTCACCGATAACATTTGCTGCGTCGGCCAATTGTGCACTCTATTGTGGCGGCAAGCCTGTGTTTGCGGATATCAAAAAAGATACCTATAACATAGATCCGGAGGATATTGAAAGGAAGATTACAAACAAAACAAAGGCAATCGTTGCCGTGCACTACACGGGGCAACCATGCGAAATGAATGCGATACATGAGATTGCGAAGAAGCATAACCTCATTGTTATAGAGGATGGAGCTCAGGTTATAAGTGGAGAATATAAAGGCAGGAAGGTTGGCACGTTGTCAGACATGACAACTTTTAGTTTTCATCCGGTAAAACCTGTGACAACCGGAGAGGGTGGAATGGTTACGACCAACAGTGAAGAGCTCTATGAGAAGCTGAAGCTTTACCATACTCATGGAATAACAAGAGAAGAGAAATTTCTTGAGAATAATTCTTTGCCTGTAAATGACGGAGCTTGGTACTACGAGCAGTTGGAACTTGGATATAATTACAGAATTACCGACATACAGTGTGCACTTGGTATCTCTCAAATGAGAAAACTTGATAAGTTCGCTGCACATAGAAGAGAACTTGCAGCACTTTATGATGAGTTGCTTGCGGATTGCAAGAATATTATAACACCGTATCAGCATCCGGATTGTCTGTCGAGCTATCATTTATACATGATACAAGTGCCCGCGGATAGGAGAAAAGAAATCTTTGATAAGTTAAGGGCAGCGGGAGTAGGAGTTAATGTTCACTACATTCCGGTGTACAAGCTTCCTTATTATCAGAAACATGGATATGAGAATGTTTGCTGTCCTAATGCAGAGGAGTTCTACAGCCGTGCTATTACGTTACCGTTATATGCGGATATGACAAAAGAGCAGGTTGAGTACGTTGCGAAGGTTACAAAAGAAATCTGTGAATAGAATAATGATGAACAATGCTATATTTATGGAGATTACAATAACAATTTAAGTAAGGAGAAGGTTGTATTGGGTATGGGTGTAGATGTCAAATCAGATAAAACAATATATTTTCGTGTTGATGGCAACGATATAATTGCAACGGGGCATGTTATGCGTTGCATGTCTATTGCTGCGCAGGTCAAAAAGCTTGGCATGAATGCTGTTTTTGTAACAGCGGACGATTTCCCAAGGGAGCTTATCGAAAGTAATGGCTTTTCGGTTGATGTGATTGGAACGGTTTGGAATGACCTTGAAAAAGAGACAGAAGTGCTATGTGGATATGTGACTTCTCACAACGTTGAAGTTCTTGTTATAGACAGTTACTATGTGACACAGGACTATCTTGAAAGGTTATCAGCAATCACGAAGATAGTTTATGTGGACGATCTTTTTAAGTTTGCATATCCGGTTCATACAGTGCTTAATCACAGTGTATTTGCGAACGATGATGGATACAGAGAACTGTACATAGGAGAAAATGTTCCAAACCTTTTGGTTGGAGGAGAATATATTCCTTTGCGAGAGGAGTTTTCGGACATCAACAGGAAAGTGTCACCGGAAGTTAAGAACGTTTTGATAACGACAGGTGGTACGGATATATTAAATGTTGCCGGGAATATACTTAAAGCGGTGGATGGTAATGAGCAACTTATGTCGTGTGTATTCCACGTCATAGTTGGATGTTTTAATAATAATAAAGACAAGTTACGTAGCATTGCTGAACGCTCTGGGGAACATATCATACTGCACGAAAATGTTAATGATATGTCATATTGGATGGTTGCTTGCGATGCAGCAATATCGGCTTCCGGTTCGACTTTATATGAGTTGTGTGCGTGTGGAACACCGACAATATGCGTAGAAGTTGCAGATAACCAGAAAGGTGCAGATAACTGGGAAAAGGGCGGCTACATGCTTTATGCCGGAAATGCTGCTAATAATATGGATGAATGCGTGAAAGAATGCATTGACAAACTGATATTATATAATAATAATTTTGAGAAACGAGAGCAGATGTCTATTAAAATGCGAGAACTCGTTGACGGTAAAGGCGCAGAGAGAGTTGCTATGTATATAGCCGATATGATTAACGTGTAGATAGGCAATAATTGAATAATGAAAGAGAAATGGCAAGGTTTAAACCCTTGCCATTTCCAATATCTTTTGAAGTTTTATCTTGTAACTGTGCTCATTCTTGACTTTTTCCTGTCCGTTTCTTGCAATTTCTTCGCGCTCGTCATCATGTTCAAGATAGTATGCAATCTTATTAAGCAGATCCTCCTGGCTTTCATATACTTCAAGGTCTCTTCCAATCTCAAAGTATTCGGGTATTTCTGCCTGATAGTTGGTAAGAAGAAATCCGCCTGCACCCATTGTATCAAACATACGAAGCGGCATGCCTGTTCTTATCGGACGATTAGTCATACTTAAATTAATCTTACTGCATTTAAAAATCTTAGGCATCATCGTGACAGAATCGGCGCCACCTCTGACATTTGCCTTTGGAAATCGCTTTGTATCACTTAAGGTCCACAAGTCGAGTTTGAAGTGCTCGGATATATTCTTAAGCGTCATGAAGCGCTCCTGCTCTGTGCATTTGTATCCAACATAGGTGTCTGCTATAATTGCTCTGTCATCTTCCGTGTAGTCCTCGCCAAGCGGATACCAGCCGACTTCTTTCTTGAACTGCTTTACGAAATCATCAGTCATCGCATCCTCTAGGAAATTGTATCCATACACGTTAAGCTGGGCGGCTATAAGACCGTCGACGTAGCCCCTGGTAAAGTCTGATAAGTCGCTTACTATATCGTTATAGCGACATTTTTCTTCGTATGTTGAGCCGATAAATGATATATCACAATCATAATTCTTATGGTCCTCGGCTGTAAGCTCAAAAGAATTCCAGGCCTCGTAGTCGCATGCAAGCGGCATGTAATAAATATTGTTCGGGTTCTTTGGAAGGAACTTATTATACTGACTTCTATCAAACATAAATATCCTATTAAAAGGAAGTTCTATTGTATTTGAGAAGAGTTCAAAGTCTGGATTATCTACTGTCCAACATACATAAGGGACTTTCATCACATTACAGCATCTTGATACGATAGGAATGAAATTAACGGTGAAAACACAGTCGTATTTTTTCTGTTGCATTTTATCGGCAAGAGCCTTTAAGTATTCCTGGTCGTAATCATAACTTGTGAAGGTTCTTGTCATATAATCCACATCATAATGAAGATATTTAAATGCGTTTTCTATTCCGTCTTCACATATTGAACCACGCTTGCAGAAAAGAATCTTATATACTCGATCAGATTCATTTTTTTCTTGTTCCTTCTTCGAAGACTCCTTTTTCTTTGGCGGAAGCTTGTCGAATTTAATTAGTAACTCATCACGAAGTTCCTCAAGTACATCTTTGGATAATTCGTAATCCAGGAAATTAAGCATGAGATTATCGAATGCATTGCTTTCCCAAAGCCTGAAAGGATTGCTCTTGAAATCAGGAACTTCTGATAATATAGTTTCTCTCATCTTAAGGTAGCAGTCGTATGATCTGTCCGGGAATTCCTGAAATACTTCCCACAACATATATACATAATATTTTTCAAGGAACATCCATTCAATGCAGTCTTTCGTTGTAATCGAAGTTAAATCTTTTTGCGAAGTCTTTTCGCCATCTTCTGTAGCCTTATTATCACTGTTAATGCCGGTGTTGTCATCAAACAGTCCACGTTCTCTACAAGTCTGTAAAAATCCAAGAGCAATGGTCATCTTATCAAACTGATATTCCTGACTCTTTCTTTGTACCGTTCCTTCTGGATTGATGAAGTAGTGATATAATTCCTCGTCTATTCTGTAATATGATTTTGCGTACAAAAATGCAAGATAACAGAAGAAGATATCTTCGTATCTTATTTGCTCAGGGCAGAATATATCGTTATCGACAAGAAATGATTTTTTAAATACTTTGCTCCAAAGAGCTGTAATACCAATCTGGTCTCCAATAAACTTTGCACGAACTTCCGGTTTTGTAAGGTCTAAGTAACCGTTATCCCCTAGTTTTTTCACGGATGTATGATGCTTCTCATCCCTTGAAAGAGCCCAACGACATTCCACGAAATCACAATCATATTTTGTGATGGCATCAACCATTTTCTCGAACATGGTTACATCTACCCAATCATCAGAGTCTACGTAGCCGATATATGGTGCGGAAGCATATTCAAGAGCAACATTTCTTGCAGTGCCCTGACGTCTGTTTTCCGTAAAATTAATTACAATAATATTATCAGGATACAATTGCTCTAATTCGTTAAGCTTTGCTAATGTGTTGTCCGTAGAGGCATCATTTACAAATATAAGCTCCATATTCTCAAAACCGATGGTTTGTTTTTTCAAACTGTTAAAACAGCGGTCAAGATATTGTTCCACGTTATAGCATGGAAGAATTATACTTATCTTCTTCTCCATAATAATCCCCTTTTTTCTGCTATTGTCGACTTCGAAATTATATAAACAGTATATCAGAAAATGCACCGCAAATAAAATAAAAATTGTAAATTCAATGTATAGATTCCTGCATTTGACAAATACTATGGCAAAGACTTTTTTAGAATATGTTAAATGGAGGAATCATTTATTATGAAAGCAACCGGAATTGTCAGAAGAATAGACGAACTTGGAAGGATTGTTTTACCGAAAGAAATAAGAAGAACATTACGAATACGTGAGGGTAGTCCACTCGAGATATATACGGATAAAGACGGTGAGATTATATTAAAGAAATATTCGCCAATAGGTGAGCTCTCGATTTTTGCACAGGAATATGTTGATGCGACGGCGCAGATACTTGGCTGTCCTGTGTGTGTGACCGACAGAGACCGGATAATAGCTGTGGCGGGAATGCCCAAAAAGACGCTTTTGGGAAAGCCACTTCATAAAGAGCTTGAGGATGCGATAAATGATCGTGAAGCGATTATGGCAAGACGTGGTGAGAAGCGATATATTAAGATTACCGGCGAAAATGATGACATATACGATGGTGAAATTGTGCAGACAATTATATGCGAGGGTGATGCAATCGGCTCGGTAATTATTCTTAATAAAGACAACAAAAACCCACTTACAGAGACAGAAAGAAAGGCTGCGGTTATTGCAGCAAACTTTTTGGGTCGTCAGATGGAGAGTTAGAAGTATTTTTGCCGTATTTTATATGTGGAAATTCAACATAAAATACGGCATTTTTAATAGTTTTTTTGATATTTTGACAAGGAAATTTCTGCTAAATTGTACAAAAAACCGAAGAAATTACCTATTTGCTTGACAAATAACGACTAAACGAGTATAACTACTGTTAGGACTTGTCCGAATGGATGAGGAATGAAGCAAATACTATATATTATAAGAGGAGGAACTATTCCTATGAACAAAGCAGAGTTAGTAGCAGCTATGGCTGAGAAAACTGAATTATCAAAGAAAGACGCTGAGAAGGCACTTAAGGCTTTCACAGATGTAGTAGCAGCAGAGTTAACAAAGGGTGAGAAGATCCAGTTAGTTGGCTTCGGTACATTCGAGGTTGTTAAGAGACCTGCAAGAGAGGGAAGAAATCCTAAGACTGGTAAGTCTATGAAGATCGCTGCCTCTAAGGCACCTAAGTTCAAAGCTGGTAAGGCTCTTAAGGATTCTGTTAATAAGAAGAAATAATTTTGAATCTAAAGTGACTTTTGAGAAGGCTGTTGTATGATACAATGGCCTTCTTTGTTTTTTAAGGAGATAATATGAGACTTGATAAATACTTAAAAGTATCCAGACTAATAAAAAGAAGAACTGTTGCTAATGATGCCTGTGATGCGGGTAGAGTAATGGTCAACGGTAAAGTGGCCAAGGCATCCTGTGATGTCAAGGTTGGCGACAGAATAGATATCGAATTCGGTAATAAGGCAGTTTCCGTTGAAGTTACCATGATTGCGGATACAACCAAAAAAGAAGACGCAAAAGAAATGTTCAAATATTTATAGTATTTTTTTAGGCCTTTTATCATAAAGTGTTTATATAAAACATAATTGTTATGATGGGAGGCACATATATGGACGAGGTCAAAAACACCAAATCTCACAGGATAACTCTTAACAATCGTGGCTTGGGCGTGGTTACAGGAGTTAATGCTGTTATATCCTTTGATCCGAATGAAGTACTTCTTGAAACGGAACAGGGAATGTTGCTTATTAAAGGCAGTGAGTTAAATGTAACAAAGCTTACGCTCGAAAAGGGCGAAGTCGAAGTTGATGGCAGAGTTGATTCATTTACTTATTCCGATATGAAGTCGGGGATAAAGGAAGATAACTCGATTTTTAACAGGCTGTTTAAGTAGGTGAAATATGGCAGGACTCTTGTATGACGAGCTAACTCTCTTTGGTATATGTTTCCTTCTGGGAGTTGCGCTTGCAGTTGTGTATGATTTGGTCAGAATATTCCGGTTGCTGGTTCCACACATGGATATAATTGTGGATTTGGAAGATTTGGCGTTCTGGCTCTTTACAGCGTGGATGGTTTTTGGAACTCTGTTTAAATATAATCAGGGGGCACTTCGTGGATATGCTTTTATAGGCATGTTTGCGGGTGTTATTATATATGCCCTGACGCTTAGCAGATTAATAATGTATATGGTTAGGAAATTAGTCCCTTATTGGAAAAAATGTTTTTCCGGCATTTTCAAGCCTTTCAAACAGTTTGCCGGATTTTTGAGAAAAGAATTGAAAAATGCAAAGGATGAGTTTACAATAGCTCTAAAAGGGAGATAGGAAAGTTGGTGCCAGCGTGAGCAGAAAACGAAAGAAGAAATCAAAGAAAGGTTTGCGACTTGTATATTTTGTCGTTATATTTTTTTGCATAATAGTCGGAATACGCTCATTTACACTTTTCAAAGAAAGCAGGGAGCTTAACAAGAAACAGGAGATACTAACTGCAAAGATGGAGAGCGAGGAACAGCGTAAGAAGGATCTTGAGGAGCTTGAGAAATATATGAAGACGAAGAAGTTCATGGAGGAGACGGCCAAGAGTAAACTTGGACTGGTATATCCAAACGAGATTCTTATAGAGCCTGAGAATAAATGATGTCGCAAGTTGCGGCTTTCTTTAAAGGAATACGACAGCATATGCCATTTTAATTATGTTATACCCACTTAAGTATTTAGTGGGAGGAATGGCTTATGAGATATAAAATAGAGAGAATGGGGATACATGTCATGGCATTTGTTGTGGGAAGATGCAACATAGCAGGAATGTATCCCTTTGTTGTCCCATATTTTATGGCGGCGTATCTGGCAGACAAAAGTTCGATGGGTTTGTTTGTTACATTGCTTTTGGGCGTGGCAAGCACGTTTGCACCGGCAGAGTGCTTACGGTACGGATTAATCTTGATATTTCTTCTTTGTATGCTTAAGAAAACCGAAAGAGATATGCTGTTTTCGGGCAGTGCTCGGGTAGCACTTGCTTCCGGTATGATACTATGGGGAATTGGCATGCCTTTTGAGTACATAGTGACAGGCAATGAGTGGATGCCGGTATATACTTTTTTGGAGGGCGTTGTTGCTGTGTGCATGACGCTTGTTTTTGAACAGGGCTTTTATTCGATAGAAGGAGGACCTTATCTTACGCATGTTTTTGAAAGGCGAATGAGGGAGAGTTCCGATGAGACATTGATAATGGAAGTGACAAAAAAGCACCTTGATAATTTCGGACAAGCATTCATTACAATGGAGACAATGTTGTCAATGCATGAGGAAGAATACGATGTCAAAGTGCCTAACGGGTTATCTAACATCTATTTAAGCGGCGATGGCATCTCTTTGCTAAATGCTGTCGAATCGGAAAGCAATCGTTTGTATGAGCTTAGACGAAACTTCATAAAACAATTAAAACAAGTGGGCGAAATAATAAGTAGTTTTCAAGGCGAAATAATCAAAAGTCCGGTAGCAAATTTTGAGCCCCGACTAAAAAACAGAATGGCCGGTCGTGGTATTATCGTTTCAAAAGCGGTATGTTTTAGGGACAAGACCGGAAGGCTTCAGATTTTTATGAGGTGCCGTATAAGCACGGATAATATCGTTTCTGGCAAAATGCTTGCGACGTGCATAGGGAAGATTTTGAAAAGACCTATAGTATGCATTGAACGTTCTGACGATATTGTGGGCGCAGAGGATAGCATGTTTTCTTTTGTGGAGAAAGGCAGGTATGTGTTAACAACGGGTGTTTGTCGTTGCAACAGAGAAGGTGAAGATGTATGTGGCGACAATTATTCAGTAATAAGACTCGATAACGGCAAAGCAGTTTTTATGATATCTGATGGTATGGGAAGCGGAGAAACTGCAAATATTAAAAGCAAACAAATCATGGAGCTTTTGGAAAAACTGTTATCTGCCGGTTTTGGCAGAGAACTTGCTATCGAACTGGTCAATTCGTTTGTAAGCTTTATAACGGAAGGCAGTTTTTCTTCTACACTGGACCTTACGATGTTTGATCTATATAGCGGTGTTGCTGATTTCGTCAAGATGGGCGCGTCGGCAACATTTATACGACACGAATGTAAAGTGGAGTGCATACGCTCTACTTCGCTTCCGGCAGGAGTGCTGGAGGACATAGAGTTTGACACCTGTGCAAGAAAGCTTTATCATGGAGATGTCGTAGTTATGGTAAGTGATGGAATATTAGACGGACTTTTTGCAGATAACAAGGAGGAGTATCTGGGGAAACTTATTGCCGAGTCGAAGACTGATAACATGCAGAAGTTGGCGCAGATAATAATGGATGAGGTGTGTCGTACTCAGCAAGACGGTCTTAGGGATGATAGTACGGTGCTTGCCATAGGCATATGGGAAAGATAGGAACGCGGAGGCGTACATGAAGGATAAAGTTGTTAAGTACATTGAAGAACATAATATGTTAAATGAAGGCGACAGCGTGGTTGTTGGTGTGTCGGGTGGCGCTGATTCAATGGCGCTTTTTGAAGTTTTGTTAAGTATTCGGGAAAGCCGCAAACTTTCTATATATGTTGTCCATATCAACCACGGAATCCGACAGGAGGCGGAGCACGATGCTTTGTTTGTTGAAGAAATATGCAAACAAAAGAATGTGCCGTTTTATCTGTTCTCATGCGATATTCCGGCATATGCCGCAGAACATAAGTGTACTGAGGAGGAAGCCGGAAGAATATACAGGTATGATTGTTTTGAGAAAGTCATGAATGAAAAGGGCGCGAAGCTTCTGGCTGTCGCACACCACCTTGATGATCAGGCAGAGACGGTGCTTTTTAATCTTGTAAGAGGTTCTAATATTTCCGGGGCCTCGGGAATGGCGCCAAAGTCAAAGACAAGCAAAGGTTATGAGATTATAAGACCTCTTTTATGCGTTAGGAAAAATGAAATAACAACGTGGCTTAACGAACTTGGAATGAATTGGTGTGAGGATTATACCAATACAGATGTCAAATACACGAGAAACCGAATAAGACATGATGTCGTACCAACTTTGGAAACTATTAACAGTCAGGCTGTTTTGCACATAGCTGATTTTGCAAGACAGGCCGGCGATATAGACGAATATATCCGGGAACAGGCGCTGGATTTTATAGGTGCGGAGGGAGTTTTTGATTCAGACAAAGCAAGTTTTGCAATCCCAAGAAAAAAGCTTTTGCAAAAACCTGGGATTTTGATATCCCGTATTTTGTACGAGGCGCTCACTGCGGTTTCCGGTGCAAGAAAGGATATAACGTCGGAGCACGTAGATGCGTTATACGAGTTGTTGTCTCTTCAAAGCGGAAAGAAAATCAATCTTCCGTATGGTGTGATTGCGAAGACTTCTTATGACACACTTGTTATCTGTAAGGATGAAAACTCGGACTGTGATGGTTTTTCGGGTGAGGTTGTGATAAATGTTGCCGAATTGAAGCAAGGGGAACCTAAAGAAGCCAGATTGCCCGGAACTTCGGGTTCATTTACACTTGAAATAATAAATGACAGGCTTGATTGCGATAAAGAAAAATTACAAAAAAACTATACGAAATACTTTGATTGTGATAAAATAAAGAATACACTATCTATAAGATATCCTTCATCGGAGGATTATTTAATAATAGATAATAGGGGGCATACAAAGAAGCTTTCAAAGTATTTTAAGGATGAGAAGCTTCCGGCGGACAACAGGAAGAAAACACCGGTTGTAGCCGTTGACAAAGAAATACTCTGGATTGTTGGAGGACGACGTTGTGAGTCTTACAAGGTAACGCAGAGTACTAAGAATATTATTAAAATCACGTACAAAGGAGAATAGTATGAAATATCATATTGATGAATTAATTTCACAGGAAACAGTTGAAAAGAAAATCGATGAGTTGGCTGAACAGATTAACCGTGATTATGAGGGCAAAGAGCTTCACCTTATTGTTGTTTTGAAGGGAAGCGTTTTCTTTGCATGTGAGCTTGCAAAGAGACTTACAATACCTGTTACCATGGATTTTATGTCTGTATCGTCTTACGGTTCAGGTATGGTATCTGCAGGTGAGATTACCGTGAAAAAGGAACTTGACGAGGACATAGATGGAAGAGATGTTCTTATTGTTGAGGACATTTTTGATTCAGGAATTACTTTATTTAATTTGAGAATATTACTTCTTGCAAGAAATCCGAAGTCATTAAAGATCGTAACATTGCTTGACAAGAAGGATAATCATAACACAGAAGTACCGATTGACTATGTTGGATTTGAAATCCCTAATAAGTTTGTAGTGGGTTATGGATTGGATTATGCACAAAAGCACCGCAATCTTCCATATATCGGTGTGGTTGTTGAAGATTAATAGATAGACTTATCAAAGGAGACACAATATGAACAGAAACTTAAGGAGGAGTCTAATCTCCTATCTACTGCTTTTTGCAGTAATTTTCGGTATACTTGCCCTGGTACAGAACAATAACCAGAACGTGGATACCGGTTACACGGAAACGTCCTTTACACAGGACATGAAGGATGGAAACATCAAATCTGTAAGTGTGCAGCAGAATGCCGAGATTCCTACCGGTACGGTTGAAATAACCAAGAAGGGTGGAGCGTCGGTTCGTTTTTATGTTACGGATGTCAAAGAATTCCAGAAGCTTTTCGACACATTGGTAGAAGAAGAGAACTTAGATGTTGACTTTGACATGAGTGATGTTGTAAGACCGAGTCTTATAGAAAGACTTTTGCCGTATCTTATTGGTGTTGTCGGAATTATAGTTGTAATGATGATGCTTGCCGGAACACAAGGATCCGGTGGCGGCGGTTCGATGATGAACTTTGGACGCAGCAGAGCACAAATGACGGACGAAGATTCCAATAAGCTTACATTTGATGATGTTGCAGGTCTTAAGGAAGAAAAAGAGGATCTTGAGGAGGTTGTTGACTTCTTGAGAAATCCTTCTAAATATCTCGAACTTGGAGCCAGAATCCCGAAAGGAATTCTTCTTGTTGGTCCTCCGGGAACAGGTAAGACGTTGCTTGCAAAGGCGGTAGCGGGAGAAGCAAAAGTGCCGTTCTTCTCGATATCAGGATCTGATTTTGTTGAGATGTTTGTCGGTGTCGGTGCTTCGAGAGTTCGTGATTTGTTCGCGGAAGCTAAGAAGAACTCACCTTGTATAGTATTTATTGATGAGATTGATGCCGTTGCAAGACGAAGAGGATCAGGTCTTGGCGGTGGTCATGATGAGAGAGAGCAGACACTTAACCAGATGTTGGTTGAGATGGATGGTTTTAACGTTAATGAGGGAATTATCGTAATGGCGGCTACAAACCGTGTGGATATTCTTGATCCTGCAATTCTTCGTCCGGGACGTTTTGACAGAAAGATTGCTGTTACAAGACCGGATGTTAAGGGCCGAGAGGACATTCTTAAGGTACACACCAAGAATAAGAAACTTGCCGAGGATATCGATCTTCATGAGATAGCAAGGACAACTGCGGGATTTGCCGGTGCAGATCTTGAGAATCTTATGAATGAGTCGGCTATAAATGCAGCCAAAGAAAGCAGAAAGTTTATTATTAAGTCAGACGTAGATAAAGCATTTATCAAAGTTGGAATCGGTACGGAGAGAAAATCACGCTTGGTTCCGGAAAAAGAACGTAAGATTACTGCTTATCATGAGGCGGGGCATGCAATTCTTTTCCATGTTTTGGAAGGGGTTGGACCGGTATATACAGTTTCGATTATTCCTACCGGCGAGGGTGCTGCAGGTTATACAATGCCTTTGCCGGAGAATGACAACGTATTTAATACAAAGGGCAAGATATTACAGGATATTAAAGTAAGTCTTGGTGGACGTATTGCTGAAGAAATGATTATGGATGATATTACCACCGGAGCGTCTCAGGACATTAAACAGGCAACAGCTGCTGCCAGAGCTATGGTTGTCAAATATGGTATGTCAGAGGAGCTTGGACTTATCAATTATGAAACTGATAACGAAGAAGAAACATTTGTCGGTCGTGATATAGGACATCGTAGAATGCTTGGCGAAGCTACGGCGACAGCAATTGACAAAGAGGTCAAACGTATTGTTGACGAGTGCTATGCAGAGGCAAGAAGCATACTTGAAGAGCATGTGGATGTGCTTCATAAGTGTGCAGAACGCTTGCTGGAAAAGGAAAGAATCGACCGTGAAGAGTTCGAATCTTTGTTCGCTTAAGGGGTAAATTGTGAAATATGTTTCACTCGTTGGGTAAAATTAAACACATTGAACAAAAAAGGCAAAAATAAGCTCGAAAAAAAGCTTCTAAATCGGCCAAATGCACAAAAGTACACAAAAAAAAATTTTTTGTTTGGTCACACTTTTAGTTCAAAATGCGTATAATAATACTTGTAACCCCCCCAATACATTATATAGTTTTTTTGCTACACCCCATAAGTAACAAAAAAATACCTTCTCCAGAAAAGGACAGTCGATCGTTGGCTGTCCCTTTCGCTTTCTATAGAGTTTTTCTCTTGATATATACGCACTTATAAGTTACAATTATATACAGTATTTTCTCAGGAGGCAGAATGCATAATGGGATATTCATTTAGAAACTATACAAAAGCACAGAAGGTGCAGACATATGTTTTTCAGTGCAAGCCTGCGCTTCATTCTGAAGCTTTGTTTGCAGATGGAACGGGTGATTATCGTATTCCTGCAGAACCTATGCCGGGTGATTCGGTAAAGCTTAAGTTTCGTACTGCCAAAGGCAATGTTGATAAAGTGTTTCTTATTTGTGATGGTAATCGATTCGAGATGAAAGTCGGTGAATCGGATAGGATATTTGATTATTACGAAGTGTGCCTTCCACCTGTAAGAAAAGAATATATAGAATATTATTACGAAGTCTTTGCCGGTAATTCCATGTGTTACTACAATAAGATTGGTGTTCAGACGGAGATTAATCCTGCGTACAATTTCTCGATTATGCCGGGCTTTAAAACTCCTGATTGGGCTAAAGGAGCCGTTATGTATCAGATATATGTTGATCGCTTTTGCAACGGTGACCGGTCGAATGACGTTCTTGATAATGAATATTATTATATAGGTGATTTTGCCAGACATGTGGATGATTGGAAAAAGTATCCGGATGCGATGGATGTAAGAAGCTTCTATGGTGGCGATTTACAGGGTGTTATGAACAAACTGGATTATCTGCAAGACCTTGGAGTAGAGGTGATTTATCTTAATCCTATCTTTGTATCACCGTCTAATCATAAGTATGATATTCAAGATTACGATTATGTGGATCCACATTTTGGAAAGATTGTTAAGGATGAGGGATCGGTTCTTGTTAATGGAGATAAGATTAACAAAAATTCTACAAGATATATAAGTCGTGTTACTAACAAAGAGAACCTTGAGGCAAGTAATGAACTCTTCAGACGTTTGGTTGAGGAAATCCACAGAAGAGGGATGAAGGTTATATTAGATGGCGTGTTTAACCATTGTGGATCATTTAACAAATGGCTTGACAGGGAACTTATATATGAAGGTCAGGAGGGATATGAGCCGGGTGCTTACCCATCTGCAGAGAGTCCATATAGAAGTTTCTTTAAGTTCTATGATGAGAATGCATGGCCTTACAATGGAAGTTATGATGGCTGGTGGGGACATGACACGTTACCTAAACTCAATTACGAGGATTCGACAGAGTTATATAATTATATACTTCATATAGGAAGAAAATGGGTGTCACCGCCATACAACGTTGACGGATGGCGACTTGATGTTGCTGCGGATCTTGGACATTCTGAAGAGTTTAACCACAGATTCTGGCGTGATTTCCGTAGAGTTGTTAAAGAGGCGAATCCTAATGCGATAATTTTGGCAGAGCATTATGGTGATCCGAGGAATTGGCTTTACGGTGATCAGTGGGATACTGTTATGAACTATGATGCGTTCATGGAGCCGATTACATGGTTCCTTACCGGAGTTGAGAAGCATTCGGATGAGTTTAGAGGAGACCTTCTTGGTAATCCTGATGCGCTTATCGGTTCGCTTCGTCATCACATGAGCCGTTTCCATCAACAATCTCTTGAGGTGTCGATGAATGAGCTTTCTAACCACGATCATTCAAGATTCCTTACAAGAACCAATAAACGAGTAGGAAGAACTCATACATTAGGTCCGGAGGCGGCTAATGAGAATATAAACAAAGGTGTATTTCGTGAGGCTGTTGTGTTCCAGATGACCTGGCCGGGTGCACCAACAATTTATTATGGTGATGAGGCCGGACTTTGCGGATGGACCGATCCGGATAACCGACGGACATATCCGTGGGGACATGAGGATAGAGACCTTATTTTATTCCATAGGGATATAATTAAGATTCACAAGGAGAATGAGGTATTAAAACGAGGCTCGCTGATGTTCTTATACGGTGCACATAAGGTATTCGCCTATGGACGTTTTAACAGAAAAGATAAGATGGTAATTATTCTTAATAATAATTACGAAGAAACGTCGCTATGCCTTAGTGTTGACAGGTTGGGAATAATGAGTGGTACAACGATGAGGCAGCTCATACTTACAACCGAAGATTCATATATTCTTGAATCAAAGAGATACGTGGTTGAAGACAACCAATTAAGAATTTCTGTGCCGAAGATTTCGGCTATAGTACTAAAAGCAGAACCGACTACCATATAAGGTGGTCGGTTTTTTAAATGCTGATTTGGTGACTTGACATTTTGCTAAAATCTATTTGTGCAATCTATACAACAGGTACGAAATTATAATAAAAAAACACGTTTTGAAGCTTTCAAGTGATAAAAAATCCCCTTGCATTTTAGCCTGAAAAAGATTACAATAACACAAGATGTTGTGTTTGGTAGACATAATGTACGGAAGATAAAGGGGTTTTATGATTCACAAAAAGGAGGAAAGCTTGCAGATATGAAGATTATCAAGCGAAGTGGAACAGAGGTCGAGTTTGATATAAGTAAGATTGTTGCCGCTGTAGCTAAAGCCAACAAGGAGGTTGTTGAAACTGACCGTCTGACGAATGAGCAGATTAAGGACATTGCCAAGAAAGTAACGCTTACATGTAGTAGTATGAGTAGAACAGCCGGTGTTGAGGAAATACAGGATTTGGTTGAGAATGAAATTATGGAAGCTCAAGCATTTTCTGTTGCAAGAAAGTATATCACATATCGATATACAAGAGCTTTGGCACGTAAGGCTAATTCCACTGATGAACAGATTCTGAGTCTTATCGAGTGTAACAATGAGGAGGTTAAGCAGGAGAATTCCAATAAGAACCCCATTGTTAACAGCGTTCAGAGAGATTATATGGCAGGCGAAGTATCCAAAGATATCGCAAAACGTATTCTTCTTCCGGAGGATGTTGTTAAAGCTCACGAAGAGGGAATCATACATTTCCACGATTCTGATTACTTTGCACAGCATATGCACAATTGTTGTCTCGTTAACCTTGAAGATATGCTTCAGAACGGAACGGTTATCAGCGAGACAATGATAGACAGACCCAAGAGTTTTTCTACCGCTTGTAACATAGCAACACAGAGTATTGCACAGATTGCAAGTTCTCAATACGGTGGACAGAGTATCACGCTTTCGCATCTTGCACCTTTTGTAGATGTGAGTCGTAAGAAATATCTTAAAATGGTACAGGATGAGTTTGAGGCAGCAGGAATTGCCCTCGATCATAATCAGATTGAAAAGGTAGCTGAACTTAGAGTTCGCGAAGAGATTAAACGTGGTGTTCAGATGATACAGTATCAGGTAATCACTTTGATGACTACTAACGGACAGGCACCATTTGTTACCGTGTTTATGTATCTTGATGAGGTTCCGGAAGGTCGTACAAGAGATGACCTTGCGCTTGTTATAGAAGAGATGCTTCGTCAGAGAATATTAGGCGTTAAGAACGAGAAGGGTGTTTATATAACACCTGCATTCCCGAAGCTTATATATGTTCTTGAGGAGGACAATGTAAGAGAAGGTACTAAGTATTGGAATCTTACTAAGCTTGCAGCACAGTGTACAGCTAAGAGAATGGTTCCTGATTACATTTCAGAAAAGATAATGAAGAAGCTTAAGGGTGGCGATGTATATGCTTGTATGGGATGCCGTTCATTCCTTACTCCTGATAGATTTACAGATGCAGGTGTTGGTAATCTTGCTAATGCAGGTAATTATGATCCTTCAAAGCACAAATACTGGGGACGTTTCAATCAGGGAGTGGTAACTCTTAACCTTGTAGATGTTGCTTGCTCATCAGAAGGTGATATGGACAAGTTCTGGAAGATAATGGATGAGAGATTGGAACTATGTCATAAGGCTCTTATGTGCAGACATGAGCGTTTGAAGGGAACTTTGTCCGATGTTGCTCCGATTCTTTGGCAGTACGGTGCGCTTGCAAGACTTAAACGTGGTGAGAAGATTGATAAGCTTCTTTTTGATGGATATTCAACGATATCATTGGGGTATGCCGGACTTTGCGAGTGTACAAGATATATGACAGGTCTTTCGCATACGAATCCGGAGGCTACACCATTTGCTGTTGAGGTTATGCAGTATCTTAATGATGCATGTGCAAAATGGAAGAAAGAGTCAAATATTGATTTCTCTATATATGGTACACCACTTGAGTCAACAACATATAAGTTTGCAAAGTGCCTTCAGAAACGTTTTGGAAAGATTGAAGGTGTGACAGATAAGAACTACATTACGAACAGTTACCATGTTCATGTAACCGAGAAGATAGACGCGTTTAACAAGCTTTCCTTTGAAGCTAAGTTTCAGGAGCTTTCGCCGGGAGGTGCGGTAAGTTACGTAGAAGTTCCTAATATGCAGAACAATATTGATGCTGTGCTTGCTGTAATGCAACATATATATGACAATATTATGTATGCGGAGCTTAATACAAAGAGTGATTACTGTCAGAAATGCGGATATGACGGAGAAATCCAGATATCAGAGAACAAGGACGGTAAGCTTGTTTGGAAGTGCCCAAATTGCGGTAATACTGATGAGGAAACTATGAATGTTGCAAGACGTACCTGCGGATATATAGGAACACAGTTCTGGAATCAGGGACGTACACAAGAGATTCAGGAGAGAGTTCTCCATTTGTAAGAATCAAACAAAGGAATAATAAGACATGGAAAATGCCACACTGCCGAGTGACTCGGTTGGTGTGGCATTAATTTTCTGTCTTCGAACAAACAAATATAAAAACTTAAGTCTTATATATCAGTTGTTGGACGATTACTCTGTAACTACAGTTACGTTAACAGCCTGAGCACCCTTAGCACCCTGCTCAACGTCAAATGTTACAGTCTGTCCTTCATCCAATGTCTTGAAGCCGTCAGCTACAATACCAGAAAAATGAACGAATACATCCTCGCCGGTCTCACTATTTGTGATGAAACCAAATCCTTTCGTAGAGTTGAACCATTTTACTGTACCTTTGTTCATGAAAAGTACCCCCTTTAAAAAATTACGTATTAATAGAGGTAGTATGCATACCAAGCGAGAAGTGTTGGTATCGTAAAACACTTTATAAATACATGCCTAGTTTATCATCATTAAAATTGGAAGTCAATGAAAATATAAAATAGTAACAAAAAGCCGTCGAATTATTATGGAAAATGATTGCACAATTTTGATTGTGGAAATAACGTTTATAAGGTATAATAAAAGTGAGTAAAAATTCACTTCAAAGGAGATTGACGAATGAGAAAACGTCTGATTATGATTGCGGCTATGTGCTGTATCACCTTTGGACTGAGTGGTTGTCAGAAGAGTTACTATGGTAAGGGAACAGCATTTACCATGAGTACGGATAAATTACCGGGTTACAGTAATGCTGATATTGCAGCGATATCAGCAGATAACTATGAAAGATTCATGCATGCCAGTTATATAATCGTTACGGACAAGTTTGGGGAAGTCCATAAGATTAAGATAAGTGCTAATATCAACAGGCATAACTGGGATTTTTCTAACTTAGACAGCAGTGGGATGTTTAAGAATTACCTAGATGAAGATGGCTCAGTCAAAAAGGTGGGAATTGATGTATCGGAACACCAGGGTTCTATCAACTGGGAAAGCGTTGCCCCTAACGTTGACTTTGCTTTTATAAGATTAGGTTATCGTGGATACGGTAGTGGAGGACTTGCCCTAGATGCATATTATTCGGCTAATATGAGTGGAGCTACCGAAGCGGGAGTACCGGTGGGTGTGTATTTCTATTCACAGGCAATCAGTTACGAAGAAGGTGTTGAGGAAGCTAATTATGTGCTTGCAAATCTCGGAGACTACAACTTGTCATACCCTATAGTATTAGACAGAGAAGATCCGATGGTTGATGACGCAAGGACTAATGACCTTACTGCAGAACAACATACACAAGCGTGTCTTGGTTTCTTGGAAACAATAGCAAAATCAGGTAGAAAGGTGATGATGTACACCAACAGAATGTATTATTCACTCTACGTTGATATTGATCAGGTTTACAATTACCCTATTTGGTATGCTCAATATGCGGATGAGCCGGATTGGCCGTATGAGTTCGCAATATGGCAGTATACCGAGAGCGGAACAGTACCGGGAATAAACGGTTCTGTCGATATGAATCTTCAAATGATGGAGATTCAATAACTATAAGTAAGGATATGATGGAAAGTATACCGTCAAGGAGGATGAGTATTTGAACTTAGGAATTAATTCGCATTACGATATTGCAGCGGCAAGTATTTTGTTGATAATACTTTTAATGCTTGCAGCCAAGAAAACTATCCCTATTAAGAGGAGTTTTATATTTTTTTCTATGTGCGTTGTTCAAATCATGGTCGTTGTTTGTAGCGTGCTGATGGAGAGTGAGATGAGCATTGCCGGTCACGCAGTTGGAATCAAAGCGTATTTCTTTGCTGACCTGTTCTTTGCTTTTGAGTATTTCTGCACTTTGCTTTTTATGTACTATATGCTTTTGTGGTCAGGTAAGTCATTTAGATCTGACAAGTTTGCCAAGTTTATGTTTCTTGCTCCTGTACTTGCGTATATATATATTATGAGTGACAATTTCCTTCATCATAATTTGTATGTGTTGGACGCAGAGATGGGAATTATAGGAACAAAGAGACTTCTGATTCTTGGTGGAGTTGCTATATATGCGGTGTTATTCGGTCTTATCTATGCAACCAAGCATGTAGAGATAATATCTTTCGGAAAACTTACTGTTATCACATTGATTACACTCCTTGTGCTTGCAGGTATGACGGTTCAGTATTTCCTTACCAAAGATTTCTTTATCAATTATGTTGTTGCGATTGCAATGCTTATATTATACGAGATTGCTCAGAATCCTTCCGGTATATTGGATGGTAACACGCAGCTTATGAACAGACAAATCATGGAAGAGATTTTGAATATTGATATTGCAAACAAAGAGAACTTTGACCTTATAATTATCGCTCTTGATGATTTCAAGATTGTTAATAAAACATACGGAATAGAGATGGGCGATGTTATGCTACATCAGGTAGCTAACTTTATGAACACACTTACCCGACGCGGTAAAGTGTTCAGGTATGGTTCCGATCAATTTGCGTTACAATTAAGACATGGACATGAAGATATTGATGAGGTTCTTGATACAATCAAAGAACGCTTCAGACATCCATGGATTTACAACGAATTGGCTATTTCGTTATCTACAACAACGATATGTGTTTGCTATCCTAATGACGGGGATACATTAAATGGTCTTATAGAGGTACTTGATTATTCACTTCTTTATGCGAAGAGACAGGGCAAAGGTTCTGTAGTATTTACGAAAGACATTGATCTTAATGCTATGCGCAAGGAGAAAGCAATTGAGAATGCACTTGCGGAAGCACTTAAGTATGAAACACTTGAAGTTTATTATCAGCCTATATATAACACGGAGAGGAATTGCTATACTTCGGCGGAGGCACTTGTAAGACTCAAGGATGAGAAACTCGGATATATTTCTCCGGAGATATTCATACCTATAGCAGAAAGAACCGGAAGAATACTTCAACTTGGTAATTTTGTATTTGAGAAAGTTTGTGAGTTTATCTCTGAGAATAATCTTTCTGAAACGACGATTGATTACATTGAGGTAAATGTTTCTGTTGTTCAATGTATGCAGGAAAACTTTGTAGAACAGATGCTTGAGATTATGAACAAGTATCATGTAAGACCGGATCAGATTAACCTTGAGATTACTGAGACTGCTGAGATTGAAGCGTTGGCTACACTGCAGTCTAATGTTGAGAAACTCCACTCGAGAGGTATATCATTCTCGCTTGATGATTATGGTTCAGGATATTCAACACTTGGTTATATTCATCAGTTCCCATTCCGCATTATTAAGCTTGATAAGCTCATGGTATGGAATGCGTTTGAGAATGAGAAAGCAGACATAACACTGAAGTACACGGTTGGAATGCTTAAGGAATTAAATGTCGATATAGTTGCAGAGGGAGTGGAAACTCAGCAACAGCAACAAAGACTCAGTAATATCGGTTGTGATTATTTGCAAGGTTGGTATTATTCAAAAGCAATTACGGCGGGCGAGTTTGCCAACATCATTGAAAGAAAAGCAAGTTAATACTTGGATAGTGAAAAGGAGAAGCAATTGCTTCTCCTTTTTGTTATGCATTCTTCAATTCTTGGTTTGAAAAGTTATTTTCGTTTTCGGCTATAACCTTCTCGATTCGTTCTTTGACCATATCGGCAATCTCAGCAGTTTTCATACCTTTGTACTCCTCATAGTTGATTGGAGGAAGTATATGAATCTGAACATCAACCGATTTGGTAGAGCTTATATCAAACGGAAGATAAGAGTCAATGATTGCAATCGGAACAATCGGACATTTCGCCTTGGTTGCAGCCTTAAAGCTTCCACCTTTGAAATCGCCTAATTTATTGCCGTTCTTTGAACGTGTGCCTTCCGGAAAAATAAGGAAGTTTCTTCCGTTCTTAACTTCATCTGCTACTGCATTAATAACGGTAAGACCTTGTTTTACATCGTTTCTATCCATGAACATTCCGCCCATAAGATGAATAAGCTTGCGAAGAAGATATATGTCTTCTGTTTCCTTTTTGATAATTACACCAAAGGGTGCGGGTTTAAGATAAACAAGTCCCATAACATCAAACAGTCCCTGATGGTTAGGATACATTATATATCCGGATTCCTTAGGAAAGTTCTCAACTCCGTACCCATGAATATTGACGTTACCGCTTTTGCAACCTCGTTCGCCGATTTCACGTATCAAATCGAATTTCTTCTCTACGGAAACTTTGTCGTTTTCCGCAAAAAGAATCATTCTAAGAAGCATGTAAGGTACTCTCAAAATGTTTCTTCGAATCATTAATGAGAGACGCTTCTTCATCGTTTGTCCTCTTTTTTCTTTTTTAAATTTCGACATCCCAGAACTCCTCTAATGTGGCAAAGTAATCATCGGGAGTTTCTGCACGACGAATCATAACTGTATCGCCGTTTTCTTTTAAAAGTATCTCGGATGATTTTAATTTGCCGTTGTAATTGTATCCCATAGCAAATCCATGAGCACCCGTGTCGTGTATTACTAAGATGTCGCCCATATCAATTTTGGGAAGCTTGCGATCTATTGCAAACTTGTCGTTATTCTCGCACAACGAACCTGTAATATCGTATGTATAATTGGCAGGTTCATTTTCCTTGCCCATAACGGTAATATGATGGTAAGCACCGTACATTGCAGGGCGCATAAGATTAACTGCACAAGCATCAACTCCAATATACTCCTTATGTGTGTGCTTCTCGTGAATTGCCTTTGTAACAAGGTGTCCGTAAGGAGCCAACATGAAACGTCCAAGTTCTGTGTATATTGCGACATTACCCATTCCGGCAGGAACGAGAATCTCTTCGTAAGCCTTTCTTACACCCTCACCGATTGCGAATATATCATTTGGTTCCTTGTCCGGTGTGTATGGAATTCCGATACCACCTGATAAGTTGATAAATGATACAGCAACGCCGGTTTCTTCCTTAAGCTCAACGGCAGTCTTAAAAAGAATGCCTGCAAGCGTCGGGTAGTAATCATTGGTTACTGTGTTACTTGCAAGAAATGCATGCATACCAAACTCCTCTGCACCAAGCTCTTTAAGACGTGAGAATGCTTCTGCAATTTGAGGTCTTGTCATTCCATATTTGGCATCACCCGGATTATCCATGATTGTGTTGGATATTGAGAATGTTCCACCCGGATTGTATCGACAAGATATACGCTTGGGAATGCTTCCAAGTACTTCTTTGACACAGTCAATATGTGTTATATCGTCAAGGTTAATTGTGGCACCGAGTTTGTTGGCAAGTGCAAACTCTTCGGCAGGAGTATCGTTAGAAGAGAACATGATATCTTCTCCGGCAAAACCACATTTGTCGGACATTATAAGTTCTGTTTCTGACGAACAGTCTGTTCCGCAACCCTCTTCCTTGAGGATCTTAAGGATTGTTGGGTTAGGAGTTGCTTTAACTGCGAAGAATTCCTTGTATCCTTCGTTCCATGAAAATGCTTTTTTTAATGCTCTTGCATTCTCGCGGATACCCTTCTCGTCATAAAGGTGAAAAGGTGTGGGATACTTACTGCAAATTGTATCGATTTGTGCCTTGGTTACAAATGGTGTCTTCATAATTACCTGTTTCCTTTCCTTTAATGTAAAATTACATATTAATATAGTAGTGTTTTTTTGCCTTTTGTCAAGTGAAACAGGACAATAATTGGGGAAGAACGGCGTGCTGTTACAATAAAATGTGTTGTGCAAAATGATGAGAACGATACCACAAATGCACGAAGATGAGTTCATATTTTGTGTAATAAGACAAAAATGTCAAATTGCTTTGCAAAAGACAGTAAACTTGTTGACTTTGTAGAAATGCTTTGTTATAATGAGCTTACATTGAAAGACGGAACGTTGAATTAAAAGAGGACAATTTAAGAATGGCAACATGAGTAATCGTTCTCACATAGCAACCAGTTTGAGAAAGGAAAGGTGTTAGATATGAAGGAATTTAAGTATGTAATTACTGATGAAGTTGGTATCCATGCAAGACCGGCAGGACTCCTTGTTAAGGAGGCTAAGGCATTTGCATCGAAGATTACAATGGAAGCTAATGGTAAAAGTGCGGATGTAACCAAGCTCATGGCACTTATGCAGCTTGGTGTTAAGAAAGGTGCAGAAGTTGTAGTCAAGGCAGAAGGTGATGACGAAGATGCAGCTATTGCCAAGATTGAGGAGTTTATGAAAGAAAAACTTTAATTTTAAGGCTGTCACACCGAATTGTTATGTTTGGTGTGATGGCCTTTTATGTTTTTTGGTACATGGGGTTTGTGTATTGAAGTATTGGGTTTATCGTGATTTCGTGATGAGAGAAGGGAGCGGCGTATGGAACAATATGAAGGAAAGTCGATTTTTAAGGGAACAGCGATAGGAAGAATTCTTTTCTATTCCAAAGGACAACAACAGGTCAAACGTGAAAAGATTGATGACGCAGAAGCTGAGATTAAGAGATACGAGGAAGCTAAAGGCAAGGCTATAGAGCAACTTGGGGCTTTGTACGACAAGGCGTTGGCGGAAGTTGGCGAGGCTAATGCTGCGATATTTGAAGTGCATCAAATGATGCTTGATGATGATGATTACAATGATTCGATTTACAATATAATTAGAAATGATGGAGTTAACGCGGAGTTTGCCGTGGCAACTACCGGAGATAATTTTGCCAGGATGTTTGCTGATATGGATGATGAATATTTTAAAGCAAGATCGGCAGATGTCAAAGATATTTCTGAAAGAGTTATCGGAGTTTTGTCCGGAAAGAATATGGATGGAGAACTTGGTGATGAACCTGTGATTATTGTTGCGGAAGATCTTGCACCTAGTGAGACTGTACAGATGGACAAGACCAAGCTTCTTGCTTTTGTAACAAGACTTGGTTCGTCTAATTCGCATACGGCAATTCTTGCAAGAACTATGAATATTCCTGCTCTTATTGGGGTAGATATCAAGGAAGAATGGGATGGCAAGATGGCAATTGTAGACGGTAAGGAGGGATTGTTTTTTGTAGATCCTGATGCCGATACATTAGAATCGTACTTTGCCAAGAGGAAAGAGGAAGAGGAAGCAAGAGAACTTCTTTCGCAGTTAAAAGGTCAGCCGGATGAGACAAAAGACGGCAAGCACATTCATTTATACGCTAATATCGGAAGTGTTGCGGATGTTGCCAATGTTCTTGCTAATGATGCAGCAGGAATCGGACTTTTCAGAAGTGAGTTTTTGTATCTTGAAAAGGATGACTATCCAACAGAAGAAGAACAATTCCAGGTATATAAGACCGTAGCACAGAATATGGCAGGCCGTAAGGTTGTAATCCGTACACTTGATATAGGTGCTGACAAACAGGTTGATTATTTTAACATGGAACATGAGGATAATCCTGCTATGGGTTATCGTGCGATTCGTATCTGTCTTGACAGAGTTGAGATTTTTAAAACTCAACTCCGTGCTTTATACAGAGCGTCGGCGTTCGGAACGATATCGATTATGTTTCCAATGATTATATCTGTTGATGAAGTGAGAAAGATTAAGAAGATATGCGAGGAGGTTCGTGCTGAACTTGATGATAACGGTATTACTTACGGTGAAGTGGAACTTGGTATTATGATAGAGACACCGGCGGCGGTTATGATAAGTGATCTTCTTGCAAATGAAGTCGATTTCTTCAGTATCGGTACTAACGATTTGACGCAATATACTCTTGCAATTGACAGGCAGAATCCAAAACTCGACAATATCTACGATTCGCATCACCCTGCCGTGCTTCGCATGATTGAGCAGGTTATTAAGAATGGGCATGCGGGTGGCTGCTGGGTTGGTATATGTGGCGAACTTGGTGCGGATGTTACACTTACAGAACAATTTATCAAGATGGGAATTGATGAACTATCCGTTTCGCCTACATTTGTACTTCCTGTAAGAAAAGCAATCAGGGAGTCGAGCAGTAATTAGTTGATTCATTTTACATTACCTTTAAGGAGCAGCCTATAACTTTTGGCTGCTTCTTTTAATTTTGGCAAAACTTTACTTCACAGAAACTACACCAAAATTCCATTGATAATTACTATAATAACTGTTATCATTGAGCATGGAATTGAAATGATTCCATTGTAGTAATGAAGTTTAGTAACTAATACATATATAATAACAGGAGGATGAAAGTTTTGGATAATAACAACATGAATAATAATGAGGACCAAAACAACAACAAGAAAAGCCCGAACAGAAGCTTTTTGTTTATGCTTGTGGTTTCGGTGTGTCTGACATTGTTGTTCTTTTATGCGTACAGCAAATATCAGGCAAGTCAGCAGATAGAGATTTCGTATAGCGACTTTCTTGATATGATTGATGAGGGTACTGTCAAAGAGGTGAAGATATACAGTTCATCTATTGAGGTAATACCGAAGAGTGATAAGCAACTTGCCAAAGAGGCAAAGAAGGACGGCAAAGCTTCCGCGGATACGGAGAAAAATTATTCCTCAAGCAAGAAGGGTAAGAAGGTATATCATTGTACAAGAATCTCGGATTTGTATCTGGTTGACAGATTGGAGAAAGCCAAAGAAAAAGGTGAGCTTGATTACAAAGCGATAGACGAGAGCAGTTCAGCGATTATAGGTAACATTTTGTCTTATGTAGTAATGATAGGTGTTTTCTATATTATTATCTGGCTGTTTATGCGCTCGATGAGCAAAAGCGGCGGCGGAATAATGGGCGTTGGCAGAAGCAATGCCAAGATGTATATGGAGAAAAAGACAGGTATTACATTTGAGGATGTAGCCGGACAGGAAGAGTCGAAGGAATCACTGAAAGAAATGGTTGATTTCCTGCACAACCCTAAGAAGTATTTGGAGATTGGTGCAAAGCTTCCAAAAGGTGCATTGCTTGTCGGCCCTCCGGGTACAGGTAAGACCTTACTTGCCAAGGCTGTTGCGGGTGAGGCGAATGTTCCGTTCTTCTCACTTTCGGGTTCTGATTTTGTGGAGTTGTATGTAGGTGTCGGTGCATCACGAGTAAGAGACCTTTTCAAACAGGCAACTGCTGTGGCGCCGTGTATCATTTTTATAGACGAGATAGATGCTATCGGAAGAAGTCGTGACAGTAAGTACGGCGGTGGCGATTCGGAGCGTGAGCAGACGTTAAATCAGTTGCTTGCAGAGATGGATGGTTTTGATACTTCTAAAGGTATTGTCATTCTTGCAGCAACTAACAGACCTGAAATTCTTGATAAGGCACTGCTTCGTCCGGGACGTTTTGACAGACGAGTTATCGTTGAAAAACCTGACCTTAAGGGCCGTATCGAGACACTTAAGGTTCATGCCAAGAATGTCAAAATGGATGAGACGGTCGATTTTCGTGAACTTGCGCTTGCAACTTCGGGTGCAGTTGGTGCAGACCTTGCGAATATGATAAATGAAGCCGCACTTGCAGCGGTTAAGGCGGGAAGAGAATATGTCAGTCAGTCGGATCTTTTTGAGGCAGTTGAGGTTGTGTTTGCCGGAAAAGAGAAGAAGGATCGTATCATGAGTAAGAAGGAGAAACGAATTGTTGCTTACCATGAGACAGGACACGCTCTTGTGTCAGCGCTTCAGAGTCACACAGAACCGGTACAAAAGATTACGATTGTGCCGAGAACTATGGGTGCTTTGGGTTATGTATGGCAGGTTCCTGAAGAAGAAAAATATCTTAACAGCAAGGTTGAGATGGAAGAAGATATAGTAACATTCCTTGCGGGCCGTGCGGCAGAATCGCTTAAGTTTGATTCTGTTACAACTGGTGCGTCCAATGATATAGAGCAGGCAACAAACATGGCAAGAAAAATGGTTACCATTTATGGTATGTCAGACAAGTTTGGAATGGTGGCGTTAGAGTCGGTTCAGAATCGATATCTCGACGGAAGTCTTGCACTTAACTGTTCGGAAGAGACTGCAACAAAGATTGATAATGAAGTGAGAAAGATTATCAAGAAGTCTTATGACAAGGCATACAAACTTCTTAAGGAAAACATTCCTGTACTTGATGCGCTTGCCGAGTTCCTTATTGAGAAGGAGACAATTACCGGCAAGGAGTTCATGCAAATCTACGAAGAAATCACCGGCGAAAGCTTAAAGGCTGCCGGCGAGGAAGAAGAGAGAAAGTAAACTCATCCACAAAAATTAAATGAGTTACATGGAGATTTAAAGCCCTGATACTGTATAAGTATTGGGGCTTTGTTTTTATAAGTTTTCAAATATCACAAATTGATATATAATTATCTCATCGGAAGGATATTTATTATGAAAGACGGATTTGATTTAAAGGAAGAACTGAAAAAATTACCGGATTGTCCCGGTGTGTATATTATGCATGCTGCGGATGATGAGATAATATACGTTGGTAAGGCTATCAATCTCAAAAGGAGGGTTAGCTCTTATTTTCGTGCCAAGGTTAATCGTGGTCCGAAGATTGACAAAATGATATCTTTGATAGACTACTTTGAATATATTGTTACCGATTCGGAACTAGAGGCATTGGTACTTGAAAATACTCTAATCAAGGAACATAGTCCAAAGTACAACACTATGCTTAAGGATGATAAGAGTTACCCTTTTATGAAAGTTACTGTCGGCGAGGATTTTCCAAGAGTACTGTTTGCACGGCAGATGAAAAGAGACGGGGCAAAATATTTCGGACCATACACAAGCGCGGCTGCCGTTAAGGATACGATAGAACTTGTCAAGAAGTTATATGGAATACGTACCTGTAATAAATCTCTTCCCAAGGATATCGGGGTCGGACGTCCGTGCTTGTATTATCAGATGGGACAATGTGCGGCACCGTGTCAGGGATACATCAGCAAGGAAGAGTATGCGAAAAAGATTGATAACCTGCTCGGTTTTTTGAACGGCGACTACAAGAAAGTAATACGTGATCTTGAGACAAAAATGAAAGAAAAAGCTGCAAGTTATGAGTTCGAGGAGGCGGCAACTTATCGTGATCTTATAGAAAGTGTGCAGCACGTGACAGGCTCACAGAGAGTTGTTAAAAATGTCGGTATTGATCAGGATATCATAGCCATGGCAAGACGCGGGCAGGAGACGGTCGTATCAGTGTTCTTTGTGCGTGATGGAAAACTTCTGGGAAGGGAACATTTCCACATGACATATAGTGACGTGACGGTGGATGAAAGAGAATCGGTAATTGCCTTGGGCGATGCTGAAAATGAAAGTTTGTCAGCTGATAAAACGGATATATCGACTGACAATGGTGTCGGAACGGAGATAATAACGTCATTTATCAAACAGTATTATAATGGCACGCCCTTCGTACCTAATGAATTACTGGTTGAGTATGAGGTAGAGGAGCAGGAACTTCTGGAAGATTGGCTGTCAAAACTTCGTGGCGGAAGGGTTCACATCATAACACCGCAAAAAGGTGAGAAACACAAAATGATAGACCTTGCAAGGGAGAATGCGTCGGTGGTATTGTCGCGTGATTTGGAAAAAATTAAACGTGAACAGGCGCGTACCGTAGGTGCCGCCAATGAACTTGCAAATATGCTTGGCCTTCCTTCTGCTGACAGGTTGGAAGCATTTGATATATCGAACACAAGCGGTTATCAATCAGTTGCTTCTATGGTAGTTTTTGAAATGGGACGTGCAAGAAAAAATGCATATAGGAAGTTCAAACTAAGAACCGTTACCGGTCCGGATGATTACAAGAGTATGGAAGAGGTGTTGACGAGACGTTTCACAGATGAGCGTTTTGATGTCATGCCGGATATTCTAATGATGGACGGTGGACGAGGTCAGGTCAATATTGCACTCAAAGTACTTAATAATCTTGGACTTGATATTCCGGTCTGCGGTATGGTTAAGGATGACAACCACAGAACCAGAGGACTTTATTATAATAATCAGGAGATAAAATTTCCGAAGAACAGTGAAGTTTTTGGAATGATAACAAGACTTCAGGACGAGGCGCATAGATTCGCAATCACCTATCATAAACAACTTAGAGGAAAAGAACAGGTGCACAGTATCCTAGATGACATCAAAGGCGTTGGCCCGGCAAGACGTAAGGCACTTCTTAAGCATTTTAAAGAAATAGACAAGATAAGAAATGCAACCATTGAGAATCTTACCTCTGTTAAAGGAATAACACCGGAGGTTGCCAATGCAATATGGACATTCTTCCATGAAGCAGAATGAATTAGCTAATATCGGCAGTTTTTACGACCACCGATATTGTTTTATTACACAGATGATATTATAATAATATAATATCAGTGTCAAAAGTCCAAACTGCTTTGTGCTTGCACAAAAAGTAGTTTGACTTTATGACACGACCAAACATGAGGAAGTAGCGGTTTTCTTTGAAAACCAGTGGATTCCGAATGCTTGAAGAGTTGCGAGAATTACGAAGTAATGGAGCAACTCGTATATAATTGGGTGTTAAATGACAATTTACGTGAATATAATTTGCAACTATCTAATTACTACTAATGGTGGGAGGGGAATATTATGAATCCGGTTAATAAGAATGCAACAGAGGAAGCAAAACAGTTACTTGATTATCTGTACAGCGTGCAGGGAAAGGGAATAATTACAGGTCAGCACACACAGACAAAACCGTGTGAGGAGATTGAATATATCAAAAATGTTACCGGCAAAGAACCGAAGCTTCGTGGCTTTGAGTTGCTTGGTTATTCACCGAATATTAACTATGAGAACGCTTCGGAAGCGTGTCTTACGGAAGTATATGAGAATCAGGGTACACTTGATACGGCTTATGAGTGGGCGACCACAACAAACGGAATAGTAACATTTTCTTTCCATTGGTATTCCCCAATTGGTGGCGAGGACAAGAGCTTTTATGCCGAGCACACGGATTTTGATGCATCGCAGGTACTTGTCGAAGGTAGCTACGAGAGGGAAGCATTTTATCATGATATGGACGTGATTGCGGAGGAACTTGTCAGATTTAAAGAGGCAGGGATTCCTATTCTTTGGAGACCGTTCCATGAGTCAGATGGTACCTGGTTTTGGTGGGGTGCAAAAGGTCCTGAGGTTGCGCGCGAACTTTATAAGTTGATGTTTGATTACTATGTCAACGAAAAGCACTTGGACAATCTGTTGTGGGTATGGAATTGTCGACTCAAAGAGGGTTATCCGGGTGATGAATATGTGGATGTAATTTCAGTAGATATTTACCTTGAGAAATACAAAGATACAGATTACAAAGAGGACTTTGACAAACTTCTTGAGCAGACGACAAAGAATAAGGTGGCTGCGCTTGCCGAGATAGGATATCTTCCGGATATCAAAACATTGGAGCAGTCAAAAGTGCCTTGGGCTTATTACATGTGCTGGTCTAAAGAGTTCTGTATCGGAGAGCAGTACAACAAAGAGACAAAACTAAAAGAAATGTACGAAAGCGATTACGCAGTTACGTTGTGATTTTTCATCTATTATCAAGGACAAGTTTGCGGAAATGTATGATGTTATTCAATCGTCAATGAAAATAACCGACAGCAGGGACAAGGTCAACAGACCGTAATATATGAGAGGGAATATGAACATTACATACCAAAGAGCCACAATTGAAGATGTTAATATGCTTACAAGGTTCCGCCTTGATTATCTGGAGGCGGATATCGGTGGGATTAAGGAGGAAGAACGTGATGTTATAGAGGAGCGACTTCCCATCTACTACCGGGAACATTTAGACAAGGATTTCTTTGTTTACATGGCACGTGTTGGGGAAGAACCTGTCGGTTGCTGCTTTTTGCTTATAACTGAAAAGCCGTCTAATCCAAGCTTTATCAACGGACGAACGGGCACAGTGTTAAATGTATATGTCAAGCCGGACTATCGAAGATGTGGCATTGCAAAGCAGCTTATGAATAATCTGTTAGAGGATGCCAAACTTAAGAACCTTGATTATGTTGAACTTAAGTCGACAGAGGATGGACATAAGCTATATCGTAATCTTGGCTTTAAGGACGAACAGTCGGAGTACTATAGAATGAAGATTGAATTGTAGGAGGAATGCAAATGATACTTGATTGTCCTGCCTGTGGTGCGGCACTTGTTTATGATCCTGTTACAGGCAAAATGATGTGTGAAAGCTGCGGTAACCTGTATGAAACATATGAGCTTTCAGAGGATTATGAAAAGCGAGGTCAAAAAGAAACAGAATACGGCGGTGATGAAAAAAAGGTTCTATCGGAAGACGGAGATACAATGGAGGTCAACATTTATTCTTGTACGGCGTGCGGCGCTGAGATAATGGTCAATGATGTTGAGGTGTCCACTTTCTGTTCATATTGCGGACAGCCAACCCTTGTGTTTTCCAGATTAGAAAGTGCAAGGAGACCACGTTACATTCTGCCGTTTAAGGTGACAAAAGCGCAGGCTATCTCTATCATAAAAGACAATTTTGCTGATGGCTTTTTTGTACCTGATGATATCAAGAATGTTGAGATGAAAAGAGTAAGGGGAATATACATACCGTATTTTCTGTATGACATTCATTATGAGGATACGGCATATCTTCTTGGAACTGTCGGAACTGCCCAAAACTCAAAAGCAATTTGTTATTACAGAAAAGCGGAATGTGATTTTGATAAGCTTGCATTTGATGCATCAGTAAGGCTTGATGATACGCTTTCAAGGAAATTAAATCCGTTCTACCCGGGGTATCTTAAAAAGTTTTCGCCGGAGTATCTTTCGGGTTTTTACGCTGATTTTCATGATGCCAATGAAGATAAAATAAGAGCGCGTGCTGTTGTCAGAGCAAAGAGTGTATTTGAAAATGAACTAAAAAGATGTGTTGTGGCCAATAATGTCAAAATCCTTAAAAACGACCCAAAGTTTGAGATAACAGGAATACATTATGCTCTTTATCCTGCGTGGTTTGCAACGTTTGTTAACGATGGAAAACCATATACTTTAATAATAAACGGGCAGACGGAAAAACTTGTCGGAAGTGTTCCGTATAACAGGGAAAAAGTGAAAAAAACCATTCTTATTCTTTGGCTGCTTCTTACAATAATTCTATGGTGCATTTTATATCCGTGGTTTTTGTTTTTGAAGAATCCTATAAGTATTCATTATTTGACGGGTCTTATTATGATGGCTCCGGGAATCAGGTTTGGATTTAAAAACTTCTATGATATTAAGAAGAATACCAAGCTTACGGCTCTTAAACAGACAGACCGATACGTTAAGGAAAGACAGGAGGGGTAGCTATGGAGCTTGTAATAGTAACTATTATATTGAGCGCGGGAATAGCGTTTTCATTAAGTATATGGATAGTGTCGTCATATCTTAAGAAGTCCAACGACTACGGTGATGATTTTGGAGAAATGTTTGATGTTGTTCTATCGTCCATGAAGATTACAGAACAGGATGAGGGACCTAATCTTTCGACGGTGGAGCGCAGGTGGAAAAAACGCTCTGATAAGAATAAGTTGCAATGAAGATATATTGTGCTTCTTGGATTTATGATGTATAATTGTCAAAGACATTTTTTGAGGTGGCAACGCCCCAAAAACATAGTAACAGTGTAGAAAGGAGACGATATGTACTCGATAACACTAACGCAGTTAATAGAGAAAATGAACCTCGTCAATCATCTTCCCGAGATTAATACTGACGAGATTTTAATAACAGATCCTGACATCAACAGACCGGCGGTGCAGTTGTCCGGTTTCTTTGAACATTTTGATGAAAACAGGATTCAGATATGTGGTAATGTTGAACATGCTTATATTGCAAGCATGGACGACAAAAAGAAGCGCGAGGAGATATTTGATAAGTTGTTTCAGCACAACTTCCCGTGCCTTGTGTTCTGCCGTGGATTAGAGCCTCAGGATTTTATTATTGAGGCGGGAAGGAAATACGGTATTCCTGTTCTTACGACGGAGGCAACGACGTCTGCATTTGTTCACGAGACTGTTAGATGGCTTCATGTAGAACTTGCACCGAGAATCTCGATTCATGCGGTGCTTGTAGATGTGTATGGTGTCGGTGTTCTTATTACGGGTGAAAGCGGAATCGGTAAGTCGGAGGCTGCTCTTGAACTTATCAAGCGTGGACATCGTCTTGTTTCGGATGATGTGGTAGAGATTAAGAAAGTGTCTGATGATACGCTTGTCGGTACCTCGCCAGAGATAACAAGACATTTCATCGAACTTAGAGGTATAGGTATCATTGATGTTAAGGCGCTTTTCGGTTTTGAGTGTGTTAAAATGACTCAGAGTATAGACCTAGTAATCAATCTCGAAGAGTGGGACAAGGAAGCCAACTATGATAGAATGGGACTAGAGGACCATTATACAGAGTACCTTGGTAATCAGGTGGTAACGTACAACATCCCGATTAGACCGGGTCGAAATCTTGCGATTATTGTTGAATCGGCAGCTGTCAACCATCGTCAGAAAGAGATGGGCTACAATGCAGCGCAGGAGATATACAACAGAGTGACGCAGAATATGAAGAAATAAAATATAAGTAAGGAGAATCAAAATGAGCAAATACGTATTTGGAGTAGATATCGGAGGAACTACAGTAAAACTTGGATTTTTCACAGAGGAAGGCGAGCTTCTTGATAAGTGGGAAATCCCTACAAGAAAGGACGAAGGCGGCAAGTATATTCTTCCTGATGTAGCTTCTGCGATTAATGCCAAAATAGAAGAAAAAGGAATATCCAAAGAGGACGTAATCGGTGCCGGTATCGGCGTTCCCGGTCCTGTAAGAGATGACGGAACAGTGCTTAGATGCGTTAATCTCGGTTGGGGCGTATTCAATGTTGAGACAGAGTTTGAGAACCTGACAGGTTTTTCTTGCAAGGTTGGTAATGATGCAAACATGGCATCTCTCGGTGAGATGTGGATGGGAGGCGGTAAGGGCTTCTCTTCAATCGTTATGGTAACGCTTGGAACCGGTGTTGGTGGAGGAATCATAATCAACGGAAAGATGCTTTACGGAATTAACGGTGCAGGCGGCGAGATAGGACACATTTGTGTAAATGATTCTGAGACGGAAGTCTGCGGCTGCGGTAAGAAGGGATGCCTTGAGCAGTACACTTCAGCAACAGGTATAACAAGAATGGCAGAGCGTGCTCTCAACAATACAGATCGAGCTTCTAAGCTTAGAAATGTTCAGTATATTTCTGCAAAGGAAATATTTGATGCAGCAAAAGAAGGTGACGACCTTGCGCTTGAACTTGTTGAAGATCACGGTAAAACTTTGGGTAAGGCACTTGCAACAGTTGCCTGTGTTTGTGACCCTGAAGCATTTGTTATCGGTGGTGGAGTTTCGAGAGCCGGAGATATTTTGCTTGATACAACTGCAAAGTACTATCAGCAGTATGTATTCCATGCATGTAAGAACACAAAGTTTGTTTTAGCTACTTTGGGCAACGACGCAGGTATTTACGGTTGTGCCGAAGCCATTTTAACCAAATAGTATAATTACATTGTTCAAAAAGACGAAAGGGGAGAGTTTCTCCCCTTTTTTTTCGTGACTTCTTATATTGATTTTACGGTAAACGATAGAATATAATTATCTATGCGTCCGACGACAGGCATAATTTGGACGTGTGGAATCATTTATTATAAAAAAGGATAATGGTTGGTCACGCAATGAATCAGAATTTATTGAATGAATTATATAGAATTGTCGGAGAAGACAATGTCAAACTTCAGGAACCGATGGCTATGCATACTACTTTTCGTATCGGTGGTCCGGCACAGTATTTTGTGATGCCGATGGATACGGAGGAATTGTCTCAGGTAGTTTTGCTTTGTAAAGCAGAGAAGGTTCCGTTTTTTGTGTTGGGACACGGAAGCAATATTCTTGTAAGTGACAAGGGTATGTCCGGTGTGGTTATCAGACTTTACACAAACTATGCAGGTTATTCCGTTAAGGGCAATATGGTCAGTGCCAAGGCGGGAATTATGCTTAATAAGTTAGGTGCATCACTTCTTGAGGAGGGACTTACCGGATTTGAGTTTGCAGCGGGAATCCCGGGAACCTTGGGTGGTGCTATCGTTATGAATGCAGGCGCTTACGGTGGCGAAATGAAAGATATCGTCAAGAGCGTTTCTTTAATGGATGAAAACGGCAACATTTTCAAGAAATCGTGTGAAGAGATGGAGTTTGCTTATCGTCACAGTATTGTGCAGGATAAGGGATACATCGTGCTTGGTGCCGATCTTATGTTAAAAGAGGGCAACAAGGAAGAGATAAAAGCGAAAATGGATGAATTGGCACTTGCCAGAAAGACAAAGCAGCCGCTTGAGTTTCCAAGTGCGGGTTCAACATTTAAGAGACCGGAAGGATATTTTGCAGGCAAGCTTATAATGGATGCCGGCCTTGCGGGCTATACGGTTGGTGGAGCACAGGTTTCCGAGAAACACTGTGGTTTTGTGATTAACAAAGGTGGTGCTACGGCGCAGGACGTCGTAACGCTTATGAATGACGTGAAACGAATTGTACAGGATAAGTTTTCGGTTGAACTTGAGCCGGAGGTTAAAGTTATCGGAGACTAATGGGGAGCAGATTATGAGGTTTGTTATCGTTACGGGCATGAGCGGTGCCGGAAAAAGTACAACGCTTAACACATTGGAAGATATCGGTTATTTCTGCGTGGATAATCTTCCGATTCAGTTGATTAAGAATTTTGCAGAGATTGCCTATGCAAAGGACAACGACATAGATAACGTGGCTATAGGTGTGGATATCCGAAGCGGAGTATATCTTGAACAGTTATCGGAATGTCTTGCCGAACTCAAGAGCGAGAACTACGATTATGAGATACTCTTCCTGGATTCTAACGATGACGTACTTATCAAGAGATACAAAGAAACAAGACGTAACCATCCGCTTGCAAGAGACGGACGGATTGAGGAAGGAATCAAAAGCGAGAGAAGCAGAATCGCGTTCCTTAGAAAAGAAGCAGACTATATTATAGATACAACAAGCTTGCTTACAAGAGAGTTAAAGGCAGAGCTTGCAAAGATATTTATCGAGAATACCGAATATGCCAACTTTATCGTAAGTGTGGTTTCTTTCGGATTTAAGTATGGAATACCGCGAGATGCGGATCTTGTTCTGGATGTGAGGTTTTTGCCGAATCCATACTATGATTTGGATCTGCGCCCATTTACCGGTAATGACGATCCGATTAGGGACTTTGTTATGCAGTTTGATGTGGCAAAAGAGTTCCTTAATAAGACCGTTGATTTGTTGGAGTTTTTGATTCCCAACTATATCAAAGAAGGGAAAAATGGTCTTGTTATAGCAGTGGGTTGTACCGGTGGTAAGCACAGATCGGTAACACTTGCCAATGGAATATACAAGGAGTTGGAATCGACACCTTACAGCATAAGAGTTGAACACAGAGATATAGAAAAGGATGCAGTCAGAAAGGGAAAGTGATTATGTCGTTTTCTACCAAGGTGAAGGAAGAGATAGAAAAACACAGCACAGTTGCCAGGCATTGTCAGATCGCCGAGCTTTTGGCATTGACGCTTGCGTCCGGTGAAGTTATGTTTTCGTCAGGTAACATTTATCTTCGACTCTTTCCGGAGAATAAGCTTGCCTACAACAAGATCTGCAGGCTTACAGATATATTATTTAACAAAGAAATTACATACGATACAGATGGCAAGAATATTGTTATTTCCGATCCTGATACGTGCAGACGATTTCTCACAACCGTGAAGCTTGCTGACGCGGTAGATGAAATGGCACAGGATTGGCTGGATGATGATGAACTTGAAGAGAATCTTGTTGATAACGAGATTTTGTATGTCTCTACGCATGGCATATCATTAGAGAATTGCCGGTTTCCGCGACAGGTGATTTTGAAGGATTGCTGCAAGAAGGCATTTTTAAGAGGATTATTCCTTAACAACGGTTCGGTAAATGATCCCAATAAGGCTTATCATTTTGAAATAGTGTTGCGCAATAAGGATATGGCAGGGGTAGTCAAGGAGATTATTACCGGTTTTTCTTTGGAAGCCAAGATTGTTAAGCGCAAAAAGTATTACGTTGTTTATTTGAAAGAAGGTTCTATGATAGTTGACATGCTCAACATCATGGAGGCATATGTAAGTCTTATGGATATGGAAAATATCCGAATACTTAAGGATATGCGTAATAATATCAATCGTCAGGTTAACTGCGAAACTGCCAATATCAAGAAAACAGTCGGAGCAGCAAGAAGACAGATAGAAGATATTCAATATATAGAAAAGACAAAAGGACTTAAGTATCTTAACGACTCGCTTCGTGAGATTGCAGAACTTAGGTTGGAACAGCCGGATGCTGATCTGGCACTTTTAGGAACAATGTTGGAACCACCGATATCCAAATCCGGTGTGAACCATAGATTAAGAAAGATAGGCAAGATTGCTGAAGAACTCAGACAATCATAGTCGAATCATTTATTTTCAAGGAGGTTTTTACCATGGTTAGCGAAACTGTCAACGTTAATCTTTCGCAAGATGCAGAGGCAAGACCTGTGGCCGTATTGGTACAAAAGGCAAGCCAGTTTGAAAGTCGTGTTTTTATTGAGTCGGGTGACAAGAAGATTAATGCAAAGAGCATTATGGGTATGATGAGTCTTGGTCTCAATCAGGATGAAGAGATTACTGTAACAGCAGAAGGTGATGATGAGGCAGAGGCATTAAAGGATATTGTTGCATATATCAAAAATGCAGAATAATAGGGTTCTTTACTTGCCCTATTTGTGACAATATGATAGAATATAATCTGTCCATTGTTTTGGATTATTTGTTAGGTATCTGGTAGAAAAGTAGGTGGAGTTATGGGGTTTTCCGATTTTTTGAATAAGATTCCGTTTGTTAGAAAAACTTCTGCTAATGAAGTTGAACAGACAGATAATGTAGACAGACAATATAATAAAGCCAAGGAGCTTATAGAGCACGGCATCTCGGAGGAGGCAATCAAAGCACTTGATTCTATAGCTGATATTGGAAGTATGGAGAGTCGCTATCAGCAGTACGGTTGCGAGGCTCTTAAGATTTTGGGTGAGGTTTTTGAAACCGGTAAGTATTCCAATATTAAGGCAAAGATTGATCATGAGCGTGCTGCCAAGTACTATGAGAGATATATCAATATAGTCGATGATGGCAACATGTTATATAAGCTTGGTCTTCTCATGCTCGACATTCAGAATTTTTCCAAGGCTATAACATATCTCGAGAGGGCAACTACGCACAATATAACACAGGCGTACATGCGTCTTGGCGACATTTATGAGAATGGTCTTAACAAAATTGATACGAATGGTCAGAAGAGTGATTTTGTTGTTCCTGTTGATTTGGAGAAGGCAAAATCATGGTATCAGAAGCTTGCTGATAAGGGTGACGATAAGGCCAAAGCAGCTGTTGAACGAATGGAGTATAATGAGACTCATGCGGACAGTATAGAGTTCGAAGAGAAGGATAAGATTTATTCTGAGATTTCCGAGAGAAGGAAAGCAAAAGGAATAGAGCTTCATTATAAGCCCAATGATGCAACAACACTTCAATATCAATATTCGTATGTTCACGATCAGGTAGAGGGTTACATTCACAAACTTCCTAAAGATTGGGTTAAGAGTATTGACGTTGATACTGATGAAGAGTATTATGCTCCGAGTCATACGTACTCGGATTTCGCTATATATGTAACATATACAACCGTTCCGAAAGATACAGAGAGAAAGGTTGATGATTATCTTCTTTATATGAATGATGCATACGAGTGCGAGGTTAATATAACCCCATATATTACGGAGTATGCTAACGGTATTTCCGCAAGATTCTATCATAAGGAGATGGACAAAGGAATTGTTTCCTTTGTATTCAAACAAAAGAATCGTTGGGCATGTCTTAGATTTATATGCTCTACAATGGAGATTATGGAGCAGTACAATGAGATTATATTTGAGGTAGCTAACTCATTTGCATTTATAATCCCTACATTGTTAAGTGATAAGAGTGCTAACAGAACAGAGATTCAGTATTACAATGAAGCGCTTTATTACTATAACATGGGCGATTACGATAAGGCTATGGATAAGGCAGCGGTAGCACTTCAGTATGGAAGTACGCAGGCAAGTTACTTGCTTATCGAGCTTTATTATGATGAGGACAGTCCGTACAGAGATATAGATAAGACATTAAGCTTCGCAAAGCAGTTGTTTGAGTCTAACAAGGATCCTGATCTTGCATTCCTTATCGGAACGATATATGATCAGCAACTTAAGAATTGTGCGGAAGCGCTTACATGGTATGAGTCGGCTGACAGATTACATCACAAGAGAGTTCCATTCTATCTTGGCCGTTTCTTCTATTACGGTCTTGTATCGAGTGGCCAGCGTGATGGTGAGAAAGCATTATCATATTTGAAACGTGCAAGAGATAATGGAATATTTGAGGCAGAGCCTTATATCAGAGATATAGAAAGTCTTGGTGATCCGGAGAGCTTACAGCCTACGATTGATGCGTGGGAGCGTGCTGTTTCTGAAGGTGTTGCAGATACTGCACTTAAGGTTGCCATGAACAAGAAGGAGCAGGTATTCTACCTTGCAAGTGATGAGGAGATTGAGGCGGCATTCCTTCGTGCTATTGAACTTGGCAGTGTTCAGGCGGCTTATGAGTATGGTGCATACTGTGAGACTAAGGAGAAACAGGAAGGATATAACGGTCCTATTAAGAGTCTTGATTACTTCTACAAAGCTTACGAGCAGGGATATCAAGAGTTTTCAAAGGAGTATTTGTATCAGGTTATTGAGCACAAGATTTCTTCCGGAGTATCTGATGAGGATAAGAAGCGTCTGTACTATGACGTAGCAAGTAAGGGTTCAATCCCTGCGGTTAAGGCGATTCTTGAGATGACGGATGCTATGAATCCTGAATTAGATGAGTTGTATGAGGGACTTAAGGATGTTGTTAAGTCCGGCGATGCTGATGCATTGAGTTCAATGCACCTTATCGAAGAGAAGTTTAAGGAATTGCTTAATCCGGTTGAAAGCGATTCGAACAAGGTTATTCAGAACAAGTTCTTCCGTTTGCAGGTTCCAAGAAGCTGTACAGCGGTTATCAACGACGAAGGCGGTACAATCAGATTTGCAGATTCGGCAGTTGAGTTTGCGGTAGCGGAAATGCCGGTAAGCGTTGAATCAGATGAAGAATATAACAAAGTATTTAATCTCATTTATAATGAGTATGCAGGTGAGGAGAATGCAGAGATTATCGTTGCTAACTCTCGAATGGTTGGTTCGGGAATGCTCACAAGAAAAGCGGGCAACAATAAGTACAGCATCTTGCTTATCAGTACAAGGAACCAGTATCTGTTTAAGTTAAGCTCAATTGACAGACGTGAGCTTATGAGATTTAAGGATCAGGCATTGCAGATAGCACTTACTCTTGTTGAGTCCGGTGAGATTTATGTGGCTACCGGAGAGAGAGCTAACAGGAGAATTGGTCTTACACTTCTTATGTCAGGTAGCGGAGATGGCGGAATGCTTTCTATCAGCAAAGATGACGATGATGATGAGGGACTTGTATTTGTATAAAGTAATTATTTCGGGGAACACATTATGTGTTCCCTTTTTTCTTTCTTTGTATTGCAAACATGTACTGCAAACACGCGAAAATGCTTGACAAAATGTGATATATGTTGTACTACAATATATAGGTAATATATATGAACGGAGGGCCACATTATGTATAGAATTATTATGAATGACCTTATGGATTGGTACGAAAATGCACAGGATAAAGTGCTGTTTTTGAAGGGTGCCAAGGGCGTCGGTAAGACGTGGACTGTAATTGATTTTGGACAGGGCTTCTTCAAACAGCTTGTTTATATAGATTTGGAAAAAGATACGGAAAGTCATATACTTTTTAAGAAAGGCTCAAAGATAACAGCCTCAAAGTTCGTAGGAGCACTGGCGGCTTATACAGATCAGAGTATAGATGAGGGCAACACGATATTTGTGTTTGATGAGCCTCAGCATGCCAAGAATGCTTTAAATGCTATAATGAGTCTCAAAGAGCAGAGACCGGAGCTTCCTATATGTGTTATTTCTTCGACGGTAGGTACTATCGGTAACGAGGTTCAATATACTGATATGTTTTATAATCTTACCCTCTATCCAATGACTTTTGAGGAGTTTTTGACAGCTAACAAAGCGCAGAATCTTTGTAAGTTTATTGAGAATCAGAAGCTTGAACCGGTTATGCCGGAAATAAAAGATTGTATTATAGAGTATTTAAAGGCTTATTATGTTGTGGGTGGTATGCCTATTGTTGTACTTGACTACGTGAAAAACAAGGATTTAAACAGAGTAGATGCAATATTAAAGGCACTTCTTGACAGGACGAATGAGTATATTGAGAAGGAAGTCCCCAAGAATCTTGCGTTCAAAGTAGGCAAGATATGGAAGAGTATTCCTGACCAAATGCAGAAGGATAACCGCAAGTTCATGTATCAGTATGTTGATGAGAAGGCCAGAGCCAGAGAGTATGAGAAGTCTGTTGACTGGCTTGTGGATACGGGATTGGTAAGGAAGATTAACCGTATCAGGAACGGTGTTGTCCCTCTTAGCGAGCAGGTGGACGACAAGTCGTTTGAACTGTATCATTTAGACCATGGACTTTTAAGAATTATGTGCGGTATTTCTCATACACAGATTAAGACTACGGAGGATGGACTTGATGATATAAATGGTGCCCTTCTTGAGCAGCTTGTTCTTTCGGAACTTACCATGAATAGTACGGTCGAAAAGCTTTATTTCTGGATTTCCGGAGCTACAGCAAGAATAGACTTTGTATTTGAGGATGACGGCGAGGTTGTTCCGGTTGATGTAGTGCCGCGAATCAGAAGAAAAGCACAGAGTATGAAAGTATTCAATGACAGATACAAGAATCACATGGCAATCAGAATATCCCTTGATGACCTTGGTTTTTCAAAGGGAGTTCTTAACATTCCGTTATACGGATTATGGAATTTCTAGTGGAGTAATATATGAAGTGGTGGAAACATTTACGAACAATTAACCATCATAAATGGCTTGTTATGAAGTATTGCTTTAAGTTGGGGCTTATCAAGCAGGGCTTATTGCATGATCTTTCAAAATACGGACCGACGGAATTTTTGGTAGGAGCCAAGTATTATCAGGGTACGCGAAGCCCCAATAATGCAGAACGCGAGGACAAGGGATACACGTCGGCGTGGCTTCATCACAAAGGACGTAACAAGCATCATTTGGAATATTGGATTGATTATGATTTGGATAATGGCGGCATGCAGGGGATGAAGATGCCGGTTAAGTATGTTGTTGAGATGTTTTGCGACCGCATTGCCGCAAGTCGTAATTACAACAGGGATAGTTATGACGATACAATGCCCCTTAAGTATTACAACAGGGGTAAGGACAAGTATTTGCTTCACCCGGAGACTCAGGCATTGCTTGAGAAACTGCTTGCGATGCTTGCAGAACGAGGTGAAGAGGAGACATTTGCCTATATTAAGAAGGAAATACTCACAAAAGAAGTCAGGAAAGAAAAGATTTAAGAGGTAATTCTATGGGATTTACACATTTACATGTGCATACACAATACAGTCTGCTAGACGGCGCGTCAAAGATTCCGGAGCTTATTGCACGTACAAAAGAGCTTGGAATGGACAGTATCGCCATAACAGACCATGGTGTCATGTACGGTGTGATTGATTTTTACAGAGAAGCGAAGAAGCAGGGCATCAAGCCCATTATAGGTTGCGAGGTGTATGTTGCGCCGGGTTCGCGTTACGACCGTGAGGTGGACAGGGGTGAGAACAGGTATTATCACCTCGTTCTTTTGGCGGAAAATGATACCGGTTACCACAACCTTATGAAGATTGTATCACGCGGATTTACTGAAGGTTTTTACTATAAGCCAAGGGTTGACCGTGAGGTGCTTAAGGAGTTTCATGAGGGCATAATTGCGCTTTCGGCATGTCTTGCCGGCGAGGTTGCGGTCAAAATTAACCAGGGTTTTTATGAGGAGGCCAAAAAAGCTGCTCTTGAACACCAGGAGATATTCGGCAAGGGCAATTATTTCCTTGAACTTCAGGATCATGGAATGCCGGAGCAGGCTAACGTTAATCAGGGACTAATGAGAATGTCTAAAGAGACAGGAATAGAACTGGTTGCCACAAACGACCTTCATTACGTTAATGCGGAAGATGCGGACGCACATGATATACTTCTCTGTATTCAGACAGGAAAGCGTGTAAATGATCCTGACCGAATGAGATACGAGGGCGGACAATATTATCTTAAGTCTCCGCAGGAGATGGAGGAATTGTTCCCTTATGCAAAGGAAGCATTGGAAAATACTGGAAGGATTGCACAGCGCTGTAATGTGGATATAGTCTTTGGAGAACAGAAGCTTCCTAAGTTTGAGGTTCCGGAAGGCTTTACCTCAACTACTTATCTTAGAAGTCTCTGTGAGGAAGGCCTTGCAAAAAGATACAATCCGGTAACAGATGAACTCAAACAAAGACTTGATTACGAGCTTTCTACTATAGAAAAAATGGGCTATGTTGATTACTTCCTTATTGTATGGGATTTTATCAAATACGCCAAGGATAACGGAATTGCAGTTGGCCCTGGACGTGGTTCGGCAGCAGGAGCGCTTGTAAGTTACTGCCTTGAAATCACTAATATCGAACCAATACATTTAAATCTTCTTTTTGAACGATTTCTTAATCCTGAACGTGTATCCATGCCCGATATCGACGTGGATATCTGCTATGAGAGAAGACAAGAGGTAATAGATTACGTCGTACGCAAGTACGGCAAGGAGAAGGTTGTTCAGATTGTAACCTTCGGTACGATGGCGGCGCGCATGGTTGTAAGAGATGTGGGACGTGCTCTTGATATGCCATATGCTGCGGCGGATCGTATTGCGAAAATGATTCCGCAGGGGCAGGGGGTTACAATTGATTCGGCACTTCACGATGTGGTTGATTTGAAAAATGCGTATGAAAGTGAGCCTGATGTAAAGATTCTTATCGATACATCTCGCAAATTGGAAGGACTTCCAAGACATGCTTCCGTTCATGCAGCGGGAGTTGTTATCGGTCAACGTCCAATGGATGAGTTTGTTCCGTTATCAAGGAGTTCCGAGGGCGCAATAACCACGCAGTTTACAAAGGATACTGTCGAAGAATTGGGACTTCTTAAAATGGACTTTCTTGGACTTCGTACTCTTACTGTAATACAGGATGCTGTGAAAAACATCAAGCAAAGTAGTGGCATTGACATTGATATAGACAATATTGATATGAATGATGCAAAGGTTTATGAGCTTCTTTCAAGTGGCCAGACAGACGGTATATTCCAGCTTGAAAGTAATGGAATGAAGAGCTTCATGAAGGAGTTGAAACCGCGTAATATCGAAGATGTTATAGCTGGAATATCGTTATATCGTCCGGGCCCGATGGATTTTATTCCTTTGTATATCAAGGGCAAAGAGCATGTTGATGAGATAACATATGATTGTCCTCAACTTGAGGCTATACTTGCGCCCACTTATGGCTGTATCGTTTATCAGGAGCAGGTTATGCAGATCGTTATGGAGCTTGCGGGTTATACTCTTGGACGAAGCGATTTGGTTAGACGTGCGATGTCTAAAAAGAAAGAGAGTGTAATGCTTAAGGAACGAAGCAACTTTGTGTACGGTAATCCCGAAGAGCGAGTTCCCGGCTGTATCAATCGCGGAATTGACGAAAAAGTTGCCAATAAGATATTTGATGACATGATTGACTTTGCAAAGTATGCATTTAACAAGTCGCATGCAGCGGCATATGCGGTTGTTGCCTATCAGACAGCATACTTGAAATGTCACTATCCAAAGGAGTTCATGGCAGCTCTTTTAACATCTGTTCTTGACAGAACTGATAAGGTTTCTGCATATATTGCACATTGTCGCAAGATTGGAATAGAGATACTTCCTCCGGATATAAATGAAGGCTACAGTTATTTCTCGGTTTCTTCCGGTGGTATAAGATATGGTTTGTCTGCACTTAAGAGTGTGGGGCGACCGGTTATTGATGCTATTGTTGCAGAGAGAACAGCAAACGGACCATTTAAAAATCTCAAGGATTTTGTCAGCCGTCTTTCAAATAAAGAGGTTAACAAGAGAACGGTTGAAAGCTTTATCAAAGCAGGTGCGCTTGACAGTTTCCCTTCGAACCGTCGTCAGATGATGATGATATATAACGGTGTAATGGATCAGGTTAATCAGGAAAAGAAGAACAACATGGCAGGCCAGATGTCTCTTATGGATTTACTTGGTGAAGAAGAGAAACAGGATTTTGAGATAAAATACCCGGATGTAGAAGAATACGACAAGGAAGAATTGCTTGCGTACGAAAAGGAGATGCTCGGGGTATATGTAAGTGGACATCCACTTGACGAATATGCAGATTTTATTGGTAAGAACACAGATGCAACAACTGCTGATTTCATTCCGGATCCTGATACAGGACTTACAGTAGCGGAGGATGAACACTACTATAGTCTTGGTGGGATGATAGCTTCAAAAAATGTGAAGCTTACGAAGACCAATCAGAATATGGCGTTTATTACATTGGAGGATATAGTTGGAACTATAGAGGTTGTTGTATTTCCTAAGACGTATGAGAAATATCGTCGCTACATTGAAGATGATTCTAAAATACTTGTGTATGGAAGAGCATCGATAAGTGAAACGGAAGGCAAGCTTCTGCTTGATAAACTAGTGCCGTTTGATGAGGTTCCAAATAACGTGTATATACAGGTGGAGAATAAAGCTGCTTATGAGGAGTCAAAGAACAAACTGTATGATATTATCGATAGCCACACAGGTTCTGATAATGTGATTATTATGCTCAAAGAAGAGAAACTTATGAAACCTCTCGGTGATCAGTTCAGAATCCGTTATGATGAGAACGCCGAGAAGGAACTTAAGGGGTACTTTGGTGAGGGTAAGGTAGTAGTTAAGGAGGGTAAGGTCAGATGGTAACTTCTGTTTCAAACCCCAAAATCAAAAATGTTATAAAATGCATCAAGCAGTCCAAGGAAAGAAAACGACAGGGCGTATTTATTGTTGAGGGCGTGAGGATGTTTTCTGAAATCCCTGCATCATTACATGTAGAAAGCTTTGCGACAGAAGAGTTTTATAATCGTCACGAGGCACTTTTTAAAGATATTCAATATGAAATTGTTTCGAATAATGTGATGAATGCAATATCTCTTACAAAGACACCGCAAGGAGTTGTCAGTCTTGTGAAAAGATTAGATTACAGTCTTGATAAGGTTTGTAGTGGTGATGCCAATGCAGACAAGGATGCACCACTTATTATCGCACTTGAGAATATTCAGGACCCCGGAAACCTGGGAACAATCTTAAGAACAGCAGAGGGGGCCGGAGTGGACGGAATAATAATGAGCAGTGATACGGTCGATATATATAATCCCAAGGTGGTTAGATCTACTATGGGTTCCATATTCCGTGTGCCATTTTGCTATGTCGAAAACTTAACCGAAACTATCAGTGAGTTATCAGACAAGGGATACGAGACGTATAGTGCTCATTTACAGGGTGTAAGCTTTTACGACTTTGATTACACAAAACCGACAATTTTCTGTATGGGTAATGAAGGTAACGGTTTGACAGAGGAGCTTAGCAAGGAAACTCATCACAAAATACTAATCCCAATGAAAGGGCGGGTCGAGTCGTTAAATGTCGCAACTGCAACTACCGTGCTCGTCTATGAAGTTATGCGACAAAGAAACGCCAACATCTGACAAAAGTAGTCCTTTTTAGAAGAAAAATACCCGTTTTACATTCAACTTTTATGTACTAAGATATATCAAGAATCTTTAAGGTACATGGAAGGAGAAATAAGATGACAGAAAAGGTATTAAGTAACAATCAGGCAGTAGTGGCAGGCGAAATTGTTTCGGATTTTGTGTTCAGTCACGAGATTTTTGGAGAGGGCTTCTATATGGTAGACCTTCTCGTGAACAGATTAAGCGATGCAACAGATGTTATACCGCTTATGGTTTCAGACAGGTTGATTGATGTGGAGCAGTCTCATATAGGACAGAGAATTGAGGCGCGAGGACAGTTCAGATCTTATAATAAGCATGAGGAAGCCAAGAACAGACTTATTCTTTCACTTTTTGTGAGAGAACTTGATGTATTAGAAGAGGATGAGGAACCGCCACATCCCAATCAGATATATCTTGATGGATATATTTGTAAGACACCGGTATATAGAGTAACACCCCTTGGAAGAGAGATTTCGGACGTGTTGCTTGCGGTTAATCGGGCATATGGCAAGTCGGACTATATTCCTTGTATCTGCTGGGGCAGAAATGCCAGATTTGCAAGTAAGCTTGCTGTTGGAGAGCATGTGGCAATCTGGGGACGAATCCAGAGTAGAGAGTATCAGAAGAAATTAGAGAATGATGAGGTTATTAACCGTGTTGCGTACGAGGTTTCGGTTAGCAAAATGGAGTGCCTTGAATGATAGTTGCATTTTGTAAGCGAATGTGGTAGGATATGTCGTGTTTCGTTCATAACAGTAATTTTTGAGGTAGAAAACATGGCAAATGTACATATTATATACGGAGACGGATATGGCAAGACAGCCTGTGCGATGGGACTTGCAGTTAAGACAGCATCCGTAGGTGAGACAGTTTCTATAATCCAGTTTTTGAAGGGTGCGGGAGCTGATTACAGTATACTTAATCAGATAGAAGGAATTAATTTCTTCACTTTTGAGAATAGTGATAAAGTTTTCGAGCAGCTTACTCCTGATGAAAGAGGCGAACAGCGCGAGAAGGTTAAGAATAGTTTTCAGTATGCGAGGAAGGTTATCGAGACCGGAAGTGCAGACCTTGTAATACTTGACGAGGTGTTAGGTCTTAGAGATTACAATATCTTGGATTTGGATGAGCTTCTTGAGTTAATCGATATAAAGAGCGATGTCAAAGTTATACTTACAGGTCGTAATTGTCCTGAAGAATTAAAAAAGCGGGCAACAATGTTGTCCCGCATTGAGCCGGACTAAAGTGTCCGGCTTTTTTATATTCTTAAGTCTTCTTTGTATAACTGCTCTTTCTGCATTTTTTTGACGAAGCTTCGAATGTCAGTCATAGTTGCATATATTTTGCTTTGGGTGTCTGTATATGTTTCGTCATGCGAAAGTACAGACATGTTGTTTCTTAATAGGAATAGCTTGATAGCAGTATCAATGTAGTGTTCAATCCTATGATTGTTGTATCTGAAGAACAAATCACGGAATGTAGCAGCGTATGATATGAACTTATCACGCTCCGGGAAGTCACCGAGATTTGCTTTCATCTCTTCGTTCTTTTGCTGTAATAAATGATGCTTGTTTTCGTTAAGATAATCCTGCATTGCAAGGAATTGCTCAAGTTCCATTCCTTTTGCCGCGGCGTTACACTTGGCAGTTTCGAGCTTATAATTGTTATCCTGCTCAAGAGCATTTTCCTGCTCGCTGTCCGATTCTGCCTTGTGAAGGAAGGAATCCTCTGCACCTAATGCAACACACATATTCTGCACAACCTCAAATATTCCGGGAAGTTCGTTATCTCTGATTCCAATTTCAAACTTTCTGTGGAATATATCCTCCGTGTAAGGAATAACGAAGTCGGAGTACATATTATATAGTTCCATAAATGTTCCCGTTCCGGTTTTTTCCTTAGAATATGGATTTTTGATGGATGCGATACGTATAATAAGGTAGAGATAACTCTTGTAGAACAAGATTGTATCAGAATCAAAGGCTTCAAAGAAGTCCTCCGGAAGAGGATAATCGTTCCAATACAGTTCATCTATCGTAGAGATAAGCTCTTCTAAAAATATATCGGCAGCTTCCGGGTTGAAGGTATAATAAGGAGTGTTGCCGTTAAATTCACGGTCGTGAGTAAATGGAAGATAATAATTGTTTAATCCGTAATATAATGAAAGAAGTTCTGTAACTTGTTCTACGGTTTCATTTATCCTCTTATAATCAGCCTCGCATGCTATATCATCGCAAGAAGAACTGCTTCTGATTATCTGTTTTCTAAACTCCATAAGCGCTACCTCCGCTACCGTACGATTATAGAAAAATTATAGTATAATTCACCTAAAAAAACAACCTTAAGATGGACTGATTTTTGTTGACATACATATACTTGCGTGTTATTATCGTTTAGAAGACGATTTCGTCAACATGTAGAGGCGCGTGTGTCAAGAGTAGATACCCTGACGTATAAGGGCGTATGAAGGGTAGTGAAAGGGGCTCATGCCGAAGAGAGGTATCACCTTATTGGTATCTTGTCTGGATATATAGCTAATAACTATATGTCTGTCACCGCGATTTATAACCGTGGGTGGAGTGCTACGTATCGAAGAATAGTAATGGAACGAATAGTTGATATAAGCATTGAGGCTTTGGACTATGGAAGTTTTATGACGCTTCGTTGGCACTGCCGACGGAGCGTTTTCTAATATAAAGAAAAGGAGATAATAATTATGGCAATTTTTACAGGATCAGCAGTAGCATTGGTTACTCCATTTAAGGAGGATGGCTCGGTTAATTATGAGGAGCTTAAGAGTTTATGTGAGTATCACATTGCTCACAAGACAGATGCTATCGTTATTTGTGGAACAACAGGTGAGGCTTCAACAATGTCTGAAGAGGAGCATATGGAGGTTGTTGGCAAATGTATAGAATATGTTAACAAGAGGATTCCTGTTATTGCGGGAACAGGTTCAAACTGCACAGAAACAGCAATCAAGCTTTCAAAAGAGGCAGAGGAACTTGGCGCAGACGGACTTTTGATCGTTACACCTTACTACAACAAGGCAACTCAGGGAGGACTTATCAAGCACTATACAGCTATCGCTAATGCGGTTAATCTTCCTATCATTATGTATAATGTTCCGGGTAGAACAGGATGTAATATCCAGCCACAGACAGCAGTAACACTTGCTAAGAATGTTAAGAATATCGTTGCAATCAAAGAGGCTTCAGGTAACATCGCTCAGGTAGTTAAGCTTGCACAGCTTGCAGACGGTTGCATCGACATTTATTCAGGAAATGATGATCAGGTTGTACCACTTCTTTCACTTGGTGGAAAGGGTGTAATTTCAGTAACAGCTAACATCATCCCGGAGGATACACATGATATGGTTCAGAAATATCTTGATGGTGATGTTGCAGGTTCTCTTGCACTTCAGCTTAAGGCTATCGACCTTTGCGACGCTATGTTCTGCGAGGTTAACCCTATCCCTGTTAAGAAGGCAGTTGAGCTTGCCGGACTTTGCGCAGGTTATGTGAGAATGCCAATGACAGAGGCTGAACCTGCAAGTGTTGAGAAGATTAAGAAAGCAATGCAGGAGTATCCTGTAAAACTCAAATAAATTGCTGTTTAGTTAAGTTTTACGAGCGAAACTTCTAATTGTTTTAAGGCGTCTCTTATGATTGCAGTTCCAACGCAGGCCGCTTTCGCTGCGTATAAGAACGCAACGGTACTAAGCTCGTACTACGTACTCGCTAAG
>JAILRO010000049.1 GCA_024698145.1 Lachnospiraceae bacterium
AGGACATGAAAATATAATCCAAACATGAGCACCTCTCCCAGAACGGGAACGTTCTACAAGAGGTTTAATCCCATTTGCTTCACATATCCTACGAAGAGCATTCACTTCATCCTGCCATTCATTATCAACATTCGCAAAATCCGTCTTTTCTGAGTCTTTCTCGTGATTATCAAAATCATACACTATGAAACGAAGAGTTCCATTTTCGTGAAGCGGATAAATGCCAATTACATCCGTACCATCTTCTTTATATCCAAACAAGTGTTTCTTTACTGTTTTAGGATCAAGTTTTGTCCAACATCTGTTTTCACATTCATCACAAGGATACTTTTTATCTCCTCGCTGCTTAGGGCACAGAGCATGTTCCCACCTATTTTCACACTGCGGAAAATAACCTCCGTTCTTTCCACGCTTTGCAAAAACATCCTCTCTCCCCCAGAACATGGAATAAAAACGGATTACCATTTCATCAGTTATATATTTCGAATTAATTCTTCCTCCCTGATCCGGATCATACTCCTCCGATTCTTCTATCACTTCTTCAAAAACATTCTTTAACTCATACGGAATGTTTTCTTTTTCAAGAATTGCTTTTAATTCAGCATTTTCTGTTTGAAGTTTTCTAACTAATTCTCGTAAAGAATCAAGATTATAAGATTCTATATTCATCGTACCCCTCAATAATTATATTCTTACAAATTATCCAGACTAACCATTTTCAGGCTATTCTCCTCACAAAACTCCTTTTCTTCATATACTATTTCCAAATTCCAGATAATAGAAATCTTCATCATAAATTTGAAATAGTTTTCCATGTATGTATATTTCTTATAAGCACATCGATATATTGTATACATGTATAGAATCCCAGCATCACTATAACACTCATCATATATTATACTATTGTTATGAACACCTTTATTTTTTAAAACAGACCTTGCAACTCTTAAAGCATATTCAGGCGAAAACTGTTTTGTATATTCCTCAATAATCCTATCATCTATGCAATTCTTTACTCTTGTTATGGAATTAATCGTATATACATTTTTATTCCTTCTTGCACGTTCTGCTGCTGTCATCATTCTTAGTTTCCCTTCAAACAAGTTATTTTATCCTTTTATAATATATCATATACACAAAACAGAATCCAAAAAAGTCCCGCAGGCATTACTGTCTACGGGACTTTAATTCATATATTCAATTCAGACATTTATCAATTAGCAAACGCCCTGAGCGATCATTGCCTCAACAACCTTCTTGAATCCGGCAATGTTAGCACCTGCAACATAGTTGCCTTCCATGCCGTACTCCTTAGCAGCGTCATCGATGTTGTGATAGATACCAACCATGATGTTCTTAAGCTTAGCGTCAACCTCTTCGAAGCTCCATGAAAGTCTCTCTGAGTTCTGGCTCATCTCAAGTGCTGATGTAGCAACACCACCTGCGTTAGCAGCCTTACCACCAACGAAAGGTACGTTGTTCTTCTGGAAGTACTCAGTAGCCTCGATTGTTGTAGGCATGTTAGCACCCTCAGCAACGTACTGAACACCGTTAGCAACAAGCATCTTAGCATCCTCGATATCAAGCTCGTTCTGTGTAGCACAAGGAAGCGCGATATCTACTTTATACTGCCATACACCGTGCTCACCGTTCTTCTTCTCATGATACTCAGCTGATGAACGAGCTGCAGCATACTCTGTAAGACGTGCACGCTTAACTTCTTTAACCTCTTTAAGAAGTGCAACATCAATTCCTTCAGGATCATAAATCCAACCTGTTGAATCAGAAACAGTAACAACCTTAGCACCTAACTGCTGAGCCTTATCTGTAGCGTAGATAGCAACGTTACCTGAACCTGAAATAGCAACTGTCTTGCCTTCCATCTTATCGTTATGACACTTAACCATCTCTTCTGTTAAGTAGAGAAGTCCGTAACCAGTAGCCTCTGTACGAGCAAGTGAACCACCGTATGTAAGTCCCTTACCTGTAAGAACTCCCTCGTAAAGACCTTTGATTCTCTTGTACTGACCAAACATGAATCCGATCTCTCTTGCACCTGTTCCGATATCTCCAGCAGGTACGTCCTCGTCAGCACCGATGTACTTTAAGAGCTCTGTCATAAAACTCTGGCAGAACTTCATAATCTCATTGTCTGATTTGCCCTTAGGATCGAAATCAGAACCACCCTTACCACCACCGATAGGAAGTGTTGTAAGTGAGTTCTTAAAAATCTGCTCAAAACCTAAGAACTTAATAATACCAAGGTTTACTGAAGGGTGAAGTCTAAGTCCTCCCTTGTAAGGTCCAATAGCATTGTTGAACTGTACACGGAAACCACGGTTAACCTGTACATTACCATTATCATCAACCCAAGGAACACGGAACATGATCTGACGATCAGGCTCTGTAATTCTCTCAAGAATTGCAAGCTTTCTATATTTCTCCTCATCCTGCTCAATAACCGGACGAAGTGAATCAAGCACCTCTGTTACAGCCTGAATGAACTCCGGCTGGCTGCCGTCTCTCTTCTTTACTTTCTCTAATACCTCATCAACGTATGACATGTTACTAAATCCTCCTTAAAATTTCTAGTGAAAAGGTGTGCATACAAAAAGCACTTATATGTAGACAAGTGCTTTTAATCTCCGACGCCTTTGCCTTTCGGTATTATACATAAGAAACTTAATTTTATCAAGTTATAGGCGTTTATATTTAATTTTATTAAGTCATTTTCACAAATACTTAACATTGTTATGTACTTCATTAATAATATTAAGCAGTCGTACATTTTCCCTTAACATTATTAAGTCATCTGTGTTATAACCCATTACAATATCATAACGCACACATTATAATATAATAACATATACAATGCAAAAAGCCTTGATTTTACAGTAACGAACACTATTTCCCGACATGTTGTCCATCCAGTTGCACATCAGTCAGTTTATCATCTAAAGAGTACACGAGTTTCAATGAGAAATACGGGCGTTCTTTCATCAGCAGATCAAAGAAAATCTTATCTCCTTCCCATATATCCAAGTCCATAACCTTGTCCTTATCAATCCAGACAAGTTCTCCTTCATCGCAATCTCCGATTTCACCTTCAAAACCGTCTGCTGTATATAAATGCATATACTCCACAACATCTTTTCCATATATAAAGGTTATAATTCCCCTAGCACGATAGTCTGTAAGTGTAAGTCCTGTTTCCTCAAAAACCTCACGCATAAGGCACTCATCCGGACTTTCTCCATATTCAAAATGTCCGCCAACACCGATATACTTATCCTTATTTATATCATTTTCCTTCTTAACCCTGTGCATCATAAGATACTTGTTATCCTTTTCAAGATAACACAGCGTTGTAAGTTCAGGTGCTTTCATCCTGCATCACTCCTGTTAATCACTCTTAAACATATCCATACAAACCGCGAACCGACACCTCGCCGGATATGATGTAATCCTGACTTCCATTCTCATCCTCGACAATCAACGCGCCGCTCTCATCTATTCCGAGAGCTTTTTTGACGTACTCGCCGTCTTTCTCTATTATCTTTACTTCGCGGCCTATATTAATCAAATGCTCATTATACTCATCCTTTAGTTCGGACAAATCCTCAGTCTTCATGAAAATATCATAGTATCTTTCAAACAGTTCAAGTACTCTACCCAAGAGTTTTCCTCTTTCAATATCATGTTCCATTTCAAGTGCAACAGATGTCGCCGTATTTGTAATATCCTCGTCAAAGTTCTTTTGATTACAATTAATCCCTATGCCAACAACAACGTACTGTATGTATTCAAGATCAGTACTGCTTTCCGTAAGAATTCCGCATATTTTTTTGCCGTTAACAACCACGTCGTTTGGCCACTTTATAAATGTTTCCTTACCGGAATACTCTTTGACCGCTCCTGCAACCGCCATTGCAGCAACCAATGTAATCATCGATGCTCTGTCCACCTTTATATCCGGATACAATAGTATGGAAAAATAACAATTTCCCGACGGCGATATCCAACCTCGTCCACGTCTGCCTTTTCCTGCAGTCTGCTTGTCCGTAACAACAACCGTACCATGCGCCCCGCCATTTTCAGCTATACGTTTAACCTGAGTATTGGTTGAGTCAGTCTCCGGCAGATAAATGATATCCTTACCAAGCCACGAAGTCTTCATGTTATCCTTAATAACTTTCTCATCCAAAATATCCGGTGCACTTTCAAGTCTATAACCACGATTATTAACAGACGATATCTCGTATCCATCAGACTTCAAGGCCTTAATATGTTTCCAGACAGCAGTTCTTGACAATCCAAGAGTATCACATATCTCCTGTCCAGATACATAATCGTTTGTAGTTTTGAGCATATTTAAAATATTCTCTCTGGTTAAATTTCCCATTCTACTCGCCGTCCTTTTCAGAATTGTCACATTCTTCTTTTTTCAATTTCAACATACCGTATAAAGCTTCACCCACATTGATATGCTCTGCAAACGGAATAACAAACTGTTCCTTCCCTATATAAATCTGCACAAGACTATAATCGAGATTGGGATTAGGTATAACATATCCCAAATCAGTAATTTCCTCATAACCAATTGTTCTTTCCTTGCGATGCATTTTAAGTGTCATCGTCTTATCTCCAAAAACATAGGTAATATCGTAAGCCTGTGGTTTTAATGTTTGAACCAAAAGCACAATACCGTACATCAGACATACGGTACAAAGTAATGTTATTGCGATGCTGCTTCTTTCATGACGTACAACAACTACTGCTACGCGAAGTAACGCAACTGCTATGAAAATAAATGCAAGACTGCGTAATGCAATTCTGTTCTTCTTGCTCTTACGAACTGTATGTTCCATGTTTCAAATCCCCTTTATCAATCAAATATCACTTTAAAACACAACACATTGATTATACGGTATTTTCAAAAAAATGCCAACAAAAAAAAGATAACGAAGCAAGCCTCGTTATCTTTTCATTTATAATTTTATCTGTAGATAATATCTTCACGTCCCGGTCCGTTAGAAACCATTGTGATAGGGAATCCTATCTGCTCCTCAACGAACTCAATATACTTACGACAGTTCTCCGGAAGTTCCTCGTACTTCTTGATTCCTCTTATATCTGTCTTCCAACCCGGCAAAGTCTTAAGTACAGGCTTAGCCTTCTCAAGCTTGGCTGTTGTAGGGAAATCAGTAGTAACTTCTCCATCAACCTCGTAGCCTACGCATACAGGAATCTCATCGAGATATCCAAGTACATCCAATACTGTAAATGCTACATCTGTAGTTCCCTGAATACGGCAACCATACTTAGTTGCAACACAGTCAAACCATCCCATTCTTCTAGGTCTTCCGGTTGTTGCACCATACTCACCACCGTCGCCACCGCGACGTCTCAACTCATCAGCCTCGTCACCGAATATCTCACTTACAAATGCACCCGCGCCTACTGCGGAAGAATATGCCTTAACAACAGTAATGATCTTCTTGATTTCATACGGCGGTATTCCTGCACCGATCGCGCCATAAGCTGCAAGTGTTGATGAAGATGTAACCATCGGATAAATACCATGGTCGGGATCCTTAAGTGAACCAAGCTGACCTTCAAGCAATATGTTCTTGCCCTCTTTGATTGCCTTATAAAGATATGCTGATGTATCGCATACGTAAGGCTCAACCATCTTCTTGTACTCCATGAGAGTGTTAAACAACTCATCAACATTTAACAATGGCTTATGATAGAGATGCTCTAAAAGTGTGTTCTTCTGAACGATTACTCTTTCTAACTTCTCCTTAAGACCCTCCTCATCGAAAAGCTCGGCAACCTGAAAACCGATTTTCGCATATTTATCTGAATAAAAAGGAGCAATACCCGACTTTGTAGAACCGAATGACTTACCTGCAAGTCTCTCCTCTTCATACTCATCAAAAAGTATATGATATGGCATAACAATCTGGGCTCTGTCAGACACCAAAATCTTTGGCATCGGAACTCCTCTGTCTACGATATCCTTAATTTCCTTGAAAAGTACCGGTATGTTAAGAGCAACACCGTTACCTATAATACTTGTTGTATGATCATAGAATACACCTGACGGTAATGTATGTAACGCAAACTTACCGTAATCATTAACTATTGTGTGACCTGCATTTGCTCCGCCCTGAAAACGAACAATAATATCCGCTTCTTTACTAAGAGTATCTGTAATCTTTCCTTTTCCTTCATCGCCCCAATTAGCGCCAACAACAGCTTTTACCATAGTTTATTCCTCTCTGTTTTCATATTATTACGGCTTGTTTCAGCCAACAATGGACATTATAACTTATTTTGACTCATAAGTAAAATCAATATTATGAATATTATATATAAGCAAAACTTATATCATGTGATATTAAAATACCCCGTATCCCATTTACATCAAAATGGGGCGGGGTGTGAAAAGAGAGGAATATTCGAAATCGAATATCAAGCAACTTGTAAATTATTCTCTATAAAAGTACGAATAAGTCTTTTCTCTTTCTCTGTAGCTATCGGATCAAGAACAATTCTTCCATTCTCCTTGCCGTACATACAAGCATACAAATCAATCTGCTTACCTGTTTCTTCTTTTGCCTTGTCGGCTTCGGTGTAAATAAGATAGCGTTGTCCTGTCTCAGGGTTCTCAACTACACTAAGACCTACGTATGTTATCTCTTCGCCGAACTCATTGGTTAACTTAAACGTATTATTAAGCTCCATCATTATCCTCCTGACTATTAATACACTCTGTTTTGTCTACACCTTACTGTCAGTTTCAAGTATCTCTCGAAGCTTCGTTGCCGCTACCGACATTGATGAACGTTTGTCTATTATAAGACACATGTTTCTTGGTGGAATCTCTTCTTCAAACTTAAGCTTAATCAGAGAGCCGTCCGATATCTGCTTACCCGCAAAATCTTCAACTACACATCCTACACCAAGATTCCTCATAGCAAACTGGATAATCATATCACTTGTCGCTAATTCAAACTCCGGTTTCACCGCAACCCGCTTCCGTTCCAAGAAAGCCTCAACATAAGTTCTTGTACTGGTCTTACCCTCAAGACTTATTATTGGAAGCTGTTCTAACTCTTTATAATCTATCATCCTATCCTTAAGATGCCTAAATTTCGTTCCAGCCACAAAAATATCCTGAACTTTTCGTACAGGAATAATATCAAAATGAGAGTCTGCATCTAAAGGGCCCGTTACAACTCCAAAATCGATTCTACCTTGTGTCAGGTGCTCAATCGTTCTCGGTGTCGGGGCATTAGTCACCGTAACCTTAATCTCAGGGTATAACACGTGAAACCTTTCCAGAAAGGGAAGCAGATAGAACTGCAAGGTCATATCGCTTGCTCCAATTCTGACTTCTCCGGTCTCAAGATTCATCATTTTAGCAAGCTGCCGTTCTCCTGCCATAATTGTTTCATAGCCATTGCTGACATATGAATACAATAAGTTCCCTGCTCCGGTCAAGCTGACACCTTTTGCTTTCCTGGTAAAAAGCTCTATACCAAGTCCCTCTTCAAGCTGCTTGACAGCCTGTGAAACAGCGGGCTGTGAAATATTGAGCTTTCTGGCAGCACCAGTTATACTTTGCTCGGTGGCTACATGGTAGAATATCTTGTAATGCTCTAAGTTAGTATTCATTATAATCTCTCCTTATAGCTTAACGATATTCTATGACACGATTATAATATATATATCGGAATTTGTATATAGTTTTTAACCTTTTTGTCGAATATTTTGTGTTTTAATGATATATATACCACTAAATGTGTTATTTTTACCAACAAATACTTGTGATAAGGCTTGGTATAATTTCTGCTTATGCCTAATATTCACCCCGCCTATACCTTGTATAGGCAATAAAAAAGTGCACCATATATTGTATGGTGCACTTTTGCATTATATTCTATTATATTTGTTCAAAAACTTCACCGATTCTCTCGTTGATAAGCAGGTCAGCATTAACATCTCTAGCAGTCTTATCCATGTTAATTACAACGAGATGTGATCCTCTGAAATAGTCAATAAAGCCTGCCGCAGGGTAAACCGCAAGTGATGTTCCACCAATAATAAGAACATCAGCCTTACTGATATAGGAAACCGTTTTCTGCATAGTCATAGAATCGAGGCCCTCTTCATAGAGCACTACATCAGGCTTGATAACTCCGCCGCAATCACATGTCGGCACTCCATCAGCTTCAGCAATATATTCTACCGGATATGATTTACCACATCGTGTACAATAATTCCTATGAACGCTTCCATGAAGCTCAAGTACCTCTTTGCTACCTGCCGCATAATGAAGTCCGTCAATATTCTGGGTTACAACAGCCTTAAGTTTGCCTTTTTTTTCAAGTTCTGCAAGCTTCAAATGTGCTGCATTAGGCTTTGCATCTAATGCCAACATCTTGTTTCTGTAAAACTCAAAAAACTCTTCTGTATGATTTCTGTAAAAACTGTGGCTAACCATAACTTCCGGTGGGTATTTGTACTTCTGATTATACAGACCATCTACACTTCGAAAGTCCGGAATACCACTCTCCGTTGACACACCTGCGCCTCCAAAGAAAACTATATTGTCACTCGCATCAACAATCTCCTTGAGTTTCGCAATCTTTTCCTTTGATTCCTCGTGCAACAATAATACCGCCCCCTTTAACTTTACTTTTTGTCACCTTGCAAAAACGCGCTAAGATGTTCAAATGCCTGCTGTTCATCTTCGCCCTCACAAATAAGTTCTATCTCATCACCACAGCCAACTCTTGCTGCCAATATTCCGAGCACACTCTTGGCATTGAGTAGACTTGTTCCTTTTCTTATCTGTATCTTTGATGTAAACTTCAAACTTTCCTCGCAAAACAAACCTGCAGGTCGTAAATGAAGGCCTAAAGGCTCGGTAATAACTACTTTACCTGATACCATAAAAACCCCTCCCCCCGATTAGTTATTCATTTTGCCTTATTTCAACATCAACCGAAATAGTGTCTAGTAATTCAACCCCAGCTATTTCTCTCATATTAACTGTAAATGTGTGTCTACCCGGTCCACACTCCGTAACATCAATACTTGGAATAAGATTGGTTACGGTAAGACTGTCCAGTTTGTCCTTAAGCCCCTTCACTTTCAAAGAAAAACTTGTTCCATTAAGAAACTCATAACTGTAAGCCTCATTCTTGCCGACCATGTTAATCGAATCAGTGGTTATAATCATATTCTTCTCAACCAACTCTTCGATCATTATCTTAATCATTACTTCTTCTAGCGTTCCGACAACCGTTATTCCGTTAGGAAGATAATCTGCTATCTGAACCGATGCTTCCAAATCTTCAGTTGCATCTGTAACATCAATATCGTCAATAACTATTTCATCAACCTTAGCAAGGTCAGATGCATCGCCCACAACAGTTATGCTTGTAGGCTGATAATCTATTCCGGCAATCGCGTAACCTTCCTTTGGTTCGCCTGATGCCTTAACCTTCAATGCAAGTTCCTTTGTCTTGGCAATCTCGATAGAAACGTCTACAGTTTTAACGTCATATTCAAACTTTGCAGAATCAATAACCTCGCCACTTTTGCTCAAAAAAATCGGTTCTGCAGTAGCTCTAAGATCAGCATTCGCTCCTGCAACATCTACATCCACGACAACCTCACTAATCATATCGATTACGCTTTCTGCTCCGGAAACAGTAATGAGATTTGGTGTAGGTGTCTTACTTCTGATTGCATAACCATCTGCCACATCTGACGTAGTTCTTACAGTGATTGCCATCTGACTTTCTATCTTTTTCTCAACAGCAATATTAACAGTGTCCTCTTTGCACGAAATGCTGATATCTCTCGATACGTAGCTGTTATTGGCAGTTACAATCACAGTAACCGCATTAGTCATCGACATTTTAGAAAGATCAGCAACAGCATGGAAGTCCATGTTGGACAAATTCTCAACGACTTTCCTTCTTCCTTTAACGACAATATCTACCGTTGTTCCCTCCGGAACCTCGTACACCATATTATTATCAGTTATCGCCTCACCGTTGATAAATTCTATTTCTATTCCCGAAATCTGTCTTGTGGTTTTATAATCATCAATATTAGCTACAATCACCCATATGATTGCGGCAATCACAAGAGCCAAAAGCTTAAGGCCTATATTGTCAAAAATTTTATTTTTCACGTTTACCACGACCTTTCCACATTTTTATCTTTCTGGCAAAAGACTCATTTTTACCAAATCTTTCTATCTTGTCAACAAAATCTTCTCTGGAAAGATCTCTATATAATTCACCATTGCATGCCAACGAAACAGCACCTGTTTCCTCAGAAACAATTACTGTTATACTGTCTGAAACCTCACTTATACCAAGAGCAGCTCTGTGTCTTGTACCATACGCCTTGTTGATATCAAGGTTGTCTGAAAGTGGCAGATAACATGTAGCACTTACTATTCTGTCGCTTCTTATAAGAACCGCTCCGTCATGCAAAGGAGTATTATGCTCAAATATATTGATAAGTAACTGACTTGAAACAACTGCATCAATTGCTATACCGGTTCTCTCATAGTCTCCTAAACGAACCTCCTGCTCGATAACAATAAGCGCACCTGTCTTGACCTCCGACATTGCATAAGCAGCCTTTGTTATGTCGTTAAGTACCTTCTTATCAATTCTTCTTCCCTGCTCACTGTTTTCACCTGTGAACAGTGAGGAAATGAATTTCTTACGTCCTAACTGCTCCAAGGCTCTTCGAAACTCCGGCTGGAATATGATAATTACCGCTATAATACCTTCACGTATGGTATTACGGAATATCCAAAGAAGAGTGTTAAAACCGAACACTGCAGATATTCCCATAAAAATAAGCAATATGAGAATTCCTTTGAACAGAGTCCATGCACGCGTCTTTTTAAACCATACCATGACATAATAGACTATAACTGCAATAAAAAGAATCTCTATCGCATCCGTCACTTTCATTCTCGGTATGTAAAACCAGTCAAAATATGTTGTTATATAATCTTTTATTTGCCCCAACAAAACTTCTCTCCACTTTCATTATTAAGATTTTAATTAATATGCTTAATATTCTTGTTTGAACCTGAAATCGACATTTTCGGAATTGCCTTGACGTAATAATAATATTCATCATCTTCAAACTGTAAAAGCTCTGTTCTCTGATAATCCACAATACCTTTACAGAATTGAACAATAACCGCCAAAACTAATCCTATGATTGTTCCGTAAACTACCGGAAGTATGTCAACATTTACCAAAACAAGCACGTTACCGATAAGGAAAAGTGCTACATTAAGAACACCGCCTACAACAAAGGAGATAATCCACGCATGTTCAAACGATAATCTGTAAATACAATATGTAACGAGAATAACTAACGCCATAACCACAAAGGAATACAAAAGCTCTTTGTTGGAAACAAGACCGTTAATCACATATTGATATCCCGACACTGCCGTATCTTCTTCCGTTGAAGCCGCCATAACCTTAACAATATCAGAAAGACTGCCCTCACAATAATCAAGCAGCAAACCAAATATTGCCGGAACAATAGCTGTCGGACCAACAAGAAATCCGAGTATTATCGGAAGTGCATACGTAAGATGAATCATATTAAAAATCGGAACCAAAAGAACTATAATGCCGGTATGTGGAACAAATCTCATGTAGCCACAATAGAAAATAATAATCATGGCAACCGCCAATAGTCCGACATCAATCGATACCTTAAATGATTCCATTATTATAATAACACCGCCAATTGCCGTTATAACCTCACTTGGCAAAAAGGCGCATATTGCAGAAAGCATAAGAATCACTATAGGATTCCCAAGAATCGCCCAATATCCAAATCCTACATCCAGCGTATGAAAAACAATAAATGCCAATATAAATTTCAAAATTGGAGTTATTACAAAGTCATACCGTCCGAAGAACCCTTTAACGTTCTCCCTAAAAGTCAATAAAGTCGTCACTGATTACAACTCCTCCTTTTGTTTTAACTATCTCTGTTTCGGCCATCTCTCGAAGTTTCTTCAAATGATGATTGTAAATGATAATGTTCGGTCTTGCCTTCTCATATCTTGCAGAATAGATAACAAAAGCTATCAACCAATATATTATTACCCAAATAGCATAAGCACCACCTATATATAATGCCCACTGCTTATAATCTATTTTCAATACGTTTGCCAAAATATAATCCAGCCTATAGACAACAACTATGGCAGCAATCAACACAAAAGCTATCGTTGCATTAATTACTGATTTCAACGCATACAGCCTGACATAATCACCCTTATAAAAACTGTTCATCGGTATTTCTTTCTTGCCATCGTTCTTTTCATAAATGGCAACCCGACTCATCATTTTGACATTCTCTTCACGAACCATATCATCACTACCTTATTATAGTTTTTTATTGATAAAAGCACAAGTGTCTGCGCCTTTAATTTTCGTTATTTGCATACTTAATTTCAAGTTTGAGTCTGATTATTCTTTCAACAGATTCATCAATTCTTTCTTCGCTGATTCTACCCGACTCAATCTCGTCTAAAACTCCTTGATACGCTTCTCTAAAATCCTTTGACATCAACACTATATCCGCCCCAGCCTCAATCGCCATTACAGCAGCCTCTTTGGGCGTGTACCTATCATTGATGGCGTTCATATTCATAGCATCGGTTATTACAACGCCTTGAAAGTTCATGTCATTTCGCAGAAGTCCTCCGATTATCTCTTTTGAAAGAGATGCCGGCGTACCATCTGTAATTATATTGGGAAGCGAAATGTGCCCTACCATTATTGCAGGAACACCTTCTTCAATACCCTTTTCAAAAGGTTTCAAATCACTCTTTTTCAAGTCATCAAGTGTCATGCTGGTAAATGCGTATCCCTTATGAGGATCACCTGACGTTGAACCATGTCCCGGGAAGTGCTTATACACACCAATAACTTTGTTGTCTTTCAAACCCTTTATATACTGACTTGCCATCTCGGCAACAACTTCCGGGTCATCAGAAAATGCACGTCTTTGTATAAGTGGATTAAACGTAGAACTTTTTACATCGGTATCAGGAGCAAAATCAAGATTAAAACCAAGTTCATGCAGATACTTACCTATATACGCACCTGTATCATATGCGTTCTGTAAATCTTTGCTTGCACCGATATCTGACATATCTCCCACATCCTCTATCTCAAACGCAGGATTACTTGCAATTCGTGCAGTCTGTCCGCCTTCCTCATCAACACACAACAAAATAGGAAGTCCCGTACGCTCTATGCTGTAGTTTTGAATATTAGAAAGCATAGTCTTTGTCTGTTCGGGATTCCTAAGATTCTCGGACATATATATTACTCCACCAACGGGAATATTGTTAATCGACTCCTTTGTTGCCTCTCCCGCTGCCGTTACGCAATTAACCCCCGGAACCAACGATTCCGGATAAACAATAAACAGCTGTGCAACTTTTTCTTCAAGATTCATGTAGTCAATTATATCATTTACTTCGTTGGCATATACATCAACTTCTTCAGTAGTAACTTCTTCCGTCAATTCCTGCGTTGTTTCATCAGTAGTTGATATGTCTTTGGTAGATTTTTCCTCTTGTGTCGTCGCAATATTATCTTGTGATGAACACGACATCATCATTGTAGAAAATACAATCAATACTATGGCCAAAAACACTTTAAGTCTTCCTACCGCAAAAACTTCCACCCCACTACTCCTTTTTTGCCAACAGTCTAGAAATTACGTCCGTCCCAGCCCCAATCAGGAGTAGTACGGTATTCTACGTATATATTCCTTCCCGGTATTCCGAGTTCATTTTCAAATATCTCACAAATCTTTTCTGTCATACTGTTAAATGCTGACGAGTTGCCACCACCAAACACGTCAACGGATATATACGCACCTTTTTCAAGCTTTTCGCCTCCAAAATAAAGCGAGTATCCATCTTCAAAGCCAATCATTACGTAAGTTTCAGGCTTACCAATGATGCTACAAGCCTTTCCAAGTTGCGATTTGATACTTTCCTCTTTGTCTGCACTCACAGGGACAGTAACCTTTGAATTAATAAATGGCATAACAAAAACCTCCTGACAAAATACTAAACAAAGTGTAGCACATATCACTTGTCGCTTCAAGGAAAATCCTTTATAATTATACCCATAAAATCTGATTTTCGGAAAATAGGAGGGCGCCATGAGTACAGAGCATTCACATCAAAACTTCAGCATTTTTCACGACGAGAAAATCTCATATCAGGAATTTCTTCACCGCGAGTACAACATAATACATGCCCCGTATCATCCGGAAATAGAATTTTATGAATGTATCAAGAACGGTGATGTTGCAAAGGTCAACGAATTGTGTGAAGAACCTTTCCACACAAAGCCCGGATTCGGAACACTTTCCAAGAATCCTGTTCAAAGTCTTAAGTATCATTTTGTCATATCTACAGCAATGATTGCACGTATGTGCATCAACCAAGGGCTTCAACTTTCCGAAAGCTACAACATGAGTGATTATTATATACAGCGCGTAGATAAAGCAAAAACTCTCGAGGAAGTATCAGAACTTCACGACGAAATGTGTCTTGCCTACACAAAAAGAATGCGCAAACTGCAAAAAGCCTCTGTATGCTCAAAGCCTGTTATTGCTTGTATCGACTATATATACGATCATCTTTCAACCAGAATAACAATGGAAGATTTGAGCGAGGTAACCGGTCTTTCAACCTCATACATTTCAAGAATTTTCAAAAAAGAAACAGGCTGTACTGTTAGCGAGTACATCCTGCTCAAAAAAATCGAGACTGCCAAAAGCATGCTCGTTCATTCCAATTATTCAATTGCTCAGATTTCCGACGCTTTAGCATTCCCAAGCCAGAGCTATTTTACAAAAGTGTTTAGAAAATACTGTGGTACAACGCCCAAGAAATATACTCCTACCGGTGAGGAATAATCAACCATACGCATTGCACAAATGAAGCAATGCCATGGATACCTTCGAGCAGATTCCTACAATATATCTGCAATCCTGTTCCACGCTATGGATTCCTCTCCTGATGTAATTCTTATGTTCTGCCTTAAGGAAATCAATAATATCATTAACGCTTGAAAATGCTGACAAATCAGCAAGTTTCATGTTCTTCTTCCATTTCTCTATATCCTGTTCATTAAGCTTGGCAATATACGCTCTCAACTTATGCTTCAATTCACCCTCGTATATGCAGTGATCCTTCATACTACCGGGATATTCTTTGTTGTGCGGATATGTGAAATAATCCGCAATATAATGCAGCACCTCTCCAAGCCTTGTAAAATACAAAGTAGACATATCACCCACATGGTTGTATCCATTTGTCAGCTTGTACATTTTGTTCTCGACAATATCTAATGTCTGATTAATCTCGTGTCTTTTTGTCAGAAATGAAGGCTTGCAATCCGGCAAAATACTTCCAACGTAGAACGCCTTCTTATGCTTGCGAAAACTGTTCATATCAGCGACATTAACAATGTGTCTTGCCAAAGAAATATGTGATTTCTTACGCATAAAACAACTTCCTTTCCGATTAACATAAGCCAAAACTTATAACACAATATTAAGCTACAATATATAGTTTACTCTTATATAATCGAAAATACAATTGTAAATAATTACAAAAAAACATGTAAAAAGGGACTACAACAATGACAGTACATTAATCGCAGCCCCTTAACAAAATAAAGGAATAATCAATCTGTCGGAGCAGGAATAGGTACTCCAGTATCGCAGGTCATACCACCGCACCCCTGTACCTGACAATCATTTTTCAAGTTCTCCTCATTGTTCGGGAATCCCAGGTCAAGTGGCTTAATCTCAAGATCAAGCAGGTTGCCTGCAACAAATCTTATACAATCCGTATCGTCAGGCGAAATGATACTTCCTTTAGGCGTCTCTATTCTGCCGGCACTGTTAACCTTATAACCTGCATAGTACATGCTTTGAAGAATGAGCGTAAGACCAACGGTTGCTTCGCTTTCATCCGAATCAAAATCAAGCAGTTTGGCAATCGCATAGAGATTAAGGCCCTGACTCGGAGTGCTGTTTGTTGTAGTCATACCAACAAAATTAACGGAAGGCGTGTTACCGGTCTCCCCCTCCTCAACCGCATAGCCGTAAGGCGCAAATATCTCCAGTTCAACCGACGCCGGATTTGTCTCCGCGTCATAGGTTGCCGCTGTTGTATCAGACGGAAGATAAACCGCAGTAGGATTAATTGTATCAATTAACCTTCCGGCAGCATCATACAAATCAAGTGCAAAATCAACCGATATATTTGAGAGCGTAACCCCATAACAATTCGGACGTCCTGTAAGCGACTCTACCGTAACACCTCCGGCACCATACACATAGGTTGCATTAAGGACCTTCGCTTTGGCGCATGTAACCGTCGGATACGTTGTCGCAATATCGACAGGAAGTTCAAAAGTCGTACATAGATTAATTCCTATTTCATCATAGATTAACGGTGCCATTATACTCAGTTGCCGGGGCTCACCACACATCGGATTTGTGCACACATCAACACAACCGTTTGCGCAATTGGACATTCCTCGCACCGCATTACTGACAATTCTCGGATTCTTACTACATTTACACTTTGCCATAATGCATTTCCTTATACCTGTTTACTACATATTATGTTCTAAAATGTAAAATGTTACCGTATAATAGGTAAAAAGGAATTGTCATGGATTTTGCCCTTCCTGCGCTGATGATTGCTTTGGAAAACGAGCGCAAAACAAACGAAGCTTTAAGAAATATGATTACATCATTAAATGATGAGCTCGAAATAAGCAGGCACACCATAAAAGAACTTAACTTACAACTTAATGCAAGCAAAGGCTTGATACAAGAAATGAACGTTCAGTTAAACAGCACAAAAAAAGCACTCGCGATTCGAGAATCTCAAATCGAAAGTGCTGTATTACAATATAATAAGTTAATGGAAACGGCGATTGCCTATCGAAATGACGCCTTAAGGAAAAGACACCTTATTACTTAGCAAGTTCGAGCATTCGCTCAAGCGGTCGTTTTGCAGTTTCCATGATATCAGCAGGAAGTGTTACTTCAGGTCCCATTTCCTCAAGTGCATTAAGCACCTTATCAAGAGTTACAAGCTTCATGTTCGGACAGAACTGTCTATGTCCTACAGAGTAGAACTTCTTGTCGGGATTCTTCTGCATAAGTTCGAAGAAAACTCCCATTTCAGTACATATGATAAACTCCTTCTTATTACATGAAGTCGCATAATCTATAATCTCCGATGTGCTTCCGATGAAATCAGAAATCTCAAGCACGTCCATTGTACATTCCGGGTGAGTAAGCACCTCTGCCTGCGGGCATGCCTCTTTTGCATTCTTAACCTCTTCTACCGTAATGCTCTTATGCACATGGCAGAAACCGTCGTTGAAAATAAAGTTCTTCTCAGGAAGCTTTGTTGCAATATATCTTCCAAGGTTATTATCCGGCACAAAGAAAATGTTCTTCTCCGGAATATTGTTAACAACCTTAAGAGCATTAGAGGAGGTAACACAAACATCAGATACTGATTTGATCTCTGCTGTAGAATTAACATAGCAAACTACCGCCACGTCATCATACTGTTCTCTAACCTCTGCAATTCTTTCCTTCGTAACCATGTGCGCCATAGGACAATCCGCACAATCATCTGCCATGACAACTCTCTTTTCAGGATTGAGAAGCTTCGCACTCTCTCCCATAAATGATACTCCGCAAAAGAGGATATTCGCCTCTTTTACCTTGGTTGCAACTTTCGCAAGGTAGAAAGAATCCCCCACATAATCAGCTAATTCCTGGACATCACCATCAACATAATAATGAGCAAGAATAACAACATCTTTTTCTTCTTTAAGTTTCTTAATCTTATTGATTATTTCTTCTTTCATGAGTACATCTCCTACCATAATCCTAAGTATCCATGATACCATTTTGAATTAATATTTGCAACTGATATTTTATAAAACAAAAAAGCAATAAAAAAACCTCTCCATTCGGAGAGGTTTTGATTGTAAAATAATTATCTCTTTGAGAACTGTGGTGCACGACGAGCTGCCTTGAGACCCGGTTTCTTTCTCTCTTTCATACGAGAGTCACGAGTAAGGTATCCTGCCTTCTTTAGTGAAGGACGATTCTCAGCATCTGCCTCTAACAAAGCTCTTGAAATACCATGACGGATTGCACCGGCCTGTCCTGTGTATCCACCACCACGTACGTTAACAAGTACATCGAACTTACCAACTGTGTTAGTAATAACGAATGGCTGGTTAACGATCAACTTCAATGTATCAAGACCAAAGTATTCTTCCATATCTTTCTTATTTATAGTAACCTTACCTGTTCCAGGAGTTAAGTATACTCTTGCAACACTGCTTTTTCTTCTACCTGTTCCATAAAATCTTGCTGATTTTGCCACTGATTTGTCCTCCTTTATTAATATTTAATCTCTAACTCTTTCGGCTGCTGTGCCTGCTGCTTGTGCTCTGGACCTGCGTACACATGAAGCTTTGTAATCATCTGACGTCCCAAAGGTCCCTTAGGCAACATACCCTTAACCGCTTTGCGGAGAACTTCCTCAGGCTTCTTAGCTAACATCTCTTTGAGAGTTGTCTCTTTCATTCCGCCAACATAACCTGAATAGTTGTAATAGATCTTCTGATCTAACTTCTTACCTGTTACTTTAATCTTATCTGCGTTGATTACAACGATGTAATCACCTGTATCCATATGTGGTGTATAAGTAGGCTTATTCTTACCTCTTAATACACTAGCTATCTCAGACGCTAAACGTCCTAATGTATGTCCTGTAGCATCAACTACATACCACTCTCTGTTAATTGTTGATGGGCTTGCCATATAACTCTTCATGGTATTCCTCCTTAAATAATATTCAAATGTTTCTGTCTCTCATACATATGACGGCTCCTTGCAATGTCCGAAACAATTCTCCGTCGTCGTATATTGACAATATCTATTATCATCTTCTTCTGTCTCACCATATTATCCATATATATGATGTTGGAAAGCGACAGATAAATGATGACTCAAAACCACCAAAACACCTGGGCTAAAGGCATTAGAGCAGTCTTTCCCTATCGTCACAGTAAGATATTATATTATAAATAAAAATCTGTGTCAACGATTTTTTTCTGTTTTTTTGCTTATTTCAACATTATGTATTTATTGTTATTTTTCATGTACAACATGTCGTTTAGAGATACTCTATCTCAACAAGTGTAAGTCCACATGCAGGTGCTTTATGCCCTGCTTTTGTCCTGTCTTTCGCCTCTAAAATATTCTTAATCTCCTCAGGTGGAATCATCCCCATTCCGACCTTTAGAAGTGAACCAACTATTATTCTTACCATGTTATATAAGAATCCGTTTCCGTTAATTCTGATTTTGACAAGATTTCCCTCACGTTCAACATTTATGTAATAAATGGTTCTTATCGTATTCTCAACATCGTCTTTGGGCGTGCAGTAACTCTTAAAATCATGTTCACCTACAAGATACTGCGCTGCCTCATGCATTTTCTTCTCATCAAGATGAAAATATACAAAACGCGAATAAAGTCGCTGTATCGGGTCAGGGAACTGTGCATTATACAGTTTGTACTCATAAGTCTTTCTTGTATCGCAGTAACGAGGGTGAAAATCATCCGATACCTTTTCCGATTTCTGTATTCTTATATCATCCGGCAAAATGTTATTGATGGCATACGAGATTTTCTCCGGCGGCATGGTAACATTTGCATCAAAAACCGCAACATTACCTAGTGCATGAACCCCTGAATCCGTACGGCTTGCGCCAATAACGGTTATTTCTTCCGCAAAAAACTTTGAAAGTGCCTTATTAAGAACCTCTTCTACCGTTATTCCGTTTTTCTGAATTTGCCAGCCACAATAGTTTGTGCCGTCGTAAGCAACCGTTAGCTTAATTCTCATTACTTATCTCCCATTAACACATTAGGTACTACGTTAAAAGCACTTATATGAAGTGTTTTCTTCAAAACAATCAAAGCAACAATATAAAGTATTACGAGTGCATAAGCCACGTAATCCGCTCTTTTGTATCTAAGCGGTTTCATTTTGGTTCTTCCCGATTCACCGTGATAACATCTTGCATCCATCGCAAGTGCCAACTCATCACTTCGTCTTATAACAGAGACAAAAAGCGGAACAATAATCGCCATCAGTCGCTTAACCCTGACAATCAAATTGCCCTCATTAAAATCTACGCCTCTTGCCATTTGAGCCTTCATGATCCTATCAAGCTCATCTACCAACACAGGAATAAATCTTAATGCAATAGACATAATCATTGCAAGTTCGTGTACCGGTATATGAAATACCTTAAGCCACGAAAGCAACTTCTCCAGCCCATCAGTTAGCGAATTAGGTGTTGTAGTATATGTCATCATTGATGAACCCACAATCATTAGCACAAGACGCACAAAAAGAAATACAGCCGCTCTTACACCACTTGTTGTAATCTTGATAAAATGCCATTCTACAAGCACATTTGCACCATTTACAGTAAATAATTGTATCAAGACCGTAAAAATTATGATTCCCATAATTCCTTTTGTACCTCTGATTATGTACGAAAGCGGCACTTTGGAAAGTGCTATACATATTGCCAGCATTATAAATGCAACCCCAAACAGATATGCATTGTTAATGAAAAACAAGCTTATCACGTACATAAAAACAGCAACTATTTTCACACGCGGGTCCAGTCTGTGTATCGGCGAATCAACATTATAGAATTGTCCTATCGTCATATTTCTCATAATTCTGTTCCTTAAATCAATTTACATAATTCTCCAAAAATGTCTAACTGCACGTGACAGGAAACATCAACATCTACTCCAACGTCTTTTAATGCGTTAAGAAGTCTTATCCCCAGCGGCACTTCCACGTTGTCATTATCAATATTCTTTGCAAAAACATCCGAAACCGGTCCATCCATGCAAACAGTACCATTGTCCATATATATAATTCTGTCCGCATATTCGGCAACCTCTTCCATATTGTGCGATACCATAACAATTGTAATGTTATGCAGCTCATTAAGAGTCTTTAGCATATCCAGCAATTTGTATGCACTGACAGGATCCATACCTGCTGTCGGTTCGTCAAGAATGAGATATTCCGGCTCCATCGCAAGTACCGACGCAATTGCCACACGTCTTTTCTGACCTCCCGACATCCTAAAGGGTGATGCATCATATATTGTATCCGGCAGGCCTACCGCTTCAATTGCCTTATATGCACGTTTCTGCGCTTCTATCTGTGAAATATTCATATTAAACGGGCCAAAGCATACCTCTTTCTCTACTGTCTCCTCAAAAAGCTGATATTCAGGATATTGAAATACCAATCCAACCTTTTGACGTAGCTCTTTCGTCGAAAAATCCTTATCGGTTATATCATTTCCATTGTAGAACACATTCCCCTTTTGAGGAATAAGTAAGCCGTTTAAATGCTGCATAAGCGTCGACTTTCCGGAACCTGTAGCACCAACTACCGCAATAAATTCACCTTTTTTTATATGAAGGTTTACGTTAGCAAGTCCTACACACTCACTTGCGTATCCCTGGTTGTATGTATACGAAACATCGTTGAGTAAAATTCCATGCGATAAATCGTCATTGTTTTCTTCGGCATCTTTTTTAATATATGTGTTAGACTTATTGCCTTTGTTTTCTTTTCCAAACTTATTGCATAAAAACAGGATAAGATTATCTTCATCTTTGATTGTTGAAGCTTCATCTTCAGTAAGTAATCCCTGACCTTTAAGAAAATTAACGTATTGAATATACTTAGGGGGAACAACCCCACAATCTTTAAGAATCTCTGACTTTTCAAAAATTTCAGAAGGTGTGCCGCTTACAGCAACATTTCCCTTCTTCATGACATAAACCTTATCCGCTGTCAATACCTCATCCATATGATGAGTAATCCAAATAATTGTAATTCCTTTTTCTTTGTTGAGTTCTTTTGCAATATCAAGTATCTGCTTTCGACTTCGTGGGTCAAGCATAGCCGTAGCCTCATCAAATATAATGCATTTTGTCTCCATAGCAAGAACACCTGCTATTGCCACCTTCTGTTTCTGGCCACCGGATAAACTGCTTGGGGAATCATTTCTATGCTTACTCATTCCTGTCATTTGCAAAGCATCATCAACGTTATTCCAGATTTTGCTTGTCTTCATACCAAGGTTTTCCGGGCCAAAAGCTACATCCTCTTCCACGATAGTTCCAACAATTTGATTGTCAGGATTTTGGAAAACCATTCCGGCAGTTTTGCGAATGGATAATTTGAGTTCTTCTTCCTTTGTATCCATTCCATCAACAACGACTTCGCCCTGACTTGGAGTAAGCAACGCATTAATATGCTTTGCAAGAGTTGACTTACCGGAACCATTTTCACCGACAATAGCAATAAAATCGCCTTCTGACACCTCAAGCGAAACATCAGAAATAGCGCTGACTATTTCGTCAACATTTCCTTCATCATCGCGTCTAAAATATTCAAATACAAGATTTTTAATATCAATTAAGCTCATATCTTTTCCTATAAATACAAAGGCGGGGACTTGGAAGTCTCCGCCTGTCATAATTCGTTATCTTGATTAGATTAACTCAATGATTACTTCCATCGCTGCATCGCCCTTACGAGGTCCGATTTTAACGATTCTTGTATAACCACCGTTACGTCCTGCATACTTAGGACCATACTCATTGAATAACTTCTCTGTAAGATCAACCTTCTTAGTCATTCTCTTCTTACCTGCTGCCTCAGTAGGAACCTCAACTACAGGATAAAGAACCTTGAGCATCTGTCTTCTTGCATGAAGCTTAGATGGCTGGTCTTTCTTAACTGTCTTCTCAACTTCGTCATATACAGTAACTTTCTTACCGTCTACAACTTCTTTGATTCTCTTGCCATCTTTGTCTTTCTTAGCAACCTTAGCTGTTACAGTAACCTCATCGAAGTTATCTTTCTCTTTAACAGCCATTGTTATAAGACTCTCAGTAATCTTACGGATTTCCTTAGCTCTTGCCTCAGTAGTCTTAATCTTACCGTTGTATAATAACTGTGTTACCTGATTACGAAGTAACGCTTTTCTCTGTGCCTGTTTCTTTCCAAGCTTTCTATACATTGCCATAATGTAATGTCCTCCTTCACTTTGCTTACTCTTATTCGGCTTAAGTGGTATTTAATAATATTAGTCCTCTCCGTTATTGAGAGATAATCCAAGTTCTTTCAATTTGTTAAGAACCTCGTCAAGAGACTTTCTACCAAGGTTACGAACTTTCATCATATCCTCAGTTGTCTTGCTTGTAAGTTCCTCAACAGTATTAATGCCGGCACGCTTAAGACAATTAAATGATCTAACTGAAAGCTCTAACTCATCTATGTTCATCTCAAGAACTTTCTCTTTCTCATTGTCTTCCTTCTCTACCATAACCTCTGCTGACTTAGCATTCTCAGAAAGGTCAATGAAGAGATTCAAATGCTCTGAAAGTACCTTAGCTGCAAGACTTACAGCCTCATCAGGAGCAAGTGTACCGTTTGTATATACATCTAAAGTCAGCTTATCGTTATCAGTAACCTGACCTACACGTGTATTAGCAACAGTGAGATTAACTCTCTCTACAGGTGTATATATTGAATCTACAGCAATAACATCGATTGAAGAATCTTCTTTCTTGTTCTTGTCTGCTCCAACATAACCTCTACCCTTTGTTATTGTAAGCTCCATATCAAGTCTCGCATCCGGACCTGAAAGTGTTGCAATAACCAAATCTGGGTTAAGAATCTCAATGTCACTATCAACATGAATATCTGCTGCTGTAACAACACCTTCACCTATAAACTCAATGTATGCCTGCTTTGGCTCATTAGATGAACTGTTATTCTTGATAGCCAATTCTTTGATGTTCATAACGATTTCAGTAACATCCTCTTTTACTCCGGGAATAGAACTGAACTCATGTAAAACACCTTTAATCTTAATGTAGCTTACTGCTGAGCCCGGCAAAGATGATAACATAATTCTTCTTAAAGAATTACCAAGTGTTGTACCATAGCCTTTCTCCAAAGGTTCCACTACAAATCTACCGTATCTGTTATCCTCTGAGATTTCTGCAATCTCAATTCTTGGTTTTTCAAATTCAAACACGTTACGAACCTCCCTTTTGGTTTTTGGGTTACCGATTACTTAGAATACAACTCGACGATAAGTGTCTCATTAACTGGTACATCAATCTGCTCTCTTAAAGGAAGCTCTGTAACTGTACCGCTTAAGTTCTCCTGGTCAACATCTAACCATGCAGGAACTAATCTACCGCCTGTTACTTCTAAGATATCTTTGTATCTCTGTAAAGATTTGCTCTTCTCACGAATCTCAATCTTATCTCCGGCTTTGATTCTGTATGAAGGAATATTCACACTCTTGCCGTTAACCAACACGTGCTTGTGACCAACAATCTGTCTTGCCTCTCTACGTGTTCTTGCAAATCCCATACGGAATATTACATTATCAAGTCTTGACTCTAAAAGAATCATAAGGTTAGGACCTGTAAGACCTTTCATTCTCTCTGCTGTTGCATAGAGATTACGGAAAGGCTTCTCCAATACTCCATAAATGAACTTTGCTTTCTGCTTCTCGCGAAGCTGTAAACCATATTCGCTCATCTTTCTGCTTGAGCGGATTAACTGTCTGTTTGACTTCTTATCTACTCCGAGAACCTGTGGTTCCATACCCAAAGATCTACATCTTTTGAGAACCGGTGTTCTATCTACTGCCATCTGAATATACCTCCTATTACACTCTTCTACGCTTTGGTGGACGACATCCGTTATGAGGAACCGGTGTTACGTCACGAATACTTAATACCTCAAGACCTGCAGCCTGAAGCGCACGAATAGCTGCCTCACGACCTGAGCCCGGACCCTTAACCATAACGTCTACCTTCTTAAGACCATGTACCAATGCTGCCTTAGTTGCAGTCTCTGCTGCCATCTGTGCTGCATATGGAGTAGACTTCTTAGAACCCTTGAAACCTAACTCACCGGCACTTGCCCATGAAAGCGCATTACCTTCATTGTCGGTTAATGTAACAATTGTATTATTAAAAGATGACTGAATATGTGCCTGTCCGTGTTCTACGTTCTTCTTAACACGCTTCTTAGTCACTTTTTTTGTAACTTTAGCCATTAAACTAAACCTCCTGAAAAATGTAAATGTATATTGCTATACTTATTTCTTCTTGTTTGCTACTGTTCTCTTAGGACCCTTACGAGTTCTAGCGTTAGTCTTAGTCTTCTGTCCACGTACCGGTAATCCCTTTCTATGACGGATTCCACGATAACATCCGATTTCCTGAAGACGCTTGATGTTAAGTGCGATCTCTCTACGAAGATCACCCTCTACCAACTGGCTATCATTAATAATCTCACTGATTCTCTTAACCTCGTCATCTGTAAGATCACGAACACGAGTATCAGGGTTAACATTTGCTTCTTTCAAAATACGCTGAGATGAAGGAAGTCCAATACCATAGATATAAGTAAGACCTATCTCAACACGTTTTTCTCTTGGTAAATCTACACCTGAAATACGAGCCATACTGACTGCTACCTCCGTTTTGTAATAATAAAATCTTTTACCCTAAGATTTCCTTATATAAGAATATTTCTTATACGTATTCTCCGAAAAACCTGCGTATCTCTGTGGGGTATCACAGAGTGAAATGCATACCGGCACTCTCCGAAGTCGAACCTGCTAATTATTAGGTTCTTTTATTGATATGTTATATGGGTTCATGACACCCATATATACAGCCGCTTTCAATTTCTTCTTCCATAATAAAGATCCGTTATTATAGAAGGAACTTCACACCGGGAATACGGTGTTACTTTGGTCAATAAGCTACGACAGTAATTATCGATGGGCTATCATCTATCCCTGTCTCTGCTTATGCTTCGGATTCTCACAGATTACCCGAATACTGCCTTTTCTTTTAATGACTTTGCACTTATCGCAAATTGGTTTAACTGATGCTCTAACCTTCATTAAAATACTCTCCTTTCGAAAAAAGTCCGTTGCAAATAGCTATTCTACCATCGTTGCATAATTAATGCAAGCAAAAAATGGTATTTTTACTATTTTTCTCTCCATTTAATTCTTCCTTTAGTAAGATCATAAGGAGATAATTCCAATGTTACCTTGTCACCGGGTAATATTTTAATATAATTCATTCTAAGCTTTCCGCTTATGTGTGCAAGCACTTCGTGACCATTTTCAAGTTCAACCTTGAACATGGCATTTGGTAATTTTTCAACTACAGTTCCTTCGATTTCTATTACGTCTGCCTTTGACATTTATAATCCTCCTTTTATAATTCGATTCCCGGGGCCGTAGAGAGAATCTCCGGTCCGTTATCTGTTATTAATATGGTATTCTCATAATGGGCTGATGGGAGTCCGTCCTCTGTTACCACGGTCCAATCATCATCTTCCCAGTACACATCATACTCTCCCAAGTTAATCATGGGCTCAACTGCTATTGTCATACCGGCGCATAATTTAACACCGCGTCTCTTACTTGCGAAGTTAGGAACTTCCGGCTCCTCATGAAGCTTTGCTCCGACACCGTGACCAATAAGATCTCTTACAACAGAATACCCATACCCCTCAACATACTCCTGAATCGCTCTTCCGATATCTACAATGTGATTGCCCGGTACTGCCTGCTCTATACCTTTGAAGAAACTCTCTTTTGTAATCTGAACGAGTTTCTTGACTTCTTCGGATACTCCCGGCATTATAAGGGTTCTTGCCGCATCGGAATGATATCCCTTATAAATAACGCCTGCATCCAAACTTACTATATCGTCTTCCTGAATTATACGATCCTTGTTCGGTATACCGTGCACAACTTCTTCATTAATTGATACACATATAGAAGCCGGATATCCATTGTAGTTCAAAAAGGATGGAATACAGCCAAAGCTGCGAATTATTTCCTCACCGATTCTATCAACTTCTAAAGTTGACATTCCCGGTTTTACCTGTTTTCTTAATTCTTCATGCGTAATTGCGAGAATTCTTCCCGCCTCACGCATGAGTTCAATTTCTGTTTTCGACTTAATTGAAACCGCCATTTTACTCACCTAATATATCCACAATTGCCTTAAATACATCATTCATATCTACAGTTCCGTCAACCTCTTTGATTATACCCTTCTTGGTATAGTAATCAATAAGTGGCTGTGTCTGCTCATGATAAACTGAAAGTCTGTTCTTAACTGTTTCCGGCTTGTCGTCATCACGGATGATAAGATCGCCACCACATGTATCACACTTTCCTTCTACCTTTGTAGGACTATATACTACATGATATGTTGCACCACATCCAACACATGCACGTCTTCCGCCCATTCTGTTGATAATGTTCTCATCAGGAACCTCAACATTGATTGCGTAATCAACTGTCTCCCCGATTGCTGTGAGTGCCTTATCAAGTGCCTCTGCCTGAGGAATTGTTCTTGGGAAGCCATCAAGTACATAACCGTTTGCACAATCAGGCTCTTTGAAACGATCAATTACAAGATCAACAACGAGCTCATCAGGTACTAACTCACCCTTATCCATATACTGCTTTGCCTTTGCACCAAGCTCTGTTCCGTTCTTGATGTTAGCACGGAAAATATCTCCTGTAGAAATGTGAGGGATTCCGTACTTTGCGGCAATCATCTTTGCCTGTGTACCCTTACCTGCACCAGGTGCACCTAACATGATAATCTTCATACCTTTTTCCTCCTTTTTATTATTATCATATTTTTATATAACTATAATATTGTTCTAATAACAAATCCAAGTTCACTCAATAATACTCTTTCCGTAAACATCCATTTAGCAAATTGGAGATTGTCAGTACCACGCTTCATAATAATACCAACCTTCAGATATTCTCTTTGTGATTCCTCCGTTGTCAGTGTTTTCCTCACTCCAGCTCCACTTGCCATTATCTTCTTTCAGACTAATATCAAAATTCTGAAAAGCTGCGGGAGTATCCGTTGGGGAATAATAAAAACCATAATATATTCCTGCAGGTGCTATTCCCACCCCTGAATAGAAGAATTGCACTATTGACTCGGATTCTGAGTTTTTGAATACACCATCAATCTTTACATTCCTGTATGTACTAACAGAAAAATCTCCTTGAAGCTGTTTGGAAGCAATTCTTAACAAATCACTTTTATTCTCTTCTACAAAAGCAATAATTTCTTCTTCTCTTGTTGGTCTGTTAATACAATAAATAATCAGAGTTACAACACTACAAATTAATATAATAAGCAGCACTCTCTTTTTATTCATATATGGCTCCTACTACTTGCTAATTAGTATTATCATATTTGTACATATAACCACAAACAGCTACTATGCATGTTGCCTGTTTTTCGCATGGACCCTTTGCAACCGCCGGTACTTAGCAAACAAAGTGAGCTTAGTACCGCTGCGCTTGCAACGGAGTGCAAACGTGTCCTATCGAAAAATAGGCAACATACATAGTAGCGTCCGTTTTAATTATTAATTATTAAGAAAACCTGAATAGTTTCTTACGAGCATCTGTGACTCTAACTGCTTCATTGTCTCAAGGATTACACCTACGATAATGATAAGTGATGTTCCACCGAAAGAAACATCCGCTTTGAACATACCGTTGAAGAAAATTGGAATAAGAGCTACGATCAAAAGACCGATAACACCAATTAATACGATGTAGTTCAATATCTTGTTAAGATAATCCTGAGTTGGCTTACCCGGACGAATACCAGGAATGAAGCCGCCGCTCTTCTTCATATTGTTAGCTACTTCCATCGGATTAAATGTGATAGAAGTATAGAAATATGCGAAAATAATATTCAAAAGAATATATACAATAAGTCCTACCGATGCCTTAGGATATTCAGGATTGAACCAGTAGTTCTGGTTGAATACCTGTAATATCTTCTGTCCCGTTGTACCAACACCAAGATTGAAGAGGTTGATAATAATTGACGGAACTGATAAAAGTGAAGCAGCGAAGATAATAGGAATAACACCTGCTGTATTAACCTTAAGAGGAATATAGCTTGACTGTCCTCCTGCCATCTTACGTCCCTGCATCTTCTTTGAATACTGAACCGGAATACGTCTCTCAGCATCCTGAAGTATAATAACCAAAATTGTTGTTCCAATTACAACAGCTACAATAATTACAACTGCGATAACTGCCTGAACAATATCCTTGCTCTTAACAAACAATGTGTAAAGATTTGAGAAATCATTTGGCATACGTGAAACGATATTAATCAAAAGGATTATTGAAATACCATTGCCGATACCCTTGTCTGATATTCTCTCACCAAGCCACATAATGATACAGCTTCCTGCAGTAAGAGTAAATATTATATTAGCAACTGTAAGTGCATTAACATCACCAAGTGCACCCTGTCTTGAGAATCCGATTGCAAGACCTGAACTCTCAATAATCGCAAGTGCGATTGAAACATAACGGGTTATCTGGGTCATTTTCTTTCTTCCATCTTCACCATCTCTTTGCATCTCCTCAAGTGCAGGAATTGCAATAGTCAAGAGCTGCATAATAATGGAAGCCGTAATGTACGGTGTTACCGAAAGAGCAAACACTGACATCGAAAGGAATGAACCACCGGTAAAGGAATCAATAAAGCTGTAAGAACTTCCTACAACACTTTCAAGATACGCTTTTACCTGGGCAACGTCGATTCCCGGAATGGGAATCTGACAGCCCAGACGTACAATTACTACGATCCAAAATGTGTAAAATATTCTTTTCCTTAACTGTTCTACTTTGAATGCATTTATTAAGGTTTTGAACATATTACATCACCTCTGCTTTTCCACCAAGTGCTTCAATCTTTTCCTTAGCAGATGCAGAGAATGCATTTGCCTTTACAGTAAGCTTCTTAGTAAGTTCACCGTTGCCTAATATCTTAACGCCATCCTTAGGATTGCTTACGATTCCTGCTCCGATTAAGCTTGCAACAGAAACCTCTGTATTATCGTCAAATGCGTTGAGTGCAGATATGTTAATTGCAACGATCTCCTTAGAGTTACGACATTTGAAACCTCTCTTAGGAACTCGTCTGTATAATGGCATCTGACCACCTTCGAAACCTGGTCTTGTAGGGCCTGAACGAGCCTTCTGTCCTTTATGTCCCTTACCTGCAGTCTTGCCATTTCCTGAACCATGTCCACGACCACGTCTGAAATTATCGCTGTGCGTTGAACCCTCTGCTGGTTTTAATGTAGATAAATTCATTAATTCGCACCTCCTTATCTGTTATTATTATATCTCTTCTACCTTAACTAAATGTCTAACCTGAGTAACCATTCCCTTTGTTGCATCATTGTTAGGAAGTTCTACAGTCTTGTTAAGCTTACGAAGACCTAATGCTTCCAATGTTCTTTTATGCTTTGGAATAGCTCCGATAGGAGACTTTACTAAAGTAACTTTTACCTTATCTGCCATTTGTAAAATCCTCCTTATCCTAATATCTCATCTACAGATTTGCCACGAAGCTTTGCTACTTCTTCAGGTGTCTTTAAGTTCTTAAGACCCTCGATTGTAGCAAGAACTACGTTCTGCTTGTTGTTAGAACCCAAAGACTTTGTACGGATATTTTTATAACCTGCAAGCTCGAGCACCTTACGTGCAGGACCTCCGGCGATGATACCAGTACCTTCAGGAGATGTCTTAAGAAGTACAGATGCACTTCCGAACTTTCCTGTTAAGTCATGAGGAATACTTCCGTTATCATTGATAGGTACTTCTACAAGACTCTTCTTTGCGTCCTCCATTCCTTTACGAATTGCCTCAGGAATCTCGGCTGCCTTTCCAAGACCTGCACCTACATGACCATTCTTGTCACCTACAACTACAAGCGCAGCAAATCTCATGTTACGTCCACCCTTAACAACTTTAGTGACACGCTTAATATTAACAACCTGTTCTTCTAATTCCAACTGATTGGCATCAATTATAGTATGCTTCATATTGTTGTTATCCTCCTTATTAGAATTCCAGACCAGCTTCTCTAGCTGCATCTGCTAACGCTTTAACTTTACCCTGATATATAAAACCGCCTCGATCAAAGACAACTGTCTTAATACCTTTTTCCAATGCCTTCTCTGCAATAGTCTTACCTACATAAGCTGCTGCATCTACATCGTTAGTCTTCTTAAGATCAGCCTTTGCAGCCTTATCGTTTGTTGAAGCTGCTACAAGTGTTTTTCCAACTGTATCGTCAATAATTTGAGCGTACATATGATTATTACTTCTGAACACAGCCAAACGAGGTCTCTCTGCAGTTCCACTAAAGCGGTTACGTATACGTAAATGCTTCTTTGCACGAACTTTGCTTCTTGCTTCTTTCTTAATCATCTATCTCACTCCTTTAATTATTTCTTACCAGTCTTACCAACCTTGCGGCGGATAACTTCATCAGCGTACTTAATACCTTTACCCTTATATGGTTCAGGTCTTCTTGTATCTCTGATCTCTGCAGCGTATTGGCCAACTTTTTCTTTATCGATACCTGTTATTGTAATAGTGTTACCATCTACCTTAGACTCTAAGCCTTCAGGATCTTCCATCTCAACCGGATGAGAATATCCTAAGTTAAGAACCAACTTCTTACCCTGCTTAGCAGCTCTGTAACCAACACCATTAACCTCTAAAACTTTAGAATAACCTTCAGTTACACCGATTACCATATTGTTAATCAAAGTTCTTGTAAGACCATGTAATGACTTCATTTTCTTAAGATCATTAGGTCTTGTTACAACAACTTCTGCACCTTCAAGCTTAATGTCCATTTCCGCAGGTAATACTCTTACCAGTGTACCCTTTGGTCCTTTTACAGTCACTTGATTATTTTCTGCAATATCAACAGTTACGCCTGCTGGTACCGCGATAGGCATTCTTCCGATACGTGACATGCCGTTACCTCCTTAAAATATATACATAATTATTATAATTACTTTGTCGACTTCTAAATGCTTGTCTCTACATTTATTTGCCGACACGCCGTCGACTTCTAAACTCACCTTCGGTTCGTTAAGGACGTCGACAGGGCTACGACTAGGTTCAATCTTCGCCTTCGGCTCGATTTCACCAAGTTCTCTGCCACTACCAAACAAATGCTAATACTTCTCCACCAACCTGAGCTTCACGAGCCTGCTTGTCAGTAAGTACACCCTTGTTTGTAGAAATGATGGCAACTCCTAAACCACCTAATACCTTAGGGAGTTCATCCTTGCCTGCATAAACGCGAAGACCCGGTTTAGAGATTCTCTTAATTCCGGTAATAACCTTCTCGTTCTTATCTTTACCATACTTAAGTGTGATACGGATTGTCTTGAACTTTCCTTCCTCAACCATATCAACTGCTTTAATGTATCCCTCTTCTAAAAGAATATTGGCAATTGCTTCCTTCATCTTTGAAGCAGGAACATCAACTGTATCATGCTTTGCAGTATTCGCATTACGAATTCTTGTAAGCATATCTGCGATTGGATCTGTCATAGTTTTTTACCTCCTTCAAAAATCTTACCAACTTGACTTCTTAACACCAGGGATTTCACCCTTATATGCTAACTCACGGAAGCAGATTCTGCATATTCCGTACTTCTTCAAAACCGCATGTGGGCGTCCACAAACTTTACAACGAGTATATTCTCTTGTAGAGAACTTCTGTTTACGCTGTTGTTTAACAACCATAGATTTCTTAGCCATGAATCTTCCTCCTATTATTTCTTGAATGGCATTCCGAATAAAGTAAGTAACTCACGAGCTTCCTCGTCTGTCTTAGCTGTGGTAACGAAAATGATATCCATACCTCTTACCTTATCTACCTTATCATACTCGATTTCAGGGAAAATTAACTGTTCCTTGATACCTAATGCATAATTACCTCTGCCATCGAAAGCATCCGGATTGATTCCACGGAAGTCTCTTACTCGAGGCAGTGCAAGATTGATTAAACGATCTGCAAACTCGTACATTCTCTCGCCACGAAGAGTTACCTTACATCCGATAGGCATACCCTCACGAAGCTTGAAGTTTGCTACAGACTTCTTAGCCTTAGTAACAACGGCCTTCTGTCCTGTGATGATCTCCAAATCCTGAACTGCTGTATCTAAAAGCTTATGGTTCTCCTTTGCCTCACCAACACCCATGTTGATAACAATCTTCTCAAGCTTAGGAATCTCCATAACGTTTTTGTAACCAAATTTCTTTGTCATAGCGTCTTTGATTTCGCTATTGTACTGCTCTTTTAATCTACTCAACTTCTGTAGCCTCCTTTCTTAATTAGTCGATCTTCTCTAACTTACCATTCACTTTAGCTACACGAACTTTGTTCTTCTTCTCGCCTTCGAAACCGATACGAACCGGCTTACCCTTGTGAACATACATTACGTTAGAAATATCAATAGGTGCTTCTTTCTCAATGATACCACCCTGCTGGTTTGCCATGTTTGGCTTAGTGTGCTTTGAAACCATGTTAACACCCTCAACCAAAACTTTGTGGTTCTTGACATCAACTGATAACACCTTACCATTTTTGCCTTTATCTTTTCCGGTTATAACCTGTACAAGGTCATCCTTCTTAATCTTACTTGTTGCCATCCTGACACCCTCCTTATAAAACTTCCGGTGCTAAAGAGACGATCTTCATGAACTTCTTATCTCTGAGCTCTCTAGCTACAGGTCCAAAGATACGTGTTCCTCTTGGGTTCTGATCATCTTTGATGATTACAGCAGCGTTCTCATCAAACTTAATATAAGAACCATCCTTACGACGTGCACCTTTCTTTGTGCGGACTACAACTGCCTTAACTACGTCACCCTTCTTTACAACACCGCCTGGTGTTGCATCTTTAACAGAGGCAACGATAACATCACCGATATTTGCATATCTTCTTGTTGAACCGCCTAATACTCTGATACAAAGAAGTTCCTTTGCTCCGGTATTGTCGGCAACTTTAAGTCTTGTTTCCTGTTGAACCATTGTCTTTGCCTCCTTAATTACTTAGCCTTTTCTATAATCTCAACAAGTCTCCATCTCTTATCCTTAGATAATGGTCTTGTCTCCATAACTTTTACACGATCGCCCTTATGACATTCGTTGTTCTCATCATGAGCCTTTAACTTATAAGTTCTCTTCACAATCTTTCCATAAAGAGGATGCTTAACATTATCAACGATAGAAACAACAATTGTCTTATCCATCTTATCACTTGTTACAAGTCCTACACGTGTTTTTCTCAGATTTCTTTCCACTTGCTTTTCCTCCTTCCAATATTAAGCATTAGCCTTCTCAGTCATGATTGACTGAATTCTTGCTATATTCTTTCTAACCTCTTTAATACGGCTTGTGTTCTCTAACTGGTTAGTTGCATTCTGGAATCTTAAGTTAAATAATTCCTTCTTAGCAGCTACTAACTCTGCGTTTAACTCTTCAACATTCTTAGACCTTAAGTCATCACGATATTCCTTAGTTTTCACTGCCTGCACCTCCTTCTAAATCAGCTTTAGAAACAATTTTACACTTAACAGGGAGCTTATGTGTTGCAAGTCTTAATGCTTCCTTAGCAACATCCTCAGGCACACCTGCAATCTCAAACATAACACGTCCCGGCTTAACTACTGCTACCCAGCCTTCAACGTTACCTTTACCTTTACCCATACGAACACCGATAGGCTTAGATGTGTAAGGCTTATCAGGGAAAATCTTAATCCAAACTTTACCTGTACGCTTTACGTAACGAGTCATAGCAACACGGGCTGCCTCAATCTGATTTGACTTAATCCAAGCAGGTTCCATAGCAACGATACCGAACTCACCATTGCTGATCTTGTTACCTCTTGTAGCCTTACCAGCCATTGAACCTCTGAATTGCTTTCTATGTTTTGTTCTTTTAGGCATTAACATTATTTATCGCTCCCTTCCTTGTTGTTCTTAGTTGGAAGTACTTCGCCGTGATAAATCCAGGTCTTAACACCAACTTTACCGTAAGTTGTGTTTGCCTCAGCAAAACCATAATCAATATCTGCACGAAGTGTCTGAAGAGGAATAGTACCATCACTGTAGAACTCTGTACGCGCCATATCAGCACCACCCAAACGTCCTGAAACAGATGTTTTGATACCAAGTGCTCCTGTCTTCATAGTTCTACCCATGCAAGACTTCATTGCACGTCTGAAAGAAACACGGTTCTCTAACTGTGCAGCGATATTCTCAGCAACGAGCTGTGCGTCTGCATCCGGCTTCTTAACCTCTTTAACATCTACCATTAACTTCTTATCTGTAAGCTTTGCAAGATCCTTCTTAAGATTCTCAATCTCAGCTCCGCCCTTACCGATTACTACACCCGGCTTAGCTGTATAAATGATAACTTTTAATCTGTCTGATGCTCTTTCAATCTCAACCTTGGAAACCTGAGCGCTTTTAAGTCTCTTCTTCAAGAACTTACGAATGTCATTGTCTTCTACTAAGTTGTTTGCGAATTCGCCATCTTTTGTATCAGCATACCATCTGGAATCCCAATCTTTGATGATACCAACTCTCAAACCATGAGGATTAACTTTCTGTCCCATTTTCTGCCTCCTTATCTTTCATCAAGCACGATAGTGATATGGCTTGTTCTCTTCTCGATTCTATAAGCTCTACCCTGTGCTCTCGGTTGAATTCTCTTCATTGTCGGTCCCTTGTTAGCATAACACTCTGCAATGTAAAGGTCCTCCGCCTTCATTCCATTGTTGTTCTCTGCATTAGCAATGGCTGACTTTAATAACTTCTCTATTACACTTGAAGCATATCTTGGATTGTATGCTAATATACCAAGTGCGGTCTGTACATCCTTACCTCTGATGGCATCTAAAACGAAACATGCTTTGGTTACAGATACTCTAGCGTAAGAAACCTTAGCCGAAGGTCTTGTATCCTTATTCGCATTTCTTTCTCTTTTTATCTGGGATCTATGTCCTTTTGCCATGGATGAACCCTCCTTTCAAATCTTGTCTATTATCTAACCTTTGACTTCTTCTCGTCCTTACCATGTCCTCTGTAGGTTCTTGTTGCTACAAACTCACCGAGTTTGTGACCAACCATATCCTCAGTAACATATACAGGAACGTGTTTTCTTCCGTCGTAAACTGCAATTGTATGTCCTACGAAGCTAGGAAAAATGGTAGAACGACGTGACCAAGTCTTAATAACCTGCTTGTCGTTAGCCGCATTCATAGCATCGACTTTCTTTAACAAATGCTCATCTGCAAATGGTCCTTTTTTCAATGAACGTGCCATATTTCAAACCTCCTTAATTATTTAACGTTCTTTCCGTCTCTTGTTCTAACGATCATCTTGTTAGAGTGCTTATTCTTCTTACGAGTCTTAAGTCCAAGTGCCGGCTTACCCCATGGTGTACATGGACCTGGTCTACCGATACTTGTTCTACCCTCACCACCACCGTGTGGATGGTCGTTAGGGTTCATAACGGAACCACGAACTGTAGGTCTGATACCCATATGACGCTTACGTCCTGCTTTACCTATATTAACAAGACCGTGCTCGATATTACCAACCTGACCGATTGTTGCACGTCCTGTAATAGGAACCATTCTCATCTCACCTGAAGGAAGACGAAGGGTTGCATACTTTCCTTCCTTAGCCATAAGCTGTGCTGAGTTACCTGCTGAACGAACAAGCTGTCCACCTCTACCAGGATATAACTCGACGTTGTGAATCTCTGTACCAACCGGAATATTCTCAAGTGGTAAACAGTTACCAATCTTGATATCAGCGTTAGCACCATTCATAAGCTTATCGCCAACCTTAAGTCCTACAGGAGCTAAAATGTATGCCTTCTCACCATCTGCATAGTTGATAAGAGCGATATTAGCTGTTCTGTTAGGATCGTACTCGATTGATGATACCACTGCAGGTATATCATCTTTTCTTCTCTTGAAATCGATAATTCTGTATTTTCTTCTAGAACCACCACCGTGGTGTCTTACTGTAATTTTTCCCTGATTGTTACGTCCGGCTGTTTTCTTAAGAGAAACTGTAAGTGACTTCTCAGGAGTATCCTTTGTAATAACATCGAAGTCCAAACCGGTCATATTACGTCTGGAAGGTGTATATGGGTTGTATGTCTTAATTCCCATTTTCTTTCTCCTTTCAAAATACCATTGTTTGTTATCACGCTTGTCTGCGTATATTCATACTATTAATTAAAGTCCCTCGAAAATCTCGATGTCCTTGCTATCAGCTGTAAGCTGAACGATTGCCTTCTTAGACTTAGCTGTCTTTCCGTAAACCATTCCACGTCTCTTAGTCTTACCGTCTAAGTTCATTGTGTTTACCTTAGCAACCTTAGTTCCTTCGAACATATTCTCAACTGCTTCTTTAATCATTGTCTTGTTTGCTTCTGGATGTACTTCAAATGTGTACTTCTTCTCACCCATAGCATCCATTGACTTCTCAGTAATGATAGGTCTCTTTATAACGTCATAATACTTGATATCTGCCATTATGCGTACACCTCCTCAATTGCTGCAACTGCATCCTTGGTAATTACCAAAGTGTCATACTTAAGGATGTCGTATACGTTGATTGTGTTTGTAAGTGCAGTCTTAACATCAGGAACGTTTCTTGCAGATAATACAAGATTATCATCATTATCCTTAGTTACTACCAACGCCTTAGATACCTCAAGGTTTCCAAGAACCTCTACAAACTTCTTTGTCTTAACTTCATCTAACTTGAAGTTGTCCAATACGATGAACTTCTCCTCGTTTACTCTTGAAGTAAGTGCTGAACAAATCGCACTTGCTTTCTCTTTTTTATTCATTTTAACGGAATAATCTCTTGGCTTCGGTGCGAATACTACTCCACCACCAGTCCACTGAGGAGCTCTGATAGAACCCTGTCTTGCATGACCTGTTCCTTTTTGTCTCCATGGCTTTCTACCACCGCCACGAACCTCAGAACGAGTCTTTGCACTCTGTGTTCCCTGACGCTTAGCAGCAAGATGAGCCACAACTGCCTTATGAACTAAGTGATCATTAACTTCTACACCAAACACTGCATCATTAAGCTCTAACTTTTCAACTTCTTTACCTTCAGTGTTGTATACAGCTACTGTTGCCATTGTCTATTCCTCCTTCCTACAAATTACTTTCCACATTTAACTGTTTCTTTAATCATGACTAATGACTTCTTAGGTCCAGGTACTGAACCCTTAACCAAAATTACATCATTGTCAGTATCTATCTTAACAACCTCTAAGTTCTGAACGGTTACTCTGACAGCACCCATGTGACCTGCCATCTTCTTACCCTTAAATACCTTACCGGGATCAGTTGCACAACCGTTTGAACCCTGATGACGATGGTACTTAGAACCGTGAGTCTTAGGACCTGTGTGAAGACCATGACGCTTAATAGCACCTGCGTATCCTTTACCCTTTGACTTAGCAGTTACATCAATCTTATCGCCTTCTGAAAAGATGTCAGCCTTAATTACGCTTTCACCTGCAACGTACTCAGAAGCATTCTCAACTCTGAACTCTCTTACGAACTGCTTAGGTGTTGTGCCTGCCTTCTTGAAATGTCCTACAGCTGCCTTACCAGCACCATGAGGATTTCTTGTTACTTTCTTTCCTGATACATCCTTAGTTGTAATCTTTTCCTTCTTTTCACCAAAACCAACCTGAATAGCATCATATCCATCGTTATCTACAGTTTTAACCTGTGTTACTACACAAGGTCCTGCCTGTAATACAGTAACAGGTGTTAATACACCATCTTCATTGAAGATTTGAGTCATTCCGACTTTTGTTGCTAAAATTGCTTTCTTCATTTTGAAACTTTCCTCCTAATTCATTTACAGCGGATTGCCGTGGCAATCATTCTAAATGGGGTTGTTACCCATTAGGTCTGCTTTCTTACATTATTAAATGTCTTTTAATTATTTTGCTTTCATCTTAACATCGATGTAAACACCAGCTGACATATCGAGCTTCTGTAAAGCATCAATTGTAGCCTGGTTTGGCTGAATCACATCGATCAATCTCTTGTGAGTTCTCTGCTCAAACTGCTCTCTTGAATCCTTGTACTTATGAACTGCTCTAAGAATTGTAATCTTCTCAACCTTAGTAGGCATTGGTACAGGACCTGAAACCTTTGCTCCTGCCTTCTTAACAGTATCAATGATGTTTGCTGCAGCCTGATCGATTAACTTGTGATCGTAAGCCTTGAGTGTAATTCTCATTACCTGATTTGCCATAAAAAAAGCCGCCTCCTTTTCGCACTTATTAGTAGTACGACAAGTGGTGACTGTACACTCTCCCGTGTGTGTCCTAAAATTATTCATTCCAAAACTTATCACACGTCATCTCCGCCTCGCGGATGGTATATTGTACAGTGACTTGCCGTCAGTATCTAGACTTGACATTCGCTCCACGGAAAAACCTGCTATATTAAGCAGCAACCTCACGCTTCTACGCTATCAATGTCACAGCAAAAGTCACTATACCATACATTCCACCCCATTGCAAGAATAAATCTAAAATTATTGTACTTTTTTAAGTACAATTTTAATATGGGAAATTCGCTTTACCTTTAACCGGTGTAGATGTTGTGTTTAATGCTATTCCTGTATCTATAAGTTGATGTCCGTATATATCGGTAACCCTGAAAGTAAATGGTCCGGCTCCGCCTAAACCTTTTTCTGCTTTGAAATAATTATACTCTTGTCTTGGAAGTTCTACATAATTACCTGTTGAAGCATCAAGATACTCTAATTTCGCAACAGGGTATCTGTGATTTCGAACCTGCACCTCAGCCCACCACTGTGTGCTTTGTGGTTTGAACACATACTGTATCGGTTCATCCGTTGGCAACGGTATTAACTTCCATGTTATTGCCATTCGTCCTGTAACCTTCGGTTCAATCTTTTCAAAAGCATCAGGCTTAAGATCTATATCACCCTTCTTGCCTTCAGGAAGTCTATCCGTGATAAGCACATTTATCTTATCGCCGTCTTTATCGGTAATCTCAATATAAGCTCCGGCAAGACCATTCATGTAATCTTCATTATTCATAGCTGCGGTGTAATATCCTTTTGCAAAATCATCAAGATTTGCAGCACCACCGGCTGTTGGTTCATACCATGTAGCCTCTCCGCTATGTGTTAATGTTATCGTATAATCTCCCGCATCTACCTTAGTCGTCTCCTGCGTAGGTTCTTTTGTCTCTGACTTCTTCTCTTGCGTTGTCTGGTCAGACGATTGTTCTGATGTTTGCTCCTGTGCATCATTCTGTTTCTTCTTATTAATAACTGTTATTTTACATTTATATTTCTTACCCGAAACTTTTGCCGTGACAATAGCCTTACCTATCTTCTTTGCTTTAACAACACCTTTGGAAGAAACCGTTACGACTTTCTTCTTATTAGAAGACCACTTCACCTTCTTCTTAGTTCCCTTGAGTTTCAGACTCTTTGTACTGCCCACTTCCATTTGCAGTTTTTTACAACTCATTCTTACTTTCGCTTGTACAGGCACCGATACCTGTACCACACCAAGCAAAAGAATCATGCACATTATCCATGTTCCTAACTTCCTCATAATCTTTCTCCTATCAAATAAATTGCTGTTTAATGCACTTTTATCCCTAACAAACGCGTATAGATTATCAGATGTATGAATATCCTGTATCCAGGTGAAACGCACTAAGAGGTTGTAGGTATGCCGACTACACTTTCTTATAATACGCGACCGGCT
>JAILRO010000030.1 GCA_024698145.1 Lachnospiraceae bacterium
GAACGGCTCATATAAGGAACATGGTAATGAGTCGGAACAGCCATTACAGCGCAGGCATCCATAAGCTTTACGATTCTCTTATCATTGATAGGACCATCGATATAAACAGAATCTATCCATTCCTTTGCTATATACTTAGCAGCATTTTTAATGTCGGTAACTACGGGTACACCACAGACTGTCTTTAAATTTGTTGTTTCAAGCAAAACAACACCAACAATCTGATATCCTGCCTGTTTATCACTCAATAAACGGGAAAGAATCATTTCAGCAGTATCTTCTGTAACAACAACAAGCATATTGTTTTTTTCTCTACGCAAACTTGTTGTTTTAAGAAATGATTTCCAGATTATTCTGGTACTAAAACCAAAAAGGATATAAAAGACAAATGTAAGACCAAGTACAATTCTTGAATAAATATCACCTAACTGGGAAGAGAAGAAATAAATAAGTACTACAGCAAGTACAAGAACACTGTGTTTAATATGTTCGAAAGCTTCTCTTAATACACTTCGCTTAATAACATCATGAAGGGAATTGTTAAGAACAATCATCAATACATCTGCGATAAAAAGCAAAATACCAAGATTTCTGTACTCATGATTTACATACACATCCCACATACGCATTCTGATGAAATATGCAAAAACATAAGACAATTGAAGAACAATAATATCAAGCACCATGAAATCTAAGTGCTTTGACCATCCTTGTGCATTTCTTTTATACACGTCTATTCCCCTTCATTAGCATATAATTCCGTAATCAAACAGTTATCTGAGTATGCTTCGCTATAGAGCGGGATTGCTCCATTCTTAACAACTCTGACAACTACAATCAGCAACGCGCACGTCGACGACGATTACGAAAATATAGTTTATTGTTATACTGTCGTAGCAGGTCTCTTGTCGATGATTTCAAGACCTACCTTTATTTCTCTAAAGCCGCCCATAAAGTCAGCCCTAACAATAGCAATTCGTTTATGACGGTTTATCTTAACGATATTACCTTCAAGTCCGCACAAGGGGCCATATTTGACGAATACCTGATCGCCTTCGATAACACCTACAGACTGTTCAACAACAAAGTCATCACCCATCAAGATTCTCAAAAATCTTTCTTCGTCTGATGAGATCGGGGTATAAACATCTCCGGTCATAAGGATTCTGGTAAAGGCATTGATCTTGACCAATCGCCTGTACATGTCTTCGACATCATTTGTCTGAAAGAAAATATATCCGGGAAAAAGAGTGGAAGTTACCTTTTTATTCTCACCCCTGATACATTTTCTCCGTTCATACAAAGGAACGAAGATCTCCTCTTCATCAGTTTTGACTTCGTGCTGTAATCGTTCAGCAATCTTTAGTTCGTCGCCAGTGCGCACTTGTACAACGTACCACATAGCGATATTTTACCATTAAATTTAAAAATATTATAAATAATATATATATAGTGAATTGTTCTTGATTTGTTTAATATGTGAAATAAAAAAGTTAAAAAAATTTTAGGCTCACAATTTGTGAGCCTAAATCAAATAGTTTATTTAGTCTTTCCTGTTCTTTTTCTTGGCTTTCTTCTCAAGATACATGGCCTTGTCTGCTTTACTCATACATTCAAGGAAATCTTTCCAATCAGTCAATTCACTAGTTCCTATGCTCGCACTTAATTCAAACTGATATTTACCCTTCTCGTTTACTTCCTTCAAATTGTTCCTGATAGATCTGATAAACTGTCCAATTCTGCCAACATCTGTAAGTATCAGAACGGCAACGAATTCATCTCCGCCCATTCTGGCAACAAACTCCTTAGATTTGAGGGCATTATATATACATTTCGAAGTTTCTTTTATTGCTTCATCACCGCTATTATGTCCGAAATTATCATTGATAAACTTAAGGCCATCCATATCGATGGATACAATCGCAAGATCACATACTCTTTGCCCGTCTTTATCGAACAATTCAGTAATCTTTTTTTCAAAGCCGATCCTGTTTAACAGTCCTGTAAGAGAA
>JAILRO010000050.1 GCA_024698145.1 Lachnospiraceae bacterium
CACTGTCATGGGATACTCCTTACACCATTGGAAGCAGAACCAACAGATGAAAGGCACATGATCTTTATCGAGCGTGTGGAAGATGAGTATTATGTTCGGATTGACCACAGCATGACGAAGGAGCATTATATTTCATTTGTGTCAGCAGCCTCATCCGATGATATGCAGATGGTGAAGCTATATCCGGAGGGAAATGCAGAGGTACGGTTTAAGATCAGGGGAGTCAGGAGAATCTTCTTTTACTGCAATCGCGATGGTCTTTTCTCAATCAATCCGGTAAAGGGCATTGATGACAAGGAAAGCGGATATGACGATTCACAGGAAAGAAGAGAACTGGAGAAGGTGGCAGATATGCTGTATCGGTCAGCTGTATTATATTCGGATAAGCGTTAGCAATGATAGTGACCGCTGATAGAACATTTTAGTCTGTCGGCTCTTATATTTTTTCTGTATATTCAATTGCTATTCGGGTGTTTTTGTGGTATTATCTTTGGGTTAAGGTGTAGTATTGCTGGAATGGGCTTCAAATATACGAAAAATTACAGGTTTTATGGAATCGATAATGTATGAAGTGCAGCACTAATTGTAGCACCTAAAAAGTAAGGGTCTCGCAAACCCTTATAAAATAAGGGTTTCAGGAGGTTCGAAAAATATATGAAATTAGGTATAGTTGGATTACCCAATGTTGGTAAAAGTACATTGTTTAACTCATTGACAAAGGCAGGAGCAGAATCAGCCAATTATCCGTTCTGTACGATAGATCCTAATGTGGGTGTTGTACCGGTGCCGGATGAAAGATTAGACGTACTTACAAAAATGCATAATTCAAAGAAAACAATTCCTGCTGTTATTGAATTTGTTGATATAGCCGGACTTGTTAAAGGGGCGTCCAAGGGTGAAGGCCTTGGTAACCAGTTTCTTGCGAATATAAGAGAGGTTGACGCAATTGTTCATGTAGTTAGATGTTTTGAAGATTCTAATGTCGTTCATGTAGATGGAAGTATTGATCCGCTTCGTGATATTGAGACAATCAATTTTGAGTTGATATTCTCTGATATTGAGGTGCTTGATAAGAGAATAACAAAGAACCAGAGAGCAGCCAATAATAATAAGGATATCGCTCGTGAAGTTGAGTTTATGAAGCGAATCAAAGCGCATCTTGAGGATGGTAAGCTTGCAATAACCTTTGAGGTAGACGGCGAGGATGAAGAGAAGTGGATGAAGGAGTACAATCTCCTTACAGCGAAACCTGTTATATATGCGGCAAATGTTGCAGAAGATGATCTTGCAAATGATGGTGCGGACAATGCCAATGTTGCCAAGGTTAAGGAATATGCAAAAGAATACAATTCGGAAGTTTTTGCGGTATGCGCACAGATAGAGCAGGAGATTTCGGAATTGGAAGATGACGAGAAGAAAATGTTCCTCGAAGATTTGGGACTTTCTGAATCGGGACTTGATAAGTTGATTCGTGCAAGTTATTCTTTGCTTGGTCTTATCTCATTCCTTACAACCGGTGAGGATGAGACTAGGGCATGGACTATTACGAAGGGAACGAAAGCACCTCAGGCAGCAGGAAAGATACATACAGATTTTGAACGAGGATTCATTCGTGCAGAAGTAGTTAACTACAAGGATCTTGTAGAGAATGGTTCTATGCTTGCTGCAAAAGAAAAAGGACTTGTTCGTTCTGAAGGAAAAGAATATGTTGTTGTTGATGGCGATGTTATTCTTTTCAAGTTCAATGTATAATAATCATGTTATATTGCTACAAAAATTATGTAGCGGGATGGAGTTAAGATGTATGAGATAAGATTTCCCAATCTGGGGATTACATTAAAGAATGTCAAAGATGGTTTCGTGATAGGTAATTTTGAAATTCGCTTTTATGGCGTGATTATTGCTTTATCGTTTATTGCAGCATATCTTGTTATGGCAACTGAAGCAAAACGAACCAAGCAAGACCCTGAACTGTATCTTGATTATATATTATGGCTTGTAATTCCGGCAATATTGGGCGCGCGTATTTATTATGTATTATTTAGTCTTAAAGACTACATAAAAAAAGGACAAGGCGTTGGTGCGACCATAAAGGGGATGTTCAACATAAGAGGCGGCGGACTTGCTGTGTACGGTGGTATTATAGCCGGTATTATTACACTTGTTATATTTGCAAAGATTAGAAAACAGAAACTTACACTAATGCTTGATACTTGTTGCATGGGTGTACTTGCGGGCCAGATACTTGGACGATGGGGAAACTTTTTTAACAGGGAAGCATTTGGTGGATATACAAATTCGTTGTTTGCTATGGCAATCCCGTCTGATTGGTTTGGTGGTAAGAACTATCTGGTTACAAAAGCAAATCTTGGAATAATAACTCAGGATATGATAGACAATGTTACAACTTTTGACGAAAAAGAGTTTATACAGGTTCATCCAACATTTTTGTATGAGTCGTTGTGGAATGCGCTTGTGTTACTTGTTATATTCCTTTACAGAAGACATAAGAAGTTTGACGGAGAACTTTGTGCTATGTATCTTTGGGGATATGGACTTGGTAGAGTGTGGATAGAGTCATTGCGTACAGATTCGCTTATGTTGCCTGTAGGGAACTTCAAAGTTTCACAACTTCTTGCAGCACTATGTGTTGTTATTGCGACGATATATATTGTTGTTATGAGAATGAAACATAATAAAGACAAGCAGTAATATTGCTCTAGAATTGTATAAGAGAAAAGTAAGGACTGTCTTAATGTGATTACACGTTAAGATAGTTCTTTTTTGTGTGAAAAAACAGACGGAGGTGGAGCATAGGTGGGGATTGTGGGATGGAATGAAAAAGTATCAAAAAAACACGAAAATACGTTCGAAATTGCAAAAACGACCTGTTTTGTATACAGGTTACCATAAAACGCAATATATGGATCGGAAATAATAAGCTAAACACAATATGTGGTGTTTCGGGTGTGAAAAACTGCGCGAAAAACACGTGAAAATTGTACAATATGCACAAAGGATTTTAAAAAATATTAGCCAAATTCACAACGAGATTTACATAAATCTAGTGTTGCATTATGTAACCCTTTGGGGTACAATAGTGGATGTAAGTGGTGGAAAGTGGTTTGATGTGGTGGAATGTGGTGGATTTCCCTCAAATCACATCTTATGAAACGAAAGATGATGAAAGGGAGGTGAAAGTCTTGTCCAAGGGATTAAAGGGTGAATACAATCACACAATAGATGCCAAGGGAAGACTGATTGTGCCTTCGAAACTCAGAGAACAATTGGGTATGTCTTTCGTTGTTACAAGAGGAACAGACGGATGTTTGTTTGCTTATCCTAATGATGAATGGGAAGTGTTTGAAGGAAAGTTGAGAGAACTTCCACTTACAAATGACAAGGCTAGAGCCTTCAAACGATTCTTTCAGGCAGGAGCAGCGGATTGTGAGGTTGATAACCAGGGTAGAGTACTTCTTCCCGGAAACCTTAGAGAGTTTGCTTCGATTTCCAAAGAGGTTGTTATAGCCGGTGTTGGAGACCATGCTGAAATATGGAGCAAGGATAAGTGGGATGAAAAGAATAATATTGAGGATATCGATATTGATGAATTGGCATTGAGTATTGAAGAGTTGGGATTTAATATCTGATACCTGATTGAAAGGATGAGACAGAATGGAGTTTTCCCATATATCAGTATTACTTAATGAAACAATAGAGGGACTCAATATTAAGGAAGATGGCACCTATGTTGATGGAACGTTAGGTGGCGGTGGACATGCATTTCATGTATGTGAAAGGTTGTCCGATAAAGCAAGGTTCATAGGGATAGACCAGGATGCTGCTGCAATTGAAGCGGCAGCCATCCGACTATCTCCTTATAATACAAAACTGAAAATAGACATAGTAAGAGACAATTATCGAGAAATCCCCCGGGTTCTGCAGGAACTAAACGTTGATGGCGTGGATGGGTTCGTGTTGGACTTGGGGGTATCCTCCTATCAATTAGATACTCCTGAAAGAGGTTTTTCTTATAGGGAAGATGCCCCTCTGGATATGAGAATGGATCAGAGAAATGACATCACGGCAAAGGACATTGTGAACCAATATTCAGAGATGGAACTTTTTCGCGTTATTCGCGATTATGGGGAGGAAAGATTCGCCAAAAATATAGCAAAGCATATTGTAAATGCGAGAAAAGAAAAGGAGATTGAAACTACATACGAACTTAATGAAATAATTAAGGCTGCTATACCAATTAGAGCTAGGTCTGCAGGAGGGCACCCTTCTAAACGAACCTTTCAGGCTATCAGGATTGAATTAAACAGGGAACTGACCATTCTCGAACAATCCATTGACCAAATGATAGATCTGCTGAATCCAGGGGGCCGAATATGCATAATTACCTTCCACTCTTTAGAAGATCGGATTGTAAAGAGGATATTTAGAAATAATGAAAATCCTTGTACATGCCCTCCCGACTTTCCTAAATGTGTTTGCGGGAAAGTTTCCAAAGGAAGAGTTATAACGAGAAAACCGATTCTTCCTTCAGAAGAGGAACTTGCTGTTAACAGAAGAAGTAAGAGTGCAAAACTTAGAATATTTGAGAGAAAATGATTGGTATTTATATAGATTAAAAGACACAGATGAAAATGGTGTGTGGAAAAGGGGAATGGAAAGCGTGAACGAAAGGAATCAGCAAATGTATTACTTTGAGGGTAATGCGGTAAGAAAAATGGATGTGGCTCCTCGTATAGAGGAAAGGCCGGAGCGTAAGAGAGAGCGCAAAGTTAATCCGAAAATTGCAAAGAATGCAAGAAAAGCAAGAGCGTTTGATGTGCGTTATATGATGTCGCTTGTTATTGCAACAGGATTCTTGTTTGTTTCATGCATAACAATGTTGATGCTTGAGGCAAATGTCACAGAGCAGAGAAGACAGATTTCTTCTCTTGAAAGAAACCTCAATATGCTTACTGACAGCAACAACGAAACAAGTAAGAGACTTGAAAGTTCGGTGGATCTGGTTCAAATCTATGATTTTGCGGTCAATGATCTTGGAATGGGATATCCAAAGAACGGGCAGGTTGTAATGTACAAAGCAAGTAATCCTGATTACGTAAAACAATTCAAAGATATTCCTAAAGAATAACCGGAAAAAAGGTTTATGCGAATAAGGAGAGAAAATGGCAAAGAAACGAAAAAAATTTCTTGCTAGAATGCAATGGAAATTGCTTGTTGTAGCTGTAGCCTTGACCGCGGCATATCTTTTTCTGGTTTATGTCATTCTTAAAATTAATATTAGGAATGGAAAAAGATATGAGAAAATTGTTTTGGCGCAGCAAAGTTATGACAGTATAGAAATACCTTACAGAAGAGGCGATATACTTGATCGTAACGGCACACAGCTTGCAACAAGTGAGAAAGTGTATAACTTAATAATCGAACCAAAGAATATTCTTCAAAGCGACAAAGTCAAAAAGGATACAACTGCCGCATTGAAGAAATATTTTAATTTAACGGATGAAGCAATTGATGAGGCGCTTAAGGACAGTAGCTCATTATACAAGAAAATGCTAAAAAAACTCACATATGACGAGATTAAGGACTTCAAAGATTTCACGGAGAACAAAGCTAATGGTGAAGCCAAAAACGTCAAGGGCGTGTGGTTTGAAGATGAATACGAGAGGTTTTATCCGTATAAATCGCTTGCCTGTCATGCACTTGGATTTACTGTCAGCGGTAATGTGGGCCAAGGTGGACTTGAAGGTTATTATAATGACGAATTAAATGGTACCAATGGTAGAGAGTATGGCTATCTCACTCAGGATATGACATTGGAAAGAACTACAAAGGCACCTATAAACGGATATAATGTAATTTCGACAATAGATGCAAATGCGCAGAATATAGTAGAGAAAAAGATAAACAATTTCATGAATCAGACCGGTGCAAAGAACGTATCGGTGTTGGTTATGGATCCTAATAGTGGAGAAGTTTTGGCTATGGCTAATTCGAACAGCTACGATTTGAATGAACCATACGAAGACAGTGCGATTGCTTATCAATTTGAGTCGGGTGAATCGGGAAGTATATCTGAACAGATAAAGGCGTTGTCAGATGATGAAAGATTGGAACATCTTAATCAGGCATGGCGTAATTTCATAATTTCCGATGGATTTGAGCCTGGTTCAACGTATAAAACATTTACTATTGCAGGAGCACTGGAAGATGGAGTACTTAATGGTGACGAAGTGTTTTTCTGTGGTGGTAAGTTGACTGTTGCCGATGCAGATATTCATTGTCACAACCATGAAGGACATGGGCAGGTGTCCGTGGAGGAGGCACTTACTCAATCTTGTAATGTTGCTCTTATGCAGATAGCACAGGCGGAAGGAAGAAAAACTTTTTCAAAATACCAAGATGTTTTCGGCTTTGGTCAGTCGACACATATAGATCTTTCGGGAGAAGCTTACGGTTTGATATACAAAGAAGATAAGCTTAATCCGGTAGAGCTTGCAACCGCATCATTCGGTCAGGGTCTCACAGTTACAATGATGCAGGTTGGAACAGCATTTTGCTCGGTTATAAACGGAGGCGATTATTATGAGCCTCACCTCGCTAAACAGATTGTTGATGAGAATGGCGGCGTCATCAAGAATATTGAACCGACAATTTTAAGAAAAACAGTCTCTTCGGAGACGTCGGTGTTTATGAGGAATGCACTTGCGGAAGTTGTTAGCAACGGTACTGCAAGAAAGGCACAGGTAGAAGGTTATACGATAGGTGGTAAAACAGGTACTGCCGAAAAACTTCCGCGTGGAAACGGAAAGTATCTGTTATCATTTATCGGGTTTGCGCCTGTTGAAAATCCACAAGTGGTTGTTTATGTTACAGTAGACGAACCTCATGTTGAAGATCAGGCAAGTTCCGGACTCGGAACAATAATTGCACAATCAATCTTCGAAGAATTGTTGCCATACATGAACATATATCAGACCGGCTCAGAGAATAACAGTGTTGGTGAAGATATTGGAGATGAGCAGGCAACACCTATATTTGAGGGTGATGTTCCAAATGAGAGAATATCAAATGATCTTGATACAACTACTGAGACAACTGAAACAACAACCGAGACAACGTCGGAAACAACGACGGAGACAACAACAGAAGCTGGCCAAGGTGGAGAACAACCACAAGATAATCCTGATGTTGGGGTTGAAACAGGAAATGGTGGGACTTAGTTTATAATGTTTTTTTATGGCATGACCTGATTAAATGCAGGTCGTGCCGTCTGTATGTATAGAACAATCATAAGTGTTAGCGGTATGTAATAGAATTATTAAAAAGAATAATGAGAGTGACATGCCGAAAACATATACAAAAAGAAAGATTTTATTTCTTTTGACTGTATTACTTTTATCGTTTGCGTTATTGCTGGCAAGGCTGTCATATTTGATGATTGCAAAATCACAGTATTATCAAGAAAAGGCAGAGAACTTACATAAACGGCAAAGGAGTATCAAAGCAAAACGAGGAGTGATATATGATAGAAACGGTGTTGAGCTTGCCGGTAACAAACCTGTTTGTTCAATATCGGTTATTCATTCCCAGATTGAAGATGAGGATGCAGTGGTGAAAGCCATATGCACTGTGTTAGAACTTGATGAGGCCGAAGTTAGAAAGAAAGTGGAAGCCAAAACAATACGTGAAAAAATAAAAAGTAACGTAGAAAAAGATAAGGCGGATATTCTTCGGGATATGAAGCTTGCCGGTGTCATGATTGATGAGGATTACAAAAGATACTATCCTTATGATGAATTGGCCAGCAAAGTGATTGGTTTTACGGGTTCTGATAATCAGGGGATAGTAGGGCTTGAGGTTTCGTATGATGAAGTGCTTTCGGGAAGTGATGGAAGTATCCTGACTCTTACTGATGCGAATGGAATCGAGATAAAAAATGAAGCTGAAAGTCGAATAGAACCTACAGAAGGAAACGATTTACACGTATCAATAGATGTAAACATGCAAAAGTATGCCCAGCAGGCAGCAGCAAAAGTATTGAAAGCTAAAGATGCAAAACGCGTATCGGTAGTTCTTATGAATCCGCAAAATGGTGAGATATATGCTATGGTCAATGTTCCGGAGTACAATCTCAACGAGCCATACAAACTTGCTGAACAGACAAGTAAAAATCTGAATGAAAAAGAACTTTCGGACGCACTTAATAACATGTGGCGTAATTTTTGTATAAATGATACGTATGAGCCGGGTTCGACATTTAAAACAATAACTGCAACGGCGGCGATTGAAGAAAAAGTTGTAAATGTAAATGACACATTCTCATGTCCGGGATTTCGCGTTGTGGAGGATAGAAGAATAAAATGTCATAAGAAAGCAGGACATGGGATAGAGACATTTAAGCAAGGCATAATGAATTCCTGTAATCCTGTTTTTATAGATGTTGGCGCAAGAGTTGGCGTTGACAAAATGTATAAGAATTATGAGAAACTTGGACTATTCGAAAAAACCGGAGTGGATTTGCCGGGAGAAGCCGGTTCGATAATGCACAAGAAAGAAAATGTTGGTGCAGTCGAACTTGCAACCATGAGTTTTGGACAGTCGTTTCAGATTACACCGTTGCAGTTGCTTCGTGCGGTAAGTGCAGTGATAAATGGAGGCAAACTTGTAACGCCGCATTTTGCTATGTATGCAACAAATAAAAGTGGAGCAGTTATAGAGGAATATAATTATACAGAAAAAGAAAAGGCAATTAAAAAATCGACGTCTGATACTATGAAGGAACTATTGGAAGCTGTTGTTTCCGAAGGTTCCGGTGCGAAAGGACGTGTTGCTGGATACCGTGTTGGAGGCAAAACTGCTACTTCGGAAAAACTACCGCGAGGAACCGGAAAATATATTTCATCATTTTTGGGATTCGCACCGGCTGACAATCCTCAAATAATAGGGCTTATAATGATAGATGAGCCGACAGGGGTTTATTACGGTGGCACAATTGCAGCACCTGTTATGTCCGAGATTTTTGAAAATATATTACCATACATGGGAATAAAAGCTGATTATTCTGAAGAGGAAATCAAGGAAGCTATGTCAACAGTCTATGTTGAAGAGGGCGATTGAATAAAGGTTGATAAATAGATTAAAACGTCTTATACTATTAAGGTTAAAATATTATTACAAAAGGGTAGGAATGATTTATGAAAACTAATTACATGGTTTTATTACCAATTTGCATTGCGTTTGCAGTAAGTGTTATTCTTTGTCCGATTATGATACCGTTTCTTAAGAAATTAAAATTCGGACAGTTTGTAAGAGATGATGGGCCGGAGTCTCATTTGAAGAAATCCGGAACACCTACTATGGGTGGTCTTATTATTCTCTGCAGTATTGTTATTACTTCACTTTTTTATATTAAAAGCAATCCGGTAATATTGCCTGTTTTGTTTGTAACGTTAGGATATGGTCTTGTTGGATTTTTGGATGATTATATCAAGGTTGTAATGAAACGTTCCATGGGTCTTAGAGCATGGCAGAAAATGATAGGACAGTTTCTTGTGTGTGCGGTATTTGCATATTACATAGCAAACTACACAGACCTTGGCACTTCGGTAATTATTCCGTTTACAAATGGTGCCGAGTGGAATATGGGATTCCTTTTTTATCCATTCCTGTTTTTTGTGGTTATTGGAACTGTTAACGGAACTAATTTTACAGATGGTCTTGATGGTCTTTTGTCATCAATTACTGTACTTACGGGTACATTTTTTACGGTAGTATCAATTGGGGTGCATTCCGGATTAGAGCCGATAACTTGCGCGGTTGTAGGCGCGCTTTTGGGATTTCTTGTTTATAATGTATATCCTGCAAAAGTGTTTATGGGTGATACCGGTTCGCTTGCACTTGGTGGATTGATTGCTTCTACGGCAGTTATGCTCAAGATGCCTATTTACATTGTGATTGTAGGTTTTATATACTTGCTCGAGGTTGTATCGGTTATTATTCAGGTGCTTTATTTCAAAAAGACAGGAAAAAGAGTTTTCAAAATGGCACCGATACATCATCACTTTGAACTTTCCGGTTGGCCGGAAACAAAAGTTGTTGCAATATTTGCGATAGTTACAACGATATTGTGTTTGATAGGATTGCTTGCTTTGTAATTTGCAAAAGATTGATAATATACAAAGATTAATGTCAGATATATGGAGGAAGATATGGATTTTTCAAAGAAGTTTTTGATTGCAGGTACCGGAAAGAGTGGAATATGTGCTGCGAGACTTTTGCAAAAAAAAGGAGCGGAGATTATATTTTATGACGGCAAAACTGATATTGATGTAGAGGCTGTTTTGTCACAACTTGATGATAGAGAAAATGTCGGAATAGTGTTGGGAACAGTCAATGATGAAATATTATCTACGGTTGATGTAATGATAATCAGTCCGGGAATATCTATTGAGTCAGAACTTGCAAAACAGGTTAGTGAAAAGAATATTCCGATTTGGAGTGAAATTGAATTGGCTTATCGTGCCGGCGCCGGCAAGGTTGCTGCTATAACAGGAACAAACGGAAAAACAACGACGACCTCGCTTGTAGGTGAGATGTTTAAAAAGCATACAAGTAACAGTTTTGTAGTTGGCAATATAGGTTTGCCATATACAGATGCTTCTTTGGATACAAATGATGATTCCTTCATTGCGTTGGAGGTGTCTTCTTTCCAGTTGGAAGCTGTTGAAGAGTTTTGCCCTAAGGTGAGTGCAGTGCTTAATGTTACACCGGATCATTTGGACAGACATCACACAATGGAGAATTATGCATCTGTCAAACTTGATATTTGCTGTAATCAGACTGAGAACGATTATATCGTGCTTAACTATGACGATCCGATAACGAGAGAAATGGCAAAAGATGCACGTGTAAAAGCAAAGGTTATTTACTTTTCGGGTGTTGACAGCTTGGAAGAGGGCGTTTGCCTTGAGGGTGAGAATATAGTTGTTATAGATAAGGGTGAGAAAATTCCTGTTATTAACAGAAGTGAACTTATTCTTTTAGGACAGCATAATTTAGAAAACTATATGGCAGGAATTGCGATTGCGTATTATATGGGAATCCCTGTTTCAGAAATAACAGATGTGCTAAAGACCTTTAAGGGTGTAGAACATCGTATTGAGTTTGTTGAAGAAATTGACGGGGTGGCATATTACAACGATTCAAAGGGCACAAATCCTGATGCGGCTATTAAGGGTATTCAGGCGATGAACAGAAAAACGTTACTTATAGGTGGCGGATATGATAAGGGTGTTCCTTTTGATGAATGGATTAAGGCTTTTGATGGCAAGGTTAAAAAACTTGTGTTGTTAGGACAGACAGCACAACTCATTGCCGACACTGCAGAAAAATACGGATTTAAAGACTATGTTTTTGTGGATAGTCTAGAAGAAGCTGTTAAGGTTTGTGCAAATGAGGCAGAACCGGGAGAAGCGGTTTTGTTGTCACCGGCATGTGCAAGTTGGGGAATGTTTAAAAATTACGAGCAACGCGGTGACCAGTTTAAAGAATTGGTAAGAAACTTGAAGTAGTTATTATTCCATTATAGGAGAGTTGATATGGCAGCAAAACCCAGATCTGTGAGAAGAAAAAGAAAAAAAGTTAATAAAGAGAAGTCTTTGTATTTTGACTTTCAATTAATGTTTCTTGTTCTTTTTCTTGTTGCACTTGGACTCGTGCTGGTTTATAGCACAAGTTCATATACTGCAGAATTGAAAATGGGCACATCATTTTATTATTTGAAACGACAAAGTGTTTTTGCGATCATGGGAATTGTAGCAATGGTGATTGTTTCAAAGATTGATTATCACGTATGGAAAAGTTTTTCTCTTTTGGCTATGGTGGTATCGATAGTTTTACTGGCGCTTGTATTTGTTTTGGGTACAGCATCACACGGTGCTACCAGATGGATAAGTATTGCGGGAATCAAGTTCCAGCCTTCAGAGGTTGCCAAAATTGCAATTATACTTTTTACGGCACATATGGCCACGATTAAAGTTGCGAGAATAGGTAATCCTAAAATATTGCTTAAGGTTGTTGCTGTTCCGATGGTGGCGACGGGACTTATTGCCTACGAAAACTTGAGTACTGCGATTATATGTGCTGCAATCATTTTTATGATAGTATTTGTAACCAGTCCAAAGATTGGACAGTTTGTTGGATTTGGTATTGCAATGGTCGTGCTTATGGCAATATTTTTGATAATAGCACCGTATCGAATGGAACGTGTTCAAATATGGAAGCATCCGGAAAATTATGAAAGAGGTTACCAGACGTTACAGTCACTTTATGCTATTGGTTCCGGTGGAATATTTGGAAAAGGTTTAGGTCAGAGTATACAAAAAATGGGATTCATTCCGGAGTCTCACAATGATATGATTTTCTCTGTTGTATGTGAGGAACTCGGACTCTTTGGAGCTGCGTGTGTTATAGCTTTGTTCATAATGCTTGTTTGGAGATGCGTTGTTATTGCTATGAGTGCACCGGATCTTTTTGGGGCACTTATTGTGGTTGGAGTAATTACTCATGTATCGGTTCAGGTGCTGGTTAATATAGCCGTTGTAACCAACACAATTCCGCCAACCGGAGTTCCATTACCATTTATCAGTTATGGAGGAACGGCGCTGTTCTGTTTATTGGTAGAGATAGGTCTTGTTCTTTCGGTAGCCGGAAGAATACATATACCAAAAGAATATTGATTTCGTTCACATTCATTCATTTATCGGCATAATATAGTATATATGGAATAAATGGATGTGGGTTGATTTGAAGGCAATAAGTGTGAGGGAAGCATCTTGCTTGAAGGGGACAGTGAGTATTCAAGGTTCTAAGAATACTGTATTACCGATTATAGCGGCTTCATTGCTGGCGGATGGTGTATCAGTGATATATAATTGTCCGCACATTGACGATGTTGAAGCGATGTGTGAACTGCTAAACTGCCTTAATGTCGAGACCAAACTTGTCAATAATGTCCTTACAATAGATACTTCGAATGCCAGATATGCCTGTCTGCCGGAGAAGCTTACGTGCAAACTACGTTCGTCGGTGTTACTGCTTGGCGCAATGCTGGCTAAGTGGGGCCATGCAGGACTTGGAATGCCGGGTGGTTGTGCGATAGGAATGCGACCTATAGATATTCATTTAGATGGCCTTCGTTTAATGAATGTGAATATTGATTGTGAAGAGGGCATGTTGTGTTGTAGTTCGAAAGGACTTAAGGGCTGTGATTATACGTTGCGTTTTCCGAGTGTTGGTGCTACGGAGAACCTTTTGATAGCAGCAAGTGGCATTGGCGAAATAACGATTTTGAGAGGTGCTGCAAAAGAACCTGAAGTTATTGAACTTTGTAAATATCTTATGAGTATGGGTGCCTGCATTGAGGGCATCGGTACAGAGGTTCTGATAATAAAAGGTACCGCCAACTTAAAGAGCGTATCTTACACTAATGTTTATGACAGAATTGTTGCGGGAACCTATCTATTGCTTGCAACTGCAGTGTGCAGCGAGGTAAGACTTACGGGGATAAATGATATTTCGTATTTGAAAAATATTATAGGTGTTTGTGTAAAGCTTGGAGCCTGTATTATTAAAATAAATGACAGCATTAGAATTGCATCGGATGGACTTGTAAAAGCAGGTTCTTTTTCTACAGGCATATATCCTGATTTTCCAACGGACTTACAACCGGTACTTGCATCAGTTTTGATGAAGGCTTACGGTGAGAGTGTTATTACGGAAACGGTGTTTGAAAAGCGTTTTTCGATTGTAAATGAGCTTTTGAAATTAGGTGCAGCTATATGCGTTGATAAAAACAAAATAATTATCAATGGCAAAAAGGAAATACATGGTCATACGGTTAAGGCAACAGATTTAAGGCAAGGCGCAGCACTTGTGGTAGCCGGTGTTATGGCTAAGGGATATACTACCATAACCGATATATCATTTATTGAGAGAGGTTATGAGGACATAGTGAGAGATATTGCAAGTCTGGGTGCGGACATTGCATATGCATGAAGGTTTGGTATGAGAGAAAATGACAATAAGGTAATTCAATTTCAAAAGAATAAAAACGGTATAATTGCTGCGGTTGTTGCTGTTTTGTTGATAGTGTCGGTTGTTATTTTGTTAACTTGTTTCAAGATTGACAAGATACAGGTGACAGGTAACAAGCATTACACGAAAGAGCAGATTACAAAAATAATCAAAGAAAACGGTTATGTAGATAACAGTGTGATTGTGATGTTGAAGAATAAGTTTCATCCGGTTAAGGATGTGCCGTTCGTTGCCAAAATAAGTATTGATTATGTGGATGCGCACACCGTAACAGTCACGGTTTATGAGAAAGCACTTGCAGGATGTATTGAGTACATGGATAGGTATGTGTACTTTGATCAGGATGGATACGTATTGGAAATATCGCTTACAAAATTATCCGATGCACCATGTATAACCGGAATGAGTTTTGAAAGCGTGGAATTACATGAAAAACTTCCAATCAAAGACAAAAAGAGATTTAAGCTTATTCTTAAGATTACTCAGCTTATAAATAAATACAAACTTAAAATTGATTCTATTCAGTTCACCTCTGAAAACGAGGTTTTGATGTATCATGAAAACATAAGAATAGAACTTGGTGACGGCTCTAACATAGAAGAGCAGTTGACTGATTTAAAACAGATATTAGAAGGCCTTGAGGGCAAAAATGGTGTTTTGGATATGCGGGATTTTGATACTGCAGTGGGAACAGCGTCATTTAAGGAGAAAAAATAGCATTTTTTCTTAAAAAAACGTTAAAGATACTTGATATTTTTAAAGAAAAACAGTATTATATACGTGTATGTGTATAAATATAAGAAAAGAAAATTTTTTATAAGGAGGATATTACCTTGCTTGAAATAAAAACATTGGAAGAAAAAGGACCAGCTAAGATACTCGTAATTGGTGTGGGGGGAGCCGGAAACAATGCAGTTAATCGTATGGTGGATGAGAACATCAATGGTGTTGATCTCGTTGCTATCAATACGGACAAGCAGGTTTTGGCTACATCGAAAGCCCCAACAAAGATTCAGATTGGTGAGAAGCTCACTAAGGGATTAGGCGCAGGTGCCAAGCCTGAAGTTGGCGCAGGAGCCATCGAAGAGAATCGTGAAGAGATTACTGAGTTGGTTAAAGATGCAGATATGGTTTTCGTTACCTGTGGTATGGGTGGTGGAACCGGTACAGGTGCAGCTCCGGTTGTTGCAGAGATAGCTAAGAATCTTGGTATACTTACAGTTGGTGTTGTTACAAAGCCATTTTCTTTCGAAGGTAAACCTCGTATGAATAATGCAATTGCAGGTATTGATCGTTTGAAGGACAACGTTGATACATTAATCGTTGTTCCTAATGATAAGCTTTTGCAGATTTGTGATAAGAGAACAACAATTCCTGATGCACTTAAGAAAGCTGATGAAGTATTACAGCAGGGTGTTCAGGGTGTTACAGACTTAATTCAGAGTCCTGGTATTATCAATCTTGACTTTGCTGATATTCAGTCAGTAATGAGAGATAAGGGTATTGCTCATATCGGTATCGGACGTTCTAATGGTGAGGACAAAGCAGTCGAAGCTATTAAGCAAGCTATGGAGTCTCCGCTCCTTGAGACTACAGTATCCGGTGCAACAGATATTATCATCAACTTTGCAGGTAATATCGGTATGATAGAGGCATATGATGCTGTCAACTATCTTACTGAAGCAGCAGGTGAGAATGTTAATATTATCTTCGGTACTGTTGATAATGAGACAATGGGAGATGAGGTTAGCATTACAATAATCGCTACAGGAATTGAGGCAGCAGCTAAGAAGAATACATTTGGTGGATTCTCTTCTATGCCTGCATTTACAAAACCTGTTCAGCCACAGGCAACACCTTCGGTTGCAGCAGCTCCACAGGCAGCACCTGCACAGGCACCTTCATTACAGCCTTTGCAGAATCAGGTTGCAGCAGCACAGACACCTAATGTTCCTGGTGGTAATTCATATCGTCCTTCAGGACCTGCAACTCATGAAAGTGCTCCTACATCAGTTAACGTACCGGGTGGTAATCCTACATATGGTGGACAGCCTGTTGTTACGCCGGTAGCAAGACCTGCAACACCAAAGCCTTCATTCCTTAATGGAGCACAGGGCGGTGCACCTGCACAGACAGCTCCTGTGACAACACAGAGACCACAGGCACCAAGACAGGAAGCAGATGGAAGTATCAAGATTCCTGAGTTTTTGAAGAGACGTTAATTCTATAACAGATTATGCGACTGCGTTGCTACAAAGGCAACGCAGTTTTTTTATGCTTATTTATGCGGTTGCAGGCCTTTTTCTTCGACGGTTTTTGACTGTATCAAGGACTATACTTTTTAATGATTTAAGCGGGAGGCTTTTATGTGTTAATCACCGTATATCTCGATCTTGTTTTTCTGATTAATTTCGTTGCAAACATGATTGTTTTGGTCATTACCTGTCGTTTGATGAGGCAAAGAATGAAATTGGTAAGGATAATATTGGGTGCGGGATTTGGGGCTGTAATTTTACTCCCACTTGTTATTCGTCCGGGGATGCTTGTGGGGGTGAAAGGGATAATTATATTTGTAGGAACCGGCATTGGTACCGTATACATTGCACTCGGAAAAGAAGGAGGCTTAATGAAAAAATGGTGCCTATCCACCACAATAATGGTTCTCATGGGTGGGATTATAAGCTCTGTGAAATATAAACTCCCGGTTACATATATGGATATTTATACATTACTCTGTTTGCTCTTTTTTTCGGGGATAGTTGTTTTTATTTTAGTTAATCATATTCTTGAAAAAAAGAAAGTGATGAATAATGTTTATAGAGTTATACTCTGCCATGACGGAAAAAATATAAGCGAGAAGATGTATCTTGATACCGGAAATCTTTTGTGGGATCCTCTGTTTGACAAGCCCGCTATTATTCTTTCGGAAGAGGTGGTTGAGAGATTGCTGTCAAAAGAAGAGAAAATGTTCGTAAAGCGTTACATACATGAGAAGGTGTTTGGTTCGTCGGAGGCTTTGTTGTTACATAAACAAAAGGATATTTGTTTTCATGAGGTTGCATACGAAAGTGTTGGCAAAACGTCAGGTAAACTTTTGTGTTTTCTAATGGATGAAGTTGTAATTGTAAATGACGGAAAATGGTTGACAAAACAGCCTGTGGCAGTTGTGGATGATGCGCTGTTTTGCAAAAAGGAGTACAAGGGATTATTGTTTTTGAATGACGTTTAAATATGTGTGGAGGATATAAAAGTGAATATTATAAATGGTGATAGATTCAGACTGACAATGGTGAAGAATTTTGCCGGAATGCTGTTTTCGTCGGGTAAAGAGATACATTATATCGGAGGTGCAGATATTCTTCCGGCACCGCTTGAACCTGAAGAGGAAAGAAAACTTTTGGAAAAGTTGGAGGAGTACGACAGTACGGAAGTAAAAAGTATTTTGATAGAGCATAATTTACGTCTGGTTGTATATATTGCAAAGAAGTTTGATAATACGGGAGTGGGCGTAGAAGACTTGATATCTATCGGTACAATAGGACTCATTAAAGCGGTAAACACGTTTAAACTTGATAAGAAGATAAAACTGGCTACATATGCGTCGAGATGCATAGAAAATGAGATTTTGATGTATTTAAGACGAAGTTCCAAGACGAAGATGGAGGTTTCCATCGATGAGCCACTTAACGTTGATTGGGATGGAAATGAGTTGTTGCTTTCGGATATTTTGGGTACGGAAGAGGATATAATATACAGAGATTTGGAAGATGAGGTCGATAAAGAACTTTTAAAGAAGGCTATGGGAATATTGACAGACAGAGAAAAGACAATTGTTGAACTCAGATTTGGACTTAATAATCCAAAAGGTGAAGAACTGACACAAAAAGAAGTTGCTGACCTTTTGGGTATCTCACAATCATATATTTCAAGACTCGAAAAAAAGATTATGAAAAGGTTAAAAAAAGAGATGATGAGAATAAGCTCATGAAACAGGTAATTATTGCCGTAAGTAAACCGGAATAAATGCCGGCATATTTGTTAATCCTTAACAATAAAGAAGTTAAGGAGGACAAGACGATGGCATCCGGGAAAGTAGAGATATGCGGCGTGAATACGTCGAAACTGCCCCTTCTTACCAATGAAGAAAAAGAAGAATTGTTTGAAAAAACAGAAAAAGGAGATGTTAATGCCAGGCAGAAGTTGATTGAAGGAAATCTTAGACTTGTTTTATCGGTAATCAGACGATTTTCTTCGACAACAGAGAATGCAGATGATTTATTTCAAGTGGGTTGTATTGGACTGATGAAGGCGATTGATAATTTTGACCGTAGCTTAAATGTTAAGTTTTCCACTTATGCGGTACCTATGATTATTGGAGAGTGCAGGCGTTATTTAAGGGATAATAATTCCATAAGAGTTTCAAGATCATTAAGGGATATAGCATATAAAGCTATTTATGCAAAGGAAAAGATTTTAAAGGATGAGGATAGAGAACCTTCGATTGATGAGATTGCAAAAGATATTGGCATGGAAAAAGAGATGGTTGTTATGGCATTAGATGCAATAGCGACGCCTGTTTCACTATATGATCCGATTTATCAGGAGGGTGGGGATGCTCTTTACCTGATGGATCAGGTAAAGGATAAAAAGAATAAGGAAGAAAACTGGGTGGAGGATATATCCTTAAAAGAAGCTATGAAACGACTGTCAGACAGAGAGTATAATATAATAAAACTTAGGTTTTTTGAGGGTAAAACACAGACAGAGGTGGCAGACGAAATTGCTATTTCGCAGGCGCAGGTGTCGAGACTTGAAAAAAATGCTTTAAAGAATATGAAGGCTTACCTTGATATATAGTTATAAATACTTTAAAAAATCAGTATTTTTTATAACAAATTTAATATGAAATTCGTTGTCATTACTGCTGTTTTGTGTTATAATTCTGCTCGGTATTGTACTTAAGAAGAAAAAGTACAGTAATATGATAAAATTAAGTTAAATTGCATTAGATAAAAGAAGGAGGCACATTAACTATGAAACATTTAATATTGGTTACGTCACCACCGGCATGTGGAAAAACATTTATTTCCAAGCAGCTTGCTAAGGCTTTGACTAACTGCGTATATCTCGATAAGGATACACTTATCGTATTATCAAAGCAGATTTTCAAGGTGGCAGGTGAGGAGTACAACCGTTCCTCCGATTTCTTCCAGAGAGAGATTCGTGACTATGAATATTATTGTGTCTTAGATTTGGCGATGGAAGCATTGGATTATAATGACACCGTTCTTATCAATGCTCCATTTACGGATGAGATAAGAGATGATGAGTATCTTGATTCTTTAAGAGCTAAGCTCGCAAAGCATGGTGCAGAGCTTGTTGTAATCTGGGTTAACACAAGAGTTGAAGTATGCAAAGAGCGTATGATTAAGAGAAACTCTGACAGAGATACATGGAAGCTTGAGCATTGGGATGAATATATTGCGGGTTGTAATTTTAATCAACCTGATAACATCAAAGAATTGATTGTTTTTGAGAACTCTTCTGAAGAAGAATACAACGAGTCTATCAAGAGAGTTGTTAAGCAATTACGTGGTGAATAAGGAAACAGCGTTAGGAGATAAAAATGGCTGATAAAAGAGCTGTATTTGCAATTAATTGGGCTGAGGTAGACGCGCTTGTTGCAGGACGCCATGACAATCCACATCATATTTTGGGAATGCATGAGACAACTGATGGAGTTTATATTAATGCATATTATCCCGGAGCAGATAAGGTTGTTGCGGTTAAGAATAACTCAAAACAAAAGTTTGAGCTTATAAGTGACAGGGTACCCGGTTTCTTTACAATTAAAATTCCGGATGAGAAATGTTTTGTATATTTCTACAAAGTAACATATCCTGACGGAAAGAAATATGATTTCATTGATCCGTATTCGTTTGAACCGGTTATTGATCCAATCGATATAAGCAGATTTAACGATGGAGTTCATTATGAGATATATGAGAAACTTGGTGCACACCCATGTATGTTGGATGGAGTGCAGGGAGTTTTGTTTGCTGTGTGGGCACCAAGAGCTACGCGTGTTTCTGTAGTCGGTAACTTTAACAAGTGGGATGGAAGAGTTCACACAATGAGAAGAATCGAGTATTCGGGTTTGTTTGAACTATTTATTCCCGGACTTAAAGCCGGTGAACTGTATAAGTATGAGATTCTTAATTCCAATGGAAGTGTCTTTATGAAACCGGATCCGTATGGTAATGCTTGTGAACTTCGTCCGGGCAATGCTTCAATGGTAGCGGACCTCTCTTATGAGTGGAAGGATGCTGAATACATGAATGCACTGTCCTCTGAGATTTCTCAGGATAAGAAAGTTGCAAAACAGGAACTTCCGATGAATATTTATGAAGTTCATTTGGGTTCATTTAAGAGACCGAAGGATGGAAGAGAGTTCTTCACATACAGAGAAATAGCCAAGGAGTTGGCAAAGTATGTTGCAGACATGGGATATACCCATGTAGAACTTATGCCGGTTATGGAGCATGAGAACGACAGCAGCTTTGGATATCAGACATCAAGTTTTTATGCACCTACTTCTCGATATGGTACTCCTGCTGATTTTATGTATTTTGTTGATTATATGCATAGTAAGGGCATCGGAGTTATTTGTGATTGGGTTCCAAGTCAGTTCCCTATGAATGAGAGTGGACTTGCAAAGTTTGACGGACAATCTCTGTATGAGCCGGAAGATTTAAGAAGAAGCGAGAATCCAAGATGGGGTACATATATATTTGATTACGGACGCAAGGAAGTAAGGAATTATCTTATATGTAATGCACTGTATTGGGTATCTAAGTATCATCTTGATGGACTTAGAATCGACAGTGTTGCTTCGATGTTATATCTTGACTATGGAAGAAGTTACGGTAATTGGATTCCTAATCAGTATGGTGGCAATGAGAACCTTGATGCTATTGCATTCTTGAAGGATTTGAATACGATAATCAATGAGCGTTTCCCGTATTGCATGATGATATGTGAGGAAGAATCGGGCTGGCCTATGTTGACTAATGATGTTGATGAAGGTGGAATGGGCTTTGATTACCAGTGGAATACATCATGGATGAGAACGCTGTTGTCATATATGTCGCTTGATCCTTTGTACAGAAGATATGAGCACAAGAAGCTTGTTGATAGTTTGGGAACAGCTTATGATGAGAATTACATATTGGAATTTTCACATAATGAAGTGATAAATGGCAAGGGTTCTATAGTTGATAAGATGCCGGGCGGATATGAGGAAAAATTCTCTAACCTTCGATTGCTTTATGGTTGTATGATGACTCACCCGGGTAAGAAGTTACTTGCTATGGGACAGGAGTTTGCACAATTTAAGGAGTTTTCGGAGAACGGTGAACTTGAATGGGATCTTCTCGATTTTGATGCACACACTATACTTAGAGGCTATGTAAAAGCCCTCAATCATTTTTATAAGAATGAGCCGGCGTTATATGCGTTAGGTAATAACACAGAAGGCTTTGAATGGATTAATGATTCTGCAGCTAATGATAGCGTGGTTTCTTTCTTAAGAAAGACAGGCAAGAAAGAAGATACACTTCTTATTGTTTGTAACTTTACACCTGTTACGCACGAGGATTACAAGGTGGGAGTCCCGCATGTTGGTAACTACAAGGAGATTTTCTCTAGTGAACTTACAAAGTTTGGTGGAGACGGAAGTGTTAATCCACATGTAAGAGCAAGCAGACGTTCTATGTGTGATGGCAGAAGGAACTCGATTTTTATTAACCTTGCACCTTTATCTATGAGTATTTTCAAACTTACAGATGAGGAAGCGGTTCCTTACGAAGAGCCTAAGAAAGAGAAGAAAGCACCTGTTAAGAAGACGGTTGCTAAGAAGACTGCGACTAAGAAAACTACAAAGACTGCTAACAAGACAGTTACCAAGAAGACAGTGGCAAAGAAAACAGTTGCAAAAAAGTCTGCAACTAAAAAGGCAAATCCTTCAAAATGAACTAGTAGTATAAGAGCTGTTACTGATAATCAGTAGCAGCTTTTCTTATTTTATAAAAGAAAATGCTTTGTATTTTTTCTATAAGATAGTATAATGAATAAATATGTTAATAAAACGCTATTTGATTGAAAGGGTGAGCTTATGGTATTGGAAACTACAACGATATCTGTCGAAGAAGCAGCAGCTAATGTTGAACAGTCCGTTGATTTAGTTAAAGAGACAATAGATGGAGTGATAAAATGGCTTATAGATAAGTCCGGAAGCGTTATAGCTGCATTTATATTTATATTTATCGGAATTAAAATAACAGGTTGGTTTGTCAAACTTGCCAAGAGAGGTTTTGACAAATCAAAGATTGATGATTCGGTGGCCGGTTTTCTGCTTTCGGTTATCAGGATAATTTGTTATATACTTGTATTTATTACGGCGGCAACAATTGTCGGCTTTGAAGTTACAAGTTTTGTAGCAATATTAACGACTGCTTCAATGGCAATTGGTCTTGCACTTCAGGGTGCACTTTCAAATCTTGCCGGAGGTGTCCTTATACTTTTGTTAAAACCATTCAAGGTGGGCGATTATATAGTTGAGAATAATGGACACAATGAAGGTAATGTTGTTTCGATTGACATTTTCTATACAAGGTTGCTGACACACGACAACAAGCTTGTAGTTATTCCTAACGGAATACTTACCAATAGTAGTCTTGTAAATGTTACAAATGAGCCGAAAAGAAAATTGGAGATTACTATTCCGGTTGCTTACAATACCGATATAAAGAAAATGAAAGATATTGTATATGGTATTCTTGAAGCTGATGAGAGGATACTTGACAATGAAGCTAAGGATATTTTCATCAATTCCTTTGATGACAGCGGTATGACAATAGCTATAAGGGCATGGACAGCGACTTCTAATTTTTGGAGCACATTATGGGATTTGAGAGAAAATGTTAAGGCTGCTTTTGATGAGAATGGAATTGAGATTCCATACAATCGTCTTGAGGTTTCAATGCGTAACTAAATTGCAATAAAAAATACGAAAGGATAAAGAGTTATGAAGAGTGCAGATTATGGATTAAGTAAGAAAGAGATAATGGAGATGTCTGATAAGTATCTTCTTGATATCGGGTATCATTTTCCGATTGTAATTGAGGAGGCAGAGGGTTGCTATGTGAAAGATGCTAACGGTGATGAGTATCTTGATTTCTATGCCGGCATTGCGGTTAATTCACTTGGTAACTGTGATAAGAGAATAGTAGATGCGGTTAAAGAGCAGGTTGAACAGGTTATGCACGTGAGCCTTTATCCATATAATGTTCCACAGGCAATGCTTGCAAAACTTATATGCGAGAAGACCGGTTTTGACAGAGTGTTTTTCCAGAATTCGGGAAGTGAATCCAATGAAGCTATGATTAAGATGGCACGTAAGTATGGAGTTGAGAATTACGGACCTAACCGTTATGAAATAGTTACAGCTAAGAAGAGTTTCCATGGACGTACGTTTGCAGCACTTACTGCAACAGGTCAGCCGGAGACGGCAATTCAGAAGGGATTTATTCCTAATCTCCCCGGGTTTAAGTATGCAGAATACAATAATCTTGAAAGCTTCAAGGAAGCTGTTACAGAGAATACATGTGCAATAATGGTTGAACCTTGTCAGGGTGAAGGTGGAGTATATCCTGCGACAAAGGAGTTTTTGCAGGGACTTCGCGATCTTTGTGATGAGAAGGGAATTTTGCTTTTGTTTGATGAAGTTCAGACTGGATGGTATCGTTGTGGAGAAGCAATGGCATGGATGCATTATGGTGTTAAACCGGATGCATTTTCTATGGCAAAGGCACTTGGCGGTGGACTTCCACTTGGTGGTGTAGTGCTTACGGAAAAATGTGCAAAGACACTTAATCCTGGTTCTCATGGTTGTACTTTTTCAGGTAACCCTGTTTGCTGTGCTGCCGGATACGCTGCTATAACAGGTATGATTGAGGATAAGTGTGGTGAGAATGCCAAGAAAATGGGCGAGTATTTCAAGGAGCAGTTAAAGACTCTTCCGGATGTGAAAGAGGTTCGCGGACTGGGACTTTTGGTTGGCGTTGAGTTTAACAATGTTGATGCAGTAGCAGTTAAAATTAAGGCTATGGAGAACAAACTTCTTGTCACAGCAACATCAAATCGTATAATCCGTATGGTTCCTCCGCTTATTATTACAAAAGAAGATTGTGATAAAGCGGTTGCGATACTTAAGAAGAGTGTCGAAGAGATAATGAATTGATTGTAAGTATTATGTATGTAAGACATATTTCTACGCATATCGAATATAATTGATTGGAGAATGAGTAGCATGGCTGAGAATATGATTCGCAATAATATTTTGGAAGCAATAGGTCAGACACCGGTAATAAGGCTTAATAAGCTTCCAAAACCTGGAAGTGCCGAGGTGCTTGTAAAAATGGAGGGACTTAATGTTGGCGGTTCCATTAAGACAAGAACTGCCTACAATATGATACGTCAGGCAGAGAAAGAGGGGCTAATCAATAAAGATACAATTATTGTTGAGCCTACAAGTGGTAATCAGGGTATTGGACTTGCTCTTGTTGGTGCAGTAAGAGGATATCGTACAATTATAATAATGCCGGATTCTGTCAGTGAAGAGAGAAGAAAGTTGGTTCGTCATTATGGTGCAGAAGTTCGTCTTATACATGATGCCGGTGATATAGGTGCGTGTATAGAGGAGTGTCTTAATTCTGCACTCAAAATGAAAGAGAAGAATCCGAATGTATTTGTTCCGCAACAGTTTGAAAATGAGAATAATACAAAGGCTCACAAGAAGCATACCGGACTTGAAATAATGGCACAGGTTGCAAAGCCTATTCATGGTTTTTGTTCTGGAATAGGAACAGGTGGAACAATAACAGGAATTGGAGAAGTACTCAAAGCACAGTATCCTGACATTGAGATATGGGCAGTTGAGCCTGAAAATGCAGCTATACTTGCAGGAGGAACAATAGGAACCCACATTCAGATGGGGATTGGTGATGGAATTATTCCGGACATTCTCAACCAAAGTATATATGATGAGATATATGTTGTTACAGATGAAGAAGCAATAGATACTGCAAAGAGACTTGCCAGAGAGGAAGGTATCATGTGCGGAATATCAAGCGGTACTAACGTTGCAGCTGCTATTAAACTAGCAGAAAAACTGGGCGAGGGAAAGACGGTAGTTACTGTGCTTCCGGATACTGCAGAAAGATATTTTTCAACACCGCTCTTTGAAGAATGATATAGTAATTATTTTTTTGAAAACACTTCGTTGTAGTTGGTGTACCATGTACCACTAGTTCCGTCGAGGAAATCACAAATATAGAATTCTTTTCCGTCTGTTGTATAATAGTAAAATGTTATAGGGTCGGTCGTTTTTTCAGGAGACTTTTCACCTATGGTGTGCATAACGTCGTAAAGGTTTGCACCGCTATCGGCAAAGGTCTTCTTTTCTTTGCGTACAAATACAGTGTCGGGATTCTTCATTTGAGCCATTTCAAGATAGTAGTCATCTGTTTCGGCTTCTTTGTCTCTGAATGTACAATCGGGAAGGTTGGCACTCCCAATGTGTTTTGCAATAGAAGAACCGGCACTTGAATAGAGGTAGCTGTCTTCAGAATAAAGTGTTTCGGGGTCGGTCGGATATGGGTATTTTTCCTTGAACCATTTATTATCATGTTCTACTGAAACATAGCATTTATCCAAACGGTTTTTGACATTGTATTCCTGATAAAGCTTTGCGGCAGCTTCCGCAAGTGGGACAGCATTGCTATCCTTGTTTGGAGAAGTCAGGATAAATTTTATTAATACTTTGTCGTAGCCGTCTTCGTAAGTGGCGTTATATTTTGTGCATAGTTTATCTAATTCGGGTTTTAATTGGTCGGTAACATAAGAATGCAGACTCATTTCAAAAGAGTCGGTTGTGCTTGGAAGAGAACCAAAGGAAGAACCATCTATGACGATACCGTGCATGGCACTTACTATTTCATATTCAAATCCCTGCAAATCATCACGGAGACGAACAACGGTTTTTTCTTCTGTTTCAGATTTGGAAACCACTTCGCACTTGCCATGTTCTCTTTTGGCTTGTTTGAAAAGTTTTTTGGCACTTTTGACATGGCCGCAACCTGTAAGAAGAAGGCATAGAGCCGCAATTATTAATATGGAATATTTTTTTATTTTCATTGGAACTCTTTCCTTTCTTTCATACTTTTTATAAATGATACCATAGATTATATAAAGAGTGTATAAGTATTGTTAAATTAAAGAAAAATACATGCACAAAATGATTTGTATAATATTTTAATAATGTCAGAATAATGATAAAAACAACACAAAAAGACAAAGGTATTTGTGTGTTTTCGGATAAAATGTTAATATGTTATATATCTTGGAGAAGTAAGACAAAAGCAACAAAAAACAAGATGTATTTTTTGAACGGAGGAGATTATATGAGACTTAAAAAATGTATGTGTGTTGCAGTTGCTGCAGTTATGACATTGTCAATGGTTACGGCATGTGGTAAGACAGACAGCAACAAATCAGAAAAGGATACTGCATCAACTGAGGCTGCCCAAAAGACAGAAACACCGCAGCTTGACGGGTACAACCTTTTGTGGAGTGATGAGTTTGACGGTGATTCTATGGATGAGAGTAAGTGGGATTACGATCCGCATGAACCCGGTTGGACAAACAACGAATTACAGGAGTACACAACATCTACTGACAACGTTTTTGTAAGAGACGGTAAGATGGTACTTAAGGCTATCAAGACTGAAAAAGACGGTAAGGATTACTATACATCAGGTAAGATTAAAGGACAGAACAAGACAGATTTTACATATGGTAAAGTTGTTGTAAGTGCAAAGGTCCCTGAAGGAAAAGGCTTGTGGCCTGCTATATGGATGATGCCTCAGGATGAGCAGCATTATGGACAGTGGCCAAAGTGTGGTGAGATAGATATTATGGAGGTTCTTGGTGATGATACTAAGACTTCATACTCTACAATACATTACGGTGAGCCTCATGCAGAGCAGCAGGGTACAAGAGTATTGGATAGCGGAAGTTATTCAGAAGATTTCCATGAGTATTCAGTTGAATGGGAGCCGGGCGAAATGCGCTTCTATACTGATGATGAGCTTGTGCTTACAGTAAATGATTGGTTTACAGCAGTTCAGGGTGAGGATGAGAAGCCTTATCCGGCACCTTTTGACCAGCCGTTCTTCGTACAGATGAACTTGGCTGTCGGTGGAGATTGGCCGGGTAATCCTGACGATTCAACTGATTTTGACAAGGCTGAGTTTGAAATCGATTATGTAAGAGTATATCAGAAGGATGAGTATGATACTAACGTATCTAAACCGGAAGTAGAGTATAGAGAGCCTTTGGAAGACGGAAACTATATCTTCAACGGTGATTTCTCTGAAGCAGAGGATCTCGATGATGACGTTAACTGGAAGTTCCTTCTTTTCAATGGTGGTGTAGGTGAAGCTTCGATTGCTGATAATACAATGACTATCACATCAGAAAATGATGGAACAGAAGAGTATTCAGTACAGCTTGTACAGCCTGAACTTCCTGTTATTAAGGGACATACTTATAGAGTAACTTTTGATGCCAAGGCTGATGAGGCTAGAGATATTGTTGTATGCGTATCTGCTCCGACAGCAGGATGGATAAGATACTTACAGGATACAACGCTTGATTTAACTACAGAATATCAGACATTCACATATGAGTTTACATCAAATGAAAAAGATGACAATAATGGACGACTTGAGTTCAATATGGGTCATCATGGATATACATCAACAGTACATATCCAGAATGTAAGATACGAGGATATTACGGAATAATTGTTTATATTCCTTCAATTTCATACCCCCCCTAAAGCACTCGCTAATTTAGCGGGTGCTTTTTTCATTTTCTATCTTGACATTGGGAAATTATGTGTTATTATAATGATATCAGAATGATATCATAGAGAAGTGATTATATATCATATGCTGAAGGTGATATCTTTCAGAGTAGTATTTAATTTATATACAATGGTAAGGAGGAATGACTTATGGAAGACAACAAGATTATTGAGGAGAAAATTATTAGTGGACACAAGACAGGAGGCTTGATGCTTTTTCTGATACTGGCGCTTTATGCGGTAGCTACAGTAGGCATTATATATGGAGGAACAAATAGCAATCCTCTTATTGCGGTTATCAGCGGAATATACCTTTGCCTTGGCTGGTTGCTTTTCTTAGGACTTAAAGTTCTTAAGCCCAATGAGGCACTTGTTCTTACACTTTTTGGTAAGTATGTTGGAACACTTAAGGGTGACGGATTCTTCTTTGTTAATCCGTTTGTTACAGCATTTAACCCTGCAGCAGGAACAAGACTTGGACAGAGTGGTGATATTAACGGCAGTTCATCTAAATCGTCAGCAGAGACAGCAGAAGCAGCTGCAGCTATTATGAGCAAGAAGATATCGCTTAAGGTTATGACTCTTTCTAATAGCAAACAGAAAGTTAATGATGTTTTGGGTAATCCGGTGGAAGTTGCTGTAGCAGTTATGTGGAGAGTAAATGATACTGCCAAGGCAGTTTTTGCAGTAGATAATTATAAGGAATATCTTTCATTACAGTGTGATGCGGCAGTAAGAAATGTAGTTAAGGTATATCCTTATGATGTTACAGACAATGTAGATACAACAGGTGACGGTCAGGCTGATGACGGAAGTCTTCGTGGTTCGACAGAACTTGTAGCTAATCGTATCAAAGAGGAGATTCAGGACAAGGTTAAGGATGCCGGACTTGAGATAGTAGATGCAAGAATTACATATCTTGCTTATGCAACAGAGATTGCAGCAGTTATGCTTCAGAGACAGCAGGCAGCAGCAATTATAGATGCAAGAAAAATGATCGTTGACGGAGCTGTTGGTATGGTTGAGATGGCACTTGAACGACTCAAAGAAGGTAATATGGTAGATTTGGATGAGGAGCGCAAGGCGGCAATGGTTTCCAATCTGCTTGTAGTTCTTTGTGGTAACCACGACGCACAGCCGGTCGTTAATTCAGGGAGCCTATATTAATGGCTGAGAAGAAACAGGTTCCACTCCGCTTAAATGCGAAGCTCTATGATGCCATTGCCGCATGGGCGGAAGACGATTTTCGTTCGGTCAACGGACAGATAGAATATCTGCTTACGGAATGTGTTAAGCAGAGGAAGAAAGACGGTAAGTATGTATCACAGACTTTGGATGAAGCTCCGGAGTTTGATATGCATTGAGGTGACGTGAGGTTATGCGTAAGAATTATCTTGGAATATCATCAGTTGCATTATACCATGCAAAACCGGGAATCATTTCAGCACCGGTTGCATACATCTTAAGTCTTATTGTTGGGTTTGGAGGCGCTTATCTTCTGTATGAGATTATTTCATGCATTCCTGTGTACAGATGGATGGTGCTTGGAATGAAGAAGAAAAAGTCTTGAAGAAAGGTAGTGCTTGCGTATGAAAAAGAGTTATCTTGGTTTGATTGTGTGGCTGGTTGTTTATATGGGATTAATGTCTACTTGTGGCTTTTTGCCACTTGGTGCAGATTTGCTTATCCGAGTATTCATGGTATTTACTGCTGTTGCTTTGGTTGCGTTAATGGCGATGATGTACTTCATGGATAGGGTGTACTGGATGAATGGAGTTTCCTTTGAGCAGGCGGTTGAGGCAGGCATCCAACGAAGAAAACGATATGCATTCCTGCATCTTAGACTTTTTGGAATATTTGCAATCGCATATACTTTGTATTCTATAGTGGCATATGTGCTGCATTTCCCATGGGTGTCAGACATTGTAGTATTCACGCTTGCAACAATAGTCGTGGCAGTTTATTCGAATAAGTATAAGTTGTGATTGATATGCCGATGATCATTTTGATTGTCGGCATATTTTTGTGAGTAAATATATTTATATATAATGTTGCATGTGATACTATATTTAGTTTGATTTTAATATGTTCAAGTTGCAATAATGACAATATCATATTGACAAGATATGTAAAAACGCATATTATTACGTATAAACGTATATATGCGTTTTTCTATTTTCTATAGTAGTTCGTATATACGTAATGGTGTGGTTTTGATACGTGATTTTCGCAATTGACAAAAACAACAAATGTGTTGTATTATGGAGGTGGATATATGACAAGAATATTTAAGGAAATGGAATCATTTTCAAAGAAGTGGATTGAGTTGGAATTAGAAAAGTCCGAATTCCTGTTGAGGATACAGGCAAACGAAGCGGTGGAAGGGTAATATATATTGACGTTGAATTAAGAGAATGCATTTATTTACTCGATGTTTATGTTAAGAGTGAAAAAACAGATCTCACAGAAAAGGAGAAGAAATTACTTGCAAAGTTAGTGGAACGTTTGAAGGAGGTTTGATTTTTATGAGTTTTTATAAAGACATGGAAAAATCTTTATTGGAGGCTATTGAAATCGAAAAAGGTAATCTTCCTTTGGCTGAAAAAAAGGGAATGCCTGCAAAAACATATTATGTTCCGGAATCTGATAGTGATTTGATTGACAGATTTGTTGAACTTCGCAAGAAAGAAAAAATATCGCAGACAAAACTTGCTGAGTTGACTGGGAGTAAGCAGCAGGCAATATCAAGAACAGAGAATAAAGAGCATAGCCCATCTTTGAAATTGTTTTGCAGTATGGTTGCTGCACTTGGCTATGAGATTGAATTGGTAAAGAAAAAATAGCGAGGTGCCTTTATGACAGTTAGTGAAAAAATATTTGAATTATTAAATGAGCGTGGAATGTCGCAGAAAGAGTTTTCTGAAAAAACCGGAATTGCTCAGAGTTCTATTAGCGATTGGAAAAGAAAGAAGACAAATCCTGTTTCAGAAAAGATACTTATTATCAGTGAGGTTTTGGGTGTGACGCCATATGAACTTTTGTCAGGAATAGAGAATGTGGATGCAAGAAGCAAGTTAAATGATTACTATGTTGTAAGTAAAGATTCGGAATTAGGCATGCTAATTGAACAATATCAGGAACTAGGGGCTTCGGATAAAGGAAGACTTCTTGGGTATCTTCAGGCTATTTCTACAGGAAAATAAGGTGGATTTATTTTGTAGTAGAATATAGAAAGGTAGCCAGATGAACAGTTGTAATTTATGTCATGTTGTGTTAGTATAAAACGCAAGTAAAATTTGAAAAAACACTTGACAAGGAGAAAGTGATATGGCAACATCAGACATCAGACATCAGACATCAGCTATAACTATGTTTTAAAATATAGTGTATTACTTTATGTATATAACGCATAAGAAAGACTACATATTTATGTGGTCTTTCTTATGCGTTTTTTTTATAAACAATAAGGAGGAAGGAAAAATGAGAAAAATGAAAGGTGGATTGGCATTACTATCAGCGGCTGTAATGACGTTTTCAGCATTGAGTGGTGTGATGGTTACCGCATTGCCGGTAAAAGCAGCTGCTACGGTAAATAATCCAAGAATTGCAGATGATGGTACTGTTACATGGGATAAGATAACTTTTGGAAGTTATCCGCAGGATGTAGATGGGTTTATGGTATCCCCAATTAAGTGGAGAATACTTGATATAGACAGCTCGGGAAATGCGTTTCTTCTTGCTGATGAGGCTATTGATTGTAAACCGTATAATGAGAATGGTGTGGAAAAAACTGATGAATATGGAAATAAAAATACGGATTATTCATGTACTTGGGAGACGTCAACAATAAGGGATTGGCTTAATGGAACAGATAATTATTCAAATGATGATACTGCATTTATTAATGCAGCATTTTCTGATGAAGAGCAAGCAGAGATTATAGAGACGACTGTAGTAAATGAAGATAATCTAATATATGGCGTAACTGCAGGCAATGATACCGAAGATAAGATATATCTCTTGTCTATAGGGGAAGCATCGACAGGCGAATATGGATTTGACACGTCGTTTGATGTTGAAAGCCTGACAAAGATTGCGAAAACAACAAATTTTGCAAGGATGAATGGTGTAGATGTGCGGAACAAATCCGGTGTCTCCGGAAGTTGCTATTGGTGGTTACGCACGCCTGGATCTAGAACTGATGATGCAGCATCAGTGGATTACTTTGGAAAAGGAGATGATGATGGCAATATTACTGGCGCTGATTATCTTGGCGTTCGTCCCGTGTTACATGTAAATCTATCTGCTGTAACATATGCGGGAACTGTGACATCATCCGGAAAAACAACTGAAGGAACAAATAGTAAAAAAGCAAGCAGTGAGTACAAAAAACCTGAAATTAATGCAAGAGGGGTTACTACATGGGATTGTGTATATTTTGGAAATTACAAACAGAAAGCAAAATTACAAAGAAAACCTATAGAGTGGAGAGTACTTTCTGTAAATGGTAATGATGCGTTTGTAATGGCAGATAGAGAAATTGATTGTAAGCCGTATAACGAGAAAGGTGTAAAAAAAATAGACGGTGTTGGAAAGGAATACATTGACTATTCTTGTACATGGGAAACATGTACTTTAAGAGATTGGCTTAATGGAACGGATTCTTATTCAAATGATAGCAATTCGTTTATTAAAGTAGCATTTTCAAATGAAGAAAGAGAAGCAATCATACAAACAGAAGTGATAAATGATAATAATTCATACGATACGGCTGGTTGTAATGTCACCGTAGATAAAGTATATATTCTATCTGCTGATGAAGCTTCAAATGTTTCATATGGATTTGAAGCTTCATTTGAAGATGAAAGTAAGGCAAGAGAGGCGAAAGTGACAGATTATGCGTATATTAACGGTTCATATCGAAGTGGAGTTGAATGCTATAAAGATAATTGTTATTGGTGGTTTCGTACACCGGGCTTTAATAACAGTAATGCGGTATGTGTTGACCTTGCCGGTAGTGGTTGTGAAAGTAGGGTAGATGAGGACCAACATGCCATACGCCCTGTATTGCAGGTTGATTTGGCCTCTCCGTATGTGAAGGCATCAGGAAATATTTCGTTAGAAAGTAGCATCACGAAAGAGGACATAGAAACCCAAAATAAGGCTAATGAAGTTATAAATCTTATATCAGCAATTGGAGAGGTTACAAAAGATAAAAAAACGGTAATTGATACAGCGAGAAAGGCATATGATGCGTTACCAAATACTGTTAAAGCCAAAGTTTTAAACTACACTGTATTAAAAATGGCAGAATCTAAATATGCAGAACTAATTAAGGATGTCGGCGGGGATGCAGGTACGACACCTGTGACGACACAAGCACCTCAGCAGGTAAAGCCTGCGATCGAAGCAGGAACTGCTCAGAAAGATACACAAGTTACAAAACCCAAAAAGGTTAAAATAGCAAGCTTTACTAACAAATCTGGTAAGAAACTTTATGTAAAATGGAAGATACTGAAAAATGCAGACGGATACGAGATTTCTATAGCAACTAAGAAGAATTTCAAAAAAGGAAAGAAAACAAAGAATACTAAAGCTACAAGTTATACGTTTAGTGAATTAAAGAAGAATAAAACTTACTTCATAAGAGTTCGTGCATTTATTGATAATAATGGAAAGAAAGTATACGGTAAATGGAGTGCAGTAAAGAAAGTTAAGATAAAGAAGTAGATAAAAAGGAGGCTTAAAAAATGAGGAAAGAAAAGTTGAAAGGTGGAATTGCAATACTATCAGTGGTTATAATGACGTTTTCGGTATTGAGCGGCGTGATGGTTAGTTCTATGTCGGCAAAAGCGGCTACTACTGTAAGTAATCCCAAAATTGCGGACGATGGTACTGTTACATGGGATAAGATAACTTTTGGAAGTTATCCGCAGAATGCAAAAGCAGTAGCAGAGCCTATTAAATGGCGTATACTTGATATAGACAGTTCAGGAAATGCTTTACTTCTTGCAGATAAAGGACTTGATTACAAGATTTATAACGAGAAAGGAATTAAAAAAATAGATGGCGATGAGGAACTGGATTATTCATGTGCATGGGAGACTTGTACGCTGAGACGTTGGCTTAATGGAACCGATAATTATGCAAATGATAGTAATGCGTTTATTAATGCAGCATTTTCAGATGAAGAGATAAAATCAATTATAAATACTACAGTAATAAATGGCGATAACAACACAATTGATAAGGTTTATTTGTTATCTATAGATGAAGTTAAAAACAGTGCATATGGATTTGTAAATGTTTATGAAATTGGCGATAAAACAAGAATAGCAAAACCAACTGATTATGCAACGATGTATGGGGTGCGCCGTTATTCTGATGACGAAAATCCTGAAAATTGTTGGTGGGGGTTGCGTACGTTAGAGGATAATAATAGCTACAGTTCAGTTGTAAGCAATAGCGGACAGACATCTAAAAGCCCAGTTTGGCATGCTGAATGCGTCCGCCCGGTTTTACACGTGAATTTATCATCAAAATATGTAACGGATGCAGGCAAGGTAAACTCTGAAGGTGTAGTTACGACATCATTAAAAAGAACTTCATTTAGTGATTATCAAAAACCGTCATTTTCGAATGATGTGGTGACATGGGATTGTGTGTATTTTGGAAGATATAAGCAAAATGTGTCGTTTGAAAGAAATCCTATTGAATGGCGTGTGCTTTCGGTAAGTGGTAACGATGCGTTTGTAATTGCGGATAAGGCGCTTGACTGCAAGCAGTATGATATACATGACAATGGCATCTGGGGTGAATGTTCATTAAGAGAATGGCTTAATGGAATCGAAAGATATGAAAATGATGAAACTGCGTTTATTAAAGCTGCATTTTCCGATGCAGAAAGAGGCGCAATTATAAGTACAACTACAATAAATAAAGATTATGGTTCGAAAGTAGATTACAATTTAACTGACAAGGTTTTTTTGTTGTCAGTAGATGAAGTATTAAATAAAACATATGGATTTGATACAACTAAGGAAGAAAGCAAAACAAGAACAGCGAAAGCAACTAATTATGCCAGATTTAATGGGGCTGCTATTTATGATATGAGTGATCAATATGCCGGAAACTGCAGATGGGTGCTGAGATCATCAGGATATCGTGCTGGTGAGTCAGGATATATATTTGACTATGGTCCAGGCGAAGATACTGATTATAACGTTTATGAAGAATATTTTCCGGTGCGTCCTGCACTGCATGTCGATTTGTCATCTTCATATGTGAAATATGCCGGTACAGTTTCGTCAAATGGAGCTGTTTTAACTGCGGAAGAAATTGAAGAACAAAGAAAAGTTGATGAAACTATCAAACTCATCTCTTCAATTGGAATTGTTACTAAGGATAGCAAGGCGGCAATTGATGCAGCAAGAACTGCGTACAATGGATTATCTGAAGCTGCAAAGAATAAAGTTTCAAATTTCAGCGTACTTCAAGCTGCGGAGACAATGTATTCGGAGATTCTTAAGAACGAAAACGCAAAAACACAATCCGATATAGAGGATACTACTTTAAAAACTCCTTCTAAAGTAAAAATAACTTTTGTAAAAAACATCAAGAAGAAATCCATTGTTATAAAATGGAAGAAAACTTCTGATACTAAAGGCTATGAAATACAGTATGCCTTGAATAAGAAGTTTACAAAACAATGTAAGAAGGCAACTTCTAACAAAGTATCATTTACAATCAAGAAACTTAAGAAAAACAATAAATATTTTGTTAGAGTAAGGGCATATAATCAAGGCGCAAATGGCAAGAAAGTTTACGGCAAATGGAGCACAGTTAAGAAGGTTAAGGTAAAAAAGTAGCTTGTTAAAGTGTTCGATTAAAAATAAAGAATACAGTATATTTATGAATAAGGAGAGAAAATATATGGGAGATATTTCAAAGAAATTTTTAAGAATAGTTGTGATGGTATTGGCATTGGTACTTGTTCCGACGATAAAAGCTGATGCAGCAGAAAAAGTCTCGTCTGAAGATCTTGTGTTTGGAAAGGAATATAATGTTTCTTTTTCAGGTGGGGAAAAATACAGTGACTTTTATTTTTCCTTGAATCAGTCAGGTAGGATAGCTATTTCTTTAATTAGATCTGGTATCTGTGGGAAAACACGTCTATTTGATGAAGCTGGGGATGTCATATATGAAACGTCACAATACGAATTGACAGATTATATTAATCTGGTCGCAGGGAATTATATTTTTAGTATTGGTAATTACGGCCCTTGGTCTTTAGTTGATGATGTTGAATACACTTATGTAATCAATTTTACCCCATCAGGTGAAACTATTAATGAATTCCAAAATGCGCGTAATAATATGACTGCAAAGGCTACACCTTATCCTGGTGGGGATTTTACCGGACAATTGGCATTAAATGATGATAAAGATATATATTCTTTTGTTGTAAATACTGATTGTTTTACAATTGTTGATTATGATCCGTCATTTAGTGGTACACAACTAAAGCTGGAAAATGATAATGGTGATGTTTGGAACTTGAAAGATTTGCCGTATGGCCAGCAATCTTATAGGTATTTCACTCCGGCAGGTACATATTATTTAACCGTAAGTTCAACGAAAAAAACAGGTACTTATAGTTTCTCTGCATCGCAATCGTTGCTACAGAGTGTTACACTTAAATCAATAAAAAAATATAAATCATTTGGTAGAAGAGGATTTAAAGTGAAGTTTTCTACTAATTCGAGTGCTGATGGATACCAAATATGTTATTCACCAAAGAAATTCAAATCTAAGAATAAATATGTTAGTATCGACGATAAATCAATTAACAGTAAAATCGTTGATGGATTGAAAAAAAATAAAACATATTATGTGAGAATTAGATCATTTAGAAAATATGGAGAGAACAATAGTAGGATTTGTTATTCTGCATGGAGCAATACTAAGAAGATAAAAATAAAATAAGGCTAATTTCTAAAATACTCATATGTATTAATAAGAAAAACGCATATTACGGTAAACGTATATATGCGTTTTTTTCTTGTGCATTTATAGTGCTTATTATTCCAAAAGCGTTAAGTGAAGATGAGTTTAGTGGGAGTAAAACCCTTGCAGTATAGTAAAAGATGTGCTACAATTACCACACATTGAGTGGATTTTATGAGCGTGGCTGATTGAGAGGTGTTGGAGAAATGAGTGATAAAAGATTAGAGTTAAATACACAGATAGAAACGATGAAGAATCTTAGAGAGGAAGCAGGATTTAATCGGAGGGAGTTTTCTGACTATATGGGAATACCTCTTCGCACATTGGAAGAATGGGAAGCAGGAAGACGTAAAATGCCTGATTATGTGCTTCGTCTAATAGCTTATTATGTCAGAATGCAGAAGTACATTATGGATAATGGGATATCTGATGAGATGATTGAAGGCTGGGGGAACCTAGATAGTAATGATAATTATTGGGAGGATAAGAGGAATGAGTGAAGAACATATACAATTTTTTGAAGACCAGACAATAAGAACAGCGTGGGATGAAGAACAGGAAGAGTGGTATTTTTCTGTTGTGGATGTTATGGGTGTGCTGACAGAACAAAAAGATGCTAGAGGGGCAAGTACATATTGGGCAGTTACAAAGAAACGGTTAAAGGAAGAGGGGGCAAATAAACTGCTTACAAATTGTAAGCAGTTGAAAATGACTGCACGAGATGGAAAAAGAAGACTTACCGATGTTGCTAATGTAGAGCAATTGCTTCGAATTATACAGTCAATTCCATCCAAAAAAGCGGAGCCATTTAAATTGTGGTTAGCACAGGTTGGACGTGAACGGATAGAGGAAACGATAGATCCGGAATTGACGATAGACCGAGCACTTGAGGAGTATTCAAAACTTGGATACGATGCTGAATGGATTAATCAAAGACTTCAGACGATACGTGCAAGAAAAGAACTGACGGATGCATGGCAATCGCATGGTGTTAAAGAAGGAAAAGAATATGCGATTTTAACTGATGAAATAACAAAAGCATGGTCGGGAATGAGTACCAGACAGTATAAGAATTTGAAGGGCTTGAAAAAAGAGAACCTTAGAGATAATATGAGTACATTAGAACTTGCGTTAAATATGCTAGCTGAAGCCACTACCACAGAGTTAACCAATGTTAAAAATCCACAAGGGCTTGAAGAAAATCAGGAAGTGGCACGTGAAGGTGGAAGGGTTGCAGGTAATGCGAGATTAGAGATCGAGGCATCTACAGGAACTTCAGTTATCACATCAAAAAATGCAAGACAATTACAATCAACAGTAATAGGAATGATAGAAGAAATAGCAACAAGTGTTGAAACAAGCAAAGGAGAAGGACAATGAACGCAATTGAGACAGATAAACTTACAAAAATGTATGGGGCGAGCAGGGGTATCAATGAATTGGAACTTTCTGTAGAAACGGGCGATTTCTTTGGTTTTATCGGGCCAAATGGTGCGGGCAAATCAACTACGATAAGAACTTTGCTGGGACTTATAAGTCCGACATCAGGAAGTGCAAAGGTACTCGGATACGATATAGTATCGCAGAAAAATGAGATATTGTCGCGTGTTGGATATCTGCCGTCGGAGATTAATTTTACAAGTGGTATGAAGGTTAAGGATGTTATTAAATATTCTGCTGAACTTAGACATAAGAAGTGTGATGAACAGTCAAAGATATTATGTGAGAGACTTTCGATAGATACATCTAAAAGAGTTGATGATCTTTCGTTGGGTAACAGGAAAAAGGTTGGTATAGTATGTGCAGTTCAGCACGAGCCGGAATTGTTAATTCTTGATGAGCCAACAAGCGGACTTGATCCTTTGATGCAGAGAGAGTTTTTTGAAATATTAAAAGAACAGAATGAGAAAGGTTCAACCATCTTCTTCTCTTCGCATATTCTTTCAGAGGTGCAAAACCATTGTCGCACGGCAGCATTTATACGAGATGGAAGAATTATAGTGTCTGACAAGGTTGAGAAGTTAGAGGAAACAGGTGCGAAGAAGGTAACGCTTACGGGTGATTTTGATGCCGAGGGTATCTCCGGTATCGACGACTTAAAGGTTGAGAATGATGTGACAAGTTTTCTGTATAAGGGCGATGTCAAACTACTCCTTAAGAAACTGGCAGATAGTAACTTGAGTAACGTTAATATTACGGAACCAAGTTTGGAAGAAATATTCATGAATTATTATGAGGGGTGATGACATGGCAATATTAAAACAGGAATTAAAAAGTCAAAGATTATCAGTTATTATATGGAGTTTTTCGATAGGGCTTCTTATTGCGGCGTGCGTGCTTATGTATCCGGATATGGAGGCTGAAATGGATGGCGTCAATGAGATGTTTTCATCAATGGGCAATTTCACGGCAGCATTTGGAATGGATCAGTTAAACTTCGGAACGCTTATCGGATTTTACGGAGTTGAGGGCGGTAACATACTTGGAATCGGTGGTGCATTCTTTGCGGCGGTTACAGGAATTGGTGCACTTATGAAAGAGGAGCGCGACAGAACAGCGGAGTTCTTGATGACTCACCCTGTATCGAGAGTAAGAGTTATCACGGAAAAACTTCTCGGTGCTTTTGCTGTAATTATTATATTGAATGCAATAGTACTTGTCTGCTCATGCGTATCGGTATTGATGATTGACGGTGATGTTGAGTGGAAGGATATAATGCTTTTTCACCTTGCGTATCTTATAATGCAGTTTGAGATTGCGGGAATATGTTTCGGAATATCCGCATTTATAACCAAAGCCGGTGCGGGAATCGGAATAGGCGTTGCGTCGCTTATGTATTTTCTAAATATTATTGCGAACATTTCAAAGGATGCGGAAGTGCTCAAATATATCACACCGTTTGGATATACGGAGGCATCGGATATAATAAATGAGCACGCACTAAACAGTGAGTATGTGGCGTGTGGTGTTGCATTTATGGTGATTGGAATTATTGTAGGCTACGTGAAATATTCAAAGAAGGATATTAGAGCATAGAAATTGCTAATAACAAAAACAACTAAGGGGAAAGAACTTTGAATATACTTAATCTGGAAAATATTTCAAAAACATATATGGAAAAAGCGGTTTTGGATAATGTGTGTATCGGTATAGACGACTCGGATAAGATAGGTGTTGTCGGTGCAAATGGTACAGGGAAATCCACTTTGCTTGCAATTACCGCGGGACTTATTGAAGCTGATGACGGCAAATTGGTAAAAGGCAATGATGTGAGGATTTCTTATCTTCCGCAAAATCCGCAGTTTGACATGAATAAAACTCTTTTGGAGAACATTACCGACGCGATATATGCAGGTAATGATCACTGGGATAAAATGGGTGAAATCAGAGCAAATCTTGCAAAGTTTGGAATTGATGATCCTGAATGTAATCCGTCTGTGTTATCCGGAGGACAAAAGAAGAGAGCCGCACTGGTGTCTGCCATTATGACACCGGCCGATCTTTTGATTTTAGATGAGCCAACCAATCATCTGGACTCGGAAATGATAGAATGGCTGGAAAACTTTTTGCAAAGGTACAATGGAGCTATTCTTATGGTTACTCATGACAGATACTTTCTTGATGAAGTAACCAATCAGATTATAGAGATTGATAAAGGAAACGCATATCGTTATACAGCTAATTACTCCGGTTATCTTGAATTAAAACAGCAGCGTCTTGATTATGAGAAAGCCGCTGAAAGAAAAGCTGCAACGTTGTTTAAGAAAGACCTTGCGTGGATAAGAAGAGGTGCAAGGGCCCGTTCAACCAAACAGAAAGCACATATTAAAAGATTTGAAGAACTGCGTGACAGAAAACGTCCGGAGGAAGAACGTTTTGTTGAACTAAGTTCTCTGCCTTCGCGTATGGGTAATAAGACCATTATTCTTGATGATATTTCCAAAGCATACGGGGACAGAACTCTATTTGAGAACTTCACATATACATTTAACAAGTTAGACAGAATTGGAATTATTGGGCCAAACGGATGTGGAAAATCAACACTTCTAAAGTGTATAATCGGTGACATTCAAATAGACAGCGGATCTATTGATATCGGACAAACAATCAAAATAGGATATTTTGGACAGGAAAATGAGTTTGATAAGGCATCATGGGATGATGAGATGAGAGTCATTGACTATGTCAAAGAGACGGCAGAATATATTGAGACAACGGAAGGAACAGTTTCTGCTTCGGCTATGTGCGAGAGGTTTTTATTTAATGCAGATATGCAGTACGCACCTTTAAAGAAATTGTCAGGTGGCGAGAAGAGAAGACTATATCTTTTAAAAGTGCTCATGACCGCACCTAATGTAGTGATTTTAGATGAGCCGACAAATGATCTTGATATTATGACGTTGCGAATACTTGAGGATTATCTTGATAGTTTTGCCGGGATTGTATTAACGGTTTCGCATGACAGATATTTTCTTGACAGAGTCGTGACAAGGATTTTCTCATTTGAGTCAGGCACGACATTACAGCAAAGCGAGGGCGGTTATTCGGAGTATCTTGAACATAGGAAACAGACGGATACGCAGCGGGATGTTAGTAAAATCAACAATGAAAACGATAAGGCGGAAAATGATTCAAAGAAAAATAAAAAGTATCGTGCGCCTAGAGAAAAAACAAAACTCTCTTTTAATGAACAGAGGGAATACGATACGATTGAAGAAGAAATTGAGCAGTTAGAAGCGAGAAGTGCAGAACTTGATGGACTTATTGTAAGCGCTGCCACTGATTTTGTTAAGTTAACAGAGCTTACAAAAGAGAAAGAAGAACTTGAACTACAAATAGAACAGAAACTTAACAGATACGTGGAATTACAGGAGATGGTTGATAGGTTTAACGAGATGAAATAAGGAAGAGTTTTTTTATTGAAAAAAACCCACAAACATAGTAAAATGTTCGTGGGTTTTTATGTTTAAAAATGATATTACATACATTTAGGAGGACACTACCATGGCACAATTATGGGGAGGACGTTTTACAAAGCAAACAGACCAGTTGGTTTATAACTTTAATGCGTCCATTACCTTTGATCAGAAATTTTATAAAGAGGACATAGAGGGCAGCATGGCACATGTGAAAATGCTTGCTGCAACAGGTGTGCTTACAGAGGCAGAACGTGATGAGATTGTTTCGGGACTTACCGGTATTTTACAGGATGTAGAGAGTGGAAAACTTGAGATTACATCAGAGTACGAGGATATTCACAGTTTCGTGGAGGCTAATCTAATTGATAGAATCGGTGATGCGGGTAAGAAGCTCCACACAGGTCGTTCCAGAAATGACCAGGTTGCTCTTGATATGAGACTCTATACCAGAAAAGAGATTGAGAACTTAAAGGAACTTGTTAAAGATCTTATGGAAGTTCTTCATGGTCTTATGAAGGAGCATCTTGATACATTTATGCCTGGCTTTACACATTTACAGAAAGCTCAGCCTATAACACTTGCTCATCATTTTGGCGCATACATGGAGATGTTTAAGAGAGATTACGGAAGACTTTGTGATATTCATGAGAGAATGAACTATTGTCCGTTGGGTTCAGGTGCTCTTGCGGGTACAACATATCCTTTGGACCGTGAAATGACTGCAGAATTGCTTGGATTTAAGGGAGCAACTTTAAACAGTATGGATTCGGTGTCTGACAGAGATTATGTAATCGAACTTTTGTCGGCAATGTCAACAATAATGGTTCATTTAAGCCGATTCTCTGAAGAAATTATTATCTGGAACTCTAATGAGTACGGATTTGTTGAGTTAGATGATGCGTACAGTACAGGAAGCTCTATCATGCCACAGAAGAAGAACCCCGACATTGCAGAGCTTGTCAGAGGCAAGGCCGGCAGAGTGTATGGTGCGTTAATGCAGATGCTTACAACAATGAAGGGTATTCCGCTTGCATACAACAAGGATATGCAGGAGGATAAGGAGTTTACATTCGATGCAATCGATACGGTTAAGGGATGTCTTGCGTTATTTACCGGAATGATTAAAACTATGAGTGTTAATAAAGCAACCATGGAAGAGAGTGCAAAGAAGGGATTTACCAATGCGACAGATGCTGCTGATTATCTTGTAGGTAAGGGTGTTCCGTTCCGTGACGCACATGGTATTGTCGGTCAGCTTGTGCTTTATTGTATTGATAAGAATATTTCGCTTGATGATATGAGTCTTGACGAGTACAAGAAGATTTCGCCTGTCTTTGAAGAGGATATTTACGAGGCGATAAGCTTAAAGACTTGCGTGGAGAAACGTGAGACTATAGGTGCACCAAGTCGTACTTCTATGGAGAAAGTTATTGCTGTTAATGAGGAGTATTTGAAGGGTTTATAATACCGGTTAATATATAAAATTAAACTTATGCTACAATGTAAAAAAACATGTGAAAGGGTGACAAAACATGAATAATACAGATAAGGCAACGCTTGACGCTGCAAAAAGAATGTTGCAGGGCAAAATTGATATCAATGAAGTTTCAATGATGTTGGGTGTTCCTGTTGAAAAATTACAACCACTTAAGGATGAGGTGGATGAGCAGGTGCGTAAGGTATATGGTAATCTCGATTCGTACGATTTTTCCGAACCAGTGCTTTTTGAGAATTTTGACGATTTGGGTAATGATGATGATCTCGATTCCGATGAAGATAATACATATTGAGGCTACATTATGAAGAAGAATTATGATGTTATTATAGTTGGTAATGGTGTTGCAGGACTCTTTGCGGCACTTCATTTGCCAAAGGATAAAGAAATAGCGATAATTACCAAGGGCGATATGGAAGAATGTGATTCGTATCTGGCGCAGGGTGGTATTTGTGTACTCAAAAATGAGGACGATTACGCTGCGTTTTTTGAGGATACAATGCGTGCAGGTCATTACAAAAATGACAGGGCTGCAGTTGAACTTATGATACGTTCTTCGCAGGATATTATTCGCGAACTTGTTGATTTTGGAGTAGAGTTTGAAAGAAAACAGGGTGAGTTTACTTATACCAAAGAAGGTGCTCATACGGCTTCTAGAATATTGCACCACGAAGACCTTACAGGCAAAGAGATTACTTCCAAACTCCTTTCAAGAGTTAAGGAACGTGATAATATATCTATCTTTGAACATACAACAATGGTGGATATATTGGAAAAAGACAATGTATGTTACGGTGTTATGGTTTCTTGCAATGATAATGTGCATGGTGCGTGTGGCAGTCTTGCAATTGATGGAAGTGTTGAGATAGTAAATGAAACATCAAATGACAGCGGTGTTGGCGATATTAAAGTCATGAAGATATACAGCGACTATGTTATTTGGGCTTGCGGTGGCGTCGGAGGACTCTACAAACATTCCACTAATTTTAGACATTTAACGGGAGATACGGTTGCGATATCTACAAAGCATAACATAGAGTTAAAGGATATCAGCTATGTTCAGCTTCATCCGACTACTTTGTTTGCTAAGATTACAGGCAGACGTTTTCTTATATCCGAGTCGGTAAGAGGCGAGGGTGCAATTCTTCTTGATAAGGACGGTAACCGATTTGTTGATGAGTTGCTTCCGCGAGACAGACTGACCGAGAAAATCAAGGAACAGATGGCAAAAGAGGGAACAGACCATGTAAGACTTTCCGTTACGCATCTTGATGCGGAAGAGGTAAAACATCGTTTCCCTAATATATACAAGACCTGTATCGAGCAGGGCTACGACATAACAAAGGAGCCTATTCCGGTTGTTCCTGCACAGCACTATTTTATGGGTGGAGTCAAGGTTGACCTTGACGGACATACATCAATGGGAAGGCTTTATGCAGCGGGAGAAACTGCATGTAACGGAGTTCACGGAGCTAATCGTCTTGCAAGTAATTCACTTCTTGAAAGTCTTGTATGGGCAAAAAGAGGTGCAGAAGATATAGCTGCTAATTATAGGAATGCCGACCATTCATGGTGTGAGGAATATTTTGAAAATGAAAATAGTGAGGGATATATTCCGGATAAAACGTATGTAGAGGTGTCAGAGGAATACTTCTATTCAGCCAGAGAACAGGTAAGACCGGGATTTAATGGATGATGAGTTTTGAAAGATAGATATCGAAAGGAGAACATAGATGAGAGAATTAATGAATCTTAATGTTGACAATTTGATTTTACAGGCACTTCGTGAGGATATAACAAGTGAGGATATCACTACTAACTCGGTAATGCCTAATTACCAGTTGGGACAGGTAGAACTTATATGTAAGCAGGACGGTGTTATTGCCGGTTTGTCTGTATTCCAGAGAGTTTTTGAGTTGCTTGATGATAAGACGGAGTTTGATATCAAGGCAAAAGACGGAGATGAAGTAAAAAGCGGTCAGTTGCTTGGAGTTATCAAGGGAGATATAAGAGTTTTGCTTGAGGGTGAGAGAACAGCACTTAATTACTTGCAGAGAATGAGTGGAATTGCAACATATACACATTCAATCGCTGTACTTCTTAAAGGTAGCAAGACAAAACTTCTCGATACAAGAAAGACAACACCTAATATGCGTGTATTTGAAAAGTACGCTGTTAAAGTTGGTGGAGGTTATAACCACAGATATAACTTGTCAGACGGAATACTTCTTAAAGACAATCATATCGGAGCAGCAGGTGGTGTTAAAGAGGCTGTTGCAATGGCTAAAGAGTATGCGCCATTTGTAAGAAAGATTGAGGTTGAAGTTGAGAATTTAACCATGGTTAAGGAAGCTGTTGAGGCAGGTGCTGATATCATAATGCTTGATAACATGGATAAAGATACCATGAAGGAAGCTATTAAGATTATCGACGGCAAAGCTGAAACAGAGTGTTCAGGTAACGTAACAAAGGAGAATGTTGCAAACCTTGTAGATATTGGAGTTGATTATATTTCATCGGGTGCACTTACACATTCTGCACCGATACTTGACTTGTCTTTAAAGAACTTACATGCGATATAAAAAAGGACTGTAGAACGCATGAATAAATGATATACTTGTAAAAAAAACTTGACAGGGAGATGACGATATGACAACATCAGACATCAGACATCAGACATCAGACATCAGACATCAGCTATAAGTATGTTATAAAATATATTAATTTGAAAATATATAAACGCACAAGACAGACTGCATGAAAATGTGGTCCGTTTTGTGCGTTTTTATTACATAAAAATACTTAAAGGGAGGTATTAGTGAAGATGAGAAGATTTAAGAAAGGATTATCGCTACTGTCAATAGTGGCTATGACGTTATCCGTCTTTAGTGGAGTAATGTCGAGTGCAACAACTGTTAAGGCGGGAGCAAAAGTAAGTAATCCGCGAATTGCTGAAGATGGAACTGTAACATGGGATAAGATAACATTTGGAAGTTATCCGCAGGATGCAGAGTTTGAGGCAGAGCCTATCAAGTGGAGAATACTTGATATTGATGATGACGGAAATGCATTTCTACTTGCTGATGAGGCACTTGATTATAAACCGTATAACATTTCATATACAACTAAAACATGGGAGACTTGCACACTTCGTTCGTGGCTTAACGGAACAGATAATTATGCGGCAGATAAAAAATCGTTTATTGATGTTGCGTTTACTGAGGAAGAAAAAAATGCGATTATAGAAACATACGTAGTAAATAACGATAATCTGTCATACGGAACATCAGGAGGAAATAATACTTACGATAAGATATATCTGTTGTCTATAGAAGAGGCGTCTAAAAAGGAATATGGGTTTGATACCACATTTAGTGAAAAGAACGATGCAAGACTTGCAAACCCTACAGATTATGCATGCATAAATGGAGCACATAGTCCTAGTGATGATAATTATGACGGGGTCTACTGGTTGTTGCGCTCACCAGGGAATGAAGGCAATTGTGCAGCATATGTCGGTTACAATGGCGAGGGTGATGACTCTGGTAATAATGTTCATCGTGATTTTACTGTACGTCCTGTTTTACATGTCAATCTATCATCTTCGTATGTGACACAAGCAGGAACAGTAACGTCGGATGGTGTAATTTCAATAAATAAAGGTTCAGATGAATACGAAAAGCCCAGGATATCCAACAGCGGAATTACAACATGGGATTGTGTATATTTTGGAAAGTATAAACAAAAAGCGAAGTTTATAAAGCAACCTATAGAGTGGAGAGTTCTTTCGGTAAATGGTAATGATGCTTTTTTAGTTGCCGATAAAGGACTTGATTGCAAACCGTATAACAGAACGCGTACAAGTGTTACATGGGAAACATGTACATTACGTTCATGGCTTAATGGAATAGGAGAACATGAAACAGATAAGGAATCATTTATTAAAAGCGCTTTTACAGTAGATGAAAAGAAAGCAATCATGGAGACTAATGTTGTAAATGATAATAATACGTCCTATGATACAGTAGGAGGTAATAACACTACTGATAAGATATTTCTTTTGTCTATGGCGGAGATGTCAAAGAAAGAATATGGTTTTCGGACAGAGTTAAAAAAAGAAAGCAAAACAAGAGAGGTCAAGGATACGGATTATGCTTGTCTAAAAGGGTCAGAGCGTTCTGACTTTACTTATGGCTTTGGATGCCGTTACTGGTGGCTTCGTTCGCCAGGTAGAAGGGATGATTATGCAATGTATGTCAACGCTAGTGGCAGTGGCGCTGACTCAGGTATTAATGTAGATTACGATCGTCTTGCTATACGTCCTGCTTTACATGTTAATCTTGCATCTTCTGATGTTAAGTACGCAGGAACAGTATCGGCGAATATGGCAAGTGAATTTGAAATTGAAAGGGCTGCAAGAAAAGTTGACGAGATGATAATCGCAATTGGATTAGTTACAAAAGACAGCAAAGATAAAATTGACGTGGCAAGAAATTCCTATAATGCGCTTGCGGATGAGGCAAAGGAAAAGGTAGAACAACTTGCATTGTTGGATGCTGCAGAAAAAACTTATGCTGATTTGATAAAAGAAAACGGAGATAGCAACAATCAAAGTATTAATACCGATAATGCAGGTGGAAATGAACAGCAACAGACTACAATACATCAAACCATGTCAACACAGCAGATAATTACACCTGCCCCTGCCCCACAGACAGTTGCTACGCCTGCGAAGGTTAAAAAAGTAATAATCAGGAATAAGAAAAAGGGTTCATTTACTGTATCATGGAAGAAGCTTACAGGTGTATCCGGTTATGAAGTGCAGTATGCTTCCAACAAGAAGTTTACCAAAGGAAAGAAGTCTGTTACGGTAAGTAAGGCATCATTTACCAAGAAGAATCTTAAGAAGGGAAGCAAGTTCTTTGTAAGGGTAAGAGCTTATAACGAGGGCTCTGATAAGAAGAAGATATATGGTGCTTGGAGTGCCGTGAAGAACGTAAAGATTAAAAAGTAAATTGATTTGTGAATAATAATTGTTGTATAGCTGCCACCCGATAATTCGGGTGGCAGTTTTAGTGTTATGAAAACTGTGCCTGTATCTTTGAATAAATGCACAAATCTGGCAGAATTAATATTGAAGAAACGCACATAATATGATAAAGAAGGTGCGTTGTTAATGCGACCATTTTATTTTCCCCGGTTTTTATATAATTTTGGTTTTTATTGAAGAAGCTATCACTAATTCTTTCGTGACATATGAATCTATCTGATATATAATGTAACTGTCAAAAAACGCTTGTGCTTGGAGATTGGAAAGGAGTTTCCAATCGACATAGAAATACTAAAAACAGGATTTCTTGTGTATTGGCATGTAAGTATAGCCTTGCTTATAAGAAATCATTTATCCATGATAATTTAAGCTTCAATTACAAATATTACATGGAGAGTGATAAAATATGGGCGAGATTAATAATGTAATGAACGATTACATGAGTCAATCCGAAAGATTCGCAGATTTTTTTAATGGCACGATGTTTGAGGGTAGAAATGTCGTCAAGCCGAAAGGATTAAAAGATGCGTCAGAAAAGTATAATCAGAGTGTAGTGGTCAATCCAAGAACCAAGGAACGAGGCAAATCCGTTGAACGTATAAGAGATTTGAAGAAGATATACGAGGATAAAGCATGCTTTCGAATCTTGGGGATAGAAGGACAGGACTACATTGATTATGCAAGTGGAGTTAGAGGTGCAGAATACGATATAATGGAGTATCGCAACCAGATTAAGCGATTAACAAAAAGTACCGAGTCAAAAGTAACCAAATCAGAATTGTTTTCCAGAATGAACAGGACTGATCGATTGATACCGACGTACACGATATGGTTTTACTATGGAACTGAACCATATGACGGGCCTAGGTGTTTGTCAGACATGATGGACTTTTCGGAGAATGATGAGTTCCGCAGATATTTCTCGGATTACAAGCTCAATGTAATATGTCTTAACGAGATTGAAGATATGAGTGTTTTCAATACAGAATTAAGGCAGTTGTTTAAGCTTATGAAGTGCAGGGAGAATAAAGAATTGATGCGTCAAACCTTGAAGAATGACAAGGATTACGCGGATATCAATGAGGATACCTTATACACAATGTCAGTTACGCTTGGAAAACCGAAATTGTGGGAACAAAGAGAGAAATATCTTAAGAATGAAGGAGAGGTGAATTATAATATGTGTTTAGCATTTGAACAAATCGAGGAAGATGCGAGAGAAGAAGGAAGAGAAGAAGGAGAGAATCTCCTTGCAAGTCTAATTAACAAGTTATTGTCTTCCGGAAGAGATAAAGATATCTCAAGGGTAACAACGGATGTTCAGTATCGAGAGAAATTGTACATTCAGTATGGACTGAAGAAGTCTGTATAATAAGTTAAATATAATAATCCCGGCAGTCTGCTGTTTTTTTACAGTGGATGTCGGGATATTTGTCCCTATAATAATATAAAGCGAGGCATATAACAATGAAGCATTTTGTGAGAATAATCAATATAATAATTGTCTTACTAATGTCCAATATTTTGACTGTAGTTAAGATTGTGGATTTGAAGGGGTTTAAAATACCCTTCATAATACTAGTTGTGTTATGGTTTTTCTGGATTAATATCAGTCCGTCACATGCAAATAGGAAGCTTGAAACAAAGAGGCTTAAGCGCTGTGGTAACGGATGTGAATTACTTGTTATATTTCTTGCTTCAACATGTATAAGTATCATTTACTGCATTGTAGGTTCCTTCGGCACGTATGGTATTCCTTCCTTAAAAGAAGGTTATAAGATGTGGCTGCTCAACATATTAATAATAATACTCGTTGAGAATACAGTTTTCTGGAATGGAATAATCAGGGTTTATCTGACATCGGAGCAATTAGGAATTCGTCATCGTGTATGGGGTCTTGCGTGCGGCATGATACCGATTGCTCATTTAATCGTGCTTGGTATTATTATTAAGACGGCAAGTCTTGAAGTCAAGGTTGAAAATGAAAAGCTTATAGTTGACAGGCAAAGGCATGAAGACAGAATATGTGCAACAAAGTATCCAATACTTCTCGTGCATGGAGTATTCTTCAGAGATTTCAGATATCTTAATTATTGGGGAAGAATCCCTAAAGAACTTGAGGAAAATGGTGCAACAATATTTTATGGACAACAACAGTCCGCATCATCGGTTGCTGAATGTGGGCAAGAGGTTGCAGATAAGATACTTGAAATATGCAAAGAACATAACTGTGAGAAGGTTAATATAATTGCACATTCAAAAGGTGGTTTAGACAGTAGATATGCACTTAATATACCGGGAATTAAGGAGCATGTCGCATCGCTTACTACAATCAATACACCTCATCGTGGATGTGAGTTTGCAGATTACCTACTCTCAAAGATTCCGGAAAGCAAAAAGGAGCTAATTGCAAATACATATAATGGTGCGTTAAAGCGTTTGGGTGATCATGATCCTGATTTTATTAAAGCAGTAACTGACCTTACGGCATCAGCATGTAAGAAACGTAACGAAGAATTGCCGGATGTTGAAGGGGTATATTACCAAAGTATCGGTTCAAAACTTAATAAGGCTGGTAACGGAAGATTCCCGCTTAATTTCTCGTATCATCTGGTAAATGCTTTTGATGGTGCCAACGATGGACTTGTTGGGGAGAACTCATTTAAATGGGGAGCGGATTATAACTTCCTTACAGTAAAGGGAAAAAGGGGAATATCACATGGAGATATGATTGATCTTAACCGTGAGAATTTTGACGGATTTGATGTAAGAGAGTTCTATGTTCAGCTCGTTGCCAAGCTAAAAGGTATGGGATTTTGATATTGCTTTCCTTATGTATTGAAAAAAAGACATTTTTTTGAAAAAAAACTTCATAAAATGGGTTGAGAAAAAAACAAAAAATTATATAATAAGAGAAGATTGTATACAATATTTATGGAGGGAATGAATAGGATGTTTGGTTTTGGACAATTGATTGAGATTCTTAAAAAGAATCCTAAAAGAATAGTATTTACAGAAGGAAGCGATTCGAGAATTCTTGAGGCGTCATCAAGATTGCTTGCAAGTAATTTCCTGCATCCGATATTAGTGGGTACCCCGGATGATATATACGAAGCTGCTGAGGATTCAGGCTTTAACATCAGAGGAGCCGAGATAATAGACCCTAACAACTTTTCTGATATGGACAAGATGGTTGAGCAGTTTTGTGAAATTAGAAAAAGCAAGGGAGTAACACCTGAACAGGCAAAGGAGATTCTCAAAGAGAACAACTACTTTGGAACGATGCTTGTCAAGATGGGTTATGCAGATGCTCTTCTTGGTGGTGCTACATATTCAACAGCAGATACAGTTAGACCGGCATTACAGCTTATTAAGACAAAGCCGGGTAATTCGCTTGTTTCCTCATGCTTCATATTGGTTCGTCCTTCTGCCACAGGTGGTAATGAGGTGCTTGCAATGGGAGATTGTGGAATCAACATTAAGCCTACAGAAGATGAATTGGTGGAAATCGCAGAAGAGACAATACGTTGTGCAAGAGTATTTGGAGTAGATCCTAAGGTTGCATTCTTAAGTTACTCGACAGATGGTTCAGGCAAGGGCGAAGATGTAGATAAGATGAGAAATGCAGCAAGAAAGACAAAGGAAAGAAATCCTGAGGTTCCAATCGATGGAGAAATGCAGTTTGACGCAGCAGTTTCACCTAAAGTTGCCAAGAAGAAATGTCCGGGATCGGAAGTTGCAGGAAGTGCGAATACATTTATATTCCCTGATATAAATGCAGGTAATATCGGATACAAGATTGCACAGAGAATGGGTAACTTTGAAGCCTATGGTCCGATTCTTCTTGGACTCAATTCACCGATTAACGATCTTTCAAGAGGTTGTACGGCAACAGAAGTGTATTCAATGGCAATTATTACAGCAGCTTTATCATAAGATTATATTTAAATTGATTTATAAGGTCAGGCATAGTTGTCTGACCTTTTGTTGTTGTTTTATATAAGATATGGTAGAATTGACATACTTAAAACTGTAATAAGTATGTTTTTTATAATAAAGAAGGAGGTAGGATAATGAAGAATGTACCTGTGATATTGGCATCGGCATCGCCTAGAAGAAAAGAACTACTAGAACAAATGGGGTTATCATTTACCGTTGTTCCTTCTGAAAATGATGAGAAATCCGATGAGGCAACTCCGGATCATATATGTGAAAATCTTGCCTATCTTAAGGCAAAAGATGTATACGAGAAAGAAGCGTCAAAGTATGAGGAATGCGTAGTGATAGGAGCAGATACCATTGTTTGGTATGATGGTGAGGTTCTCGGGAAACCGGCAGATGAAGATGAAGCTTACGATATGCTCAATCTTCTTTCTGACCGAACACATCAGGTATATACGGGTGTATGTGTAATGTACAAATGCAGTGAAGGCAAGAAAACAGAGCTGTTCCACAAGTGTACCGATGTTACTTTTTATCCGGTTACACCATATGAAATCAAGGATTATATAGCAACCAAAGATCCTCTTGATAAGGCAGGCGCTTATGGAATACAGGGACCATTTGCTGTTCATATAAGAGATATACGCGGGGATTATAACAACGTAGTGGGACTGCCGATTGCAAAGTTATATCAAGTATTAAAGAGTCTTAAGATAAAATAAGAAAGCGTAGGTAGCAGTGTGAAGGTTTTACTTGCTGCATTAAATGCAAAATATGTTCATTCCAATTTGGCTGTGTATGATATAGAGGCATATATCAGGAAAGAAATGTCTTATGAAAAAGATATAGAAATAGTTGTAAAGGAATATACTATCAATCATAATCTTGAGCGCATAAGAATGTCTTTGTATGAGGAAAATGCTGATTTTATTGCATTCTCATGTTATATATGGAACATAGCAGAAGTGCTTGTTATTAGTAAGGAAATTAAGAAGGTTATGCCACAATTGTCAATATGGCTCGGTGGTCCTGAAGTAAGCTATGATTCGGAAAAACTTCTTGAGGAACATGAATATATTGATGGAATCATATGCGGTGAAGGTGAAGTTACGACGTATGATCTTATAAAAATGTATTCGAAGGCGGCAAATGAATGTCGTGCATATGCGGATATTTTGGGTATTGTTTATAGAGGAGATAACGGAAAGATAATAACTAATCCGGAAAGACCTCTGATGAGTCTTGATGAAGTACTTTTTATATATGAGGATATGTCAAGATTTGAGAATAAGATTCTTTACTATGAGAGCAGTAGAGGATGTCCGTTTTGTTGCAGCTATTGTTTGTCATCAATAGATAAAAGTGTTAGATTTCGAAGTATGGAACTTGTTGAAAAAGAGCTTTCATTTTTTATGGCACATAAAGTAAGACAGGTTAAGTTTATCGACAGGACATTTAATTGTGACAGATTGCGTGCAAGAAAAATATGGCAATATCTCTTGGACAATGATAATGGTATTACCAATTTTCATTTTGAGATAGCAGGAGATTTGATAGATGAAGAGGATATAAAGATATTCTCATCTATGAGACCGGGTTTGATTCAGTTGGAAATAGGCTTGCAGACAACGAATCCTGATACCATCAAAGAGATACACCGGTCAATGGACATTGCAAAATTAAAGAAAAACATGCTTGCAATTAGGAGGTTTGGTAATATTCACCAGCATTTAGACCTTATAGCCGGATTGCCATATGAGGATTATAATTCGTTTATACGCTCATTTAATGATGCTTATGATATGAGACCTAACCAGTTGCAACTTGGATTTTTGAAGGTTTTAAAAGGCTCATACATGCAGGAGCAGGTTAAGAATTATGAACTGTTGTATTGTGATGAACAGCCTTATGAAGTTCTCTCGACCAAATGGATAAGTTATTCAGATATATTAAGACTCAAAAGAGTTGAGGAAATGGTTGAGGTATATTATAACAGCAATCAGTTTGAGAATGTTATAGCTTATGTGAGTAGTTTCTTTGAAAGTCCTTTTGATATGTATGATAGTCTGGGGGCTTACAATGAGCATAATATACTTGAGGGAATTGGTATCAGGCGAGAAGCAAGATATATACTGTTAAAGGCTTTCTTTGAGGAACATTTACGAAGTGAGAAAAGAGAGGATATTGATGAGTGTTTGAAGATATTTGACAGTCTGCTAACTTTTGATTATTATCTTCGCGAGAATGCGAAATCAAGACCGGTGTGGAGAAAGGAATCTTTGATAGATAAAAAAGATTATAACGGATTTTTTATCGCGGGTGGTAATGACGAACTGTCCTTTGACGAAGAAAGCTATGATTCGAAGGCGGCAATGCGTAGTATGCATATTGAGCCGATTGTGGCAAAATCCATTAAATGGATAGAATATAAAGAAACACATAAGACAACGGAGGAATTGTATTATGTTGTGTTTGATTATAGCAAACGTAATCCATTAACGGGAGACGCGTCGTATAATCTGATAACACATCTTTGATACAGCAGGCAGAATAAAAGGAGGACAATCTGTGGAGAAAGTAACAAAAAACGATTATGGGGAAGATAAGGCTATTGGATATAATCAGATGACGGAGGGACCGATTACTAAGGCAATACTCACGTTTGCGTTCCCGATTCTTATAGGAAATGTATTTCAGCAATTTTATAATGTTGCGGATACTGCAATTATCGGACACATACTTGGCGATAATAGTCTTGCAGCAGTAGGCGCATCTGCACCTATAGTGAGTCTTATAATAGGTTTTGTGTATGGTATAACCAATGGATTCTCGGTAATAATTGCAAGATATTATGGTGCCAAAGATTCTGAAAATATGAAGAAGGCGGTAGCTGTAAGTTATGTGCTTACTTTGATAATAGCGACGATTATGACAATAGCCAGCAGGCTTTTGTTGGGGACGATACTTAAAGCACTTTCAACCCCTTCAGAAATTATTGGAGAGACAGAAAGTTATCTTAAGATAATAATTACATATTGCGTGATTACGTGTTTTTATAACATGTTCTCGGGACTTATGCGAGCAATTGGTAACAGTCGTATGCCGTTGGTTTTTCTGATTATTTCTTCGATAATCAATGTAATATTGGATTATATTTTTGTTAAATATTTTGGACTTGGTGTAAAAGGCGCTGCAGCAGCAACGGTCATTGCACAGGCGGTTTCGGTAATTCTTTGCATGACGTATGTTTATACAAAGAGTAAAGAACTTGCTTTTACAAAGGAAGGTCTTAATACAGATATGTCAATGGTTAACGAGCTGATGTCCATGGGCCTTTCAATGGGACTTATGCTGGTAGTTGTGTCCATCGGCTCGGTTGCGCTTCAAAGAGCGGTTAATTATCTTGGAAGCAATATTATTACAGCTCATACGGCTGCCAGAAAAGTTGACGATTTATTCATGCTTGTCATGGGAACAATCAGCGTGTCGGCCTCAACATTTGCAAGTCAGAATCTCGGTGCGGGCAGATACGACAGAATCAGAACCGGAATCAAGAAGTGTATCCTTATATCCTGGGTGTGGAGCCTTTTTGCAATAGCAGTAGTGTATATATTTGGAACAAAATTAATCTTTTTGATAAGTGGAACGAATAATGAGTTTGTAATTGCAACAGCCAATAAGTATATAAGAATCAATATTGCATTTTTCATGGTGCTAGGTGTATTGCTTGTGCTTAGAAGTTCGTTGCAAGGGCTTGGGCGCAAACTGGTTCCGGTTACCGGAAGTGTAGTGGAAATGGCGTTTAAGTTCGGGGCAGTTGGCATTATAAGTCGTAAGATGGGATACTTTGGAGTCTGTATATTAGAGCCTATAATATGGGTGGTTTGTGCAATTTTGGTATTAGTTGATTTTGGAGTTTTTTTAAAAGGTGTAAAGAAAGAACATTCTGTTGAATAAAAAGTTCTTTACAAAAATATAATAATGTTGTATTATGTGTGTGGTTAGTTGATGCTAACCACATTATTTTTTTAATTTCATATGAATGTGTGTTCATATGTTGAAATGTGAAAAGATATATGTTATGGTAAATCCGGAAATAATATTTACAATGACATAATCGGGAGAGGAGGAATCGTATGTTTCTTGAATTAAACGATATTAAGAAAAGCTTCGGAGAAGGCGATAGCAGAGTTGATGTTCTAAAAGGTATTAACTGTCAGATTAATAGGGGTGAGATATGTGTGCTATTGGGACCATCGGGTTCCGGTAAGTCTACGCTACTTAATATAATAGGAGGAATTGATTCACCTGACAGCGGTAATGTATCTATCGACGGTGTTAAGATGGCGGACATGAAAGAGAAGCAACTTACCAAATACAGAAGGAATCATTTGGGATATATTTTCCAGATGTATAATCTTATTCCAAATCTTAATGTTAAGGAGAACATAGAGGTTGGAGCATATTTGAGTGATAAACCGCTTGATATTGATGATTTGCTCAAAACACTTGGTTTGTATGAACATCGTCACAAGTTACCGAATCAGTTATCCGGTGGACAGCAACAACGTACGGCGATTGGCAGAGCGATAGTCAAAAACCCGGATATATTGCTTTGTGATGAGCCGACAGGTGCGCTTGATTACAATACTTCAAAGGAAATACTTAAACTTATAGAGGATGTTAATAAGAAATATGGTAATACAGTGGTGATGGTTACTCATAATGACGCAATCAAAAACATGGCCGACCGTGTTATTAAGCTTCGTGATGGTATGATACGTAAGGACTATGTCAATGAAACCAAGATACCGGCAGTTGAGCTTGACTGGTAAACTATGAGAGGAGAATAAGTATGAAAAATCCACTTTGGAAACGTATTCCGCGTGATCTTTTTCACGAGTTCTTTAAATATATAGCTATCTTTCTTTTCATGGCGCTTACAATAAGTTTTGTGTCAGGTTTTCTTGTTGCAATGCGAGGACTTAAAATTGAATATGATAATTCTTTTGAAAAATACAATATAGAGAATGGTCATTTTGTGCTTGATAAAAAGCCTGATGAGGAACTTATTCCGATGATAGAAAAGCATGGAGTTAAACTGTATGAGAACTTCTATATTGAGTTAGATGATGAGAACGAGGGTAAACAAAAAGGAGCAACACTTCGACTTTTTAAACCAAGACATGAGGTTAACAAAGTTGATCTGCTGGAAGGAAAACTTCCGGAGAAAACAGATGAGATAGCACTTGATCGACTTTTCCTCAAAAATAACGGTATGAAGGTTGGAGAGGATATAAAACTTTCCGGAAAAACATACCATATAATCGGAATGGTTGCACTTACCGATTACAGTACACTTCATAAGAATAATAATGATATCATGTTCGACAGCGTGAAGTTTGGTGTTGGTATTATTTCTGATGAAGCATTTGAAGAATATAAAGATAAATACATATACAGTTATGCATGGATGTATAATAAAAAACCGAAGGATAAAAATGATGAGAAAGAGGTGTCTGATGATCTGGCAACAGACATCGCAATGGACGCGATTGAAAAGAGTAATTCTTTGAAAATATTTATACCGGAGTATGCTAACAGCGCAATTCATTTTGCGGGGAAAGATATGGGGCATGATAAGCCGATGATGTTGGTGCTTTTGTATGTGCTCGTTGCCATTATGGGATTTGTATTTGCGGTAACGGTAGGTCATATGGTTACGCGTGAGGCAACGGTTATCGGTACTCTTCGAGCTTCCGGATATACGAAAGGTGAAATATTTAGACATTATCTGGTATCACCGTTGATTGTTACATTAGCGGCAGCACTAGTTGGAAATATACTTGGATATACGGTGTTTGAGGATATAGCAGCTGATATGTACAGGGATAGTTACAGCCTCACACATTATGTTTCATACTTCAGTTCTGAAGCATTTGTGAAGACGACGGTAATTCCTGTTTTGATTATGACCATTGTTATCAGCATAGAGTTGTGGCGGAAGTTATCATTTACACCTTTGCAATTCATAAGAAGAGATATAGTGAAGCATAAGAGAAAGAAAGCGGTTAAGCTTCCGCATTTCAAGTTCTTTACAAGGTTTCGTATCAGAGTTATTTTGCAAAATGTAAGCAGTTATGTGACACTGTTTTTTGGAATTGTTTTTGCGGGACTTTTGCTTATGTTTGGATTGATTATGACACCGCTACTTCGTAATTATAGTGAAAATGCTATCAAATATAAGCCTAGTGACTATCAGTATATTATCAAGGCCAAGCAGGAACTGCCTGAAGATGTTGCGGAAAAGTATTGCGTAACGACACTTAAGATGATTGATGATTTTTATGATCCTGAAGACATAAATATATACGGAATATATGATGACACGAAGTATTTTGCAGATTGGGATATCCCTGATGAGGGTGTGATTATCACTTCTGACATGGCGGCAAAATATAACTTAAAACGCGGCGACATCATAGCAATGAAAGAGGAGTTTGGAAATCATTTATATGCGTTTGAGGTTAGAGGCGTAAGGGAATGCAAATCAAGTCTTGGAATATACATGACGAAAGATAACTGGTGCGATATTTTTGAGGATATAATAATCAACGAGAGCGATGGGGATGACCAGATGGATATTTTCATGGGTCAGCTTACGGGCAAGAAGGACAGCAATTTCTACAACGGTTATTTTTCTGATATCGATCTGAACGGAAATTATCTTCGTGAGGATAATATTGCGACCCAGATTACAGAGGATGATCTTACAGCTTTGTCAAGACAGATGGATGTTTCGATGGGCTCGCTTTTTGGAATGCTGAATGTTTTTGCACTTGTGCTCTTTGCATTACTTATATTCCTGCTCACAAAACTTATTCTTGAGAAGAACACAACTTCGATATCGATGACGAAAATCCTGGGATATTCTGATTCGGAGATTTCAAGCCTTTATCTTATGTCGTCGGTTTGGGTTGTAATCTTTTCGGCGATAATGTCGATGATAATTAATACTGCATTTTTCCAGGTTATACTTAGAGTATTCTTAAAAGGATATGGCGGCTGGTTTGAACTTATAATAACACCGAAGCTTTACCTTGAGATGTTTGCACTTATGCTTGGCACATACCTTGTGGTTGCATTGTTCCAGTTCTTTAGAATTAAGAGAATACCGATGGATGAAGCACTTAAGAATGTAGAATAAATACTTTTTGACATATGTTGACAAGGTGGTAAAAAAATGGTAAAGTCATAAATCATACATTATAAGGGGGATAAAAATTATGTTTTTATCATTTTTAACAGACTATGCACAGTATGATGTAGATCCTACTGCCGTAGCAGCGCTTTCTGCATTTGCAGGAATCTATTCTATTTTCTGTATTGCAATTGGTATTTTCATGCTCGTATGTGAGTGGAGAATATTCTCAAAAGCAGGTGAGCCTGGATGGGCAGCAATCGTTCCTTTTTACAATGCGTATGTTTTAGCTAAAATCGCTATGGGTAATGGTTGGTTGTTCCTTTTACTCTTCGTTCCGTTTGTCAACTTTGTAGTTGCAATCATCATGATATTCAAGCTTTCATCAGCGTTTGGACATGGTGTTGGATTTGGTTTTGGATTATTATTCCTTTCAATAATATTCTTCCCAATTCTTGCATTCGGTTCTTCAGAGTACGTAGGAGCATAATTGCTTATAATTTTGTACGATAATGAAATAATTGACGGACAGATGTGCCGGAACAAACTTTGATTTGTGTTTGTTCCGGCATTTTTTGATAGTGTGTTGTGATTTTACAATGCATGCTGTATAATTGCATAAGAATGCATATTTAGGAGGAAACAGTTATGAAACATTATACATATCAGCCGAAAGGCGTTTGTTCTATTCAGATTGATTACGACATTGATGAGGAAGGCAAGATTCACGACCTTAAGTTTGTTGGTGGTTGTAACGGTAACCTTAAGGCAATCGGAAGATTGTTAGAGGGTGTTGATGCCAAAAATGCTGCAGATATATTAAGAGGTAACGATTGTAAAGGCCGTGGAACATCCTGCGCAGACCAGTTGGCGAAGTCACTTGACGAGATAGCAAGCTGATAGAAAGAAAAAGGGCATGATTACAGAAGATATCAAAAAAGAATTGTATAGTTTGCAGGATACAGAGTATCGGGATTTTCAGAGTGGGCTTATTCCCAATGTTTCTAAAGATTATTTCATCGGAGTAAGGACGCCTGAACTAAAAGCGCTTGCAAAGAAGATATCAAAGAGGGAGGATGTTGCAGATTTCCTTAACGAACTGCCACATTCTTCTTTTGATGAGAATCAGTTGCATGCATTTATTATATCTGAAATGAAAGATTACGATAAATGCATGGAAGAGATAGAGGCGTTTCTGCCGTACGTTAATAACTGGGCAACTTGTGATCAGATGACACCAAAGAGTTTCAAGAAACACAAGAATGAATTGCTGCAAAAAGTTGATGAGTGGATAGTTTCAGATAAGACTTATACAGTAAGATTTGCAATCAAAATGCTGATGAGTCATTTTCTCGATGAAGATTTTGATAAGAAATATCTTACAAAGGTAGCTTCCGTCCGTTCGGAAGAATATTACATTAACATGATGATTGCATGGTATTTTGCTACGGCGCTTGCGAAACAGTATGAGGATACGGTATCATTTATCGAGGAAAAGAAACTGGACAAATGGACTCATAACAAGGCAATTCAGAAGTCAGTGGAGAGCAGAAGAATAACAGCCGAGCACAAAGATTATCTTAGGAGTTTGAAAGTATGAAAAACATTACAATAATAGAGGATGATAAGGCACTTAACGATGGAATAATGCTTGCGCTTGCTAATGCTGATTATTCTTTCAGACAATATCATAAGCTTGGAGATTACAAGAAAGATGAACCGGTTGACCTTATAGTTCTTGATGTCAATCTTCCGGATGGTAACGGCTTTGATTTTTTAAGAGAATTGAGGAAATCTTCGGATGTTCCGGTTATCATGCTTACCGCCAATGATCTGGAAACGGACGAGGTTATGGGACTTACACTCGGAGCGGATGATTATATTACAAAGCCGTTCAGTCTTATGGTGCTTCGTGCAAGAATTGACAAGGTGTTAAAGAAGGCGGATGTTTCTAATGATAGTGCGTATCGTGATGATGTTTATATCTTTGACTATGGCAGGATGGAGTTTTTTGCAAGCGGCGAATTGGTTGAGCTTAGCAAAACAGAACAGAAGTTGTTAAAACTTCTTACGGATAATGTTGGAAGGACACTTACAAGAGATTATCTTGTGGATAGTATATGGACTGACGGTGCGGAGTATGTAGATGAGAATGCTTTGTCGGTAACTGTCAACAGATTAAGAGGTAAGCTTACTGTCAAAGGAATGGACATGCCTATACGTACTGTTTATGGACAGGGTTATGTATGGAAGTATGACAAGTGATTTTGTGAGATTATGCATAACTTTGTAATTGGATAACGTTATGTGGTTAGGAAGATAAAGTAATGTTTGAAAATAAGACGATAGATCGAATTGAAAAGATGTTGGACAGTGCAATGGAAGGCACATTCACAGAGAATGATTATGATGAGAGTAAGTTGTCAAGACTTGAAAGCAAATGGAAGAAGTATTTGTATTCATCACAACTTGCTAAGAATCAGCTTGACGAAACAAAGAGTAATCTTGAGGCACTTATAGCCGATATTTCTCATCAGACCAAGACGCCGATGGCTAATCTTAAGTTGTATTCGGAACTTCTTGGCGAGAGAATCAATAATATGCCGGGTGCCACCGAAGAGGACCAGAAACTACTTTCTCAAATAAGAGAACAAACGGAAAAACTTGATTTCCTCATAATGTCTCTTACGAAGATGTCAAGACTTGAGAGTAATATAATTGAGGTTAAGCCGGTGCGTGCAGAAGTTGATTCCTTTGTAAAAGAAGTAACGGATGCTATGCGTTTTGTGGCTGATAAAAAGGGGATTTCTCTTAGATTAAATGATTCTGAAAGAGACGGTGAAGCGGATAATGCCGTATTTGATATTAAGTGGACGAGAGAGGCGTTGTCTAACATAATAGATAATGCAATTAAGTATTCATCGGAAAAAAGTACTATTAAAGTTTCGATAATACCATATGAGATGTATGTTGCAATATCTGTCCAAGATGAGGGAAAAGGAATAGAGGAGACAGAAATAGCAAAGATTTTTGACAGGTTCTACAGAAGTGATGAGAATTACGATGTTGAAGGAGTGGGACTTGGCTTATATCTTGCAAGGGAAATACTTAAAAGAGAGAACGGTTATATCAAGGTCAAATCGGATAAAGGAAAAGGATCGGAGTTTATAATATATTTGTGGAGAGGATAAGGATTTGTGGTTTTGAATTCTTTCAAAACTGTAAGATTTCAGAAATAATCTGGAAAGATTCATATGTTAGTATTAAGGGCAGTAAAGATACTGCTCTTTTTAATTCGAGCAATAATCTTTAAAACAAGAAAACTAATTATAAATAATTTATAATGGAGGTCTATTATGATATTACAGGCAAAAGATTTAAAAAAATATTACGGTGAAGGAGAGGCACAGGTTAAGGCATTAGACGGTGTGAGCCTCTCGGTTGAAAGAGGAGAGTTCGTAAGTATTGTAGGAACAAGTGGAAGTGGAAAATCAACACTTCTTCATATGCTTGGCGGACTTGATAATCCTACTTCAGGCAAAGTGATAATTGATGACAAAGATATATCGGAACTTAAAGGTGATGCGCTTTGTATTTTCAGAAGAAGAAAGATAGGTTTTGTTTTCCAGAGTTTTAACCTCGTTCCGTCACTTAAGGTATATGATAATATCGTTTTGCCATTGGAATTAGACGGATCACCAATTGACAAGGAATACATTGATAGCGTTATTGTATCACTTGGTATTTCAGGAAAATTAGATGCATATCCAAATAAACTTTCAGGTGGTCAGCAACAGCGAGTTGCCATTGCAAGAGCACTTGCGACAAAGCCGGCAATCCTTTTGGCAGATGAGCCGACCGGAAATCTTGATTCGAAAACAAGTCAGGATGTCTTGGGACTTCTTAAGACAACAGGAGCAAAGTTTAATCAGACGATAGTGATGATTACACACAATGAGGAAATAGCACAGATGGCTGATAGAATTATCCGTATTGAAGATGGAAAGATTTTTGACTAGGAGGTGATGGTTGGTGTCTAATGTTAATAATAAAAAGGCAATTAGAAAAATTTCGTTTAGCGGAATAACAACAAATATCAAAAAATATATTGTGCTGGTAGTTGCGGTTGCACTTACATCACTTCTTTTCACTGCACTTTTTACAATAGGCGGAAGTCTTGTAAAAGAAATGCAACTTTCTACAATGCGTCAGGTAGGTGGTAGCAACCATGCAGGTTTTAAGTATTTAACACAAGAAGAATATGACATGGTGAAGGATGATGAAAAACTTAAATCTATATCATATAGGATTACAGTAGGTGATGTTGCCAATAAAGAACTTAACAAATTGCGTACAGAGGTCAATTACTTTGAGCCTGATAATGCAAAGGGATGCTTTTGTTATCCAGAGGTAGGTAATATGCCTGAAAAAGAAAATGAAATAGTAACAAGTGATCTTGTTCTTCAAAAGTTAGGCGTGCCTGTGGAAGTTGGAAGCAAAGTATCGCTTACCTTTAATATAGGAGGAAATGAGGTTTCGGATGAATTCATCGTTTCCGGATATTACAGGGGTGATGTGATAAATTGTGCACAAATGATGCTTGTGTCAAAAGCATTTCAGGAAAAATATGCTCCGGTTAAGACAACAACCTTACCCGAAACCCATGATAATGATTACGTGGGATGGATAATGGCAGACTTTGATTATGATAATTCATTTAATATCCAGAAAAAGACCGATGCACTAATTGAGAGAACCGGAATTAGGGAAGATGTAGACTGTGGTATAAACTGGGCATACGTTGGTGGAAATTTTGATGCAGGAACTATTGTGCTTGTCGGAGTTATGCTTGTTACCATTTTCCTCTCGGGTTATCTTATCATTTACAATATATTCTATATAAACGTTGTCTCTGATATAAGAGAATACGGTTTGTTAAAGACTATAGGAACTACAACGAAACAACTTAAAAAGGTTGTGAAAAAACGTGCAAGAATCATATCTGTTATTGGTATTCCCCTTGGAATCTTGCCGGGAATATTAATTGGAGTATGCATATTACCAATGATTTCAAAAACATTGACAACGGTAAGCATTGACAAAGGCCAGGCACATCTAAATATATGGATAATTCTTGTTGCTGCAGTATTTACTTATGTGACAGTTATGGTGAGTGCGGTAAAACCGTGTAAAAAAGCAGGAAGTGTTTCGCCGATTGAGGCACTCAGAACAACAGAAAGTGACGTGACAGGACGTAAAAGCAAGAAAGGTCTTGTGGTTGTGCTCTCGCTGTCCCTTGCACTTGTAATTCTTAATTCGGTCATGTCAATTGTAAAAGGTTTTTCTATGGATGAATATGTTGAGGAATTGGTTGTTGCTGATTATTCAGTGCAGGATGCAACGCTTGATAATCCGTCGTTTACAATGGAGAAGGTTTTAGACGGTGTTACAAAGGAATTTCTGGATGAATTAAATGAAAGAACTGAAATTGAGGAAATAGGCAATATATATTCTTTTGATGACTATCACGAGATAGATGATAAGAATTGGAACCGTATTCATGACAAAATAATTACCAATCAAAAGACATTGGATAAAATCGCGCAGATGTACAATGGAAAGAACGGTGTGCCGACAGTTGAGGAATACGTTGACATGTTAGATGAGAGAAAGGAACTTGATGGGGCAACGTATGGTGTCAGTAAAATGGTGTTTGACAAGCTTAAGGTAATTAAGACAATTGATGGCAGTGATAAGATGGATTGGGATACATTTAATTCTGGCAACTATGTGTTGGTAAACTGCTATAAGGATAATGAAGATAACATCATTGCTCCTTTTTTTGAGCCGGGTGATAAGATATCTGTTGCAAGTCGTGATGAGAAGTATGTTACTTTCGAAGAAGGATATGGTATGTCAGGAGAAGTATATGAAGTACCTAATTATGATAATGAACCTACAAAGGAATATGAAGTTTATGCCGTAGTAGAGATTCCATATGCAGTAAGACTTCAGATGTTTGGAGAATTCCAGTGTGATTATATACTTTCGGAGGAAGAATTCTTAAGCTTAAATGGTAACAGAGCACCTATGCGTACTCTTGTAGATGTTAAAGATGATAAGGAGCAGGAGTTTGAGGAATGGCTTGCTTCTTACACAACATCAGTTAACCAGGATTTGACATATAAGTCAAAACAGACAGTGCTTGAAGAATATAAGTCTTTTAATGACATGATTAAAGTAGTCGGAGTAACGCTATCGATAGTGCTTGGTATAATAGGATTGTTAAACTTTGCCAATACCATGATATCTTCTATCATTGTTCGCGCCAGAGAACTTGCTGTTCTCGAAGCAGTCGGAATGACTGGAGGACAGCAGAAGAAAAAACTTATGAAGGAAGGGCTTGTTTACTTTGGCTGGACGGCTTTATTCTCTATAGTATTATCAGTTATTATGAATGTTACATTGATAAGAGCTTTTGTAACCGCAATGCCGGCATTTACTTGGAAGTTTACAATTACACCTGTTCTTCTATGTTTACCGATAATAGGGGTGCTTATAGCTATAATTCCTATTGTGGCTCATGCACGTATGTGTAGAACGAGCATTGTTGACAGACTTAGGTTTGAATAACCTGAATATATGTTTATAGATAAAAGATTAACGATAAACGATAAATAATTGTTGACAAACGTAATTTGATATGATATTCTCAATACAACGAAGCAGATATAACGCGCGATATATCTTGCTTCGTTGCAGCATTTGATCAAATGTTTATACTGTGAATATGATATTTGTATTCATGAGTATGTTATATTGGAAGGAGAATAGGATATGAATGTTAATGAAGAGAATGTCAAATTAGAAAAAGTTATCAAAAGCTGCAAGGCGGCCAAGATTTGTTCAAAGATATTTTTTATGCTTTTTATGGCTGCAACGGTGATTACGTTTGTTGCGGGTATTGTGTCTATTGTCGATCGTGATAATATGGATAAGAAGATTGAGGCGAGTGTTTCTAAATCAAATGTAACTAAGGATATCACAATAGGATCATTTAGAGTGGGAACTGTTGAGGATGGTGATATCAAGTTTGCGAAAAGCGTTAAACTGGAGTCATCGGTTCCTTCGATTCAGAAGTTTTTTGATGAGAACGGGGATTCGGCTTCACTTATTTTAGGAATGTATTGTATTCTTGTTTCTGTTATATGCTTTGTTGTAACATTTGCTATCTGGATGATATCGACAGTCTTTGATACAATATTAAAAGAAGGTAATCCGTTTGCTGATGCTGTTGTTAAGCGCATTCTTATATCTATGATAATCCTGACCGGAATAGTGGGGCTAACATCAGGAATTGGTTCTGCAGTATTGCTTGGACTTGTTACATGGGCAGTATATACGATTATGGATTACGGAAAATTGTTAAGAATTCAATCGGACGAGACATTGTAAGGAGGTCATTATGGGAAAGATTGTATTAAGATTAGACCGTGTGATGGCTGACAGAAAGATGTCCTTGGCCGAACTATCGGAGGCGGTAGGCGTATCGAATGTTAATCTTTCAAAGATGAAAAATGGTAGAATAAGTGCCATACGATTCTCGACATTAGAGGCAATATGCGAAGTACTTCATTGTCAGCCGGGTGATATATTGGAATATGATGAGAGTGAATAGTTACATGGAATATACAAAATCATACACGTGTGTGAAGAATTGCGATTAAGGAGGTCTATATGCTGTATATTGGAATTGATCTTGGCACTAGTGCAGTAAAACTGTTGTTAATGGACGGCGCGGGTATTATTCGAAATATCGTTTCAAAAGAATACCCGGTATCGTATCCGCAATCGGGCTGGTCGGAACAGAATCCTATTGACTGGTATGACAATGTTATATCCGGAGTTAAAGAGCTTATTGCTGATTTTGACGGAAATGATATCGCTGGAATAGGATTAGGCGGTCAGATGCATGGTCTTGTGATCCTGGATGATAAGGATGAAGTTATAAGACCTGCGATTTTATGGAATGATGGACGTACGACAGAGGAATGTGATTATCTTAACAATGTAATTGGAAAAGACAAGCTCTCTGAATATACGGGTAATATATCATTTACCGGCTTTACCGCACCAAAGATATTATGGCTTAAGAAGCATGAGCCTAATAATTACAAAAGGATAGCCAAGATAATGCTTCCAAAGGATTATATAGCATACAGACTTTCAGGAGTTTTTTCTACGGACGTTTCCGATGCTTCGGGAATGCTGCTCTTTGATGTGAAGGGTCGTAAGTGGTCTGAACAGATGTGTGATATATGCGGGGTTACAGAAAAACAGCTTGCTAATGTGTTTGAGTCTTATGAGACCGTTGGAACAGTGCGGTCTGAAGTGGCAGAAGAACTTGGAATCTCTGCAAAGTGTATAGTGGTTGCAGGTGCAGGAGATAATGCGGCTGCTGCCATTGGTACCGGAACGGTGGGAAACGGTCGTTGTAATATTTCTCTTGGTACAAGCGGAACTATATTTATTTCATCAAAAGATTTCAAGGTTGATGCCAACAATGCGCTTCATTCGTTTTGCCATGCCGACGGCAATTATCATTTGATGGGTTGTATGCTTAGTGCGGCAAGCTGTAATAAATGGTGGCTTGAAGATATATTAAAGACCAACGATTATGAGGCTGAACAGTCGAATATGAGAGCACTTGGGGAGAATAAGGTTTTCTTTATTCCATATCTTATGGGCGAACGTTCGCCGCATAACGATCCGTTGGCCAGGGGTGCATTTATTGGAATGAGTATGGATACTGCAAGAAGTGATATGAATCAGGCGGTTCTTGAGGGCGTTGCATTTGGCCTTAGAGATTCTTTGGAGGTCGCAAGAAAGCTTGGAATAAAAGTTGATAGAACCAAGATATGCGGTGGTGGTGCCAAGAGTGAACTTTGGAGAAAGATGATTGCGAACATTCTTAATGTAGAAGTAGAAGTATTAGAGAGTGAGCAGGGACCGGGACTTGGTGCGGCTATGCTTGCAGCGGTTGCATGTGGAGAATATGCATCTGTGAAGGAGGCTGTAGATAGTGTTGTTAAGATAAGGAAAACAGAATATCCGGACTCGGAAATTGTTGCAAAGTATGAGGAAAGATATAACAGCTTTAAGGAGATATATCCGACGTGTAAAGAGTTGTTCCCGAAACTACTATAGAAATATTGAGAAATTATCAATTAGAATATTGACACATGGAATCAGTGGTATTATAATCAGATTAACATATGAACAGTTATTCATATGTTAATCTGATTTTTTGTTATTTAATGTATATTAAGAAAGAGATGACTTATATTATGAAGAAGACTTACAAGATTGATGTTGATTGCGCTAATTGTGCTAACAAGATGGAGGAGGCGGCTAAAAAGACAGCAGGTGTTAAGGATGCGACAGTTAATTTTATGCTTCTTAAGATGATTGTTGAATTCGAAGACGGTGCAGATCCTAAGGCTGTAATGCAGGATGTTCTTGATAATTGCAAGAAGGTAGAAGATGATTGCGAGATATTCCTGTAAAAGTGGGATATAAAAAGATAGGTTCTATATTATAAAAAAGAAGAATGCCATGCACAGTAGCGGTTATCAAGAAGAAAGAGAGTACGAGCAATGAATAAAAAACAGAAAAAAGTACTTACACGTATTATCATATCAACAATATTACTTGTTGTAATTGGGTTATTGACAAGTGAACATTTTGCAATACCGGTGCTTTCCGATAACAGATGGGTACAACTTGTTCTGTATATAATACCGTATCTCGTGATTGGATATGACATTCTGAAGAAAGCAATTAAGGGAATTAAGAACCGACAGGTGTTTGACGAGAATTTCCTTATGGCAGTTGCGACTGTTGGAGCAATGGTGCTTGGAGAATATCGTGAGGGTGTCGCCGTAATGCTCTTTTATCAGATTGGCGAATTATTCCAAAGCTATGCTGTTGGAAAGAGTCGTCGTAATATTAGTGAATTAATGGATATCCGTCCTGATTATGCTAATGTTGAGACTGATGAAGGCACTACACAAGTAGATCCTGATGAGGTTGAAATTGGAACGGTTATTGTTGTATCACCGGGAGAAAAGATTCCGATTGATGGTATTATTATAGAAGGAAATGCTTCTGTTAATACGAGTGCACTTACAGGAGAAAGCGTTCCTAGGAATGCAACCGTCGGTGATGAGGTGATAAGTGGTTGTATCAATATGACCGGAGTGCTTAAGATAAAAACAACCAAAGAGTTTGGAGAGTCAACAGTTTCAAAGATTCTTGATCTTGTTGAGAATGCCAGCTCAAAGAAATCTCGTTCGGAAAATTTTATTTCCAGGTTCGCTCATTTCTACACACCGGCAGTATGTTACGGAGCTTTGGCACTTGCATTACTTCCGCCAATTGTCAGAATGGTAATGGGACTACCGGCAGATTTTGGAGATTGGGTATATAGGGCACTTACATTTCTTGTAATAAGCTGTCCGTGTGCATTGGTTATAAGTATTCCGCTAACCTTCTTTGCGGGAATCGGTGGAGCTTCAAGAGCCGGAGTGCTTGTCAAGGGTTCTAATTACCTTGAGGCACTTGCAGGCGTTAAACACATCGTATTTGATAAGACAGGAACTCTTACAAAGGGAATATTTGAGGTTACGGGCATTCATCATAACGTCAAAGAGGATGATGAGTTGCTTGATATAGCAGCTCATGCAGAGTGTTTTTCAAATCATCCTATTGCAAAGAGCGTTCAAGCTGCACATGGTAAGGGAATAGATAAGAACCGTGTAAGTGATGTAGAAGAAATAAGTGGCAAAGGTATTGTTGCAAAAGTTGATGGCAAGCAGGTTGCAATAGGTAATTCAAAACTTATGGAGCAATATTCAGTAAGTTTCCATGAATGTCATCATGTTGGTACGATTCTTCATATTGCGATAGAAGGCGAGTATGCAGGTCACATTGTTATTTCGGATGTGTTAAAGGAGAATTCCAAGAATGCAATATCACGCCTTAAGAAAATCGGAGTTAATCATACAGTAATGCTTACGGGAGATATCAAGAGTGTTGCAGATTATATTGCAGAGGAACTTGGTATATCCGAGGTTAGAAGTGAATTGCTTCCGGGAGACAAAGTGCATCGAGTGGAGGAACTTCTTGAGTCAAAACCTGACAAAGAGAAACTCGCATTTGTTGGTGATGGAATAAATGATGCGCCGGTGCTCTCAAGAGCTGATGTTGGAATTGCGATGGGTGCGCTTGGATCTGATGCTGCAATAGAGGCTGCGGATATCGTGCTCATGGATGACGATCCGTTAAAGATTGTTAAGGCAATTGCTATTGCCAAGAAATGCATGCGTATCGTGTACGAGAACATTTATTTTGCAATTGGAGTTAAGCTTGTTTGTCTTGTGCTTGGAGCACTTGGTATAGCGAATATGTGGATTGCGATATTTGCGGATGTTGGAGTTATGGTAATTGCTGTGATCAATGCAATAAGGGCACTCATAGTTAAGAAGGATTGAAATTGCTGTTTAGTTACATTTTAAAACGGACGCACAACAAATTGTCGATATATTACATTCTGTGTGACGAGACATACGGACATAAGAGTTTCTAGTTATCTCGGTGACATTATGATATTGTACGCGGCACTGTTCCAATTCGACATCCTGTCCCAATGGAACATGCCGAACATCCATGTTCGGCAGCCGCTGTCTACTCATCGATATACCAAGAAACTCTAATATCCTCCTGAATGTCACCCAGAATGTAATACACAACAATTCTTTATGCTGCCGTTCGTTTAGTAATGTATA
>JAILRO010000062.1 GCA_024698145.1 Lachnospiraceae bacterium
GTTTTTAGTGCTAATTACGTTTAATTATATGCTGAAGAATATTAGTCACATAAATAAGATAAGCAATCAAAATGAAAATCTTGAAAAAGCAAAAAATGAAATAAAAACTTTATCTGTAGAGGTTATGGAGGCGTTAGCACACACAATCGATGCTAAAGATGAATACACAAAAGGACACTCTATTCGTGTGGCACGTTATTCAAAAATGATAGCAGAAAAATTAGGGCTTTCAGATGAAGAATGTGAGAATATATATTATATGGGATTGTTGCATGATTTGGGTAAAATCGGCGTTCCTAATGAGATAATCAACAGTCCTAATCCTCTTACAGATGAACAATATGAAATTATTAAAACACATCCCGGTCTCGGTTTTGAAATCCTTTCTGAAATAAAGAGCCGTCCCGATCTTTCAATTGGTGCAAGGTGGCATCATGAAAGATTTGACGGAAAAGGTTACCCTGATAGGAAAAGCGGTGAAGAAATACCGTTAATGGCAAGAATTATTTCGGTAGCGGATAGCTATGACGCCATGACATCAAACAGAAGTTATCGAAATTATATGGCACAAGATAGAGTTATTGAGGAAATAAAGAATAACAAAGGAACACAGTTTGATCCGAAAATAGCGGAATGTATGATAAGTATTATTAATGATGATGCTGATTATACGTTGCATGAATGATGATGAGCTGTTTTATTTATCATTAAAAGGAGTAATACATGTTTGAAAGAATCGAATATATAGTTGAAAGAATTGACGGCGATTATGCATATTTAAAAAATGTTGCTGAACCCGATATGGAACTTAAATGTGTTGCAAGAGCACTTCTTCCGGATGAGATTGCAGAAGGAAGTAAGCTAGCATATGAAATGTTGCAGTATAGTGTAATATAATCTTATTCAGAGGTTACTACAGATGAAGAAAAGACTACCGAGATTTCAACCGTTGCAACTACACAAGAGACAACAACAGAAAGTGCATGCCGTTCTTTACAGATGATGAAAAAAATGCATTGAAGTGTTTGAAAACTACAGCAATCTTGATTCAAAAGGAAGATGCGGAACTGCATTTGCCAATATATGCAAGGATACGATGCCGACAGAGAAAAGAGGAGATAACTTGCTTGCAACCGGCGTGCTTATGGAAGCGTGGTCGGTGGAAGACGAAGGAAAAGGAATATGTTTTAATGTTTTTTTGTTATAACATTCAACCTTCAATAGAAATTGATTATGCAACCGGCGATAGCAAAATGATTGAGAACGCTGATGCCAACTCTGTCGCAAATGAGACAGAAGATGCCGAAACGGATTTTGAAAATACTGAAATGGTATTTATTCTTAATGCCAACACCAAAAGGTTCACAAGGTTGATTGCAAAAGCGTTAAAACAATCAAAGCGCATAATAAAGTTGAATACACAGGAACAATAAAGGAATTAAAAGAAAAAGGATACAAGCCTTGCGGTAATTGCCTGGCACATATCATAAATAAATAACATTATAATTTATGCGGAGGAAAACTTACATGTTAAAGAAATGTCCTAGTTGTGGAGGAGAACTTGAGAAGAAGAGAGAAAAACTGATTTGTCCATACTGTAATTCTACATACGATGTAGAGAAGTCAGACAAGAAATCAAGTACAGAATTATTAGATCCGGATTTATTTTTTGTTGATGTAGATTTGAATCGTTTGATGGAAAAGAAATGTACATCTGAAGTCATGAGAGCATGGAAATATTGCATGGATGAGAATGAAACTTCAAAGGATGTCGAAGAGTACCTTAGAAAAATCACTCAAAAAGACGACGGCACAGCCATGAAAGATGTTCGAGGAGAGAGGATTGAGAACTTGAGAGGACGTATGGATCCGGAACTCGAGTCGGGAGAACGCGTAATAATGTTGATTGATACAACTCTTTTTGGCAAGGGCAAGGATTTTTATGTTATTACAGACAGAGCGGTCAGATTCTTCAAAAAGAAGAAATCCATGACGGTAAAATTTGATGATATTATTGCCATTAAGATAAATGATTCATTAAACCTTCCAAGTTTCTACCTTAATGAAAGTTATGAGACTTCAATAAGTTCCGTAGCAAACAGCTATCAAACGCTTGGTGCTATGCTTGCACTTATTACCAGACTTGCATTCGAGTATAACGAGGATAGATCAAGGATTAGAATTATATAGTAGTTTCAAAAGTATTAAAAAATATTAATTTTTTTAAAAATAGTTCTTGACGAAGTACTTTACTTGTGATATAGTAAGCAAGTCGTCAAGACATGGTCGATTGGTCAAGCGGTTAAGACGTCGCCCTCTCACGGCGAAAACAGGGGTTCGATTCCCCTATCGACTGCTTCATTTAAAAGGGTTTGCAAAAGATGCAAACTCTTATTTTTGTTTTATATAAAATTAAAGAAAAAAACATTTGACTTTTGTAAGTTCATTTGTTATTATATCTTAGTGTGCCGCACAAGGAGGTAGAAGTGTGCCCGTTGGACACCACCATACTTGGCGAGTAATGATAATAGGAGGTAACCGTATGTACGCAATTATTGCAACAGGTGGTAAGCAGTACAAGGTAGCTGAAGGTGATATCATTAAAGTAGAAAAGCTTAATGCAGAAGCTGGTTCTGAAGTAAAGTTTGATGTTATTGCTATTAACAACGACAGTGACATGTTATGTGGTGATGCAGTTGCTAACTCAAGTGTTACAGCTAATGTCATCGGCGATGGCAAAGAGAAAAAAGTTGTTGTTTATAAGTATAAGAGAAAAACCGGCTATCATAAGAAGAATGGTCACAGACAGCCATTTACTAAGGTTGAGATCAAAGCAATCAATGCTTAATTATAGCCTATGATTACTGTAACCGTTTTTGAGAAAAACAACTTGATAGTTGGAGTCCAGGTAGAGGGACATGCTGAATTTGATAGGAAAGGCAAGGATATTGTTTGTAGTGCTATATCCATGCTGTATATTAATCTTGTCAATTCGATAGATAGCTTTACCCAAGATGAGTTTGAAATCAATGGTAGTCGTAAGATTAACTTTGAGAACATCATTTTGAAGAATATGCCAAGTGATGAGGCTGAACTCTTGTTCAAATCATTCTATCTTGGTATCACTACAGTTGAACAGAAATATGGTAAGAAGTATATTGAAATTTTGAATCAGGAGGTGTAATCATGTTGAAACTTAACCTTCAGTTATTCGCTCATAAAAAGGGAATGGGTTCTACCAAGAACGGTAGAGATTCAGAGTCTAAGAGACTTGGTGCGAAGAGAGCAGACGGTCAGTTCGTTAAAGCCGGTAATGTTTTATACAGACAGCGTGGAACAAGAATTCATCCGGGTATCAATGTTGGTAAAGGCAAAGATGATACTTTGTTTGCATTGGTTGACGGTGTTGTTCGCTACGAGAGAAAGGGTAGAGATAAGAAGCAGGTTTCTATCTATCCGGTATCAATTAACGAGTAAGATACATGAACTAATGGGGCTGGAGTGTTTTCTCCAGCCCTTTTTTCTAACGAGGAGATTATTATGTTTGCAGATTATGCTAAGGTATTCATACGTTCCGGCAAAGGCGGAGACGGACATGTAAGTTTCAGACGAGAGTTGTATGTACCTGCCGGAGGTCCTGATGGTGGCGATGGCGGTAAAGGCGGAGACGTTATTTTTGTTGTCGACGAGGGCTTGAATACTCTTAACGATTTCAGAAATGTAAGAAAATATTGCGCACAAGATGGCGAAGAAGGCGGAAAGAAGCGTCAGCATGGTGCTAACGGAGCTGATATAATATGTAAGGTTCCACCGGGAACGGTTATTAAGGACTTTGAAACCGGCAAGGTTATTATGGATATGTCCAATAAGAAGGAACCTGTTGTTATATTAAAAGGTGGACGTGGCGGTAATGGAAATATGCATTACGCAACATCTACAATGCAAGCACCGAAATACGCACAGCCTGGCCAACCGGCTACAGAGCTATATGTTACTTTGGAGCTTAAGGTTATTGCTGATGTTGGACTTGTTGGTTTCCCAAATGTTGGTAAATCTACATTTTTATCGAGTGTAACCAACGCAAGACCTAAAATTGCTAACTATCATTTCACAACGCTTAATCCTAATCTTGGAGTTGTAGATTTGGGCGGCGGTGCCGGATTTGTAATTGCAGATATCCCCGGTATTATTGAGGGCGCGAGTGATGGTGTTGGACTTGGTTTTAAGTTCCTTCGTCATATAGAAAGAACCAAAGTTCTTCTTCATGTCGTAGATGGAGCTTCCGTTGAGGGACGCGATCCAATCAACGATATTCACGCAATTCTTGATGAGCTTGAGAAATATAATATAGATATAACGAAAAAACCTATGGTCATCGCAGCAAACAAAATGGACGCCATGAATGAAATGGAGAAAGAAACCGTTATCGATATGTTGCGTGAAGAGTTCGAACCAAAGGGAATCAAGGTATTTCCTATATCAGCAGCCACAGGTGAAGGTGTCAAAGATTTGTTGTGGCATTTACACGGCATAATCAAAGATGCACCGAAAGAGATAATCGAGTTTGAGCAGGAGTTTGTTCCGACTAATGATTTTGATGATGAACCATATACGATAGAACATGATCCGAAGGATGAACATTTATTCATCGTTGAAGGTCCTAAGATTGAGAAGATGCTTGGATATACGAATCTTGACAGCGAGAAAGGATTCCAGTTCTTCCAGAAATTTGTTAAGGAGAATGGTATCATCGACGAGCTTAAGGAACTTGGAATGGTTGAAGGTGACACGGTTCGCATGTCGGATCTTGAATTTGATTATTATGAATAAGCGATACGAATAAGGAGATTATTATAAATGACAAGCAAAGAACGTGCTTATCTCAAAGGTCTTGCAATGTCCATCGATCCGGTGCTTAATGTTGGAAAAGGCAGCATTACGCCGGAGTTTATCAGGGCAGTAGATGAGGCGATTGAGAAGAGAGAACTTATCAAATTAAGTGTACTCAAAAATTGTATGGACGATCCTCGTGCCATAGCAGAAACCGTAGCAGAAAGAACTAATTCACAGGTTGTTCAGGTAATTGGTAAGAAGATTGTTTTGTATCGTAAGAACAAAAAGAATCCAAAAATAATGCCTTCCAAATAATCAGTGAGGTGTGTTATGAGTAGAATCGGAATTATGGGTGGAACATTTAATCCCATACATGTTGGACATATTGAGATTGCAGATTGCGCTTATAGACAATATGAGCTGAATGAGGTCTGGTTTATGCCTAATCACATTCCTGCCTACAAATCAAATATTGATATTGTATCGGGAGCAGACAGGCTTAATATGGTCGATATTGCAATTGACGGATACTCGTATTTTAAGTCGAGCGATTATGAACTTAAACGTGATGGTAAAACTTATACCTACGAGACCTTAAGTCTGCTTAAGCAGGATTATCCCGAGGACGATTTTTACTTCATAATGGGTGCGGATTCTCTGTTTTATTTTGATAAATGGGTAAAACCTGACGTTATAATTGCTAAAGCAGAGATTTTAGTTGCGTCAAGGAATGACAAAGGAAGAGAAGAGCTATCTAATAAAATAAACCAGTTAGATGAGTTGTTTGGCGGAAATCATTTTCACAAAATAGAATGTGATAATATCGAATGTTCTTCTACAAAACTTCGTGATTATATAAAGGAATCACAACAAAAAAACGGTTTGCCCTATGAATATAGTGATTATATAAAAAAATATCTTGATAAAGCGGTATATGATTATATAATCAGTCAAAAATTATACAAAAACGATTAAAATAAATCCATCGCCGTAATTGATATTATTTCAAAATTTTGTTATAATATTAGTTGCGGTGATTTTTCTATTGAGAGGTTATTATGAATCGCATTGAAATGACAGAAAAACTCAAAACAAAACTATCAGAGAAAAGATTTGAACATTCGGTTGGTGTTGAATATACCGCCGGTTCACTTGCTTTTGTTCACGGTGTTGATGTTGAGAAGGCATTAGTTGCAGGCTTGCTTCACGATTGTGCCAAGTACTTATCGGCAGAGAAGAAGATTAGCAGATGCAAGAAATACAATCTTCCTATTTCAAAGTGTGAGCGTGAGAATCCTGAACTTTTGCATGCCAAACTATCCGCAGTTTATGCCAAGGAAAAGTATGGTGTCAATGACGAGGATATTTTATCGGCAATAACTTGGCATACTACCGGCAAACCGAAGATGTCGAAGCTTGACAAGATTATTTATATTGCAGATTATATAGAACCTAACCGTAATCCGCTTCCTGAGATTGATATTATCAGACAGGAAGCATACACGGATTTAGATAAATGTTTACTTCACATTTTACGTAATTGCGTAAACTATTTGGACGGCAGAGGTGCTGTTACAGATCCGACAACAAGAGAAACATACGAATATTATAAGAAAAAGTTAAAATAAAAGAGGTTTAATAATGACTAGTAAAGAAATGACAAAAATAGCAATAGATGCTCTTGAAGATAAGAAGGCATCGGACATAAGAATTATCGATATTTCCGAGGTTTCGGTAATGGCTGATTACTTTATTATAGCAAGCGGTTCTAACCGTAATCAGGTACAGGCATTATCTGATAATGTCGAAGAAATGCTCGATAAGAATGACGTGAAACCACGTCAGATAGAAGGTTACCAGACTGCTAACTGGATATTGATGGACTTTAATGATATTATTGTTCACATTTTTAATGAAGAGGATCGCCTTTTCTATAATTTGGAGAAAATATGGCTCGACGGTAAGGTGGTTGACAAGAGCCAACTATAATGTAATGGGAGAGTTAATGTATGGATAGAGATCTGTTAATACGTAGGAATACAATCGAAGTTAATAAGGTCGCTTCAAAATGTTTGAGAATAACGATTCTTTTTCTCATATCGGTATTATTGTTCTTTATGACGGAATATTTTGATTATGACGAGATTTCGGTCATGATTGTATTTGCATCAAGTATTGTTCTGTTGTTAATACCGACGGTTTTGGTTGATATTCTTCACATGGAACATTTGTGGATAAAGTATTACGTTGTTCTATGCTGTATCTCTGTCGCATTTTTGTTAAGTACATTTATATCATTTAGTTTCGTTGTATTATTATCATTTCCTATTTTGATTGCAACGATATACTGTGATAAGAAGCTTATTATGGCGTTGATGTTTGTTGATGCACTTATGGTATTTGGGGTTTTATTCCTCAGATATCTTCTGTATGATGGTAATGTTTCACCGGAATATAACACTTTGCTGGATGCAATCATTTATGCAGGATTTCTTAGGGTTGTCTTCATTTTGTTGACTTCATTGCTCGCGTATTACATAGTTGAAAGAAATCTTGTTATGCTTGATAAGACGATAAATGCTAACCGTGACCTTGAACACAGTCAGGAAGAACTTATCTTTGCATTTGCGGAATTATCCGAGAGCAAATCAAAAGTTACCGGCGACCACATTAGAAGAGTGGCAGAGTATATGCGAGTGCTTGGTATTGCTTCAGGTTTTACTACAGATTACGTTGACAAACTGGCAGTTGCTGCCATGATGCATGATATTGGTAAGTTGATGATTCCGGAAGAAATATTGGACAAACCGGATAGACTTACGGATGAAGAATATGCAATAATGAAGAGTCATGTTCTGTACGGAGAAGCTTTGCTTGCAAAATGTCCGGGTGAGATTATGCAGATAGCCAAGACTATTGCTCATCAACATCATGAGCGTTGGGACGGAACAGGATATCTTGGCATGAAAGGCGAAGAAATAGCCTATATCAGCCGTCTTATGGCTGTGTGTGATGTATTTGATGCTTTGACGTCAGAACGTTATTACAAAGGTGGATGGTCGCTTGAAGATACATACAATGAGATAGTTAAGAACAGCGGAACCCAGTTTGATCCGGACGTTGTTGAATTATTCAAAAAGAACTTCTCTAAGTTTGAGGATATATTAAAATCTTTACCGGATCATCAGATATATTAGTAAATTAGCAGGTATATAATATGGTTTCATTAATCAATGAATATGTATCAAGAATTGAATTAAAAACAGACGATATGACAAAAGCGATATTCTCTGCTGCCTTGAGTAATATTGATAATATTGAAAGTAGCAGTGTTATTATCAAGTCTAATCATTATATTGTTGATATAAAACTCAAGGAATATGACATTGATAAATCGCTCGCGGTAGCTAATCTGTTCATGGAGCGAACAAGATATCATTACTCGGCATACTATATAAGATTCAACGAGGGTGATAGAGTAAGGTACAGATATGCAAGCTGCAAAGAGAATAAAGAAGGTTTCTATTGTGACGTGGTAATAAGTTAAAAAAATCCCAAACATTCGATAGTGAATGCTTGGGAGTTTTAATTAAAATGTACGGAACAAACCGATAACTCTACCTACAATTGATAAATCATCAACAATAATAGGGTCCATAAAATCATTCTCGGGCTGCAATCTGTAATGTCCGTCTTCTTTGAAATAACGCTTAACGGTTGCGCTATCATCAATTAAAGCAACAACAATCTCATTGTTGTAAGCGGTAGGTTGCTCTTCGACAAGTATTAAATCACCGTCCAAAATACCTGCATTAATCATGCTGTCACCCTTGACTTTGAGCATAAATGTTGTCTTATTATGAAGATACTCGGGAGGAACAGGGAAGTAGGCGTCAATATTCTCTACAGCAAGAATAGGCTGTCCTGCAGTTACTTGACCGACAATAGGAACATTAACCAATTCTCTTCTTGTAAGACCGAAAGTATCATCAAGTATCTCTATAGTTCTTGGCTTGGTCGGATCTCTTCTTATATATCCATTCTTCTCTAATGTCTCTAAATGTGAATGAACAGAAGAAGTAGATTTCAATCTGACAGCCTCGCAGATCTCTCGAACAGAGGGCGGATAACCTTTCTGTAAAATATTATCTTTGATGTAATCTAATATTTCCTGTTGTTTTGCACTAATCTTACCGGGCATAAACATACCTCCTTCATATAATAATTAACTGGTTTTATAATAACACATCTATTTTAAAAAAGCAAACGTTTATTCGGAACAAACATTCCGAACAAATATTCGAAAAAAGTATTGACAAGAGAACAAATGTTTGCTATTATACAGAAAACGAACAAACATTCGGTTGTGTACTAATAGGAGGTAAGATTATGAATAAGGGTAGAATTAGTAAGAAAAGAAGAGTAGTTAACAATAACATTATTATGTTAACAATATTGACTTTTGTTTTGATTTTTGGAATTGGACACATCGCATATGCGAATTCAGCTGCCAAGAACTCATATGAGAAGACATATATTTCTTATGAGATAAAAGAAGGAGACAGTTTATGCTCTGTTGCTGATCAGTTCAAGTTTCCGGGATTAAAGTCTCAGGAATTTATTGATGAAGTTAAGACTATCAACAATCTCAAGAACGATACAATTCATGCAGGTTGTTATATTATTGTTCCTGTATATACTTTACAATAATATAATTTTCCATTTTATTATTGACAATTTTAATTCGATATGCAATAATCTCGTTATTCTATATTTTATCTTTTATCACATAATGTCCTAGGAAAGGACATTTTATGCACAATCTAATATATTTTTTTAAGAAGAATTTTTTCTGTTTTTCTTTTTTGTTTCTTTTTGTTTCAATCATGACAATTTCTCAGTCTTGTTTTGCTATGACACCGGAAGTGTATTCTTATAAGAAATTACATGATGCTTTACCGGAATCGTTACAAAAGAATGATTTTGTTTATGAAGAGAACGGAGCCGGTTTTTTAGCTTTTTGTAAATATGATACTTCAGGAACAAATTACAGAACAACGGTAAAACATAGTGGCAATAATCTATACTATTGTGTTAATTATTCGAACACTTTTACACCTGATAAGGTTTTTTCTGTTAAGGACTCACCGTATAATCCTGAATTAAAAGCAAGGCTTTCGTTAGCATTACATTTGGGAACAACAACCTGGAACACAAAAGCAAACAAAGGATATACAACAGGGAATGCGGTAGAAGATTATTACATGACTCAGGTTGTAATTCATGGACTTATATACAAGTATGGTGGTGATTATAAGGATGAAGGCGTTGATTTTTCAAACGTTGTATTTAAGTCGGGGACCGGTAATTTACAAAAGAAGACAATGACACTTTTTGAAGCATGTACTACGGCTATATATGAGAATGAACAGGGTATGTTTCAAGCATCGGAATTTTCTTTTGATAAAACAATTGACAGATATATGCTTTTAGATAAAGCGTCGGGGAACGCAGTAAGTGAAGAGTTGTCATGCACAATCAATACTCTTAATGCACCTGTTCAGGAGTTTAGACGTACTTCTTATTTGGTTGATTCTTCTAATTCTGTAATAAAGAACGATGTAATTATTCAAACTGGAACTAGTTATGATTCTTCGTATAGTTTCTCTGTTCCGGTGGGATTTTTGGATGGTTTAGATCCGGGAGTTTATTCTGCGTGTGTTAATGAAGATATTGCTTTTACCAATACCGTAGCGGAACAATGGTGTTGTATAGATCCTAATTTTGGTAATAATCAGGAAGTGGCGGGAATCAATTATATTCAGACGAATACATCTGACAGTAATTCCATGAATATCATTATCGGTAGCTTAGAGCTTACTAAGGAGGATAGCATTACCGGAGAAATTATTGATGATGCAAGTTTTCAACTATTAGAATATGATGATTATGCTGGTGAGTATGTATTTTACAAGGATTTAACGTATGATCCGGCAGAGAACAAATATTTATCAGGTAATATTTATTGTAGCACAAGTAATCCTTCGGGTAAGTTCAAGGTAATAGAGACTGACGCAGGGGCAACACATAATAATGATTGGGATGGCCAGGAGTTTGTAATAGATAAAGATCATTTTAATTATGAGATAATTGCTACAAACACACCTATACTTGGAAAGTTAACTATTAATAAAAAGAGCGATAGCGTTGAGTTTGATGATAAAACAAATCGTTTTATAGTTGATAAGGATAAGTTACAATTATCCGGAATTAAGTTTGAAGTATATGCTGCGGAAGATATACATTATAAGAATTCTTTGGTTTATAAGAAAGATACGCACATATTTGATCTTGTTACTGATAGTAACGGAACAGCATCAATCAATAATATGATACCCGGTAATTATTACATTGTTGAGTCAACAACAACGAAATTACATATCTTGGATAAAGAAAAGTATTCATTCGAGATAAAGGCAGAAGAGAACGGGTATTCTCAAATTAATTATTCGTTTAAGAATAATCTCAAAAAATGCAATATTAAAATATACAAACATGATAAGGCTGATGAAAAGTTGCCTATATCAGGCTGTAAGTTTGCTTTATATGCCAAAATGGATGTATATAACAATTCAAAGCAATTAATCGTTAAGAAAGATACTTTGATTTCTGAAGGTGTTACAGATAAAAAAGGAGAGTTGATATTCAAAGATTTAGTATGTTGTGATTATTATCTCAAAGAATTGTCTGCACCAAAGGGAATAATTGTCTCTGATAAAATCATAAATGTAAAAGATTCTGATTTTGCATTCAAAGCCGATACAAATGATCAGTATGAAGCTGTCTGCAATATTTCCAATCAATCTCAATTATATAATGTCAAACTATATAAAGTAGGTCAACATTTTACCGGAGTTACACAGGAAGAGACGGTTAATGGTTCTTATTTTAACTATAATATGGAATACGCGCCTCTTAAAAATGTAACATATTCTTTGTACGATTCAAAAGAACAATGCATATCTACTAAAACGACTGATGATCAAGGAATTGTAAGTTTTGAAGGGTTAAAGTATGGTGATTTTATTTGTAAAGAAGAGAAAGCACCCGGAATGTATGAGAAGAATAATAGTCCTATAACTATAAGCTGCACTGAACTTAATAAGGATAATGAGAAGGCTGGGGAACCAATTCAAATTAAAAAGAAAGAACAGGATAAGATGTGTAATTGTACCGTTACCATTAAAAAACTTGGAGAAGGTGCATATATAGAGAAGAAGAAACTTATGTATAGGAATATACCACTTGAAGGTGTTGTATATGGAATATATCAGCGATTTGAATACCAATTCCCATCAGGAGAGATTCTTCCGGCTAATTCATGTGTTGGCTATATAATAACTGACAATAACGGTATAGGACAGTATTATGGTACATTGCCGGAGGGACAATATTACCTCAAAGAGCTAAAAACACTTAAAGGATACAAAATAAACGAAGATGAGATATCTTTTGAAATCAAGAATAATAACAATAAGAAGATAGATGTTAACTTTGCAGATGCACCTTTTGTTAACTTACTTGAGAAAGCCAGTGTACATATTATTAAGATTGATTCAGATTCAGGAAAACCATTAAAAGGTGTGGAATTTACTTTATATAATGAAAAAGGCGAGGTTGTTGGAGTTTATAAAACAAACAAAAAAGGTAAAATATTCATCAATGAATTACCATATGGCAAATATTATTTTGTAGAAACCAAGTGTCTTGATGGGTATTATTCAACCAATAATAAGTACAATTTTGAATTAAACAGTAATGAGACAAAGAAAATGGAAATAACCAATACACCTATATATAAGCTTGGTTTTTCTGAACATTACAAATCCCTTCTAATTATTGTTTTTGTTATATCTGTAATGTTTTGTTTATCAATAATCTATAATCAAAGATGTAAGAAAGGATTACAATAATTGATAAGAAGGATGTTTTGCATTATATTTTGTATTTCTGCATTAACATTAACAGCATTATTCATATACCATAATTATTATGAAGTATATGAATTAGAACAAATTGAAAAAGAATCTATAATTAGTTTGGTTCCTCAATTGGATCTACAGATTAATCCTAAACAGCAATATACATATAAGGAAGAATCGAATAATCAAACAATCGATAATAAAAAAAATTCGGATACCTCTGATTCTAACACGCAATCCGACCATGAACAAAATATAGAAAGGGATGTTGATTGTATAATCAACATCCCGGATATTGACCTGACAAAGAAAGTATATACCGGAAATAATCGTGAAAAACACCTTGATAATTACGAGTTGATAACAGCGACACCGGATATGAAATATTCTAATGGAGGGAATTATATAATATGCGGACATGCTTCCCAATTATACGGACATTCGCTAAATCGGCTCTCAGAGGTACTAGAGTATACCCGAATTCAAATATGGGCAAATAACGAGGTCGAAAATTATGTTGTTAAAGAAGTCAAATATGTTAATATGCATGAGACATCAGAATATTGCAATCAAACACGAAAAAAACAAATAACTATATTATCATGCGCCAAGAATATTTCCCCAGAGAGTTACATTGTAGTCATTGCCGTACCCAATTGACAATGTTGCAGCTATGTATTATAACTATAGTTAATGACTTAATAGGGGAGGCATATCAATGAATGATAAGAAACTGTCAAAATTTGTTTGTAGAATTATAAACCTGATTATTTATATTATTACCTTGTTTGTAATAATAATGATGGGATATTTTAGAATACAGGAAGAACTTGAAATTAATAATTATCTTCAGGACAGTTGGTTACGTATATTAATTATATTGGCTGCAATACTGATTGGCTTTATGATTATAGCATTGATATGTAAATATAACGTTTCTGATGATAAAAGATTATTTGTTTACAGAATAATGGATACAATAGTCAGATTGTTATGTACAGTGCCAATAACAATAATTGGATATTATTATTTGTTGATTCATTTACAGTTTGAAGATTTAATAAATACTTTAATAGGGATAGTTGGTTTCGTAATAATTAATTTGATTATAAGATTAGCACTTCAAGAATCCATGAACACAACATATATATTGCATGACGAATTGTAAATAGGAGCTGCCGCAAGGCAGCTTTTTTATTGTGTTTCTATAATGATTGACAAAAAAGAGTATAAGTGATATATTAAATACAGATATACAACTATTCGCAAAACCCAGGTTTAACGAAAAGATATAGAGGTGAATTATGGCAGATAAGACATATCATGAACAAGAAGAAATTCATAATGTATTATTAATGAGGGACGTTCTTTCGGAATTACCCAAATATGTTTCGGGTTATTTTCGCGCAATCGAATATTCGAAGGCACCGCGAACAAGACTTGGTTATGCTCGTGACATTAAAACCTTTTTTGAGTTTTTGGTATCGACTAATCCATCACTAAAAGGTAAATCAACTTCTGAAGTTCCGCTTTCTGTTATTGATCAATTAGAAGCTGAAGATATTGAGGAGTATATGGATTACCTTAAAGTATATGAAAAAGATGGTAAGCAGTTTACTAATAATGAAAAAGCCTTAAAAAGAAAGCTTACTGCTCTTCGTATGTTTTATGCATATCTTTTTAAAAATGGAAAAATAGACTCTGATCCTACTAAAATCGTTGAAATGCCAAAACTACACAGTAAGGCAATTGTACGTATGGAACCTAATGAAGTAGCTCAATTTCTTGACAATGTCGAATATGGCAACAAATTAACTAATCATCAGCAGGTATATCATGAAAAAAACAAAGTTAGAGACTTAGCTTTACTTACATTAATGCTTGGAACAGGTATTCGTGTGTCAGAATGTGTTGGTCTTGACATAAAAGATGTTGATTTTGATTATGATCGAATAAAAGTCGTTCGAAAAGGTGGTTACGAAGCATATGTATATTTTGGTGAAGAAGCCAGAGATGCTCTTATGGACTATCTTTTAGAACGTAATGAGGTTGTTCCTGTAGAAGGCCATGAAAACGCTTTGTTTTTGAGTTCTCAAAGGAAACGTATATCAGTTAGAAGCGTTGAAAATATGGTAAAAAAATATGCTGCAATAACTACCCCTCTAAAAAAAATAACTCCTCATAAATTAAGGAGTACTTACGGTACGTCATTATATCAGCAAACATCTGATATTTATCTGGTTGCCGATGTTTTAGGCCACAAAGATGTTAACACTACAAAGAAGCATTATGCAGATATAGATGATTGGCAAAGAATGAAGGCAAAAGATGCAGTCACTCTTCGCGAAAAACATAATAAAAATTAACGCAATTTATCTAGCAATTCACGGAAATATATGGGAAGATCCGAATCAAATTCCATATATTTCCCTGTATCAGGATGAATGAAACCTAATACTTTGGCATGTAATGTTTGTCCTTCAAGATTCTTTATTTTAGGATTCTTTGGTCCATATACATCATCACCAAGTAAAGGATGCCCAATTGAAGACATATGGACACGTATTTGATGAGTTCTACCTGTTTCTAATGTACATTCTATATAAGAGAATCCTTGTCCAAGGTTTTCAAGAACTCTGTAATGGGTAATTGCTTCTCTTCCATTTTTTTTGTTGATAGCCATCTTCTTTCTATCTACAGGATGTCTGCCGATTGGCGCATTAACTGTTCCCTCAGATTCTTTAAAATTACCATAACATATCGCATGATATTTTCTTGTTATAGAATGTTCCTTTAACTGTTCACTAAGGAGTCTATGAGCATTATCATTTTTGCATATCACAAGTAAACCCGTAGTATTCATATCAATTCGATGAACAATACCGGGTCTAACAACACCATTAATTGAAGATAAAGAATCCTTGCAATGATATAACAAAGCGTTTACCAGCGTGCCGGAATCATGCCCTGCAGCCGGATGAACAACCATATTTTTGGGCTTGTTAACAATAAGGATTGAATTATCTTCATAAACTATATCAATTGGAATATCCTCAGCAACAACATTTAATTCTTTTGGTTCTTCGTATGATATATTAATTATATCTCCGTTCTTACATTTGTAGTTTGATTTGCACGTATGCTCATTAACGAGTACGTTATTGTCTGATATCAGCTGCTGTATATAAGATCTTGATAATTCCGGTATATTTTCATTGATATATTTATCAATTCTAATTGAAGTGTCAAGATTGTATTCCAAATTATAATTCATAGTCAAATCCTTTTATATAATGGCATTAAAATCTTCCTCTTTATATTTGAAAATAAGAAGGAAAAGCAAAACAAAGACACCTATAGTTATATAACAATCTGCAACATTGAATATAGGGAAATTAATTAACTTAAAATAAAGAAAATCAATAACATATTTCAAACGTACACGATCAATAAAGTTTCCGATAGCCCCGGCCATAATCATAATAATTAACACTTTTATATCACGATATTTGTCGGCTTTTAAGCATTTAATATATGAATAAATGCAGACGGACAATGCAATTACGGTAATTATATAGAATATAATTTGTTTGTTCTGAAAAACGCCCCATGCAGCGCCTGCATTACGTATATATCTAATCTCAAATACCCCGTCTATTACAGGGATAGCTTCATCTAACTCTAATTTGTTTACAATGAAATATTTTGATAATTGATCTGTTATAACAAGAATTATAATAGAAATGATTGCAGGTAAAACATTACCCGCAATCATTGATTTGTTACTATTGTTTTTCAATCTAGTAATCTCCTAAAAGTTATTAATTATTGTTGGAATATCAACATCATCAGAATCATTACCAACAATGAAATCAAAACCACTTGAACGACTATCCTCGGATTCAAGCATATTGGACTCTTTGACTCTTGTCTCTACTTCACCATGAAGTGCTTCACCATCATCCTCGTAATTATTAGAAAAAGCAAAATTACTTGTCTGAACATCAGCATTCTTCTTTGAATAATCAAAAGTCATAGTAGGAACATCATCATCGTCACCAAAGAAGTTAAATCCATCATCCACATGATTGTCTTCTGAATCAAGCATATTGGACTCATTAACCCTTGTCTCAACCTCACCAACATATGGTGCTTGATCATCCTCTTTGTCTTTCTCTGCTTCATTTCGCATAGCAGCCTGTATGTTAGCAACTGTCTCATTAAACTCTTTCATGGCCTTGTTATTGGCATCTTCTTGAGTTACTCTGAAATCGTCTTTTGTCTGAAGCGTTGGTTTAACAGGTCCCGGAGTAGGAACAGGCTGTGGAGCCGGTTTAACAGGTTCCGGTGTAGGAACAGGTTGTGGAGCCGGTTTGACAGGTTCCGGAGTAGGAACAGGCTGTGGAGCCGGTTTGACAGGTTCCGGTGTAGGAACAGGTTGTGGAGCCGGTTTGACAGGTTCCGGAGTAGGAACAGGCTGTGGAGCCGGTTTGACAGGTTCCGGAGTAGGAACAGGCTGTGGAGCCGGTTTGACAGGTTCCGGTGTAGGAACAGGTTGTGGAGTCGGTTTAACAGGTTCCGGTGTAGGAATATTGTTCTGTTGGATATCGTCTTCAACCTTTGGCTCCGGACGTGATACAGGAACACCTCGTTTTATCTTAGTGCTTGTATTGTTCGATGTTTTGATATTAAGCGAAGTTTTTCCTGATTCCTTTTTGCTTGACTTATCTGAATTGGTGTATTTTCCACCTGTTTGTCTACTGAATCTTCCACCACCATTAGCTGCTTCAGCAAAAGGATCTGTATCAAGAGCACCTCTGTCAAAGGCAGGTGATTGATTAGTTCTTTCAAAATTAGAAGACGATGCTCCAGCGTAAGCACCACCAAGACCACCTTCCATACCACCAAGACCACCTTCCGGATTGCCGGAAGAATAACTTGATGATGGCGAAAAATCACCAAGATCAATATCTACAATCTCACCATCCAACATTTTAAGTTCTGAATTAAGAATGGTCGCAAACTGTGTTTTAAATTTGTCTCTTTGAATTGTAAGGCGATAAATCTCGTTTTTGAGATCGTCTAATTCTTTTCTGGCATTTTCAAGCATAGATTCTGCCTTGAACTCTGCCTCGGTAGTAATCTGTCTTGCTCTATCGCCTGCGGCGTTAATTGTTTCTTCAGATGTTTTCTCAGATAATGTCAATGCTTTCTGCATAGAATCCTCGATTGTTTTGTAGTGCTGAAGACTCTCATTTAAAGTATTAACCTTATCTTTGAGTTCAACATTTGAACGGTAAAGCAGGCTATAATCTGCCGCTATTTCGTTCATGAACTGCTCTACATCTCTTTTGTCGAAACCAATTCCGCCTTTAAATGTTTTATTTTGAATATCTACCGGTGTAAGCATTCCCCTATAACCCTCCTATTCCAACACATTTTATCATGTGTTAATTAGTAAGTACGATTTAAATCAGGAGTAAAAGCAGACTGGTTAAGTATTTCCTCTCTCAAATCGCCTGTGACTGCAACATTACTTGGTGCAGCTATAAAAATATTATTGGAAATTCCTTGAATGGAACCATCTAAAGCATCACATGCACCACCGATAAAATCAATAATTCTCTGTGCAGTGTGAATCTCAATGCCTTCCATATTAATTACAACAAGGCTTCCTTCTTTTAAATACTGTGTGACAGTTTGAGCTTGGCTTATATCCTGTGGTTTAATTACAAACACTTGACTTCTCCTATTATTACGACTGTTTATAGATACTAACTTACTTGGATTAGTTGCTTTCTGTTGACGACTTCTAACTTGTTTCGGAGCATAATCATCTTCATCATCATCGTATGAAGAAGCTTTCTTCTTCTTTGAAAAGATGTAATCATCCTCCTCATCATCTTCATCATCATCAAATAATCCATCGTCATCGTAATCCTCTTCAGGATCAGAAAGTTTAAGAAAATCCATAAACTTGCTCATTCCGGTTCTTGCCATGATAATTCTCCTTTATACGTTATAGTTACGGGCACCGAATATTGCTGTTCCAACCCGTACCATTGTTGCACCCTCTTCAATTGCAACTTTATAATCATTTGTCATACCCATGGATAAGACATTCATACTAACATTATCAATGTTTTTGGATTTTATGTCAAGTGATAATTGCCTTAATTCACGAAAATATTTACGATTTTCTTCGGGATTTTCAACAAATGGCGCAATCGTCATCAAGCCATTTATATGAATGTTAGGGTATTTTGATATTTCCTCGATTAATGGTAAAACTTCTGATACTGTAAGGCCGAACTTACTCTCCTCTTCAGCTACATTTACCTCAATTAAAATTTCAACAGTTACTTGTTTTTTGGCTGCTTCTTTTTGTATTTCTTTTGCAAGCTTTACCGAATCAACAGAATGAATAAGGCATGCTTTATCAACAACATATTTGACTTTGTTAGTTTGTAAATGACCAATCAAATGGAAATTAACCGGTTGTGATACATTCTCGTATTTATCACAAAGTTCCTGGACCTTGTTTTCACCAAATTCATTAACTCCGATTGTTATTAATTCCTCGATATCGGAAAGGGGTTTTGTTTTACTTACGGCAATCAATGTCACTTCATCCGGATTACGACCGCAGTTAACCGCAGTTTTCCTAACTTCTTCTAATACGTGGTTGTAATTTTCTTTTAGCATAGATAGACACCTTCATTCATATTTATTTGATAATTTGGTTCTCCTTAACCATAGAATGATTAAGTATTATTCTGTCGTATAAAGCAATACTATACGGTGTATTGTCGGAAACAATCGTGTATTCATCATCCTGATACAAAATATCAATGTATCTAAAAGTTGCAATACCCTGATTAACACAATAAACGCCCTTCAACTTTTCTTTTGTTAATGAGGAAAGCGGTAAAGATTCGTTACTGTTGATATTGACAAGCGTCGCATCTGCAGCAAAGTCGTTAGGATCAATATAAACGTCTTTGTCTGTGATTTTATAAATGTTCGCCGAAATCTGTTTGATTGAAACCTCGCCTTTTTCATCCAAAACTTTTATGTTAAGGAAACGTTTGTCCATAGAATCCGAACCGTTTGATAAGTATTCAACAGGAACTTTGAAAACAGATTTTTCTGTTATTGCGGAATTGGGCAATTTTAATCCGTTGTTCTGATCCATGATGATTACTATATCTATAAAACGTTCATTGATGTAATTAACCATTTGCTGGTTGAGTGAGATTATTGCAAATGTCTTATTATCCTTCTTGGTAAATGATATTGGACAATATATATTCTTGGAACTGTTATGAATATTAATTGCAATATTCTCCTTGTCGGCAAGTGCTTCTGCCTGCTTGTCATTAAGTGGTGCTATAAGGTACCAGTTCTCAGATGTAATTAGTTTGTAAACCGGGTCTCCGGAATTGATAATTTCTCCGGTTTTAAGAGTTGTCTTTTTGTAACCCGAACTGTTTACGTCTGAAGCTTTGAAATTATCGATGTTGGTGTTCTCATAACCATCTTTGTAATATGTAATGATTCCGGCTTCATTAGAATTAACTTTCTTGTATGTTGAAACATTAGTTGCAGAGTTGTCCAATGTTGTAAGCTGATCAATCATTGCCTCGTTGGTCAACTCTAAAACAGCATTTTCAATATCATACTTGAAATTATAAACATCCGAAAATGATGAATAATCAAAGTAATTCTCATAATTGGATATTCTTGTTCTTACCTCGGAAAGTCCTTCGTCGGTTATTGCAAGAGCGTCTGAATTGGAATCTTTGATTTTATCATAGACACTACCGGTTTCATCAATAGTATATACTGTTTTGTTCTTACCAACTTTTTCACCATCGCGCACGTAATAACTTACATAACCGGAACTATCGGTATCTACAATTGTTTCGGACCTTAAAATAAGTGCCGTACAGTTGATATTGGTATCAATATAACTATTCTGAACCTCGTACACAGAAAGAGTTTCACTCTGTATAGATATGATTATTCTAATGATTACATATATAAAAATAATAAAGAAAATGATTGTTCCGATATTGATATGAAATAAATCGGAATCAGTTTCCGGATTATATCGTTTCAACTTAAAAACCTCCGTTAGAATACATCAACATATTGTATCATTTTTACAAAGAAATCACAAGAGTTATGAATATTTTTCAAAAAAAAGTCAAACAATAATATCATTCAAAATGTATGGCGAACCATACAGAAAGGAGTTAGCTATGAAAGCATTAGATTACACTGTTTTAACAATTATTTTAATTGGAGCAATTAATTGGGGCCTTATCGGTTTCTTTGATTTTGATCTTGTAAGTTCAGTGTTTGGTCAAATGTCTATGCTTACAAGAATTATTTACGGTCTTGTAGGAATCGGTGGTTTGTATGCCATTTCTTATTATGGCAGAATGAAAACCGAGATATAATTAATATACTCCGGTAGGTTAACCTGCCGGAGTATTATTCATGAATGTTATTACAATGAAATGGTAACAAGCTCTTTCAAGCTATCTGATAAATCTTCTTCTGATGCGGATAAACTGATAACAAAGTCTACATCGCATTTTTGAGAAATGTTATTAAGTGTATTAATAACATCTTCCGCATCCTGTTTTGAAGATACACCTGCTATAGAAGTGAAATTATCAAGGAATATTTTATCAAGATTTTTGTCAAGAGCAAGCATTCCGTACATAAAGCCTATAAACATTTCTGTTGACTTGATGTTATATTCCGTTGCGTTGACAAGTGATATTTCGGTGTCTAACTCTGATAAATTCTTGTTATTGATATCGATATATACAAGCCGTGCACCTGATGCTTTATGGTCATTATTTGCCCTGGCTACAAGTGTCTTGCTTTTACCTTTCCCTTTTTCACCGATTACCAATTCAATCATAAGCTACCTCCATGTAAATATATTAGTAGATTTCTTTTAGCATATTATTGACACTTTGATAAAGTGCTTCGTGATCTTTTGCATTGCTTACAAGACATATATACTTCTCTTTCGTTTCGTCGTTAACAAATTCCAGTATAATACAATTGCCGGCTTTTTCTGTTGTTCCTGTCTTCCAACCGGTAATGTGATACCCTGTAGGCGTGTCGAACGAATTAGACAAAAATGCATTGGTGGATGTCAGTTCGAGTTCAATCTTTTCATCTTCTCTGTAATACTTAAGCAAATAAGTACTTTTGCTATCAATTGAAATCAAAGCTTTCTTGGAAAGAAATTCCTTGAATATCAAATACAAATCATAAGGTGTTGTATAATGATTGTTGTCATGTAAGCCGTGAGGATTGACAAAATGAGAATTAGTCGCACCAAGTTCTACTGCTTTCTGGTTCATAAGATCAACAAAATCACTTACATTACCACCAACATAACGAGCCAGCGCGATGGCACAATCGTTATATGAAGAAATTAAAAGACCATGTAAGAGTTCATCAACCGTAATATAATCGCCGGGTTGTAATCCCAAAACACCTACATTATCTTCATTAAACTCAATCTTTTTCTTGATTACTACAGTATCGTTAAGTGATATCTGTTTGTTCTCGATGGCATCCATAACAATTATGGCAGTAAGTATCTTTGTCATACTTGCAGGATATATCTTTTTGTGTGGATTAGCAGCACAAACAACAGTGTTTTGCGTCTGATTAATCAAAAGTCCTGCGCCATAATCTGAATCAGAATCATCGTATATATAAGAATCATATGGTATAACTACATTTTCTGAAGCAAGTCCTTTAGGTCTTACTATAGGTAAATCCGAGTTGTTGCTTATATGAATATTGCCTGATACATCATAACTTTTGTAGTAACATCCCGATAAAAGAGTTAAACAACTAAATGATACCAAACAATATACAAATAATGATTTGACAACTCGTTTGTTTATTATATTATTTAAAAATTTCACGCCAATCCAAATCTCCTCGTTCCAAAGCTTTAACAAGCAGCTCGGCTGTTGCAAGGTTGGTTGCAAGTGGAATATTATGCATATCACACAAAGTAAAAATGTTATTGATATCAGGCTCATGTGACTTTGGAGACTGTGCATCTCTTAAGAAAATTACCATATCAATGTCATTGTGTTCAATTTCCGAACCAAGCTGTTGAGTTCCCCCAAGGTGACCGGCAAGATATTTGTGAACAGTCAAGTTAGTAACATCCTCAATAAGTCTTCCGGTTGTTCCTGTTGCATACAAATCATGTTTGCTAAGAATTCCCCTGTAAGCTATACAAAAATTCTGCATGAGTTTTTTCTTTGCGTCATGTGCAATTAACCCAATATTCATTATATACCTCCAATCTAGTATTTTCTTCTTTGTAGTGAAATATTTATAACTAAGCCTATTCCGGCACACGCACTAACAAGTGAGGATAAACCATAACTTATAAAAGGCAGCGGGAGTCCTGTGTTGGGAAGAATGGATGTAGCAACACCTATATTAACAAAAGTTTGAAATCCTATATAGGCGGCAACACCTGTTGCAATAAACATTCCTCGTTCGTCGTTAGCTTTTCTCGCAGTTTTAATACATTGTAACACAATCAAACCCATAATTACAATTAAAATGCTACTGCCTACAAAGCCCAACTCCTCTCCCACAACTGAAAAAATGAAGTCGGTTTGCTGCTCTGAAACAAGTTTGGCATCTTTAACTGTGGCTAAAGTTGAACTGTTAAGTCCTTTTCCGAAAAGCTGTCCTGAACCAATTGCCATTACTGAATTATCCTGCTGGTATTTGGTTGTAGACGCAAAGTCCTCGGGATATAAATGTGCAAGTATACGTTCAACCCAATAATCACGAATAAACAAATGCTTTGGTTGCCTTATGTACCATAAGAAGCTTCCGGCAAGTGGTATAAGACATAGAATACCTACTGTAATTATCTTATAGCTTAACCCGGCAACAAATAGCATCATAAATAGTATTACAAATAAATCAATAGTTGTTGACAAATCCGGTTCTGCAACAATAAGTGAAAGTGGAATTGCACATAATACCGCATATCCTAAAAGCGTTTTGACAGTATTTATTGAATCTCTATGTTCATACAAAAAATGTGCGGCGCAAATAATTAATATTATTTTTGAAAATTCGGAAGGTTGAATCTTGATAAAATTGTCAGAACCAATCCATCTTTGAGCACCATTTGCAGAGGAACCGAAAAGCAAAACTGCTGCCAGTATAATAATATTAAAAGTATATAATATTACATGGAATTTGCTTATAAACTTATAACTTATAAGGGAAAGAACAATCATTCCGATAATACATGTAAAAACACCAAATAACTGTTTTTTCAAGTATGAACTATCGGCACTGTTAATCATTACCGTACCAAAAATTATTGCAGTAATAACCAAAAAAAGCAGTTTGAAATTGTAATTACGCAGACGATATTCATCAAACATTAATATTACATCCTAACTATTATTTAACAGGTTTTGACTTTGTCTTCATATCCTTGATAGGTATGTTGGCATATAATGCCGGAACCGTACCATTGCCACCCTCAGACTCAGTCTGCGTGAGCTGAATATCGAGACCTGACGCGTCGATTTCCATATAACGGGAAATAACCTCAATAATATCATTTTTAATCTGTTCCATAATATCCGGCGAACAGTTTGCTCTATCTGAAACAAGTAATAATTTCAAACGATCTTTTGCATAATCTCCGGATTTCTTTTTATTAAATAAATCAAATAATCCCATAATAATCTGCTCCAATCTTTAGTTTGACTTTTTGAACAATTTCGAAAGTTTCTTAAAGAAGCCGGAATCATTTAAATCAAGATACTCAACCTCTTCTCCCAATACTCGCTTACAGATATTCATATATGCTCTGCCGGCAAGGGAATTATCGCCAACTAAAGGTTGTCCCTGGTTTGTAGAGATAACAATGTTCTCATCATCAGGAACAGCACCGATAAGGTCTATGGCAAGGATTTCAACAACATCTTCTATAGACATCATTTCTCCACGTTTAACCATGTCCATACGGATACGATTGACAATAAGATCGGTTTTCTTTATTTCGTTTGCTTCAAGGAGACCGATAATTCTGTCTGCATCACGAATAGCTGAAACCTCAGGCGTAGTTACGATTAACGCTCTGTCTGCTGCTGCTATTGCATTCTTGAAGCCTTGCTCAATTCCTGCAGGGCAATCAAGGATTATGTAGTCGAATTCTTTCTTTAATTCTTCAACAAGTTTCTTCATCTGTTCAGGTGTAACAGATGTTTTATCTTTTGTCTGAGCAGAAGGAAGTAAGAATAAATTAGGATGTGTTTTATCCTTAATAAGTGCCTGCTTATATCTGCAACTTCCCTCAACCACATCTACAAGATTATATACAATGCGGTTTTCAAGTCCCATAACAACATCAAGATTTCTAAGTCCGATATCAGTATCAATCAATACAACCTTTTTATCTAACTTAGCTAATCCGGTACCAACATTGGCTGTTGTTGTTGTCTTACCGACACCACCCTTTCCGGATGTGATTACAATAACTTCGCTCATTTCTTATCCTCCATAAATATTATATGATTATATCTTGAATTGCTGCCTTTGAAACGGTTTCCATGTATATATGGCTATCGAGTACGGTAGCAATCATTGGCTCTTGTTTGAATCGTCTAAACTCGTGTTTGGCTTTCTTATCAGAGTTGCGTGCGATGATATCAGCTATCTGAATCTGAATCGGCTCCATAGTAAGTGCCATGACAAAACAATTACGATTGCCCAATGCACCTGCTCTGACGCTGCCTTTGAGTGCTCCTATTATAACGATATTGCCTCCGGCTATTACGGAAGCACCGGGATTAACATCACCTATAATAACAATAGAATCTTCTGCTTCTAATGTCTGTCCCGAACGTAAAGTTCCCTTATAAAACATCCCGGACGGACGAGCAACAAAACTATCAACACGTTCCGTATCGTTAAATGATGAGTAGTCGTATTCAGGTTCAACATAATCGACAACAGGTTCGTATTCGGATTCAAAAGGTGTATTGTCCTGCTCGGATGAAGCCTGTTCAAAACTATTAATAGCAGAACAAAAATACTCCTCTAAACTACTACCCTCGTCAATAATATATTGAATATTAAGCTTTGACTTTGTCTCAATGGTATCTAAAATACGGTCAATTTCCTCATTAGATAGGACACGTCCCTCAAAACCCACAGCAATCTGTTTCTGGCTGTCAAAAAAACTGTCAGCAGATTGTAAGCGCTTCTCCAATTCTTCGATTAAAACATCAAAATCTTCATTGGGGTCAAGAACTATTGAAATCCCGTATTTGTTACCTTTTATTAAAACTTTGTTTTTCATACGGCAAAATCCTTTACGCAAAACATTGTATAACAAATTATAAAAATCAGCAAGTTAATCCGACATATTTACGTTACCCGTAATAGACGCATTTTCCAATGCTTTTGGATCAAAATAATATGCATAAATGAAACCTGCAAGCTCTTCTGCATTACCCGATGAATAACCGTAAGGAATAATTGTGGTTACGGATATTTCCGGTTTGACAAAAGGTGCGTAGGAAACAAATAACGCATGAGCCGGTCTTGCAAGGTTTTCCTCGGCTGTACCGGTCTTTCCTGCAACATCAACCTTAATCTGATTGATAATCATATCCTCCGGGGTATGATTCTTAATAACTCGTCTCATTCCGTTATGCACGGTTGTCCACAGCTTGTTATCGAAATTAAGAGTTCCATGTACAGTATGTGGATTTTCATAAGTTATATTCCCGGTAATATCCCTTATTTCTTTGATTATACTAAGATCATAACACGTACCGCTTGTTGCGATTGTTGTTACATATCTTGATAACTGTGTTGGTGTGTATGCATTAGTACCCTGTCCAATAGCACTTCGAACGACGGTTTCATCGGAAACTTTTGGATCAATTTCATCAAGCTCAATTCCGGAATTAGTATCAAGTCCAAACATTCCTGCATATTTTGCAAGTTTTTTAAGACCGTCATTATCCGAGAAATGATCCTCACCGCCACCGAGTCTGTAACCAACCTCGTAGAAGAAATAGTTACAAGAAACCTCGAGGGCTTCCTCAATACCAATTTCACCGTGTTTACCGGGGTAATACCAACATTTTGCAGGCGGATCTACCTTGGTATAGATACCTTCTGCATCAATGATTGTATCGATATCAATAGCCTTCTCTTCTACCGCAGCGATGGTTGTCAACATCTTGTAAGTTGAACCGGGCGCGGTTCTCTGCTGTGTTGCCCTGTTGTAGAGAGGTTTTGTTTTATCAGCAATAAGCTTTGCATAATAGTCTGCATCAATCGAATTGGTAAGTCTGTTATTATCGTAACTTGGATAACTTACCATTGCTCGTATTTCACCTGTATTGGTATCCGTAACAACAACAGAACCCTCGCAAGGATCAAGCGCAAGCTGTGCAGGTGTAACTTCAAGGTTATTGATTTTTCTTCTGATAAACTTGTAATCAGATAGCTTGCCACTTGCAAAATCTTTGTAATCTTTATCTTTTTCTTTGTCGAGCAATTTCTGTTCGAACATAATCTGTATAACCTGCGTACCGTTAACGACGCCGGATTTGATCATGTATTTCATAACCAACTTGTTGAAATCAGTATCGTCGGAAAGTTCATCCTTGATGTATTCGACAAGTGCGGAATAAACCTCGTTTGAATCATAATAATCATTTGAAAGATTGAATGATGAAATGTCGATAGCACCCTGATTAATTGCATAGTGAAGATATGTTCCAAGAGAAATCTCCTCTGCAACAAACTGTTTGTAGGTTTCGTCTGTACTATCAATGGTTTTGGTATTGTAAATACCGTTGTTAGCTAGCATTTTGTAAATGTAGTCCATGTAAGACTCGTATTCAGGATCAAGTTCTGCATCTGAGATTTCGCTTGTTTTGAAAATATTGCAAATCTCTGATATTGCATGATTCTTGGATTCGTTTAATACATTATTAACCTGCTTTTCGTAAGTACCTGCATCTTTTTCTGCAAGGTGTGTAATATCAAGTGCATTATTATCAAATAATGCGTAATAAACGTCATATATAGGAATACGTTTATCTATAGTCTTATCTTCATCAACTTCCTGATCTGTGATGTTTGCAAGAAGCACGCTGGCAATTTCTTTCTCAAGCGTGTCATAGCAATATTTCTGCAAATCAGAATTGATTGTAAGATAAATATCTCTTCCGGCAACCGAATCCTGTTGGTCGCTTCGCTCAATAATCTTACCAAGATTATCTACATATATTTCTTCAATACCATTGGTACCTCGAAGAGTCGACTCGTACTTCTTCTCCAAACCGGTTTTACCAATCATATCTCTGCTGTCATACTTGTTTTCTTTGGAAAGATTCTCGTTATATTCGTTCATTTCGTCAGTGGAAATGGTACCGATATATCCAATGATATGTGCAAAATATTCTGCGTCGTTATAAATTCTTATAGAGTCAACAACAACATCAATTCCAAGAAGTTCTGCGCTGTTCTCCTTGAGTTCTGCAACGCTCTCGTCACTGATATCCATAGCTATATTGACAGAAATATACTGCTGGAAACGATTAAGCCAAAGTGCATAGCGTACACTCATGATTTTTAACGCTTCCTCTTTGTCATACTCGTCTGAAATATTGAAGTTCTTCTCGCCTGCAAGATAATTAAAAACATCTTCTGCAGTTGAGTTTCGTTCTTTGTCTGTCAATTCATCAGACGAACCGTATCCGTAAATATCTGCAAGAAATCGAAGTTTCTCCGAATTGCTTGAAGTTGTAAACTTAAAAGAACCATTAGAATATTCCAATGGGAAATTAACACTTATTGTATCGTTATGTTTCTCCAATATATGGATTGTCTTTGCAACAATAAGGTTTTTCATTTCGTTTTCGGTAATATTATTCTGTCTTGCAACCTCGGACAACTGGTTATTATTCTCAAATGTTACAGCATAAGCTAATCTGTTATAGGCAAGCAAATTACCGTCGCAATCGTATATATTACCCCTTGAAGCTTCAACGGTAATAGTCTTTTTTGACTTATAAGTAAAGTTCTCCAAGTGTTCACGTCCCTCAATAATCTGAAGTCTGAACAAATTGCTAATAAGTATTGTAAAAAGCAAAAAGAATACTACGGATACAATAAACAAACGATGCGATATATATTCAATTAAAAACTCTTTTATTGCATGAAGCAATTCTCTGATCATCATATTGTGTCTGCCTCTTTCACCTGTTTCAAACGTAAGTTGATTCGAACTAAAATCTTATAAAAGAAAAGAGTAATCAAAATTGTGTATATCATTTCAGGCAAAATGATTTCAATCAAATATTCAGCAAAATCAAGCTTATTTCTAAGCATGAAGAAAAATACATAAATAATTACGTTATACAAAAAATCATTAACCGATATCGTAAACATTGGTAACAGTACATCTTCAACGTAGTAAATACGATGAAAGAAACCGTTGCCATAACCCAATGTCATATATATAAATGCATAAGGTCCTAACACCTGTCCAAAATAAATATCAACCAAAAGACCTGAAAAGAAACCAACTAAAAGTCCTTCTTTTCGACCTCTCATAAGTCCGAAAGACATGGTTAATATTAAAAGCAGGTTTGGTACAACCCCTGCTAATTCAATGTAATGGAATACTGTTGACTGTAACAAAAAACACACAACAATCAATATTCCAATTGTGATACATCTTTTCATATAAAGACTCCTAATTAATGTTGTTCTTCACGTTCATTCCGGTCATCAGGTAAAGCACCGTCCTCTCTCGAACTTTCGGAAGTATCTTCACCATCAGCATTTTCTTCTTGTGTAGTAGCCTCTGTATCATTGTCATCGGAGTTTTCCGTGGTTGTTTCATCTTCTTCTGAAGTATCTTCAGGAACCTGTGTGTCAGGACTTGTCACACTGTCATAAATATTCTTACTCTTTGAATTGGTTCTGTAAGTTTTCTTCAAATCGGTAATAACCAAAACTTCAGTTAAATTAGAAAAATCAACTACCGGAATACATTTGGCTGACTGTGTAAGATTGTTGGAATCCATTACAACATCAGACACATATCCGATTAAAATACCCGGAAGGAATTTGTTACTGACATGAGAAGTTACAATCTCCGAACCTTCTTCTATTGTGTCAGCCTTATCAATATAATTGATATGAATATATCCCTGCTTCATAGCAGAAATATCTCCGGATATAGTACAAAGACTGTCAGTTCCGCTAATAGATGCACTGACGTTACTGTTGTCATCGATAATTGCACGCACTTTGGAATAACCGCTTCCAACTTCTGTTACTATACCTGCAAGTCCACCATCGGCAAGAACGTTACAACCGACTTTGATTCCATCTTCTTCGCCTTTGTTGATAATAAATGTATAAAACCAGTTAGTTGAATCGGTTGAGATTACGCGTGCACCGATAGTATTGTATTCTACGTACTGTTCTTTTAATTCAAGCAATTCCTGAAGTCTCTTAAGCTCGTATTTCTCCTGCTCATAAATCTTCTCTTTCGCTTTGTATTCAGCAAGTTTTGCCTGTAATTCTTTGTTTTCTTTCAAAAGAGCTTTCTTTTCTTTGCTATTCTTAACACCAAGATACAATGAAGAACCTGCGGCATTAACCCCGGTTTGCATAGGTGTTACAATTGTTCCTGTAATTGACTTAAGAAAAGAAAAACGACTCTCAAAAACAATCGAAAGCAAAAGCATGATTATGCAAATAACAGTCATAAATAAATATATGTATTTGGGTGGTATTACTTTTCTGTCATGAAAATTCATAGACTCTCCATCCTTTTAGATAAATCTGTAAGCGATAATTCCGATCACAAGTCCTATAATACTTGCGATATTAATCGTTATAGTCAGGCCGAATGTAAGAACAAAAATACCCAAATCCAGCACTAACGGTGATGTCAGACCGAATGTCTGACCGTATCCGAGCCAGCTTAAGAAGCTTACATGAGTCGCTAAAGTACCAAGTAAACCTCCTATAACAATGCCGCATAATAATATAACAATAAGTATCCAATTATTCTTTCTTGAACTACCGACAGCTGCCATGATAATGTCTCCTTTGTGTCTGATATTTGATGATTAACACAACAAACTACTATAACATAAATTGATAATTTCTTCAAGAAAATCGACTCATTTTTAAGAAATAGAAACAAGTCCTTTTTCTTCTAATCGGGCAAGTGATTTCATGATTCCGAAACGTGCATGATCGTATGAAAGACCACCCTGGAAATATACTGTATAAGGCTCGTGCATAGGTGCATCTGCTGATAATTCAATCGACGCTCCGGATATAAATGCTCCGGCTGCCATTATTACGTCGCAGTCGTATCCCGGCATTGCCCAAGGTGTTGGCGTAACATAAGAATCGACAGGTGCTGCATATTGTATTCCTTCGCAGAAAGCCACAATCTTATCCGGATCATGGAAAGTTATTGCCTGAATAATATCATGACGCGGTTCGGCAGCATTAGGTGTACACTCGAAGCCAAGATGTTCATAAAGGTTTGCAGCATATATCGCACCTTTAAGGGCACCATTTACAACCTGGGGTGCATTAAATAATCCCTGGAAGAAATCCTTTGTAACACCAAGTGTTGCACCTACTTCACTTCCGAGTCCTGGTGCTGTAAGTCGGTAATATGCTTTGTCGATGCATTCCTGCGTTCCGCAAATATATCCACCAATTGGCGCGAGTCCGCCGCCGGGGTTTTTGATAAGTGAACCAACAACCATATCAGCACCAACGTCTGAAGGCTCGATAATATCAACGAATTCACCATAACAATTATCAACCATGCAGATAATATCAGGATTAATTCCTTTGATAAATGATATCAACTCACCGATCTGTTTAACCGAAAATGTTGGACGTGTAAGATATCCCTTAGAACGCTGTATTGTCATCATTTTTGTTTTATCAGATATAGCATTCTTGATTCTATCATAATCAAAACTGCCGTCTTCTAACAGTTCAACCTGTTTGTAAGTCACACCAAACTCTGCAAGAGAACCTGTGGATTTTCTTATACCGATTATCTCTTCCATTGTGTCATATGGCTTTCCGACAGGTGATATAAGCTCATCTCCGGGACGAAGAATTGCAGACAACGCCAGATATAATGCGTGTGTTCCGCATGTTATCTGTGCTCTGACAAGTGCTGCCTCTGTATGGAAAATATCTGCATACACCTTTTCTAACGTTTCTCTTCCGATATCATTATATCCATAGCCGGTTGTACCTGCAAAATGAGCTTCCGCAAGCTTATTTTTCTGCATGGCATTTAACACTTTCATTTGGTTATACTCGGTTATTTTATCAATTTTAGCATAGCGTTCCTTCAAGGACTCTTCTATTTCTTCTGATAATTTCAGGACTTTTTCGGATACGCCCATCTGTTCATATATGCTCTTTAAATCATTCATAAACTGCTCTCCCTTTAAAAAATCAATGCGTACATTTTAACAGAGTTTTTCCTCGCAGACAAGTTGAAACTTTATAATTAAAAATCTCCGATATCCATCAAAAACAGATATCGGAGAATAACCCTTACTATAAAAAACTATTTCTCTTGCCAAGTTCTTCTTTTATGAAATCAAGTTGAGATTCTGTTGATGTTAAAATACTTTTATCAACCCATATAACATCACGCTCTCTTCTAAACCACGTAAGCTGTCTTTTTGCAAAATGTCTTGTGTCACGTTTTAATATATAGACAGCATCTTCAAGGCTGCAAGAACCATTTATATAAGGGACAATTTCTTTATATCCAAGTCCCTGCATGGAAACCATATCCGGTTTGCATCCATAATCAAGAAGGCCTTTAACTTCATCAACGAGCCCTTGTTTTACCATGATATCTATACGTTTTTCAATTCTGTCATATAGTATATTACGATCGTGATTAAGAACAAAATATGCAAAATTATAAGGTGATTCTTTGCTTCTTTGTTCAACGTTGTGTTTGGATATAGGATATCCGTTTTCTTTGAAAAACTCTATTGCTCGAATCACACGTTTTACGTTGTTTTTATGTATTACTTCTGCTGACTTGGGATCAATTTCTCTTAATTTATCATGAAGTTTATCAGCGCCGTATTCTTCATAAAATGCATTAAGCTCGTCGCGATAACGTGATTGCTCTTCGTTCTCATCAAATGCAATATCGTAAAGTATCGATTGAATATAGAATCCGGTTCCGCCGACAATTATAGGTATTCTTCCGTTTTCATATATCTTATTCATTGCATCTTTGGCATGTTTTTGAAAAAGAAATACGTTAAAATCTTCTTTAGGGTCAAGAATATCTATTAAATGATGAGGCACACCGTTCATTTCCTCCGGCATAATCTTTGCCGTACCAATATCCATTTTTTTATATACCTGCATTGAATCTGCGGATATTATTTCACCGTTTACTTCTTTGGCAAGAGAAATAGACAGCTCGGTTTTACCCACTGCTGTCGGCCCCGTTAGTATTATAAGTGGTTTCTTCTCTGTACTCATAGAAACTCATCCTCCGAATTATCCTGAATACGTTTGAATTTTCTTTCAACCTCGGTTTTTGTAAGTGATATCATTGTAGGTCTTCCGTGAGGACAATTATAAGGATTATCAAGCGTCATTAACTTGTCAAGCAATTCATCAGCCTCTGCAAAGGATATCTCTGTATTTCCCTTGATAGCCGCCTTACAAGCCATTCCTGAAAGTTTTTCGACAAAGAAATCTACTGATAATTCGCCACGCTCATCCTTTAATACATTGATTAATTCGTCAAACAACAATTGAGGGTCAACTCCCATTATATCATCGGGAACTGCACGAATAACAACTGCATCATCGCCAAAGTCCTCAAGTTCAAAACCGGTCTTTTCAAATAAATCCTTGTGCTCGTTTAACAATGTAAGCTCGGTATTATCAATATGAATAACCTTTGGTGGAAGAAGTTGTTGTGAATATACTGTCTTTTCTGCTGCCATTTTCATCAGCTTCTCAAACATTACTTTTTCGTGAGCGGCATGTTGGTCCATTATATATAACTTGTTATCAAACTCAATGAGCCAATATGTCTTAAATACCTGTCCGATAAGACGATGCTGCTTCCTGGCTTCCGGCGAAACGAATTTTTCTATAGGCATGGAAAGCTGTTCTCCGGATGTTTCGCTTTGTATAGTTTCTTTTGCTATAGCATCTGTCGTTATTTTCTCGGGTTCCGGACTATTTGATTCTACAGTCTTTGTTTCATTAATTGTTGTATCGTTTAATTCTGCGGTATTCGCATCCTTAAGTGGCGTATCATTTAATACACTCGTCCTTACTTCTTCAAACGTTGTATCATTTAGTACAGTTGTTGTGTTTTTCTCGATTGATACGTTGTTCACTAAAGCTTCTATACTATTTGCTTGAATAACTTCGCCGTATTTTAAAGCTCTTGCTTTATTTTCAAATGGTTCCGGCACGTGAGCAGTCTGTCTTTTCTGTCTTTCAATAGTTACAGCCTTCTCTTCTTTTGCGGAACGAAGTGACATATCCTGTATCATTTCAGGTTGTAAAAGAGATTGTCGTACTGTGTCCTTAACAAAATCAAATAATTTTTCGTTGTCAGCATACTTGAATTCCATCTTCTGAGGGTGAACATTTACATCAAGTTTCTCGGATTCCATAGTAAAATGAAGTGCGGTAAATGGAAAACGATGAATCATGATAAACGATTTGTATCCCTCTTCGATTGCTTTTGTCACAACGTTACTTCTGATTGCACGCCCGTTGACAAAATAATGTTCAAAGGTTCGATTCCCCTTGGAAACAAATGATTTTCCTATATAACCCTCAACAGATAATCCTCCAACCGAACGCTTAATAGGTATAAGGTTTGAAGAAATTTCTTTGCCGTATATATGATAGATGACGTCCTGAAGCTTTCCGTTGCCGGACGTTGCAATCTTATTATTGCCATTAATTATGTATTTGAAAGATATATCAGGTCTTGAAAGTGCAAGCTTTGTAACAAGATCTGTTATATAGCCACCTTCAGTAGTTGGTGTTTTGAGGAATTTCTTTCTTGCAGGAACATTGTAAAAGAGATTTTTGATAATCAATGTCGTTCCTGTCGGAGCACCTATTTCCTCGCATGAAATCTCCTTTCCACCATGAATCTCATAAAGAAGTCCGGTTATATCCGAAGGAGTTTTAGTAATGCATTCGACCTGTGAAACCGCAGCAATACTTGCAAGCGCTTCACCACGGAAACCAAGAGAACTTACTGACAACAAGTCCTCAATTCTCATTATTTTACTTGTCGCATGTCTTATAAATGCAGTCGGGACGTCTTCTTTTGCAATCCCGCCACCGTTATCGGTTATACGAAGAAAAGCTATTCCGCCTTCTTTGATCTCAACGGTTATTGCGGTTGCACCTGCATCTATAGCATTCTCTATAAGCTCTTTTGCTACGGAAGAAGGTCTGTCTATAACCTCTCCTGCTGCAATTTTATTGATTGTTTCCTGGTCTAATACTTTTATCATGTTTATATCCTTTCAATAACTGTCATCCCTTAAGTCTTTCCTGTAAATCATTAAGATATAACATTGCTTTCATCGGTGTCATATTGGATAAATCAAGTGCTTTGATATCCGCAACAACGCTGGATTCTTCAGCATTTTCAAAAAGTGATAACTGTCCTGCGGTCTCTTTTTTCTTGCCCTTCTTATTCTTATCTGCAGATAAAATCTGAGGCATAATATCAGCCGCTGCTGTTACATTGATATCATGGTCGGAAAGATCAACTGAAATCTCTTTTGCTCGTGAAAGCACAACATCCGGAACACCTGCAAGTTTAGCTACCTGAATACCGTAGCTTTTATCTGCACCGCCTTTAATAATCTTACGAAGGAATACAATATCGTCACCGGATTCCTTCACGGATATGCAGTAGTTATTAACTCCGGATAATTTGCCCTCAAGCTCAGTAAGTTCATGATAATGCGTTGCAAACAGTGTTTTTGCACCCAATAAATCTTTAGAACTTATATATTCAACAACAGCCCACGCGATAGATAGTCCGTCATATGTTGAAGTTCCACGACCAATCTCATCAAGAATAAGCAAACTGTTAGGTGTAGCGTTACGAAGAATATTGGCAACCTCACTCATTTCCACCATAAATGTACTTTGACCGGAAGCCAAATCATCAGAAGCACCAACTCTTGTAAATATCCTGTCAACAATTCCGATATCCGCGTGGCTTGCCGGAACAAAAGAACCAATCTGAGCCATAAGAACAATAAGTGCAACCTGACGCATATAGGTTGATTTACCTGCCATATTCGGTCCTGTTATAATTGAAAGTCGATTGTCTTCGTTGTCAAGTAAGGTATCATTTACAATGAAGGAATCATTAGCGAGCACCTTTTCAACAACAGGATGTCGTCCATCTTTGATATCTATTCTGCCCTCGGTATTAATCTGCGGTCTGATAAAATGATTCTTCTCCGCAACATATGCAAGAGAAGCCAACGCGTCAAGATCTGCAATGATTTTAGCACTTTTCTGCACACGCTTAACTTCTGCGGCAAGCTTGTCTCTTACTTCAGCAAACAAATCATATTCCAAACCATAGAGTCTGTCTTCTGCGCCTAATATTTTTCCTGCTATATCCTCTAATTCATCAGAGGAATAACGCTCTGAATTTGCAAGTGTTTGTTTTCGGATAAAGTAATCCGGAGCAAGATTTTTGTAGGAATTGGTTACATCAAAATAATAACCAAAAACCTTGTTAAACTTAATCTTAAGATTCTTGATTCCGGTGGCTTCACGTTCTTTGGTTTCAAGGTCAAGAAGCCATTCTTTGCCGTCTGATTTGGCACTCTTTAACATGTCAACATCAGAGTTGTAACCGTCCTTTATTATACCGCCCTCTTTTACCATAATTGGCGGTTCTTCAACGATTGACGCTTCGATAAGTTCATATAAATCCTTAAGTTCATCTAGTTCCTCGTCATATTTATGTAAAAGTCCGCCACCAAACTCATGTAATACTGTTCTTACGTGCGGAAGTATTGCAATAGAGTTTTTAAATGCAATCAAATCTCTTGGGTTTGCAGTCCTTAATGTTATTCTTGTCATAAGTCGTTCAAGATCATAAACTACCTGAAGATATTCACGAAGTTCATCTCTTGAAATCATCGAATTATTAAAGGCATCTATAACATCATATCTGTCTTCGATTTCTTTTGCACTTTTTAAAGGCTGCTCAACCATAGAACGCAAATTTCTGGCACCCATAGCAGTCTTGGTTTTGTCAAGAACCCACAAAAGGGAACCGTATTTGTTCTTGTCACGCATAGTTTCGGTAAGTTCAAGGTTACGTCTTGTAGAACTATCAAGTACAACATAATCTTCGACATTATATGTACGTATATGATTCATGTGCTCTATTGCACCTTTTTGCGTATCTTTTAGATAATATATAAGACAGCCAATCGAACGAATTGCCGCATCATAATCTTTTAGTCCCAAACCTTCAAGATTCATCACTGAAAACTGATCTTTTATGAGATTAATATCCATATCATAGTCATAATACCAGTCTTCCATAACAGAAACCATCATGTGCTCTTTTTTGCAAATATCATTTATACTGACATGAAGTTCGGTATTCTCGTCGATAGGGACGTTACTGCTTATAAGCACTTCTACCGGCGAAAACTTGGATATTTCATCAATGACCTTGGATAAACCGGATACCTCTGTAGTGAAGAAATCGCCGGTTGTAATATCTGCAAATGCGATGCCATAATTCTCATCGCGGTATATGCTCATAAGGTAGTTGTTTTTTGCATCGTGAAGACTTGCATCGCTTATGTTTGTTCCTGGTGTAACCACCTTGATAACCTCACGTTTAACAATACCTTTTGCAGTTTTGGGGTCTTCAACCTGTTCACATATAGCAACCTTGTATCCTTTTTCAACAAGGCGATTCATATAGTTTTCGTATGCATGAAAAGGAACACCGCACATCGGAGCACGTTCTTCCATACCGCAATTCTTGCCTGTAAGAGTTATTTCGAGTTCCCGTGACGCAGTTATTGCGTCCTCAAAAAACATCTCATAAAAATCACCTAAACGGTAGAACAATATGCAGTCTTTGTACTCCTCTTTTGTTTTGCAGTACATTTCCATCATTGGTGTCATTGTGTTAATTCCTCGTTTCTTCTACTATTTCACCCATATAATAAAATCCCATAGCCTTTGTAAGCTTTACCTTGTAAAACTTGCCGACCATATCTTCTGTTCCCGGAAAATGAACAAGTAAGTTATTGGAAAGCCTTCCGGTTACAAGTGACGAATCCTGCTCGTTTATACCTTCTACAAGCACTTCGTCGATATTTCCTTCAAATCTTGCACAGGTTTCTTTTGCAATGTTCTGTACTTCTTTAAGAAGCATGTCAAAACGTTCTTTGATTTCCTGTTCTGATGACGCAAATTCCATACTTGCAGCCGGTGTACCTGTTCTTTTTGAATAAATGAAGGTAAATGCCGAATCGTATCTAACCTTTCTTACAACGTCGAGTGTTTCCATGAAATCTTCTTCTGTTTCTGTAGGAAAACCTACAATTATATCTGTTGTAAGAGATATATCTGGAATAGCTGTTTTAATCTTATCAACCAGCGCAAGGTACTGTTCTTTTGTGTAATGACGATTCATATCATTAAGTATCTTACTGCTTCCGGATTGAACAGGTAAATGAAGATGCTTACATATATTCTTTGATTTGGCCATAACATCAATAAGCTCATCTGAAAGATCTTTTGGATGCGAAGTCATAAAACGAATTCTTTTAAGACCTTCAATTTTCTCGATTCGTCTTAAAAGCTCTGCAAAAGTTATGCTTGGTTCTAATGTTTTTCCGTAAGAGTTAACATTTTGTCCTAATAACATAACCTCAACAACACCGTCTGCAACAAGTTCTTCTATTTCCTTAATAATATCCTCCGGTTTTCGTGAACGTTCTCTTCCTCTTACATACGGTACGATGCAATAAGTACAGAAGTTATTGCAGCCAAACATAATGTTGACACCGCATTTGAAATCGTATTTACGCTCACTAGGGAGGTCCTCAACTATTTCTGAAGTACCCTCCCAAATATCAATAACCATATCGGTTGTATTAAGTTTCATTTCAATTAATTCAGCTAATTTAAATACATTATGAGTTCCGAATATGATATCAACATGACGATAACTTTGTTTGATTTTCTCAACAACAAGACTCTCCTGCATCATGCAACCGCAAAGTGCAATCATCATGTGTGGATTTTTCTTTTTGTATTTCTTGAGTTGTCCAAGTCTTCCGTAAACGCGAAGGTTTGCATTCTCTCTTACCGTACAGGTATTCATGATAAGAAAGTCACAATCCTCGCTATCGGTTCTTACGTATCCAATAGTTTCTAATATTCCTTCAAGTTTCTCGCTGTCTTTGGCGTTCATCTGACAGCCAAAACATACACTGTAATATGTAAGTGGTCTGCCCAGCTCTTTGGACAGTCCGTTAATATGCTCTTTCAAGCGATTCATTATTTCCTTCTGACGAAGTGCTTCCGCTTCGCTGGTGTTCATTTATAATCTCCTTTATTGCATAATTTTCCCATGTTAAAGTTTCGTTCATATTATACATTGCACTAATTATAAATGCAATGCTTATAAAATAATAAGGGAATGACTTTTTGTCATTCCCTTAAACGCAATTATTATTTGATTATAAGTCCGCCTATTACCGATACCAGCCCCACAATTATTAGTAAAGCTATTGCTACGGATATAAATCCGGTTACTGCTAATACTATGAATATTATTGGGAAAAGTAAAACTGATAATATAATTCTGGTGATGCCCCATGCGGCCTTTATCGCAAATATTATTAGTTTGAATATTAATGCGATTAGTAATACGACAAATACAAATGTCAACATACTTTCCACGCCCCTTCTATAACATAAAACTATTTCTGTTCAGATGTTTGTTCGGTTTTTTCTTGAATCTCTGAACTATCGTCAATTGCTTTTATTATTGCATCTTCGATTTTATCAATATCTTCATCGGTGACTTCTTCACCTTCTTCACCATTTTCCTCGATGTAATTCTTGATTTTATTACCGTTGATATTAATCGATTCGTCATTTTTGTTAACTCTTACCAGCTCATTTCCGTGTTCGTCGGTTATAATTACATCATCATCTGCAATTCTTACATTGACTTTACTGTTGCTTAAAGCTTCATCAACATCCTCAATTGCATCTGAAACATTATCGGCAATTTCTTCAATATCAATGTTTTTGCCAACTTCAACAACTTCGCCCGCAAAGCTTAACGCACCAATGATGAATGAAACAATCATCATAATTCCGCATACTATTGTAAGTCCCATTGAAACGAATATTCCAATCAGCACCTTAGTCTGACTCTTTTTAAATGATTCCTTTTTGTCGATGTCAATATCTGCAGGCGTAAGTTCCACTCCGCAATTAGAGCAATATTTCATGTTGGAACTAACATAAGTATTGCAGTTGGAACATTTTACTTTATTGTTAGAAGTTCTAACTACAAGGTAAACGATAAGTCCGATAAAACTTGGAACAAGAACAACCAATGCAGTCCAAAGTATAGGAATCATACCCCTGTCTTCTGCATCTCTGTATGTCCATATAGCAAGAAAAATTATTGTTGCTATTGCTGCTATCGCAGCAAGTCCTCCTATAAAAAATCCTAATCCTAATCCAGCCATAATATTAAACCTCCTTAATAATTGTTATTTTTAGCAACCGGAATTATGATTGCTGTCGCAAGCCAGCCTATAATCAAATCAACCAATGCCCCTAATAAAGTTATCTTTAATGTTAATTCGCTTGCCTTATTGATAATGTTAGGGATAATCGTGTACGAACCGCCTATTCTTGCCATTTCAAATAATACTAGAGCAAAAATGATTCCAATAACGGCGATTACCGTGTTAAGTACTGCCGGAAGCCACCAAAGTTCAATCTTTTTCTTTTCAGTAGCAGCTTTTGCGGTGATCTTATTCTTGAGAGCAATATTAAGATAATCCGGAACATTATCAGATGCGTATAATTCTTGTAAACGTATATCCATATCTTCATTATTCATTGATGTATCTTTCATATGCTCACCTCACCTTCCAACAAATCTTTTAATTGTTCTTTTGCATTATGTAGTCGGCTTTTAACTGTACCTTTTGGAATATGTAATACTTTGCTTATTTCTTCGATTGATAATTCGCTTCCGTAAAACATTACAACTACTTGTTTTAATTTGTCCGGAAGCTTATCTATACTTGTTCTAAGCATTTGTTTTTCGTCTTCGTTAACAACATTTTCGGAAATATCCATATTATCATCTGCAATATCTACTTCCATATTGTCAAATGATACGGTAGGAGCAATCCGTTCATGTCTTGCATAAGTGGTTTTATGACTCTTCCACAGATTGCTTGCTATTTGCATAAGATAAGCCTTCACATTGCCGCCTCTGTCAAGTTTGTGTCTTTTTTCGAAAGCAACAAGGAAAGTCTGTTGATACAAATCCTCAGCATCTTCTGTCGTGTAAGTCATTCCCTTGCAAAACCTGTATATGCAATTTCCGTATTCGTCTATAAGTGACGAAAATTCGTGTATTTCCATTTCTCCTCCAGGGAACTTGTTTTATCCTTCTATCTATATATTGTCACAAAAATATAAAAGGTTCAAAAAAATATAAACTTTTTTCAAACCATTTATATTATTAATCTTTTACAATGTTGTTCATCCATACACCTTTCTTGATCAGCACAAAACCAATTACACATTTAATAAGGTCTGCTGCATGAACAAGTGCAAATATATAAGCTGCATCAAGAGAAGTGTAAATGCTTAAAACATACGCAACCGGTACGCTGATCAAAAGCATAAAAACACTATCAAAAAGAAATGTGATTATAGTCTTACCACCTGCTCTTATAGTGAAATATGAAGTGTGCAGAAATGCGTCTTTGGGCATGATTATTGCTTGAATCATGATAAAATGAGTTGCGATTAATTTTGCTGCGTTGTTAGTGTTATAAAGCTTCGGAAATTGACCGGCCGTAGCAAACATTATGCATCCAATCAAAATCGAAGTAAATATTGAGCATGCAATAATCTTATTGTCAGTATCTCTTGCTTTCTTCATGTCACCAGCTCCGAGATATTGACCGATTATAATAGCTACCGAGTCTCCCATTGAAATGAAAACAATATTGAAAATGTTATTTATTGTACTTGCTATGTTTTGTCCTGCGACGACATTAAGTCCTCTTGTTGAATATGCCTGTGCAAGCATAGCAACTCCTACAGACCACAAACCTTCATTTAAAAGTATTGGCATTCCTGTGACGAAGAATTTCTTGGCAAGTTCACCCGGTACTTTGAGCGTTTTAAACATTCCTTTAAAATATGGATATTTGTCTTTGTGACTATACACCCATATAACATTTACAGATGCTTCTACATAACGGGATATAACTGTTGCTAATGCTGCTCCAACCACACCAAGTTTGGGGAATCCAAACTTACCGAATATCAAAAGGTAATTGAAGGTCAGATTAACAAATACAGCTATTACCCCTGATATCATTGGAATAAATGTTTCGCCACATTCACGAAGAGTGCTTGAATATAACATTCCCCAATACACTGCCGGTAGCATAAATATTATTACCATCAAATAATTATGACCGCACGAAAGAGTCTTTATTAAATCTCCTCCGTCATTGTTTCCGTTAAGATATAATTGTATAAGTTGCTTGCCGTAAAGCACAAATACAGTAACTGTAATTATTGTTATGGCAAGTCCAAGCCAAAATTTATATCGCAATGTATGTCGGATACCTTCATCATCTTTGTTGCCATAGTATTGAGCAGTGAAAATTCCAACACCGGAAAGTCCTCCGAACATACAAAGATAAAAGATAAATATTAACTGGTTGACTATTGCAACACCGGACATAGGCTCGGTTCCTAATTGTCCAACCATTATATTGTCAAGCAAACTTACAAAGTTTGTAATTCCGTTTTGTATCATCATAGGTAAAGCTATGGCGAACAACATTTTATAAAACGCCTTGTCCCCTATGAACTTTTCTTTGAATTTTTTCATATATATCAACTCTTTTCTTATTTTTAATTTTAGGCATAAAATATAATTATTGCCTAATTTAACAATCTTTGCTTACACAAATTAGCATAATCATCCTGCTTTTTCCATTCTTATATCCGGATACTGCATCTGATAGTGAGGAATAGGTTTTATTGCCCTCGTAATCATTATGAATATGATACTGTCCGTCTTCCTTTGTTATGCACATAGTATGTATCATATCTTTTACGGTTAGGGCGTTGTTATATGTCACGAGGATAAAAGTATCGTACATATCGCCGATGTTTTGAAATACTTTGTTATATTTCCTATATCGCACACATGTCACCTTATACCCCGCACTTTTCAAAAAGTGTATAATTTCATATGGTGAAGTCCCGAATGCACCACCACAAGTAATACCTTTCTTTTCGAAAGCCTGTATCAATGATGGAAATGAATTATTGATGAGAGATGTATCCTTTAATGCAACTAAAGCGTTATACAGAGCAATCAATTCACAACTGTTGTAATCGGCCCTATACCGTCTTCCGTAATATAAGTCCTTCATAGCATTTTGTTGTTCAATATATTTGTCGTTGGGATGCTTCTTGGTGTAACTCTCCCATTCGCGTTCATTTATATCAAAATGCTTTGCTCTTGTCCTTGATGATACAGATAAGAAGGAAAAACACCTAAAAAAAGCAAGTACCGCAATATCTCTCAAACTATATTTAATTGTTAATATGCGATTTGTAGCACTTTCGTTCTTCATAGTATTTTAATCCTCAAATCATAATAAGGTGTATAAGTTTCGTATAATACAAAAACTCCGACAGATAATAATCTGCCGGAGTAAAACTTACATTAACATATACTTCGTTATTGCATTGTGGCCAAATCCTGCAATGCCGACATAATCTCAACGCGCATAGCCGGATCAGGAACATCATTGGAATTGTTCGCAAATGCGACTTTGAGCTGTTCAGCGTCCATAGACACCCTCTCCATGCCACTGACTGTGTTCATTACATTCTCTGTCACATCTTTGCTGTCTGCTGCAACATTCTCTTGTTCCTGCTTTCGAGATTCCATCTCTTGATCATAGTTATACTTGGAAATCTCACCATCAAGATACATCTGTTTTAATTGTGTATCAGTATATCCTGTGTACGATGTTATGTTAGTTGTATTTGTTTCCTGTACAATATTATCTGTATCGGTTATTTCTATTGTATCTTTTTTGTCATCAAATATCGGAGGAAGTTCAATCTCCGGTCTTTCATCAACATTAGCTACATCTGTCTTAATATTCCTTTCGCTCAACTTTACTGCTGAACTATCTGCTGTTGATAAATCCTCTTCTTCAAAGTTGTCATCTATTACATCTGTTTTATCATTATCCTTTACCTGAAGAGTATCACCATCTTCAGAAACCGCAATAACGTCATCAAGATAATTCTCTAGACCTTTATTATCTTTTTCTTCTTTCTTCGTTACTTCGGGTGCGTTGGTGTTAGTTACATTGGTACGGTTATCTACAGCAGCCGGAGTAGAAAAATTATTAACAGTGGGCATCTGACCTTGTGAAATGCTTATATCTGCCATAATTCATACACCTCCTTAATATTAATTCATGTTCTAAAACACAAAATCTATAGCTATTCTCATTTTACATAACATTGCATAAATTGTAAAGTTCTAATTTTATTACTTTGCCTTCATAAGATATGTGATCGCTTCCTTAAGTCCATCAACCGAAAGCGTATACATATGATAGAGTTTTGACAATGCATCTTCGGATTCCATCCAATGCATTCTAGTAAGATCTTTGTGGTATCGCGGATTCATCCATACGCATTTCTTGTACTTGCTAAGAAGAAGCTGATTCCACTCATATCCCGACAATCCGTCATTAGGTCCTCTGTAGTTGCCGTTCTTATCAAAAAGTTCCTCCGGGGCCATCTGTGCATCACCAACAATAATAACCTTATAATCTCGGTCGTAATGCTTGAATAGATAGTCAAGGTCAACCCAATCACCGAACTCGCACTCGGCAGTTTTATATACTTTTGAATATATACAATTATGAAAATAATAGGTCTGAACATCTTTGAAATGGTTGGCTTTATTAACTGCCTGGAATAACTCATTACACAACTCCATAAAAGGAATCATTGTTCCACCGCAATCAAATAACAACAATAACTTGACGGTATTCTTACGCGGCCTGTCAAATTCCAGCTGCAGATATCCTCCGTTATCGCAGGTCTTTCTGATTGTTTCATCAATATCAAGTTCGGTTTTGGGAACATCAAGTCTTGATGAGTATTGACGTAGTCGTCTGAAGGCCACCTGGTATTGCCTTGTATTAAGCACTTTGTCATTGCGAAAATCTTCAAACTTTCTGTCACCCATAACCTGAAATGCACTCTGCATTCCACCTTGGGCACCAACTCTGATACCGCCTACATTTCTTCCGTGATGTCCAAATGCAGAACCACCGGCAGTACCAATCCAATGATTACCACCATTATGCTCTGACTTTTGCTCGGCAAGTCGTTCCCTGAAAAGACGCTTAATCTCGTCAGATGTTCTTGTTGAATCATAGGAATACATTTCCTGGTTCTGTTTATCAAACTCCATATCCTCGCCTTTATCAAGCCATTCAAGTAGTTCTTTTGGTACAACATTTTCCGAAGCTATATCATGAAAATATTCTGCAAATGCCATATCATATTTGTCAAAATCAGACTCGGACTTAACAAGTATCATACGAGCAACATAATAAAAAAATGTAAAATCTGAATTAACAAGTCCTTTATCAAGTGCTTCCATGAGAGTCAACCATTCTGTCATGGAAACATCGAGTCCTTTTGCTTTAAGTGTATAGAAAAAATCCTGAAACATATATACTCCCTGTTGTATAGTTAATTACGAACGCCATGTCTTTCGTGAGTCTTATAGTACTCGCTCTTGTTCTTATACATAAGCTCATCTATTCTCTTCATAAAATCAATATCATAGTCCTTTGACATATCAAATATCTCGCCACCGATTGCTGACGATAATTTGTAAGGCTTATCTGAAGCATTATTATATTCTTCAATTGCTGTCATAATCTTATCAGAGTATTCTTCAACAGTGCCATCAGAAGCCTTATTAATAATTATTATAAACTCATCACCTGCAAACCTTATAACAACGCCATCATTTTGAATAATATTAGAAACAATATTGACAAGTGTAATAAGTGCATGGTCGCCTTCAGAATGAGAATAGGTATCATTTATCATTTTAAAATCATTTAAATCGAGCATTATGGCAGCAAACTTGCGATTTCTACGTTTCTTATAATCAAGAATAATTTTATCAAGCTCATATCTGTTATACGCACCTGTAAGCTTATCTATGTAGAGACTTTCATGCTGTATACTGATTATTATAGCGGTAAATGATATTACAAAGCCTACAGGCTGAATTGAAATACCGTAATAATTAGTTTGTATAAAGATACAGATTATTATCGGAAGCAAGAACTCCCATACCGGGAAATAACGAAGTGCTCCGTCTCGTATTCTTGCAATAACGTATATAATAAGACCATAAAATACAAGGAACAAACCAAATGCAATATAAAGAAAATAGCCATCAAGTCGCGTATATACATTATTTTCATCGATATAAAAAATTATAGGTTTAAAGTAATTAATAACCAATAACAAAAACTCAATCAAAAAAATAACTGAAGCTACAATCTTCTGAACAGTTGATATTTTCTTGTTAATATGTATTGTTACGAGAAAAAGAACCCCGGTTCCGACAATCAAATTATATAAGTATAAAAATGAATTACAAAAAAAGCTGATTCTATAGTTTGCCAAGCCAACTTTACCGTCAGAAAAAAAGGCAAAAGGATCAACCAAACAGTCAATCAATGTCGCTATAATCAAAGCAAACATGAGTCTGCTTTCTTTCTTACGAGAAGGAATTATCCAACCTCTTGTAAACATTATTAGTAACAACATTATCACGCCGATAAAATCGGCAACAAATATAGCAATTAGATTAATTGAAGAATTCATTTTTATATTCACTCCGTAATTAATAAAGCTTAGCTTTGTTAAGAGCCTCCAAATCTTCGTCTTTCTTAAGTAATACCCCAACAAAAGGTAATGTTTCACGAAGCTTTTCTGTATCGGTTCCTGAAAGCATAAGCGCTCTTATCCAATCAATTAATTCAGATGTGCTTGGTTTCTTACGAATATCTTTGATTGTTCGAATCCAATAGAACGTATCAAGCACATTCTTAAGTACATTCTCTTCTAAATGGTCAAAATGAGCATTTACAATCTCTGTCATCTGCTCTCTGTCAGGGAAACTAATATAATGGAATATACATCTTCTAAGGAATGCATCAGGCAACTCTTTCTCTGCGTTAGATGTAATAATTACAATTGGTCTAACCTTAGCTTTGACAGTTTCCTTTGTCTCATGTATATAAAATTCCATTTTATCAAGCTCCCATAACAAATCATTAGGGAACTCAAGATCCGCTTTGTCAATTTCATCAATCAAAAGAATAACCTGTTCATCAGAAGAAAATGCTTCGCCAAGTTTTCCGAGTTTGATGTAATGTGCAATATCATCTACACTCTCCTCACCAAACTGTGAATCATAAAGACGCTGTATTGTATCATATACATAAAGTCCGTCTTGAGCTTTGGTTGTTGATTTGATATTCCAAACAATAAGCTTCTTATCCATTGATTTGCTTATTGCATCCGCAAGCATTGTCTTACCTGTACCCGGTTCTCCCTTTATAAGAAGAGGTTTCTGTAATGCAACCGCAACATCAACCGCCGCCATCAACTCCTCGCTCGCCACATAATCTTTACTGCCTGTAAACTTTGTTTCCATTAAATTATATCCTCTCTTTTAATACGGCTCTATGGTCTTACCTGACCGTTACCGTATATAATAAACTTAGTTGTAGTAAGTGCTTCAAGACCCATTGGTCCTCTGGCATGAAGCTTCTGTGTACTTATACCAATCTCTGCACCGAAACCAAACTCAAAACCGTCTGTAAATCGTGTTGATGCATTAACATATACAGCCGCAGAATCAATCTCGTTAAGAAATCTCTGTGCGTTATCATAGTCCTTTGTAATAATTGCCTCTGAATGTCCTGTGGAATTACGATTGATATGCTCGATTGCTTCGTCGATACTATCAACAACCTTGGCAGAAATAATCTTTGCCAAATATTCAGTTGCATAATCATCGTCAGTTGCAGGAACTATTGATTTGTCAAAGCCTTGTATGATTTCATCACCACGAATTTCGCAATCATTCTCCTTAAGCATTGCAACAATCTTCGGAACTGCAGCATCAGCAATAGCTTTATGAATGACGAGTGATTCACATGCGTTACATACACCCAATCTCTGTAACTTGGCATTCTTTATAATATCAACAGCCATATCAACGTCGGCAGAAGCATCAACATATACATGACAGTTACCTGTTCCGGTTTCAATTACAGGTACTGTTGCATTCTGTACTACCGAACGAATAAGACCTGCTCCTCCACGAGGAATCAAAACATCAATATAAGCATTGAGTCTCATAAGCTTTGTAGCAGTTTCTCTACTGGTATCTTCAAGAAGAAATATTGCATTCTCAGTAACATTATTCTCTTTTAATGATTCCTTAAGCACCTTAACAATTGCAATATTGGAATATATTGAATCAGAACCGCCTCTTAAAATACAAGCATTTCCTGCCTTAAAGCAAAGTGAGAACGCATCAACTGTAACATTAGGCCTTGATTCATAAATGATTCCGATAACACCAAGAGGAACTCTTTTGCGACCTATCATAAGTCCGTTTGGACGTTCCTTCATGGATATTACTTCTCCAATAGGATCATCCAGACTTGCTACTTGTCGTACACCTTCCGCAATACCGTCAATTCTTTCTTTTGTAAGTAACAATCTGTCAAGCAATGATTCCGGCATATTGTTAGCCTTACCATTCTCTATATCTTTTGCGTTAGCAGCTATTATCTCGTCAGCGTTTTTGACAAGGTTATCTGCTATTGAAATAAGACATGCATTTTTAACATGTTGTGTAAGTTTAATTAATTCTCGTGAAGCTTCCTTTGCGAGCTTACCCATAACTTCTAATTCCATAAATTTCCTCTTTTCTGTATATTATACTAGTGTTTTAAGTTGCTTAATTAAATCTAGTCCTGTATCGATATCAATATTATCTATAGCTTCGTACAGTTCTGAAAGTTTAGCTTTGACTTCGTCGCTATATGAATACTTTGAAAACTCTTCCTTACAGGCTTCCATCTCATCCATGTCCAAATCATCAAAAGCAGATGTAAGACGCTCAATTATATTGTCAAAAGCAGTTTTATCAAATTCCTGTAAATCTACTTCAGAGACTTCTTCTGTTTCAAAATACTTAGATAACTTTTCAAGAAGCGCATCATAGGCATTAAGAAGACTATCTGTCTTTTTCTTGATGGTTACAATATCTCCGGCCTTCCCTGCGACTTCCATTTCTTCAGCCAAATCACCAACATCATAAGCACCAATCTGTCTTGAACTACTTTTAAGTGCGTGAACTTTGATTGTGTAATCATCCCATGATCTGTTATTGTAATCTTCTACAATATCTTTGCGTTTGGTTGCACCTGATTTGTAGTATTCTTTGACTATCTTTTCAAAAAGTTCCTTTGAACCAAGTGACTTGATAGCACGTTTGCTATCCAAACCGTCATACTCAACTATCTCATCGTCATCTTCCGGTTCAAGATCTATTACATCATCAAGTTTGACTATTTTATCTTCCGGAAGCCACTGACGAAGCTTAGTTACAAGCTCTCTCACATCAATAGGTTTTGCAATGAAGTCATTCATTCCGGCTTCAATAAACATTTCTTTGACGCCTTCCATTGCATTAGCGGTAAGTGCAACAATAGGAATGTTGGCTGCCTGCGGTATGGTCTCTCTTATTATCTTGGTTGTATCAACACCATCAAGCTCCGGCATCATATGATCCATAAGAACAATATCATACTCATGAACCTTAAGTTTTTCAATCGCTTCCATTCCGTTCTCTGCGGCATAACATTGTGCACCGATTGGTTGAAGAAGACCTTCTGCAATCGTTATATTAATTGCATTATCATCTACAATCAATATTTTGGCATCAGGAGCTTTATAATCAACCTTAAATGATGATGCAACATCACCGGAGTGTCGCATTTCTTTTCCGTTTAATGTCATAATCATGGAAAGGGTTGATTGCGGTCGTCTCATTATGCGAATGTTTTTAACATCAGTTTCGAACATAGAATCATATTTAACAAGACAAACACCGACACTAGCTTCAAATCTACTAATAATATCATGTATATCATCATCATAGTCTCTTTCGTCAAAGAAGATATAATCTCTTTTGCCCGTCGGAGAATACTCGAAGATAGAATGAAGAACAGTTGCACCAACGCCCAATCTATCCATTTCATTGATAAATTCATTAATCATTGCAGGATTTTCATTTATAACAAATGCGTGTTTATCTTCAGCGTTCTCAACCACCAGTTCAAGAGAAGAATCAACAACCTTTTGGGGAATGTTGAAATAGAAATCCGAACCTTTGCCGTATTCACTTTTAACACCAATGCTACCACCCATAGCTTTACAAAGTCTTTGTGAAATAGCAAGTCCAAGTCCTGTTCCTTCAACCGAGCGGTTTCGCTTTGAATCAACTTGCTGGAAACTTACAAAAATCTTCTCAAGATCTTTTTCTGATATACCTTGACCTGTATCAATTATATGATAAGTAAGCATTACCTCATCATCAGATATATTCTCACAACTAATATTAATAATAACTGTTCCTCTTTGTGTGAACTTAATTGCGTTATTTGCAAGATTGATAATAATCTGTCTAATTCTCATTGCATCGCCTTCTAAGGCATGAGGAATATTACTGTCAGCAATAACGAAAAGTTCCAACTCTTTGTCGCCTATCCTTGTGACAAGAACATTTGCAATATCATTAATCTCAGATAACGGCTCGTATCTGTCCGGAAAGATTTCCATTTTTCCTGCTTCAATCTTGGAAAAATCAAGAATATCATTGATGATATTAAGAAGATTTCTTCCGGAATTCTGTATCTGAAGAAGGTAGTCTCTGACGTTGTCTGCAAGGTCTTCACGTAGAGCAATCTCCGCCATACCAATAACTGCATTCATAGGCGTCCTTATCTCGTGCGACATATTAGCAAGGAAATCAGATTTCATTTTGGCGGCCTGTTCAAGCTCAGTATTGGCATCCTGCATTTCCTGAATTTTCAACACGGAATTAGTCACATTACGGAAAATATATCCCGTTCCTAATTTGACATTATCCTGTGTAAGATTGCTGACATCAATATTAAAATATACAGCTCCTGATTCTGTATTATAAAGAATAAATTCCGCATCACCGACAAGTACTGTATCATTTAACCAAGCGTCAAGCTCCTCTTTCTTACGGAAACTATCAATCAAATCCTCTGAAAGAATTTCTTTTAACTGGTCATTAATATATATAGGGTCATCAAACTCATTATAAAGAACAAATCCTTCACTCATTTCATTGGCAAATGAAAACAGCGACCATTCCTGAAGTTTTCTGTCTGCATATACATTTATAAAATACAAAAACAGATAGCAAAACAGATTCTGCACACAACACAAAATCCATACAGGAATGCTGTACCTTGCCGAAAAATAACTAATTACAAAGAATGTTGTGTGCATTATAAGAAGTATATACACTCTTTTTCTGTACAGTTTTGGTGAACGTATACAACAAATACTAATTATAATGAACAACAAAAATGAATTGGCTGTAGCCAACATGTTATAACCAAAAAGCGACATAAGGTTAAATGAATTACGACCGTTTTCTGCAACCCACCATGCCTGTCCGATAAAAAGATGTCTTGCAATCATCATACCGGCCGGATGAACAAAATTATAAATAACAATAATAACCTGAAGAAGCGTTGTTAGATAAATCAAAATACTTGCATAATATAATCTCTTATATCTTGTTAAACTAACAGCAATATATGCAGTAGAAATAAACAATAACGCCTGACATATATAATAAAAGCTTAGCAGCTTTCTTGCTGCAACAACATTCTTACAATCTAATAAAAATATACAAATAACATTAGCAATAATCGCAATTGAAATATATATAAGCACACCCCAATTACGCCTTCTCGCATTGATTGCCGCAAAAAGACATATCATTGAACTTAATGCTAATATAATAAATACAAAACTAAGTACCATAACTATTCTCCAAACATACTAAAATATGTTATTTGATTTTATCCAATAACTCGGGATCATAAGTTTCTTTAAATGAATCTATAACCGATTCTGTAGCCTGTTTAAACTCTTCAAGATCAGGATATGTTATGTGCATACCTTCTTCTTCTAATTTAGACAAATAATCTTCTGTCTGAGACTTAACAAGTTCTCTATTCTTGGTTTCTGCTTTATGGGCAGCTTCCATAAGAATTGCCTGATCATCAATACTTAAACTATCCCAAATATCCAGTCTTATAACAAACGGCATAACATCATAACTATGATTAGTAATTGAAAGATTGTCCTGAACCTCATACAACTTGTTGTTATATATAACAGGAATCGGATTCTCCTGTGCATCAAACTCTCCGTTTTTTAATGCGTCATATAGCTTTGTAAAATCAAGTACTTTGGGCTCTGCACCAAGAATTGCCATTGTCTGCATTACAACCTGATTCTCGGGCGTACGAATAACAAGCCCATTCATATCAGATACTCCATCTATCGGACCCGCCTTTTCAGAAGTTGTTACGCATCTAAAACCATTATCGTAATGTGCAAGTACTTTGACATTAACGTCTTTTAAACCGGCCTCGGCTTCCTTTTCTATATCACTATCTACAAATTCCCAGGCTTCCTCAAAACTGTTAAAAAGAAACGGCATTGCAGAAATACCGACATTAGGTGTATATACACCAAAATTACCGGCGCTTGATGCAGTCATATCAACTGTTCCGTTAACAACTCCTGTAATAAGATCTGAATCGGCACCGAGTTCACCGTCTGTATGAATCTCAACTTTGATTCTTCCATCGGTAGCTTTCTCCACTTCTTCTTTGAAAAGCTCTGTTGCAACAACTCTTGGATCGGAATCATTTGTTGAAAAACCGGCAACAAGCGTAATTTCTTTGTTCTTTTCTGATGTTGTTTTGCCACATCCCCCCATAATAAAACATGTAGCCAAAACAAACGATAACGTAATAAGTTTTTTTGTCCTCATAATGCCCTCTCCTCATAGAAACAATATAGTAAAATTATATCTGAAATAGGTAAAAAAAACAATCCTAATCTATTCCGTTCTCAGTAACTATGTGCATTGGCGCGATATCCGTGTCACTCATAGCAAAAGATTCGTTAATAATCTGGAATGAATAACAAATTGCCATTGTTTTTATGTTTGCTCCTGCATTTTCAAGATATTTGTCATAATATCCCCCACCGTAACCGATTCTTGCCTTGTCTTTTGTAAATACAAGCCCCGGCATAACCACCAAAATATTACGGTTATCATTTCCTTTATCAAGAAAAATGCTGTTTGCAGAGATTACAGGTTCTTCTATTCCGTAACCATTCTGCTCCCATTTTGTATCTGAAGTCACCTTGACAAACCGCATTGTTTTGTCTTCTTCATTGCAAACCGGAACATATATCTCCTTGTTATCCTCATAAGCCTTCTCAACTATATCGTCGCATATTACCTCATTGCGAAAAGCCTGATACACGCAAACAACGTCTGCATTCTTGTATTCGTCGCTGCTTATAACGTTATAACAAATGATACCCGAACGCTGTTTTACTTCACGTTCGCTTAATGCATTGCGTTTTTCGGATATCTCTTTTCGATATTTCTTCTTAAGTTCAACTGTTTTTTTCTCTTTTATAGCCTCTATACTTTCAATGTTGTTGTTAAATCCTCGTAGCATTACATTGGTTGGATTCTTGGCAGCTATATTCTTTTCTCTTACAATCTTGAGAGGGGTGAGTGTCCCGTCTTCGTTCTGAATACTTGTATTATCTAAGGTTGCTCTCATATTACCCTTAATTGCCTCTATGTATTCTTTACGAAGCTTTGCCTGTTCTTCTTTTTCGTCAGGTGTCAAACCCTCTGCTTTGGATTTGTGATATAGTGCATTAATACGCGCAATTTTTGTTTCATCCATTTATATTAAAACCTCCGTTATATTAAACCATCTAATTATTAGCTAATATTGCTTCTGCAACCTTCATTCCGTCAAGTGCTGCAGACATAATTCCACCTGCATATCCGGCACCTTCTCCACAAGGATAAAGTCCGGCAACATTTTCAGACTGGAAGTTAGAACCTCGAAGTATTCTTACCGGTGAAGAAGTTCTGCTTTCAACCCCGGATATTATCGCATCTTCATTGTAAAAACCGGGAATATCTTTATCAAAAACAGGCATAGCCTCAACTATGGAATCCTTAATAAAATCCGGTAAGCATGCAGCGACATTACCGCAAACATATTCTCCTTTTGTCTGTGGTGTGATACTTCCGACATTAGTAGTAGCAATGCCTTTTTCAAAGTCGCCATATTTTGATACTACTATTTTGCCGTGTCCTTGTTCATATACAGCACGTTCAAGTTGTCTTTGCAATTCAACTCCCGCAAGCGCACTGTCCGAAGCATAGTCTTCTTTTCTTACTGTAACAATGAGTGCTGAATTGGAATTAGCACCGTTTCTTCCACTGTAACTCATTCCGTTAACGGAGGTTAAGCCTTCCTCTGAAGAAGCATTAACCACATAACCACCGGGACACATACAAAAAGAATATACTCCACGTCCTTTTGAAGTATTATATGTAAGTTTGTACGGAGGCGCAGGCAAAAGTTCTGCCGCCTTTCCTTCTCCATACATTGCTTTTCTTATAATTTCCTGCGGGTGTTCAATTCTTACGCCCATTGCGAAATCTTTTGCAGTCATTGGTACTTCTTTATCATATAACATTGAAAATGTATCTCTTGCACTGTGACCTATAGCAAGAATCATTTTATCAACGTCAACCCAAGTCTCACAATTATTCTTAATAAGTTTTGCTTTGGTTACATGATAACTGCCGCCGATATTCTCGATAATAATATTATCAAGTTTTGTATCAAACAAGAAACATCCACCAAGTTGTTCTATTTCTTTGCGAATACCGGAAACTACATCAACAAGTACATCTGTGCCTATATGTGGTTTGTTGTCGTATAATATCTCGGGGTTAGCACCATGCTTGACAAATTCCTCTAAAACAAATCGTATTCTTCCGTATTTGTCCTTAACTTGAGTATTTAACTTTCCGTCGGAAAATGTTCCCGCACCGCCTTCACCGAATTGGACATTACATTCAGTGTTAAGTGCTTTGCCGTTCCAGTAGTCGTCAACAATCTTCACACGTTCTTCTACACATTTACCACGTTCAACAACAATAGGTTCGCATCCGCATCTTGCAAGTATCAATGCAGAAAATAATCCGGCAGGTCCGGAACCAATTATTAACGGATGATGTTTCATTGGATTAATCTCTTTTTCATACTTGGGCAATAGGTATTTAACTCTGTTTGTTAACATAATATTATTATTGTTAACCCTACTAATAATCCTCTTTTCAAGAGCGTCATTTTCAAATGTCACTCCAACCTGGTAAACATACATTATCTCGGATTTTTTACGCGCATCTATAGAGCGTTTAAGTATTTCATACTCAAAAGAATCATTTGTCCGAAGTAATTTTGTAATTTTCTTTTTAAGTTCATTCTTTCCCGAAGTTACAGGAAGTTTGATGTTTCTTATATCAATCATAAATCCCCCAGAATATTTCTTGAAGCTGCGATTGCGGAAAGTATAGCAAATGAAATATTATATCCTCCGCACTTACCTGTCATATCCAGAACCTCTCCCACTATGTATAAACCGGGATATTTTCTGCTTTCAAAAGTATCTGCATCAATTTCTTTTAATTTGACACCACCAAGTGATACCTGTGCCTTATCATAGTCTTCATAAAGCTTTGGTGTGAAGTTAAGCATTTTGATGCAGGAAGTAAGCCTGTTAATCTGCTTGTCTGGCAAGTCGCCAATACGCATATTTTCATCGAGTTTCAAGCGTCTTAATATATATACGGACAACTGATGAGGCAAGAAACCATCCAGCATATTAATAACCGAACGTTTCATAAAAATATTAATCGTACAGATTATGTATTCTTTGAGTTTGTCCCAGGAATACTCCGGTAACAACTCAATAAACAAAGCATCTTTGAACTCATCGCCCTTGAGATCATATACATACTTTGAAAGATTCATAAGCGCAATTCCCGACAAATTATTATCATTAAACTGAACCTGTCCACTCTCGCTATATATCTTCTTGCCTACGCAAATGTTAACCTTGCCGTCAACACGTACTCCTTTGGCGATTTTAAGTAAGTCATCCTCAACATATATCGGACACAATGACGGCACAAAAGGTACAGTACTGATTTCGAGTTTTTTAATTATGTCTAACGTATCACTTCCACCGAGTTTTGGCGAAGCATTACTTCCAAGTGCAAGTATTATATTTTTGCATTCAATAGGTTTGCTTCCCATGTTGTTGGCATATACATAATAACGTCGTTCATTTTCCTCATATCGTATTCTTGTAACCTTCGCATCACATACAATACTGACCTTGCGTCGATCAAGTTCATCTATAAGAATACTTGTAACCTGTTTGGCCATATTAGAAAAAGGATAATAATATCCATTCTTTTCATAAAGAGGAATACCCAAAAGTTCAAAAAATCTAATGATTTCATTGGGATTATGCTTGCTTACAAAATCATCAATAAATGCTTCATTGTCAGAACTGTAACAATTAAAAGACCATTCCGAATTGGTAATATTGCATTTGCCATTACCGGAAGCTGATAGTTTGCGACCACATTTGGATTCTTTTTCAAGAAGCATTATTTTCAAATTCTGATTATTCATTGAGGTATATACTGCAGAAGCCAGTCCGGCAGTTCCCGCGCCGACTATAATCACATCGTACATTGTAGGTCTCCTCTCGTATAATTAACTTGTGTAGGTTTCTAAAAAAGAATATAACTCTTCATCAGAACTCAAATAATATCCTTTTAAAACAGATTCTTGTAAATCATCAGGTAAATCCGCAATAGATATCTGCGTATAATCGTAAACAGTTTTCTCGTCACCTTGTAATATTACAATAAGCCCGTTATAAGATTTGGCATAGTAACCGTTATATTCAGGTTTCTTAAAAGTTTTTCGAAGCGTAATTTCATTACCGTTATACGAAATCATTTTATATGAACACAACCCTGCCTCCCTTTCAGATTGGTTTAAGTTGTCCATATAGTTTTGTAAATAACGCTCCACTCCGTCCTTGTCACATCCCATAAGCGCCGGTATACATTTTAACTGTTCTTTTAGTAAACGATCTTCCTCCGGATAATCATATTCAACATTAAATATAGTTGATTTGTTGACCGGAAATGTGGATGTTTGCTGGGATACAGTAATATTAACGTATTCACCCAGTTCGTTCTTGGCGTAGTTTTGGGGATAAAAGAAACGATGCAGAAAAATACCTGTTATAGCAAGTATCCCTGTCATTATTGCAAATATCAGAAAAATAATATTTCTTTTCATATTAAACCTCCCAAAATCGAGATTTCTTATGAAAAGTATGTACTAATCTTTCTTGTATTATTCGCTTAATCTATTATAAATCAAAACCATGTGGTAAAAGTTCACTTAATGCGTAACTAATCAATTGACCTTTTTCTTCTAGAAGGATTCTTCCGTCTTTCATAAACTCGTTCATAACCTGAAGGCACATTCCGCAAGGATAAGCGGTACTTCCGTCCTTTGCTGCAACTGCAATAACCGATATTTTTCTGTGACCTTCCGATACAGCTTTAAAAATGGCTGTTCTTTCAGCACAGTTAGTTGCCCCGTAAGAAGCATTCTCGATATTGCAGCCTGTATAAAGGCTTCCATCATCTGTAATTAACGCTGCACCGACACAAAACTTTGAATATGGTGCATAGGAATTATTATAGGCCTCTTTGGCTTTGCTCATAAGTTCTTCGTAGTTAAGCATATTACCCCTCCCTATCAATAACCACAATAAGAGGACTAGAATATAGCCCCCTTATTAAATGTTCAAATATATTCTGTAATTTTATTCGAATACAACTCCGCATCCGTCAGCATTACCAATAATTGAAATCCATGTCTTACCGGGATTGAGCAATAACTCCTGTCCATCCTCTGTTGTGTATTTTGTCTTAGATTTCTTAGAAGACTTAGACCACTTAATTGGAATAGCCTTACCATTAGTAATGTAGAATCCTGTTCCTTCGCCAACCTGTGTAAGCTCCTGAAGGTCGTTCTTAGGATTAATACACTCATAAGCAGACTGCTGAACAATGATATTCTTGAATTGAAGAATGTTATCATTCTCATCAGCCATGTTATCAACCTGAGGTGCACCGTACTCATATCTGTCATAAAGCTTTGTTTCAGCATTATATATGAAATAAGGCTGTGAGTAGTTACTAAAATTAACATGTACTGTATTAGCATCCTGTGTTGACTCAAGATCTGTATCTTCCTCATTGAAAGAAAGAACTTTCTCGTGTGTTTCCTTGTACTGGTCACTGTAACCCATATCAGCTATACCCTGAACGATTCTCTCACCTGTTGTATAAGCATTGTGAGGTGCAACTCTTGCATTATCTCTATAGAAACCTGCGTCATAAGTCATACCGTTGATATTATCAATAGCACCTTTCTCAAGCATTTTCTTGGCAGGTTTAGATTGTCCGTAATGAACATATATTGCATCATACTCGTTAGCAATATTGATATAATAGTGTCTTGCACTTCTTACAGAACCAAGTTTCTCAAGGTCACTGTATTCAGAAAAGATTGGCATAATACGTGTGATTCCACCTTCTACCATACACTCATATATAATATCAGCATGCTTGGTACAAGAAGAAGGTAATGCTTCTTTCAAATTGTTAATCATACAGGCAACAGGACGATGTGGCTTATAATCCTTTGACCACTCACCTGTAAGTTCGTTATATTCCTCACCTACATGAGGATCTTCAGTTGTAGCCTCTTCTGTTGTAGTAGCCTTTGTTGTCGGTGCCTCTGTAGCAGGCTCTTCCTTCTTACCGCATGCAGTAAATGCAAACATAGCTGCAGCAAGAACTGAAACTGTTAATAACTTCTTCATAAATGTTTTTCGCATAATGATTTGTCTCCTTTGTTGTCTAATTGTAATCAGGTAGCTCAGATATCCCTCGTATATCCTATGCTTTCAAGAATCTCATCTTGAATACGTTCCATCTCAAGACGTTCATCATCATTGATATGATCATAACCCGATAAATGTAACATACTATGGCATACAAGAAATGCGAACTCTCTTGTGACACTATGTCCGTATTCAAGAGCCTGTTCCTTAGTACGCTCAAGTGATATCATAATATCACCTAACATGAGTTCACCGGTATCAGAATTGAATGCGCCGGCAACATCGTTCTCAGCACATGAAAAATCAGCCGGATCATCAAAGTCAAGTGCAGGAAATGACAATACATCTGTCGGAGAATCGATATTTCTCATATCACGGTTAAGTTCTCTTATACCTGCATTATCCGTAAGCATTATATTGACTTCGCACTCATATGGACAATCAACATAATCTAAACTTGCAGATATAACCTTGCTTGCTATGTCAAAATATTCAATTCCAAGCTCCTGCTCTGTTTCCTTTTCTAATAAAACTGTCATAGTAACCTCATAATCTTCCTTAACAAACAAAGATATTATACATTATCTTGGGAAATAAATCAACCCGCATACAATATTTTGAAAACAGCCTATTTGCTTTGTTTCTTTTTGGAAGACTTCTTCTGTCCCTCTTCATATCTGTCATATGCTTCTACTATTTTCTGTATAAGTGGATGACGCACAACATCCGCGCTTGTCATTTGGCATACTGCTATATCATCTACATTCTTAAGAACCCTAAGCGCAACATCCAAACCACTTACTGCGTCTTTTGGAATATCCTTTTGAGATAAATCTCCTGTAATGATTGCTTTTGAACCAAAACCAATTCTTGTCAAAAACATTTTCATCTGCGCAGGCGTTGTATTCTGTGCTTCATCGAGTACAATGTAAGCATTATCAAGCGTCCTTCCTCGCATATATGCAAGTGGCGCAACTTCTATAAGCCCCTTGTCCATATTCTTGATAAAACTGTCAGCACCCATTATTTCGTAGAGTGCGTCGTACAAAGGACGTAGATAGGGATCAACCTTGCTTTGAAGGTCGCCGGGAAGAAAACCAAGCTTCTCTCCTGCTTCTATTGCAGGTCTTGTCAGTATGATACGGTTAACTTCGTTATTTTTAAATGCTGTTATTGCTTTCGCCATGGCAAGATAGGTTTTACCGGTTCCGGCAGGACCGATACCGAACACAATCATGTTTTTGTCTATTGAATCAAGATATTTCTTCTGTCCTAATGTTTTTGCTTTAACAGGTTTGCCGTTAACAGTGTGACAAATAACATCTTTATCAAGTTTTACAGCTTCTTCGGTGCTATCTGTTACAGATAACGCCAACATATAATTAACGTTCTGTTCTGTGATATCATTACCTCTTTTGGAAAGATCGACCAGTGATTCTATAATTGATATAGTTCTATCTACGGATTTCTCTTCACCTATAACCTTAAGGTTATCATTTCTCATAATCAAAGTAACCTGCATGGTTTTCTCGATTTTCTTGATATGACAGTCGTACTGTCCGAATATATTAGCCACATGATCTGCGGGTATAGTTAAGCTCTTTTCGGTAGTGCCCATATATCTCTCCTTATTTGTTCTTTTTCTTTTTAACCTTCTTTTTATCAGTCTTTGGTTTTTTAACCAGCGTTGTTATCGGTTCAATTACAACAATCTTACCTTTTGCAACAAGCTTGTTATCAGCCTTCTCTATTTTAACATCATTTTTAACTATTTCCAGTCCATTTTCTTCAAATTGTTTGATTTTTTTTGCAAGGCGATCATTTAGAATATCTGTAGCCTCCTGTTCTGTATGTGATGAAAGTTTCAACGTGTACGGAAGACGTTTTGTAACTTTATATCCAACAGGAAGATATAAATCGTTGAAGATTTTAAATTTGTGTATTTGTGTAAATGTATCGTAATTGGCTGCATTAATAGTTGGAATAAATGGCGTTAGACAATAATCCATAAAATATAATGTTATATGTTTCTTTTCTTTGTCATAATATTCCTTCTCGTAGTAATCCATATCTACGTAATCATCGTAATCATAAGATGTTTTCCCGTAAACATCCCCGTCTGCCGCCACATATGACGTATCCATAACTTCATGATTATCATCGTATATATTAATGGTCCCCGATATAAGAATGTCTCCTTTTTTTACTTTATCATTAACTTTTGCAACCGGTGTTCCTTGTCTTGTAATCATTTTAGTTATTTTCGCATTTTTCGTAGCGACAAGGTCGCCTGTTACGTCTTTTGAAGGTTTTGTTTTAGGTTTTATTCCTTCTTCCAGATATACTGTAAGCCCCGTCCCCTTGAGTTCGCAACTTATCCATGATATTTCGTCGTAGTCTTTTCTAAGTTTTTCTTCCAATTCCACACAATCCACTTTCGACTTGAATGTGCCGAGCGGAACGTATTGCTCTTCTATCCTTTTTAAAAGTTCATTAGCAACAAGATGGTCTTCACCGACAATTCTGACTTCCCATACAAACAAAGATAGCGTGTACACAGCGCACATAAAACCGATACACCCGATAATAAATGTTACCCTTTTTCGGTTTTGTTTTATAAGATATGGGAACCCGATTCTTGTCAATATTTTGAATTTCATATTTGTTTTTTTCAAATACGGCTTTAGACCAATAAGGTTTTTCCTTCCAATAAAAAAAGAATATCCGTCATGAGTATCATTTACATCCCAAATTACGATATTATCTTTTATCAAAAGATTCATCAATCGTTCAGGCGCAAAACCATACACCTCAATCCTTACGTAACCAAACATATATCTTAATATTTTCAGCAGCATAATTCACCGTTAGGGGTATATGTGATTGTATGTATGTTACCGGTTACCTTCATGTCACAACCCGAAAAATAATGAACACGTAGTTCTTCCCCTGTGATTCTAAGCGTCATTTTTTTGCAGGTAATAACAATCTCCTCCGATGTGTATAGTAGCAATCCTTTGTAGTTCTCTATCAAAGCTTCGCGATTACCAAAAAGGCGAAGTAAAACATCACCATACAATACATCCTTGGGAAACTCCACAAGCTTACCGTCCTATTTGCTACATTTATAATATATGTATATATATGAATTGTTATTCTATTAAATAATAAAAGAGTCACCATATAAATGATGACTCCTTAAATACATAATTATTTGTTGAATTTTCTTTTACGAGCTGCCTCTGACTTCTTCTTACGTCTTACGCTTGGCTTCTCGTAATGCTCTCTCTTACGAATCTCCTGCTGAATACCAGCCTTCGCACAATTTCTCTTGAAACGACGAAGAGCGCTGTCTAAAGTCTCGTTCTCTTTAACTATAACATTTGACATTCTCTCACCTGACCTCCCTTCAGTTGCATATTGTGTCTCGCATACAACCTTGGGTTATTTTTCAAACACACGTAAAATTATAACATAAATTTCCAATACGTCAACAATTTTTTAAAAAAGGTCGTATGCTATAAGAAGAACAGCATTGTACTACTTGCAGCTGCAGCACCAAACATTCCGACAACGATTCCGAAAATGAAACTAAGCACACTAATTGCTATAGAAACAATAAGATAAGCCAGCGAAAAAGTTTTTCTTGCAGTATATCCACCGCCGTCGCCAACAGCCCAAACAATAAGTAATACCAAGTTCACACATGGAATACAAATCAAAAATATAGTCAACAGCCACTGGCCAAATGACATTTTGTTATCCATAATTAAACCTCCTATCAGTATTAAATGACAAAATAACCATATCCGATTACGCACCAAGACTTGAGAACATTGCAAACATTGCTGCTCCAAGTATTGCGTACAAAATAATCGTCAAAACAATCATAATCACTTCAAAAATCAAGAATGCCTGTGCGTAACGCTTCTTGTCAATTTGAGTATTACCGCTGAATGCCCAAACTAACAAACAGATTAATCCCACACAAGGAATCATAGTAAGAATAATTGTTCCGATCCATTGACCAAGTGTCAGTTCATCATCATGCATAAAACCCTTCTCCTTTCATTTGATAATTAATAATGTAATGAAGTTGTTATCATTTGTAAATGATTCCCTTCACAAATGTATATATCGGCCAAAAAAGATTCCGCCCAACATATTCCATAGGTTTGTGATTCGGGAAAAACCGAACCATACGATAAAAGTATAAAACAAGTAAAGCTACGGCAAGAATTATTAGTATCACTGTAGCAAATCTTACTTTCGTACCCAGTACATATCTGCAAACTACCGCATAGATGATGTATATCGCAATCGGAATAATCATCACGTTGTAATACAAGACCTTACCAAAATCAAGTTTTATAAGAGAAAGCCCTGCCCTTGTTAGTCCACAACCCGGACAAGGAATCCCTGTTACAAGGCGAAACGGACATATAAAACCAAAAACTAATTGAGTTACAACTGAATATATTATAACAATCAGTATCCCTTTATAATTATTACGAATATCTTCTTTTAGCAGGGAAAGCCCTTTGCCTTTCATGTAACGTCGCCTCTTTGTATTTTACCAATTTTTACTTATATTACATTTTTATCAATGTAAATGTCAATTCAAAAATTATTGTGGTTTGTATTTAAACTTATATTTCTTGGCTTTGGAACGTACACCCTCAAACTCATATCCATGCTTAATATACGGGGTAACATAGAAGGTTCCTGGTTTCTTACTTATACCTTTACCTTTCTTCCAAACAATAACTTCTACTATCTTGCTTGTTCCTTTTGCTTTTCCAAGTTCTTGTATTCCTTTCTTGCCAGGCGCTTTGTAAAGTATTGTATATCCGCTTGCACCATTTACTTTCTTCCATTTGATTTTTAATTTGTAAATGACCGAATAATGGTTATCAAGCATTTTTGTCTTTTTGATGCTTGTAATCTTTGAAGCACCAAGCTTGGTTGCACCATAATTCTCACTTGAATACGGTGCATAATACCTAACTCCGTTAAGAATTATATATCCTCTTAATCTGAACTTATATTTACCACCGTTCTTAAGTCCCTTTTTGTTAAACTCGGTAGCCTTACCGTCATAGATAACGTTCCATACTCCGTTAGACAGCATTTCCAGCTCCCAGCCGTCCATTCCTTCCATAGCAAACCAAATAAGCTTAATTGAGTTTTTGCCAATGCTTGTAGCAGCCGGCATGTTAGAGGTTGTATGCGTTACAATGACCTTGCACTCTGCTTTGACACCGCTTCCGTCATCGGCTGTAGCCGTTATTGTTGCGACACCGTTCACTCTGTTTTCTGCCGTCACCTTACCGGTTTTATCAACCGTACAAAGCTTTGTATCGCTTGAAGTATATGTAAGACTCTTATCACTTGCATTCTCCGGTGCAACAACCGCACCAAGGTCAAATGATTCCCCGCCGACAAGCTGCTTTACGGCAGGAAGCGTTATACTGGTGACTTTTGTAGGTGTTATTGCAACATCAGCCGCATATGATGTTGATGAGTTAAGCACAACTCCCAATCCAAGCAGCATAATAAATAAAAGTAATGATAATGTGTATTTTCTCATCTGTAACCCTCCCAATAGTGAATAAATTATCAGCTCTTAATCTTAACCTTCTTTGAAAGTCCTTTCTTTCTGAACAGTTTGGTATATGTCTTCTTCATCTTCTTAGGCACCTTAATTGTCGTTTTATTTGTTATACCCTTAAATGCGCTCTTGCTTATTGTCTTTGATGTAAGCTTTGTACTCTTGATTGTAAGAGTCTTTAACTTCTTACAGCCCTTAAATGCGTTGTTGCCTATCTTACTAACCTTTGCAGGAAGTGTAACGCTCTTAAGTGATGAGCATCCCGAGAAAGCATTATTGCCAATCTCTTCTACATTAGCACTTATTGTTACACTTTTTAACTTTGTATTACCCTTAAATGCATTATCTTCAATTGAAGTAACCGTATATGTCACTCCGTTGGATGTAACTGTTGAAGGAACCGTTACCTTTCTTGCTTTTTTATCAGTTGTTCCTGTATAAGCAACCTCAGGATTTGTAGCATCTGATGATGTTACAGTATAAGTCGAAAACTTGTCACTTGAATTTGTGGAATCAATACTACCACCTTCTGCCACAGGTGTCTGTGATGCAGGTGTAGAGGTTGGTGCCTGCGTTGTCGGTGTCTGCGTTGTTGAGCCACCTGATTCTCCACCATTGCCACCCGGATTGTCTAATGGATCATCCGAAGGGTCTTCTGACGGGTCATCACCACCGCCTTGACTTTCTTCTTTTACATACATCCCTTCTTTTCCTGTTCCGGTCCATTTGTTGCCCTTCCAATTCAATTCCTTATCTTTATTAGTCTTTGCAATAAAACCGTTATTGACAATAATACCTGTATTATTAACCTCTGCCATTCTGTCTTCATAGTAACCCTGTTGAATGACAAATGAATTATTCCTGTTTGTTTCTGTCGGCTTAATAAAGTTAAGTGTTATAGTACCGGAATTATCAAGAAGATTGTAGTCACCAATAAGCAGACCAATACTGTTCTTCGCTGTATTGATATTGATGTTACCACCTGATTTATTGATTATACGACATTTCTGCTTTTCGGTTACGGATTTATATTCGTTACTACATTGTGAAGGATCATAGTATAATCCTTCAAGACTGATTCCTTTTCCGGCATAATTGTTGACATTGATTGTTCCTGTATTAACAAGTTCCGCTTTATATATGTAAAGACCACTATAGGATGCACCGATAGAGTCCTCATATAATTGTCCTTTGTAATTATCAATATTCAATGAACCATTATTGATAAAACTGCTATACCGTATTTCCAATGTACCAGTTCTGTTCACTTCAGTATTATTGTACTTATTCTTAACATTAATTATTCCGTTATTAATAAATGGCATCTGTGCACATCTGTCGTGCTGATATACGGAACCGCCTTGCGAGCCGTCACCAAATTCACAATAACACAATTCAGAGAAAATCATAGTACCGTTGTTACGCATAGGAACAAGACTAAGATTACCGACTTCATTTTTGTTCTCGTTAACAGTCCACATATTTTGATCTAAGCAGAAATCATATTCGCCGAAATCAGCTTCAAATGTAGCACCCTTTGCATTGAAAAATGTATCATAAACGCAGAATTTGTACATATACATCTTATCATTCAAATTTTCACGTTTTGAAATATGCAATTTACCGTAGTTATACAAACAATTGCATCGAAGATATGATGTATCATCAACCTCAATCTGACCCTGTTTCTGGTTAAACAATGTTGCATAATTAAGTTCCGAATATTTCTTTAAAATTAATTTGCCGCCATCCTGTACTGTAATGGGAGTAAAATATGAAGAGTTTTCCCAATTAGCATTACAGTTAATAACAACTCCGTCAAGTGTAACCGTCGAACCGTCTTTTATAATAATAAAATTAGAGCTTTCATATCCGTATACAGTAATTTTACAAATATTAAGTGTTTCATCATATTTTAAAGTAGTATGATTGTATTCCGTATCATGTTCCGCAAGAAAACCAGTTACAACATCTTTATTAATATTGATATCCCCGTTAACTATTATAAAATGTTTTTTCATACGTGGATATAATGGATTTTCAGGATTAGATAAATCAGTATAAGGATAATCCGTTATAGCCTTCAAAAACTCATCCGATGTAGTAACAGTAAGAGTATCTTTATATGTCCAATCGCTGTATGCTCTGGAAGTTTTAGTACCATAATTTTCATCTGATTTAATCTTTTCTTCGTTAATAAAACATGGATGCAATTTCATTGGTTTATTAACAGTCGTAGAACCATATAAGGTTTTCTCTTCATTATTCTCATCATAATAAGCCCAATGAGAAAACGCATATCCACCGGTCTGAATATCGCGATGATCGCTTGTCCAGCCGGGTGATTTCGCCGACATATAGTATTCCGGCTCATCTTTATCATAGTCATGTTTGCCTATATGAAGATAAGACTCCGGAAGCTCCATCAATTCAACATCTCCCTGTTCATAGCTGATCGTATAAAAATCAAGGTCAGCGACATTGTCATCCCCAAAATAGATAAAATCTCTATCAATGTTTTTGAATTCATCAAAGTTAACACCAAATGTTGCAGTTGATTTGTCAATACTGTCAGAAATCAGATAGATATATTTAGGTGTAAAATATTTTGTATCGTTGTCTTTAAGAGTTAAATCAACAACGAAACATCCCTTATATTTTGACGATTCCGTCAACTGTATCAATGATCCATCTGCTATCATTTCATTAAGAGTTTTTGTCGAACTCCATGTCGTATAATAATAGATGCCGTAACCATCCATTGGTACGTCATCAATATTTGTTCTTATTACAGCCTTGCCCTGGGTGTTTAAATCTTTGCAATAATCTTCCCAGGCCTGCTCTTCTTCTGTTTTCTGAGCATTTACTGTAAGTGCAGAAGCATTTACGCAAGTCAAAGAAAAAACACAAACAAGCAAAAGCATTGCTATTCTTTCAATGTACTTCATCATAAAACCATTAATCCTTCCCTTTACCATACATAATCCTCCTTTGAAATGATATAACTTATATTCCGACTATTTTAACCTTCTTACTAAGTCCTTTCTTTCTGAACAGTTTAGTATAAGCCTTCTTCTTACTCTTAGGAACTCTTATTTTTGTCTTTTTCGTAATACCCTTAAATGCATTCTTTCCGACGTTCTTTGAATTAAGCTTCGTCGTGTATATTGTAAATGTTTCTAATTTCTTACAGTCCTTAAATGCGTTTTTGCCTATCTTTTTAATCGAATACGGAACCGACAAATAAGTAATATTTTTGCAGCCTTTAAAGGCATTGTCAGAAATAGTTGTTACTGTATAATATACGCCGTCATCATAAACCGTACTGTCAATATATACACTGTATGTATTCTTGTTGGCAGGCTTTGTAAATGTAGCAGTTGGATTACTGCTGCTTGATGATGTTACTTTGTAATACGAACCGTAATTGCTCTTCGGAAGCGTTGTACCTGTAGGCTTAGGCGTCGGTGCAACATACTCAGTAGTATTATTAGTATTATTAGTATTGTTGTTATTATTAGTGTCGTTATTGTTATCGGTGCTGTTATTATTTGTATTATCGTTGTTTGTAGAATTAATATTGCTTGTATTATTATTCGGAGAATTATTATTTGTATTATTGTTGGTTGCCGAATTATTGTTATTATTGTTCTCTTCAGGCTTCTTTTTTATTTCGAAATTACCATATAATGTTCCTTTATATGTATTAATTCCTTTAATTGAAAAAGATGCTCTGCCAACTTCTTTGTTATTCATATAAGTAACAGTATAATCATTATCTTCTTTTAATTCATAACCATCCAATGTTACTTTAAGATCCGGTATAGTTACACGTTTGCCTGTATAATACATTGATTCAGGTACACCGGTAATTATTGCTTTCTCTATACTTTGTATTGCCCAATCCGGATAGGTAACGGATATAGTATTATCACCTGTTACAATTGGCTTATCACCTATAAATGATACCGTATATTCTTCTTCTCTGTCCGTGAATATTAGCTTGACAGTATGTTCTTTTCGGGTCAAAAACGTATATAATTGATAGTTAGTAGAATTATTAGCTGTACATGGCGACTGATTACCATCAATTACAACACCTGTCAATTTCTCGTCAGCAGGAAATACAACAAGCTTTGTTTCCTCACCCGCACCATCAACAACATGGATTTCTTTCTTGCTATATAGATTACCGCCTTTATATGTAACTACCGAAGAGTCAATGGGACCTCGCGTAACAATTGTTCCCCCATTAATTGTACAAGTGCCAATACCCGGATATACTGTTGTGGAACTGTTTGAGTTTCTCTGTTCTAAAACATGATATCCGTCATTAATAACATAATTGCTGACACCCTCTGCACCAAATGAACCAATTATATGACCGTTTTCTATACATACATTATCAGACATCGAAGCAGCATCCGAGTGTGAACCTATACCGCACGCACCTTCAAGCTTAAGAACATCATCATCACTTCCTGACGACCTAAGCGTAAGCTTTCCACCCGTATCTCTATTGTATTTCATAATTGCTGCCCATTGATTAGAGCCTTTTAAGTAACAATCCCCCTTATAAATGATTGTTATATCAGTTTGAAGATTAGTATCTATCCATATAGCAGGCGCTCCATAATATGTACCATATGAGGTTTGTCCAAAAAAATACTGTTTTAATCCCAAAGATGATATCTTGACATTATCAAGCTCTAATATTACCGGATTGTCTGAATCAATAAGTATCACTTCGTTTGTCTGCGTAACCCCCTCTGCCATACTAACCTTATAGGTTCCGCCCTTCATTATCTCGTAACCTCTAAGCAGCTGCACACCGTCGCCAACATATGCATAGCCCTCGTCAACATCGGTATCAATAATTAAATCACCTTGTGCCTGTTGTTCTGTCGCTAGGACCGATATCCCTGATAATAATATAAATGTCATAACAAGCCCTACAAAACCACTTATCTTAACATATATTTTCTTTTTATCCATAACCGGTCTCCTTTCTGCTAACGATTAATAAAATACTGGTTTCACAATACAAACTTAATAATCATTTCTTAACTTTACCCTTAAAGCCTTTTGATTTAAACAACTTCTTATATGTTTTATACTTTGATTTTGGAACAATAATTACCGTTTTTTTTGACAGACCGTTAAACGCTCCCGAATCAACGGTTTTTTTACTAAGCTTCTTTGTTTTGATAATTATTTTCACATTCTTTTTGCAACCGTAAAATGCATTGTATCTTATTGATTTGACATTTTTTCCTATAGTTATCTTCTTAAGCTTTGTACAACCGTAAAATGCATACGAACCAATCTCGGTAATCGTACAGGCATTACCATTAATACTAACTGTATCACCGACAGATGCATTTTTAACTTTTGTCTTGCATCCTGTATAAGAAACGTTACATTTGTTAGTTCCGGATACACTTATGACCTTGTAATTATTATTTCCAACACTGGCTGTATAATTAACTCCAATATTACTGTTATTGCTATTGTTATCAGATGAATTATTATTCTTATTGGCATTGTTATTAGAATTATTATTTTGATTGTTGCTTTGTTTGTCTTTTGCACTTGGGTCATATTCAGGCACACCGTTGACATACCACTTAGCGTATAAAGAAATCTGGGTCTGATTTCCCACGTTATAACCGGCTTCAACTACAGTCGTTCCCCACATTGTCCAGCATTGAAACACATATTCAGGTCCCGGCGATTGAAGTTCGGGAAAGCTGTCAATTGTACCATTTATCGGCACATATAAATCATAATATTTTGTTCCTGTATGACTGTCAGAAAAAATAACACGACAGGTTTTCCCGAGCGAATGATAGTTATAGTATGAATCGTAGTAATGATAATCACTTGGTGAATTATCATATCCATATATATCAAATCCTTTTTTATCAGGCACGACCCATGAACCTAATTTTCTTAATGACAATGGAAATGTAATACTGTCAAGGCCAAAACATCCATAAAATACGCTGCCTTCTATATCTATTACACCTTCAGGTATCGTTATACTTTCAAGATTTTTGCAGCCGGAAAAAGCCGAACTTTCGATTTTTTTGACATTTGGGGGGATATTAACAGTTCTTAATTCTGTGCATCCCCAGAATACAGAGCTTGATATTTCCGTAAGTGTTTCCGGCAAGACTGCACTTTCCAAAAACTCGTTGTGCGCCATAAGAAGATTTGGCAAACGAGTCTTTGAACCTAATGTTACATTATATGAATTCCCGTCTCCGGCAGGACCTAATGTTTTTATTTCAACACATCCTTTAAAGGTGTATTGTTCACATCTGGTAAGCGAGTCGGGAATGTATATATCATTAAGCTCACAACATCCATAAAATGCATAATCAGCAAGGCTCTCCATCCCTTCAGGAAAATGAAAACTTGTAAGTGCCTCGCAATTCTTAAACGCACCATTCGATATTGTTTTCAAATGACTGTTTTTTCCAACTTCAATCCCTTCTAACAAACAGCAATCTGTAAACGCACTTCCCCCTACCGTCTGAATAGAATCAGGGAAATTAATATGTTTTAAATTAGAACAATTTGAAAAAGTAGAAACTCCTATTTCTGTAAGTGTATCTGCAAAAACAACGGATTCTATTGTCTCTATATCACGAAATGCGTATTGAGGTATAGACTTAGTCCAGCCGTAATTAATATTATAACCTTTTACAGGACCAACAGTTTTAATGTGAGGGCAGTCATATATCTGCTTATTCATTGTAAATTCATTAATAGAACCCGGAAGATTGATTTCATCTAAAATATCGCAATGAGAAGCTATTCCGTTAAGTTTGGCGACACCATTACCCAATGTGATTCTTTTAAGACTGGGACAACTTGATGCAATAAAATATTGTAGTTCTTTGACGCTTCCCGGAACATATATATATGTAACATTTTCCATAGACGAAAAACCATTATATAATTGCTTTAATGAGTCGGGAAGAATAACCTCGGTAATCGATTCACAATTATTAAGAATATCACCATATGTCTCTTCCAACCCATATTCAAAATCAATTTTTTGAAGTGATGAACATCTATAAAACGCCAAGTGTCCAATCGTTTTTACATTACTAGGAATTTTTATATATTCAAGCTTGGTACATGTGCTAAATGCACTCGCACCGATATTCTTGACATTATTACCGATAGTGACCTTTTTTAATTGGTTACATGCATAAAACGCTTCGCTGTCAACTTCTGTAACAGTGTCCGGAATATCATATTGTTCAAGGCTTGATAATGCCAACGCTTTTTTTCCGATTTTTTTAAGATTAGATGCGATAATAGTTTTAACTTTTGCAGAATACATCGCGCTATCATCTATTGACGTAACAGAATCACCCAAGACAAAGGTTTCCGCATGACTGCCATTCATTCCTGCGACATTACAAACTCCATCAATATAGACTATTTCAATATTCCTGGGATGCTCATAATAGTAATATTTATTTGTTGCAGTGGGATCCTCCAATTCCTTCTGTAATTCTCCCATTCTACCTGTACCTGTTATTCGCAATGTATCATATGCACCATCACCATCTTCATCAGAGCAGACATATGCGGCATTATGGCCCTCCAAGTCTATGTCCTTCGTATCGCCACAATAACCATGTAACGCTGGTGCCGGATCGGTTGATTGGTCCGGTACCGCAAACGCCTTATTGCTACACATAAAAACCATAATTAATGTTATTGCTATTATTATCTCTATACGTCTCATCATATCTATCATCTCCCCAAAAATAAAAAAGCCGAATTACAAAATTCGGCT